>NZ_JACSJQ010000001.1:1225400-1838100 GCF_018617145.1 Exiguobacterium sp. s75
AAGACTGTCAAGCTTCGGACCAACTCGTTCTGGCATAAAGTGCAACGTTCATTCTTCTGATAAAGAAAAGGAGTGGTTCCATCCCTTTCGGGTGAAACCACTCCTCTTTTTATATCGTGGCTGTTTCTGCCTCGTACACCGGCTTCCCTTCGACAACAGTCATGACAAGACGGTTGTGCAGGATGTCTTCCCCACTCAATTTAAAGAAATCTTCGTCCCATACTGTGAAGTTGGCATTGTAACTTTGAACCAATAGCCCGTTTCTTCCGTGCGTCCCTGTAGCAACATGAGGCGAATACGTGAAGCTGCGAAGAGCTTCATACATCGATAGACGTTCACTCGGATTTAGCGTGCTCGACCCGTGAAACGATTGTCGCATCACCGCTCCAAACAATCCCTTTCGAACGTCAACAGATGAAATCGGCGCGTCACTTCCTCCTAACACCAATGCCCCTGTATCGAGTAAAGACTTGAATCGATAGACATCATGCACACGCTCATTGCCCAACCGCTCGAACAGCATGTCCATGTCATCCGATAAAAATACCGGCTGTGCATCAATCAAAACAGGCAATGATTTGATTCGGTTGATCAATGAGTCATTCAATAATGAGGCATGGATAATTCGATCTCGTGTCCCTTTTCTGGCAGGGTACTTCTCAAGCAGGCCGACAAATTGCTCGACCGCCGCATCACCGATCACATGCGCTGCCACATTCATACCGTATGTTCGTGCTTTTTTCACGAGTGCCTCGAGATGATCTGGTCGATGTACTTCAATTCCTCGTTGACTCCGATCATCCGCATACGGTGCAGATAACAGAGCGGTGCGTCCACCGAACGAACCGTCGACAAAGAGTTTCATCGCACCGAAGTCAAACCGCTTCCGACGCGTCATCGCATCTTGCTGGATGACACGATCCACCACCTGTTCGTGGACGAGAAGGTGTGCTTGAAACGGAAGTTCGTCCAGTACATCTTCGTACGCTTGAATCGTTTCGAGCGGATCTCCATGATAGAACAAGTCTTCCGTATGGGCACCAACGATTCCATGTGCGAATAATGAATCGATTGCCCGGCGAAGAGAAGCCGCATTTTTCTTACGGTTCCCACTCAATTCTTTATATAAGAGATCTAGTGCAGCATCATATAGGACGCCATTCAATTTACCTTCTTCACCTCGCCCAAGTTTTCCACCTTCGATCACCGTATGGTGGATCAGTCCAAGTCGTTCAAGTCCTTTCGAGTTCACGACGGCTACGTGACGACAGACACGCTTCAACACGACAGGACGGTCGTCAATCACTTCATCAATCATCTCGCGTGTCGGCATGTCACCGAGCAGACGATCATCAAACCCTTCTGCGACGATCCAATCGTCGTCCGACCCTCGTTGCTTCATCGTTTCAAGTAATTCTCGAAGATCCGTCGCTTCACTCGCATCGACACGGTCGAGCGCTTCGCCGTATCCGACAAGGTGAATGTGTGAATCGGTAAAGGCCGGATACACACTCTTCCCTTCCAAATTCACAATCTCTTCGATGCGACCGGCATATGTACGTCGGAGATGTCCCTCGTCCCCCATCTTCAAGACGCGTCCATGCTCAATAAACATGGCACGTTCCATCTCACCCGGTTTATTCAATGTGTAGATATTCCCGTTGACCCATAGTGTACCCATCTGACGATTCCTCCTTGATTGAAAAAAGATTGACGTCTACGTTTTTCCCGTTTCCGTCAATCTTCATGCATCGTTTATTTTTTTAGCAATTCCTGCTGTTCTAACCCTTTATCCACACGTTGACGAATTTCATTGGCTCCGTTCTCATCGAATCGACCGAGCACCCGCTCACCGATTTCGACCGCAGTGCCATACTCTCCATGCAAGAACTTGTTTTCCGCAAGCGTCAAGGCGATATGGACCTCGTTGTCACGGCGACGGAAGCGGTTTGCATATTGGAGCAACTGTTCCGCATACGTCACTTGACGAATCAGTGCATGGACACGGTCACGGAAGTTATCCATCATCTCTTCGACATCATGGCTAAGCCCGACGATATACGTCATGTTGAACGGTGCCTTGTCAAACTGTTCGTCTAACGACTGGACACCTTTTTGGAGCTGACGTAAGTCGTTTGACAAATCATTCGGAACAACCGGCATCGCACTTTTCGCTAACAGGCGACGATGCCCAGACAATTCTTTTTTCCACGTTTCTAACTTGTGACGGACCTCAAGCTCTTCTTTACGTAATGAATTCGTATCCTCAATGAAACGCTCATGCATGGCACTGAATTGGTCAAGTGACCGTTTCGCTTCCTGCACTTTGGATTTGATCATACTAAACGGTAACATTTGCGCGACGAGAGCTTGTTCAATATCAAGTACATTCGCCGTGAGAGTCGTTCGTTCACGTTCTAATTGTTCGAATTCTTCTCCGACGCGTGCATTGATTTCATAGTTGCTTACAAGTCGAGACATTTCCGTCTGTAAGTGATTCATGATTTCGGCAGATTGCAATTCGCGCTCTTGTATCGTCGCAAATTCTTTTTTCACGTATTGGCGGGCATCGACCTCTGTTCGGAATGCTTCGAATAATTGATCGATATCCGAGCTCAACTGTTGCATGTCCTCTTCAAAATGATCAAATTCCAAGCGTTCGATTCGAGCCATCAACTCTTCTCGACGATCTTCCGCTTGATCGATTTCTTCCATTAATCCTAGTGGTTCAAGCGCATACCCGTCCATTTGCATTTCTTTATGTCCAGCGCGGAGTTGTTGAAGTTGTTGTTTCAGTTCCACTTGAACCGTACGTACAAATTGCGGAATGATCCGAATCAGTTCACGGATGTGTCCTACTTGATTCGATAAGGCTTGTCCGGTTTCAAATGCTTCAGAAACTTGACCGACCTGCTTTAAGTTAATCATCTCACTGCGTTTCGCCTCGGCAGCGGCAATCTCTTGTTCCACCAATGCATAGGTTGGTCCGAACGCATGGTTTTGTGAATTTAATGTCTTGCGGAACTGATACAACTCTTTCTCATCCTGCTTCACAATGTCCATAAGCGAGGTGTGATGCGTCGTAAATTCATCCATCTCATCGAGCATGGCGTGTACCATCGTCTCGAGCTCTTCAATGAGTTGTTCAGTTGCATTCAAGTCAGCTTTGACTTTCATGAAACGATATTTATCCAAGTCTTCCTCAGCCCGGTATAACGCTTCATCGATTTGACCTGCATGTACACTGACTAACTCATCCCAAGATTGATGCCAACGATCAAACTTTTCTTTCGTTTCCCCTTCCATCGGCCACTGTTTGAATTTCTGGAGTTCGACGGGTATGCTCGCACTGAGCACACTTTGTTTCCTCATATCCAAGTCGTCAATTTTTTGGTAAAAATTCCTTCGAATGAGCATACTCCCCAACATGCCGCCTAATACGACGACGATGATTCCAATGATTAATCCATAAATTCCGTAATCCATCTTTGTCACAACCTCCAAGCCGCTTTCGTGGACTTATGTACCTTTATATAAAAAAAGAAGTATTTTATAAGAATAGATATACCTAATCATATTATAGAACCAACGATTTGCATAGGTTTTCCAATGGTTTCAGTGGAGATTGTTCATTTTTTCGGAACTTTCTAAGAAGACAAATCTGAAATTTGCGTGTACCATAATGCTAAATTCTAAAAACATGAAAGATGGAGGGGAATTCATATGTTCCAAACGACATCGTACTCAGGTGATTTGACAGCCGGTTACGACCTGTTAAACAAGCAACTCGCCGCATTATTAGAAGGCGAAACGAATACAGTGGCCAACCTCGCCAACGCCAGCGCATTACTCAACCAATTTTTAGATCGGATCAACTGGGTCGGATTCTATGTGACTGATTCTGAAGACAGTCTCATTCTAGGACCATTCCAGGGACTCCCGGCTTGCGTTCACATCACGTTCGGTAAAGGGGTTTGCGGAACTGCGGCAGCTACACAAGAAACACAGCTCGTGGCCGATGTTCATCAATTCCCTGGTCATATCGCATGTGATGCAGCTTCGAACTCTGAAATCGTCGTCCCTCTCGTACGTGACGGGAAAACGATTGGCGTGCTCGATATCGATAGCCCGGAGTTCGACCGTTTCTCAGAAATCGACCGTCAAGGACTCGAACGTTTTTGCGAAACACTTCTTCGCTATATTTGATTGACAAGAGATGGTATTCATCGTATACTCATCTTTGTGCATGAAATGACGATAGCAGTCACAGACAAACGTATCCACCTTTCGGGCCTCGACTTTTGTCGGAGGGGCATCTCGTAGCTTCGCTATCAAGTGAAGGTGCTTGCACCTAGAAAGGGGCGTTACTCGTCTTTGACACCGTTGTTCTTTTGTGCAAAATACATGAACAACAAGGAGGAGTCCAATCATGGCTCGTTACACAGGTCCAGCTTGGAAACTCTCGCGTCGCTTAGGCATCTCGCTTAGCGAAACGGGTAAAGAATTAGCAAAACGTCCTTACGCACCAGGTCAACACGGAAATGGTCGTAAGAAAATCTCAGAATACGGTCTTCAGCTTCAAGCGAAGCAAGCACTTCGTCACATGTACGGAGTGAACGAGAAGCAATTCCGCCGCATCTTCAACGATGCTGGTAAAATGCCAGGCATCCACGGTGAGAACTTCATGTTCTTGCTCGAATCACGCCTTGACAACCTCGTTTACCGTTTCGGCCTCGCTCGCACACGTCGTGGAGCACGCCAACTCGTCAACCACGGTCACATCACTGTTGATGGATCACGCGTTGACATCGCGTCTTACCGCGTAAAACCAGGTCAAGTCATCGCAGTTCGTGAAAAGTCGAAAAACGTAAAAGCAATCGCTGAAGCACTTGAAGTAGCACCAGCTACAAAAGACTTCGTATCGTTTGACGCTGAGAAACTCGAAGGTACATTCGTACGTCTCCCAGAACGCGCTGAACTCAACGACCAAATCAAAGAGCAACTCATCGTCGAGTACTACTCACGTTAATGCTTTTTATCCCCTTCTTCACGAAGGGGATTTTTTTATTTCTTCAAAATCTCTTGTCGAATGCGTCCCATTTGCGTATCGAGGGCATCCGCCATGAGTGACGCTTCAATCAGCTCTTCTTTCGATGAATCTGGTACTTCATGCTGATATTTATATTGAAGCTTATGTTCCGTCGCCGCCCAAAAATCCATAGCAAGTGTCCGAATCTGAATCTCGGCCGGCACCCAGATGATTCGTTCGGCCAAATAGACTTTCGTTTTCACGATGAGATGTAAGCTCCGATACCCGCTCGGTTTTGGGTATTTAATGTAATCTTTTATTTCGATGATATCTAAATCATCTCGCGCCTCTAGATGACGCAAAATCTCATATATGTCATCACGGAAGCTCGTGACAATCCGAATGCCCGCCACATCGTGCACATGCTCCCAAAGTGCCGAAACCTCTAAAGGTAAGTCTTTCCGTTTCATCTTGCGCACGATAGACGGCAATGTTTTCATTCTCGTCTTCACATGTTCAATCGGTGAATACCCGAGTCTCGTCTGCCAATCCAAGTCAATGATCCCGAGATCGCTCTCGAGTTCCGTGATCGCCATTTCATAATAACGAAAGTGTTCGCGCCATTGATGGAACTGGTCGCCGAAAAATTCTTCTATCTCCATCGTCATCCCTCCTTTCTCCTCATTTTAGCAAATCCGAACCGCACGTCATGTATAAAAAAAAGTCCATTCCTCAACAAATGAGGAACGGACAGGATGTTCATACGTGACGAATCACAAAGTATTTCTTCTTACCGCGGCGAATGATGGTGAATTCACCGAGCGTGTCTTCGCGAGTGACGACTTTATCAATTGCTTGTTCGCGTTCGCCGTTCAAGTAAATCGCGCCGTTCGTCACGTCTTCACGTGCCTGACGTTTCGATGGTGAGATGTTCGCCTCGACGAGGAGGTCTACAAGGTTGCGTTCACCGTCAAGTTCGAATTGCGGCATGCCTTTAAACGCATCTTCCATATCTTCCGGTTGAAGCGACGTCAAATCTCCGCTAAAGAACGCTTTCGTGATGCGCTCCGCTTGTTCAAGTCCTGCTTCACCGTGGACAAGCTTTGTCATCTCTTCTGCGAGTCGGCGCTGTGCCACGCGCTTTTCAGGCGCTTCTGTCACTTCGGCTGCAAGTGCCTCAATCTCTTCATGCGACATGAACGTGAAGTATTTGATGAACTTGATGACATCTGCATCGTCGACGTTGATCCAGAACTGGTAGAACTCATATGGCGACGTCTTATCCGCATCTAACCAAACTGCACCGCCCGCTGTCTTCCCGAACTTTTGTCCGTCCGACTTTGTGACGAGTGGCACGGTGAGACCGAACGCTTTTTCAGAGTGACCAAAGCGACGAATCAATTCAAGACCTGCCGTGATGTTCCCCCATTGATCACTTCCACCGACTTGAAGACGACATTTCTCTGTCTCGTATAGTTTCAAGAAGTCGTAAGATTGGAGCAACATGTAAGAGAACTCTGTATACGAGATCCCGTTCTCCATACGTGAATCGACAGAGTCTTTCGCAAGCATGTAACTGATTGGGAAGTGCTTCCCAATGTCGCGCAGGAAGTCGATGATTGACATCTCTTCCGTCCATTCGTAGTTGTTGCGAATCGTGATCGGGTTCTCCCCTTCAAGTGGAAGGAATCGGCTCAACTGATCCTTGATGCGATCGGAGAAGAGCTTGACCGTATCCAACGTGTTTAGTGAACGTTCATCCGAACGACCAGACGGGTCACCAATCATCCCTGTCGCCCCACCGACGAGCGCGATGACCTGATGGCCGGCCTGCTGGAAACGTTTTAGCGTCAAGATCGGGAGCAAGTGCCCGATGTGAAGCGAGTCCGCTGTCGGATCAAATCCCGTGTATAACGTCGTCGGTTGCTTGAGTTGTTCTTTTAATCCTTCTTCATCTGTCATTTGGTTGACAAGTCCTCGAAACTCTAAATCGTTTAATAGTTCCATTTGTTCCACTCCTTCGATTGACATAAAAAAACGTCCCTTCTCATATGAGAAGGGACGGAGATTCCGCGGTACCACCCTACTTGTCGCAATTTGCGACCGCTTGAGCGAGAGATAACGGTCTCGAACCGGCCCGAAGGCACGCTCTAAAAGTGTAATTCATCGATTGACATTGGCTAGTTCACAGCAACCACTAGCTTTCTGGACAAGAGGCCCGTCGACTACTTCGCTTTCTTCACAGCGTCATTATCTTGTTGACTATGCTATTCATTTTATAAGCATCGATTTCAACTTGTCAACTCTTACAATGAAACTTGCACGAGACTTCGGTTTCGAGGTAAGGTGTAGGTTGAATTGTGCTATAATCGAATATATTACTGTCTAAAATAGTTTTACACCATATTTAAGGAGGCTGTCATGCTGCAGAAGATTCGAGACTTATGGAATAATCCGACGTCATTGAAAGTACGTCGTTATGCCAATGTTATGTATGATGTGTCGTGGAACGTCCTACTCCTGACCATCATTTCTGTTGTACTCATCGGGTTTTTAGGTGCTGGAATTGGTGTCGGATATTTCGCGTCACTCGTCAAAGATATGCCGACCCCGGCTTATAAAACGATGACTGCGCAAATCAATACGTATACATCGACTTCCAATATTTACTTCGGAAGCGGGGAGCGCATCGGGAACTATACGACCGATGAGGTACGAATCCCGATTCCAGTAGAAAAAGTTTCTCCATACGTCGTCGATGCACTACTTGCGACGGAAGATGTCGAATTCTATGAGCACGATGGCGTCGTTCCAAAAGCGACGTTGCGCGCTATTTTACAAGAAGCAACAGGATCTGAAGATCGCACGGGTGGTTCAACGTTGACGCAACAATTGATTAAAAACCAAATGTTGACGAACGAAGTATCTTTCGAACGGAAAGCAAAAGAAATATTACTCGCCCTTCGTCTAGAGAAAGCGATGGACAAAGATGAAATTTTAAACGCCTATCTGAACGTTGTCTCATTCGGACGTAACTCGATGGGACGTAACATTTCAGGGATTGAGGCCGCCGCTCGCGGTGTGTTCAATACTTCGGCAGAGAAATTGACACTTCCACAAGCCGCTTTCCTTGCCGGTATCCCAAAAAACCCATTCTTCTACACACCTTACTATCAAGGTGGCGTCATCAAAGAGGACGTATCGGGTGCGGTTAACCGAATGAAAACGGTATTGAACCGCATGTACGTTGCAGGAAAGATCACGAAAGAAGAATATGATGCCGCTTATAACTACGACATCACGCAAGACTTCATGCAGACTCAGACGAAGCCTCGCGACAAATATCCGTACGTGGTAGACGAAGCAGAACTTCAAGCACGCCAAATCGTAACGGATTATCTATTGGAGCAAGATGGGATTGAAATCAATGAGTTGAGCTCGGAGGAACAGGACTCTGTCCGTTCGACTTATGCGAAGCGTGCTCATAACATGTTGCGTCAAGGTGGGTTCAACATCCGTTTGACATTGGATAAAGAAATTCACGAAGCGATGCAACAACCGGCTAAAAACGCTGGCAACTTCGGACCGAATCAAACGATTAAAGATGAGAACCGCACACTTCCTGAACAAACGTCTTCTGTCATGATTGAGAATAAGACCGGGAAAGTACTCGGATTCGTCGGGGGCCGCTATATCAACGGCAAGACCGACGATTTGAACCGCGCCTTCTGGGCAGAACGTCAAATCGGGTCGACTGCAAAACCGATTCTTGTCTATTCAAATGCGATTGAAGCTGGCATGATTACGCCTGCCACTCAAATCATCGACGAAGAGTATTTTTATAAGTTCACGGGTCCGGGACAACCGAAGAAACAGGTTCAAAACGAAGGGAAAACGTATCGCGGTGCTGTCACAGTACGCGATGCGCTCAAGCTCTCCTTGAACGTCCCGGCTGTTAAGATTTATGAAGAACGTAACCAAAAACCTGCTGATACGCAGAAATTAGTCGACATGGGGATTCCGGTATCTGAAGGAAACCGTTATGCTTCAGCGATGGCACTCGGTACCGGGGAAGTCAAGCCAATCGATTTGGCCGCCTCTTATGCGATGCTAGCAAATTACGGTGAACACGTGGAACCGTACTTCATCCAAGAAATCGAATATCAAGGTGAAGTCATTTACGAAGCGAAGCCGAAGAAAACGCGTATTTTCACAGAACGTACCTCTTATCTCGTAGTGGACATGCTCCGTGACGTCTACACGTCAGGTACTGCGACATATGCACAATCATTGCTCAGCGTTCCTGGCGATTGGATGGGTAAAACCGGTACAACGAACGATCAACGTGATTCGTACTTGGTCGGGTCGAACCCGAACGTTACACTCGCAGTTTGGTCAGGTTATGATTCACAACGCCTTTCAATGCTAGATGGTTGGGATTATGGACGTTACTATCAACGGACACAGCGCATCTGGTCGCAAACGATGAATCGTGTCTATGCGGATGACCCAGAAGCTCTAGGTGTCAGCGCCCGCTTCTCACAACCTTCAACCGTCACTTCGAAAGACTTCCAAGACTCAGGTTCGTTCTCTGAGAAGAAGAAAGTAGAAGAGAAAGAAAAAGAAGAGGAAGAGAAGAAGAAAGAAGAAGAGGCCAAGAAAGAGGCCGAAGAAGCAAAGAAAGAAGCTGAGGAGAAGAAACAAGAGGCTGCTGCCGATGCTGCCGCTAAGAAAAAAGCTGAAGAAGAAGCTAAACAAAAAGCAGACGCCGAGGCAAAGAAAAAAGCTGAGGAAGAAGCGAAGAAGAAAGCTGAAGAAGATGCTGAAGAAGCCGAACAACAGGCTGAAGAAGAGGCTGATGCTGATGCTAACGGTGAATAAACAAAGGGTCGACACACGATGTGTCGACCCTTTGTTTATCTTAATCTTCCATCGTCGAGAGGTCACCTGTTTCAAGATTCAATTCCCAAGCCTTCAAGACACGACGCATGATCTTCCCGCTTCGTGTTTTCGGCAACTTGTCCTTGAATTCGATCTCACGTGGTGCTGCATGCGCAGCCAATCCTTCTTTGACGAATTGCTGGATTTCTTGTTTTAACTCATCAGACGGTTCATAACCTTTACGTAGCGCAATGAACGCTTTGATGATTTCACCTCGGACCGGGTCCGGTTTTCCGATGACACCCGCTTCAGCCACAGCCGGATGTTCCACGAGTCGACTTTCCACTTCAAACGGTCCGACCCGTTCTCCTGCTGTCATGATGACGTCGTCGACCCGACCTTGGAACCAGAAATAGCCGTCTTCGTCCATATAAGCAGAATCACCTGACACATACCAATCTCCCCAGAAGTAACTCTCATACTTCGCATCGTTCTTCCAAATCTTCCGCATCATCGACGGCCAAGGCGTCTTGAGTGCCAAGTTCCCCATTCGGTGTGGTGGAAGTGGTTGACCCCGGTCATCCAAAATAGCCGCTTCGCAACCTGGGATCGGTTTCCCCATTGAGCCCGGTTTGATGTCCATCGTCGGATAGTTACAAATCATCATCGCACCGGTCTCTGTCATCCACCACGTATCATGGATTCGAAGATCAAATGCTTCGTGTCCCCAACGAATGACTTCTGGATTTAGCGGCTCACCGACGGATAAAATATGACGAAGTGAAGACAAATCATACTTCTCAAACGCTTCGTCGCCAGCGCCCATGAGCATGCGGAACGCCGTCGGGGCACTATACCAAACTGTCACGCCAAACCGTTCAATGACCGAATACCAAAATTCAGGATTGAAGCGTCCACCAACGATGACGTTTGTCGCACCATTTAAGAAAGGCGCAAAAATACCGTAGCTCGTCCCCGTCACCCATCCCGGGTCAGCCGTGCACCAGTAAATATCATCCGGTTGAAGATCGAGTACCCATTTGCCGGTCATCATATGTTGAATCATCGCATTATGGACGTGGAGAACCCCTTTTGGTTTTCCTGTTGAGCCCGATGTATAGTGTAAAATCAGACCGTCTTCACGGTCGACCCACGTCAATTCGAGATCTGTCGTCGCATCGTTCGCCAGTTTACGATAATCGAGCACCTTTTCCGACTCTTCGACATCGTCCCCAACGAGTAGAATGGTCTCTAAATGAGGCAACTGATCGACCGGAATGCGCGGCAACAGTTCTTTCGTCGTCACAATCACTTTCGCTTCCGAGTCGAGCAAACGGTCGTGAACCGCCTGTTCCATGAACGCCTCAAAGAGAGGACCGACGATGGCCCCTCGTTTGATTGCACCGAGCAAAATAAAATAAAGTTCTGGCTGACGTGGCATAAAGATAAAGACGCGGTCGCCTTTCTCCACACCAATCGACTTCAGAACATTACCAGAACGATTACTTTCTTTCTTCATATCCGCATACGTGTACCGCTCTTCTCGATCCCCATCGAAATAAAGCAGTGCCACTTTTGTCGCCAATTCACTTTCCGCATGACGGTCGATGGCTTCATATGCCAAATTGACTTTCCCCGTCAAATTCCAAGAAAACAATGCTTCTGCTTGTGTCCACTCAAACGACTGACAAGCCTCTTCATACGACGCTAATTGATGCTCCCCTGTTAACGCTTTCAATTTTTCCATCGTCAAAGATTCGCCTCCCCTGTAAAGATTGGTATAACCACTTTCAGTATAGTGTTAAAATTATGACAAATCAATGAATTTCCAATTTCATCAAAAGCGGATGATTCCTCCACAATGAAAGCGCTATAATAAGAGATGGAAAAGGTGGTGACCCTATGGAAAAACAATATCATTCAAAAATGTGGCAGACCTCACAGGGGGAAGTCACGATTGATGGGCCGGTGGCACCTGACGTGTTACGGACGTATCGTCTGGATGAAGGATTGACGGCATTTCGTGAACCAGAAGATCAGCACGAAGCACTCGTCGATATTGCTGGGTTGAAAGAAGGAAGAATCATCGTCGCCAGGCAAGACGACCTCGTGATTGGATACGTGACTTTCCTCTATCCTGACCCGTATGAGCGTTGGAGTGAAGGGAATGACCCATACATCCTTGAACTCGGGGCAATCGAGGTGAGTCCTCGCTTCCGTGGTCAACGAATCGGGAAACAATTACTCGAAGTATCGATGATGGACCCACATATGGATGACTTTTTGATTTTGACGACCGAATATTATTGGCACTGGGATTTGAAAGGTAGTGGACTCTCGATTTGGGATTATCGAAAAGTCATGGAAAAGATGATGAATCACGGTGGACTTGTTTTCTTCCCGACAGACGATCCTGAGATTGCCTCCCATCCTGCCAACTGTTTGATGGCTCGTATCGGAAAACATGTACGCCAAGAGACGATTGATCATTTTGACTCGCTTCGGCTTCGCCGACGATTCATGTACGACTAAGGAGGGATTTCATGTTAATCGAACAGATGATGAATCGACATGTGGTGACGATTCAACCGACCAATACGATTGCTCATGCCGCTAAACTGATGCGCGAGCATCGTGTCCGACATTTGATTGTGACGAATCCTGCCCGACAAGTCGTTGGGATTGTCGGACAATTCGAGATGAGTGGGGCGACGAGCGTCTTTCATCCCGAAAGTGAAAACGCAGACTTTCAGAACCCTGTATCGAGTATCATGCGATCCGAGGTACCGACAGCGCATCCTTTCGACTTCTTTGAAGATGCCGCTGCCTTGTTTTACGAAAACCGGCTAACTTGTCTCCCGATCGTCGAACAAGGGAAACTCGTCGGTGTATTGACAGAGACAGATTTATTACGTTACTTCGTCCAATTGACCGGCGCCCTCGAACCGAGTTCGCAAATCGAGATCCTCGTCGAAAATACGACCGGTACACTCGAAAAAGTGACCCGCCTCCTCGCCAAAACAAACGTCAATATCATCAACGTCTTCGTTCATCCGACGAGCGATCCGTATAAACGTATCATCTCTTTCCGCGTCCAGACGATGAACCCGCTCCGAATCATCGAACGGTTGAAACGTGAAGGCTATGATGTCCTCGGTCCGGAGATGTCGCGATGAGACCGATTTACATATTTGGCGAAGACGAGACGTCTTATCGCTTTCATGAGGATCACCCGTTCAATCCGTTACGACTGGAATTAACGACATCGCTATTGATTGCAGCCGGAAAACTGTCCAAATCGGAATGTGTATCTCCGCCACTCGCTTCGGTTGAAGCGTTAGCGCTCGTTCATGACTTTGACTACATCGAAGCCGTACAAGCTGCGGGGGCAGGAGAACTTTCCACGCTGAAAGCGAATAAGTTTGGTCTCGGTACGGAAGACACTCCCATCTTTCCGACGATACACGAGGGAGCCGCACGGCTTGTCGGAGGGACGATTCATGCGCTCGATCTAGTTGCGAGCGGCAAAGCAGAGCGCGCCTTCCATGTTGGGGGCGGTCTACATCATGGAATGCGGCGCAAAGCATCAGGATTTTGCGTCTATAACGATGCGGCCGTCGCCATCGCACATGTGAGAAAACAATACGGGTCGCGCGTTCTCTATGTAGATACGGATGCGCATCATGGGGACGGGGTCCAATGGCTCTTCTATGACGATGATGATGTGATGACTTTATCCATACACGAGACAGGTCGCTATCTCTTCCCGGGTACCGGAATGGTGACAGAACGAGGTAATGGGAAAGGATACGGCTACAGTTGGAACGTACCGGTCGATGCGTTCACCCAAGATGACTCATTTTTGACTTGCTATGAGACCGTTTTACGTGAAGCGTGCGAATGGTTCAAACCTGATATCATCCTGACTCAGAACGGTGCGGATGCCCATGTCTTTGATCCACTCACCCATCTGGCATCAACGATACGGACGTTCGAACAAATCCCGCAGATTGCCTCACGCCTGGCCGATGAATATACAGACGGCCGTCTCGTCGCCCTTGGTGGCGGCGGGTATGACTGGTATCGTGCCGTGCCACGCGCATGGGCTCAAGTGTGGGCTGGATTGACGAGAGAAGCACCCTATTCTGGAGATATTCCGCGCGAGTGGATTGAGCAATGGTCTGGTGTCGCTGGTCAACCGTTACCCACTCGCTGGGACGACTCGCTTTATGCGTTTGATCATATCCCGCGCCGTCAACAAATCGAAGAAAAGAATTGGGAAGTCACAAAACGAGCCTTTTGGCCGTTCATATCAAATGACCGAAAGTCAATTTACCTATAAAAATAAGCCTCCCCTTTCCCTCACATGATGTGACGGATGGGGAGGCCTTTTGATTAATCTTGGCGAAGCGAGTCACGGCGTTCGATTCGGTGAGGAAGCACGACGTTTTTCTCTTCGATTTCTTCCGCGTTCAAAATCTTAGTCAAGAGACGCATCGCGACGGCTCCGATATCGTACATCGGTTGAACGACCGTCGTCAACTTCGGACGAATCATCGTCGCGAGACGCGTGTTATCGTGACCGACGACTTCAAAGTCGTTTGGAACCGAGTAACCTGCATCTTGGATCGCGTGGATGACACCGAGTGCCATCTCATCCGTCCCCGCAAAGATGGCTTTCGGGCAATCATCTCGCTGCAACATTTTTTGCATCGCCTCGAGACCAGACGCATACGTATAATTTCCAAGAATCATATCGTTATCATGGAATGGAAGACCTGCATCTTCAAGCGCGCGACGGTATCCAGCGAATTTCTTCTCGCCATTGATTTGTTGTTCGAGCGGTCCAGTGATAAATCCAACACGATCATGTCCGTGGTTGATCAACATCTGAGTCGCGTCATATGCGGCTTGTTCATAATCGATGTTGACGGCAGGGAGATCATATCCTTGGTTCAACGTCGCTGCGAGAACGATTGGAACCGGTGATTTTTTGAACTCTTCGACGAGGTCTTCATGCAAACGTCCACCCATGAAGATGATGCCGTCCACTTGCTTCCCTAACAACGTATTGAGTAAATGCACTTCCTTGTCACGACTCGAATCCGAGTTACCAAGGATGATGTTGTATTTGTACATCGTCGCCACGTCTTCAATGCCTCGTGCCAAATCAGCAAAGAAGATGTTCGAGATATCCGGTACGATGACACCGACCGTTGTCGTTTTTTTACTCGCAAGTCCACGCGCGACGGCGTTCGGACGATAACCAAGACGGTCAATCGCATCCTGTACTTTCTTGCGTGTTGTCGGTTTGACGTTCGGGTTTCCGTTGACGACACGAGAAACGGTTGCCATTGACACCCCGGCTTCTCGTGCGACATCGTAAATCGTTACGTTGTTACTATTCATAAACTACTCCTCCTACAAGTCCTGATTTTCAAAAAGTTTTCATAAAACATCTTAAAAAAGGAAGACAGGTATCTGTCATCCATTTACCCTGTCTTCATGCGATATAAAACGTTTCCATTTGGAAAGCTTACTTTTTCACCAAATCAAGTCGGGGAAACTGGACGGTGAGTCCTTCCACAAATTGATCGAATTGATCGAAGTCCAATTGTTGTTGCGCATCCGATAATGCAATGGCAGGATTCGGGTGCACTTCTACCATCACACCGTCAGCTCCGATGGCAAGGGCCGCTTTTGCAGCCGGTAACAACAAGTCACGACGACCCGTCGAATGCGTGACGTCTACCATGACAGGTAGATGCGTCTCTTGCTTCAAAATCGGCACAGCCGTGATGTCCAACGTATTACGTGTTGCTCGTTCATACGTTCGAATTCCCCGCTCGCATAAGATGACTTGGCTGTTCCCGCTCGCCATAATGTACTCTGCCGCATAAATGAACTCTTCGATTGTAGCGGATAATCCGCGCTTCAACAAGACCGGTTTGTCTGTCTTCCCGACTTCTTTTAACAAATCGAAGTTCTGCATGTTGCGAGCCCCGACCTGAATGATATCGACATATGGTAACGCCGATTCCACTGCGCCGGGAGTCATGATTTCCGTGATGACTCGTAGGTCGTGTCGGTCAGCTGCTGTCTTCAACAGCTTCAATCCTTCAAAGCCTAAGCCTTGGAAATCGTAAGGAGACGTACGCGGTTTATAAGCACCACCTCGCATCACTTTAACTCCCGATAATGCAAGTTTTTCTGCGACCGCATTCACTTGTTCAAACGATTCAACGGCACACGGTCCCGCAATCAATTGTGGACGCCCGTTTCCGATCGTCACGTCCTTCACGTGGACCAACGTGTCTTCCGGTTGACGCTTCCGCGAAACGAGAAGCGTTTTATCACGGTCTTCCCCTTGTAATTCAGCAGACGCTTTAAAGACTTCTTTAAAGATATGTTGAAGACGTGACGTTTCAAACGGTCCTTGATTTGAAGCGGCGATAAAATCGAGCATCTCGCGCTCGCGGACGGGATCATAACGTTCGACGCCTTGAAGACGTTTGATTTTTCCAATTTCGACGGCAAGTGTACCACGCCGACTTAGCAAGTCGAGCATTTCATGGTTCAATTCATCCATTTCTCGACGTAATCGATTCAATTGATCTTGTGGACTCATAGTTTCCCTCACATTCTTAAGCCGTTCTTTCCAGATTCCTAATTATATCGAACTTTGTGCGCTTTGTCATAAGGAAACCTTCTACGTCACAAAATCACCAAAAAAGGACCGAATGCATTCGGCCCTTACATGTCATTCATTTTTTTTAAGGTCTTTCTTCAAATCATTGAGTTCTTCTTTCGATTCCTCATCAAGCAACTCATTGACAGGTGCTTCGAGCGAATCGTTTGATTCAGAATCCGATGCGTTCGATGGATTTGCCTCTTCTTCAGCCGCACGGTCCATCTGTTCTTTCACTTCCGATTCCGCTTCCGCGACGAGCTGATCCGCTTTCTCCATCGCCTCTTCAATCGAGAGTTCGTCCTCATCGATCTGTTGCTTTAATTCTGCTGCCTCACGCGCCTTATCTTTTACGATATTGAGGACAGGTGCCGCCTTATCGCTCGCCACTTTAATCCATTCCCCAACGACCGGTTCTGCTTTCTCACGCATTTCTTTCGATTTGACAGTCAGACGTTCTCGCGATGTTGACGTCTTCTCGTCAAGGTACGTTCGAACTTCACGTCCGTTTTTCGGTGATGTTAAGAGGGCAACCGCTGCTCCGACAATCCCTCCGAGGATGACACCCGTCAAAAATCCGCTACTTGATTGATTCTGTTCTGTTGATTGCTTTTGGTCTGTCATGTGTGAGTTCCTCCCCGAAATTTAGTTATTTGATTGTATCGTCCGTTTGAATCAAATCAGGTGATACAGGTGTTTCTGCTTTCTTTTCACGTCGTGTACGGCGACGTGGACGTTCTTTTGAAGCAGATGCTTCCGGCTTGTTCTTCTTGAACAATTCGACCGCAACCGATCCCCATCGGACGGCTTGCGCAATCTGTTCTTTGTTTTCGTCTGCTGCCGAGTGGACAGATGTCGAGACGGTACGAACAGACTCGGTCACCTCGTTCAATGATGTCCCTAACTCATCAAGCGCATGAGCGACGGGTGCGAGCAATTCTGTTTTTTCTTCGACGTTGTCCACGAGACGGTTCGTCTTATGTAAGAGCGCCGTCACTTCCATTGTGATTCCATCGAGCTGGCGTTCTAAATTTTCGGTCGTGTTGGCGACGCTTCCGAGTGTACGGTTTACATTCGACAATACACGCGCCAAGAAGATGACGAGTACGACAAACGCGAGCGCCGCAATCAGGCCAGCGATGCCTCCTAATGTGATCTCCATTCAATCCATTCCTCCTATTCAATCGTTTCTTGTTTCATTATAGCACCATTATGACTGAAAAGATTTGCTACAACCGTTTTCGCCATTGGGTCTGATTATTCCTTTACCCGTTTTTATGTTTTCGATTACACTAAAATAGAAATTCATAAAAATAATTAGGGGTGATCGTGTGAGAGATCCAAGAATTACACAGTTAGCAGACGGTTTAATCAATTATTCCGTCAAGCTACAACCGGGGGAAAAGGTACTGATTGAGAACTTTGGCGTCGAGGAGTCGCTCGTTGAGGCACTCGTCGAAAAAGCATATGAGGCAGGCGGACACCCATTCGTCTTGTTGAAAGAGAGCCGTATCTTACGTAAGTTATATACGGGCGCAAGCCGAGAGCAACTCGAACTCATGGCCGACATCGAGCGTAAACAGATGCAGGCAATGGATGCCTATATCGGCTTACGTGCTGGTGATAACATCAACGAACTCTCTGACGTGCCGAGTGAGCAACAAAAACTCGTCGGTGCCACTCTTGGGAAAATGCATACCGAAGACCGGGTCAAAGGAACTAAATGGGTCGTCCTTCGTTATCCATCTCCATCGATGGCGCAACTTGCTGGAAAATCGACAGAAGCGTTCGAAGACTTCTACTTCAATGTATGTACGCTCGATTACGGAAAGATGGACCGCGCAATGGACGGATTGGTCGAATTGATGAACAAGACGGACCGTGTCACGTTGAAAGGACCAGGAACGGACCTCTCGTTCTCCATAAAAGATATTCCGGCAATCAAGTGCTCGGGTCAAATGAACATTCCAGATGGTGAAGTGTTCACAGCACCGGTAAAAGACTCGGTCAATGGCGTGATCACGTACAATACGCCATCTCCATACCAAGGATTCACATTCGAGAATGTGAAGTTGACGTTCAAAGACGGGAAGATTGTAGATGCGACGGCTAATGATACAGAACGAATCAATGAAGTGTTCAACACAGATGAAGGAGCCCGTTACGTCGGTGAGTTCGCAATCGGTGTGAACCCATACATTCAACATCCGATGAAAGATATCCTCTTCGATGAGAAAATTGACGGCAGCTTCCACTTCACGCCAGGTCAAGCGTATGATGAAGCCTATAACGGCAACAACTCATCTGTCCATTGGGATCTTGTCAACATCCAGCGCCCGGATTACGGTGGCGGCGAAATTTGGTTCGACGATGTACTCATCCGAAAAGACGGACGTTTCGTCATCGATGCCTTGCTTCCGCTTAATCCAGAAAACTTGAAATAACATAAAAATGGTGCGCCTGACAAAGGCGCACCATTTTTATGTTTATAATTTTGTTTTCTTCCCGAGGGCTGCAGACATCATCCAAATTTCTTTTTCGAGTCGTTCGATATGAGAGACGAATGTATCTTCAATCGCCTCATCGCCATCCTCAAATTTCTCCATCGCATCTTGCATCTCTTGACGGATTTGTTTGAAGTCACTGATGATGTCTTTAATCATCTGATCTGTCTCGGCATGACGATCGCCTTCTTTTAACGTCGAATGTTCAAGATACTCTTTCATCGTCGCAAACGGTTCGCCGTCATTCATTAGTAGGCGTTCTGCCACGTCATCATAAAGTTCTGCCACTAGATTATAGAGCTCTTCTAGTTTTTCATGGTACGTGAAGAAGTGCGGTCCACTGATATACCAGTGATAATTATGAAGTTTCACAAACAGTAATCCATAGTTCGCTACTTCTTTGTTCAATGTGTTGAGCGCAACTTGACTAGCCATTCCTAACATCTCCTTTGTCATATTCATCGATACTACTATTACCGAGATTTTGGATGGCTAAACATTAAAAAGAGAGACTTTCGTCTCCCTTCACACTTATGCTTCAAGTTTTACAACTTCTTCATATTCGCGCTGATACGTTTGAATATCACCGGCACCCATGAATAAGAGCACGGCATCGGCATGGTTGCGTAACACGCCTGTACCACCACGTTTTAAAATATGCGCGCCTTCGATTCGTGATTGGAGGTCTTCGATCGTGACCGTTCCTTCCTGCTCACGTGCTGAACCGAAAATATCACATAAATAGACAGTGTCTGCTTCGGCCAATGCCGTCGCAAAATCATCCATGAATGATTTCAAGCGTGTATACGTGTGTGGTTGGAAAATCGCAACGACTTCTCGATTGCCATACTTTTTCCGAGCCGCTTCGACCGTTGCACTGATTTCCCGCGGATGATGCGCGTAGTCATCGACAAGCACTTGGTCGTTTAACGTCGATTCACTGAATCGGCGTTTTACACCATTGAACGTCTCAAGACGTTCTTTCACCAATTCTTTCGGCAAGTTCTCGTAGTCGCATGTCGCAATGACAGCGAGCGCGTTCAACACGCTGTGGTCTCCATATCCAGGAATTCGGAACGTTCCGTAGAAGTCATCACGCAAAAAGACATCAAATGTCGTTCCATTTTCTGTCGATGTGACCTGTTCAGCACGGAAATCATTGTGCGCCCCGAAACCATAATAGACGAGCGGCACGTTGGCTTGAATCTGTTGAAGATTTTCGTCATCGCCACAAGCAATGATTCCTTTCTTCACTTGTTTCGCCATTTCTTGGAAAGCGTCAATGACGTCATCAAGTCCAGAGAAATAGTCCGAATGGTCAAAGTCGATATTCGTCATAATCGCGTAGTCTGGACGGTAGTATAAGAAATGACGCTTGTACTCACAAGCTTCGAAGACGAAGTTTTTCGAATCCGCCACTCCTTCTCCCGTGCCATCGCCGATTAAGAACGATGTCGGTTCGATTCCACGCATGACGTGTGCAAGCAATCCCGTCGTTGACGTCTTCCCGTGTGACCCAGTGATGGCGACACTCGTGTAATGGTTCGCGAGTTCACCTAAAAACTCGTAATACTTATAAATCGTCAATCCGAGTTCACGTGCACGCACGATTTCTGGATGATCATCACTGAACGCGTTTCCTTGCACAACGATTTGGTCTTCCGAAATATTTTCAGGATCGAATGGCAAAATTTCAATCCCTTTACGGTTCAATGCTTCTTCTGTAAAAAATGCTTTTTCAACGTCCGATCCACGGACCTCATTGTTCATATCAAATAAAATTTGAGCTAAAGGACTCATGCCCGTTCCTTTAATTCCGACGAAGTGATAACGGTTCATCTGTAAATAGCCCCCCTAATTCATTGCGGCTCGTCAAAATGCGACAAACCTTTGTCATTATAGCAAAACTCACAGAGTCGTGCTATTACAGATTATTGTTTTTTTGCGCAAGTCGTCGGCTGCGGTACATCGCCATGCGATCTTTTGGCGTCATCATCACATTTACAGGCGGTTGATCCGCTTTAAATGAGACTTGAACCGCTGATGTCAAATCTGTGGCAGATGGCACTTCTTGCTGTTCAGATGGTGTTTGTAATCTTTCTGCAATCTGCTCAAGCGACGAACCGATTTGTTCCGCCGATTCGTCAATATCTAGGTCAGTATGAGGAGTGGCATCTTGATGAGCCTCTACGACCGTCTCCTTTTTTGAACGGGATAAATCCGTTGATTGCATAAAAACAGATGAAAAGCCATTATCTAGAATCGAAACTTCACCAAGAATCGGTTTTTCTTCCATTTCCATTTCCTCGGAAATCAGCTCGTTGGACTCTTTGCTCCATTCAGGTTCAGAGACGGGTTCAGTAGATGACTCTTGGATTGGCTCTTCCGTCGTAGAATGAGTAGATGCCATCGTTGAATCATACGCATCTCTCGTTTCAGGAGAGTGTTCGACCGGAAGGACAATCTTTGGTTTCGGACGAGCATATCCATAAATCGGTGACGGGACGTCTGACGGAATAAATTCCTCGGTTACCTCTACCTTTGGCGGAGGGGAACCTTTTTGTCCTTCTTTCGACAGTTCTCGTTTGATTCGCTCTGCTTGTTGCTTCAGTGAACGTTCATATGCATCCATACTTGATTCCTCGCTTTTTTACTCAATCCATATTTAACAAAAAATCGGTCGAATTTAGCGACCGATTTTAAATGCTGTACCTACTTCATATTCGTCATCTAATACTAAAATCCCTTTTTCTTGCGGGGCGTTCGGAAGGTTTAATTCACGGGCAGAACAAATCATCCCGTGTGAACTTTCACCACGGAGTGCAGACGGACGGATAATCAAACCAGTCGGCATCACCGCACCCGGTTTTGCGACAACGACTTTTTGCCCTGTTGCCACATTCGGTGCGCCACATACTATTTGAACAGTCCCTTGGTCGATTTGAACTTGACAGATTGACAGTTTGTCAGCGTCCGGGTGTTTTACTGCGCTTTCAACATACCCAACGACAAACTTCGGCGTCACGTCAACCCATGAAAAGTCCTCTTCAATTCCGTTATCATTTAAGACAGATTGCAACTGTTCCACTAATTCGACTGTCAACTCAACAGGACCATTCCATCCTGTCACATCAACATGTTGACTTGCTTGAAACAGGTTGTACCCGTTCACTTTTCCGTCTGCCGACTTGACGATTGCCACGTCTCCCGTCCGCTCGACAGATTGATGATGTCGTTCTCCTTCTTTTAACAACACCATGAGTACATCACCGATTCCTTCTCGGTTATAAAACACATTCATTTGCATACGTTCCTACGTCCCTTCTTTCAAACTCATCTCACTTATTTTATCAGATTATGTGTTCGATGGCGGGGTCTTTTTTCCGACAATGAAAATCGGTTCAAGTTCCCCCGCCACATAGTGAAAGGCGAGTGCAGTGACGGGAATTCGACCATTTGTGAAGAAATCAAACATCAGTTGCTGCATCGCATCATATCCTTGGTCATTTCGAATGTCCGCAACGATCATCACATCCTGATGCGGGACACCGACGAGCATATCCCCTTCAATCCGTCGTTCCATCAGCCGAAGAAACTCGTCATTTAACACACGAGATGCCTCGTAGCCATCACGAGTTGATAAGAAGTAGAATGGGTTTCCAGCCACTTCGTCTTGTTTCATCTCGGTCGGTAGTTTTTTCACATTCTCACGGGCGATTCGCTCGATGCGGTCGAGCGTCATTTCATCCGAAAGGTGGCGTTCTTCAATCAACCGATATCCGTTTCCACGGTCCAGCGCATAAAAAATCGCGGTCTCGGCCGTGTGCGGGGTGAATGCAAGTGCTTCTCCATTTTTTGTCGTCTTCGAGAAAGAGTTCGAACGAATGACCGGATAGATGGCATCTTCATTTCCGGTGAGGGAGATTTGATCATCCGCCTTCATCGCTGATTCGATATACTCGATGACTTCATCGACGGCAACCGTACCGCGTGTCTTAGCCTTTGCCACAATCGGCGCAAGGCGGATATTGACCCCAAAACGGTCAGATTTCCGCTCGACGCGCAGTACCTCATTCTCACGGTCGTAAGAAGTACGGTATTCTTCATTAAAATGCGATTCTAGATAACGTCTTAACTCATTCCGTTCCATAAAGGCTCACCCTAATCCGTTCAAGAAAGCTTCAACCTGTTCCGGCGTCTTCCGTTCACGACCGACGTAGCGATCAACCTCATTGCCATTTTCAAACGCAACAAAGCTTGGGATGCCAAAAATATCAAGTTCTTGCGCAAGTTCCATGAACTCGTCACGATCGACGTAATAGAACGTCCATGCTTCAAATTTCTTCTCGATTTCCGGCATGAATGGGTCAAGGAATCGGCAATCTCCACACCATGTCGCCGAAAACATAAGGACACTTTTCGCTTCTTTTGCTTCGATATATTCTGCCATTGTTGATAGTCGTTTCATGATTATCACTCCTGTTCGTTTTTTCCTCACTTATAATAGCATAAGTCAAGTCACACATTCTGCTCTGCTGTTTGTTATAATCAAAGCCGAAACTAGTTGAAACAGGTGAAGCTGAATGAAATTAACACGCGAAACGTTAAACCCTGAAATGAAGCACCCTCTTGAACAGATGGTCGGTGTATTTGGAATGCTTGCCATTTTGCGATACGGCTACTTGTTTATTGACACTGATAAAACGAGACTAGAGATCTTGATTTGGCTCGTTGTCGGTTTCGCCGTCATTTATGTGCTCGAAAAATATCTCAAGAAATTGGCACGTCACTTGCCCATCGTTCGAAAGCGTTTCTTGATCCCCATTTACGTGATTGTGCTCATGTTATTCTTAATCAGTTTCCGAGTCCCTCGTGAGACGGTTGAGTCCGTGAAAATGTGGTTCGGAATTGGATGAAAAAGAGCAACGTTCCTCGAAACGTTGCTCTTCATTAATAATCAATTTTTAAATCATTCGGTTGAATCCGACCGGTTCTTCGCAAGACTACGTATACCGCGTAACTCAATAAGGCTGGTCCAATTATGAGGAAACCAAAGACGACGAGAAAGGTATACCAGCTAAAGCCCATCGTTTCAAGCATGACAATCGGGCCGACGAGCCCACTTGTTCCCATGCCTGCCCCCGCAGCGACACTTTCCAGTTCAAACAACAGAATCGCGATTGGAGCCAATACAGCCCCGGCCATTGTTGGCGGAAGAAGAATCCAAGGGTTTTTCACAATGTTCCCGACTTGAAGCATCGAGGTGCCGATTCCTTGAGCAATCGCCCCACCGACCCCATTATCACGATAACTCGTGATGGCAAACCCAATCATCTGAGCCGCGCAACCGACAGTCGCTGCTCCAGCGGCAATTCCGTTCAAACCGAGCATCAATGCGATGGCAGCACTTGAAATCGGTGCCGTTAACGCAAGTCCCATCAATGTCGCGACGACCACTCCCATGAACAACGGCTGTTGCTCCGTGCCCCATTCAATCCAACCACCGAGTTGCGTCATGAATAAGCCGACATACTTGCCGATATACGTCGCAGTGAGGTAGCCTACGGCAATCGTTGTGAACGGCGTCACTAAAATATCTAGTTTCGTCGATTTAGAGACAAGTTTTGAGACTTCGACCGCAAGAATCGTCGCAACGTAACTTCCTGCCGGTCCGAACTCATATCCAAACGCCCCGATAACGAGCGCGGAAAACAAAATGAGCGGCGGCGCCTCTAACGCATAGGCGATGGCAATCCCGATTGCCGGTCCGGTCAAACTCATGGCGACATCCCCGATTTGAATCAATGTGGCACTCATCCCTGTGAATGTCGTTCCTTCGAGCTGACCTCCGATCGTTTTTATGATCAGACCGATGATTAACGTACTAAACAAACCAAGTGCCATATAACTTAGCGCCGTCACAAAATAAAGCGACAGGCTCAATGAGATTCCTTTTTTCTTGAACATAACATATCCTCCTTACACTTATACAGGTGTCTTGTCACGAGTAACATACATGTATAAACACCTTTATCAGTATAAGACGTTTTCATGAAATAGCAAGAACATCCATAAAAAAACCGTCCACTCATCTTTCGAGTGAACGGAATGTTTGATTTACAGAGACGGACGTAGCGTTTCAAGTGTCGAACGATCAAGTCGCTTGACCAACGCTTTGAGCAACGCTTTCGCTGCATCGTAGTCATCCGTATGAAGAATCGAGGCGTGTGTATGGATATAACGAGATGCGACGCCAATGACGGCTGTCGGCACCCCTTCTCCGCTCATGTGAACGCGCCCCGCATCGGTACCGCCTGGTGAGACGAAATATTGTGTCTTGATGTTTTCGTCTGAAGCCGTATCGAGTAAGAAATCACGCATTTCAGGAGACATGACCATGACGCGATCTAAAATTCGGATCAATGCTCCCTCACCGAGCTGACCGAACTCCGTTTTACTTCCTGAAGCATCATTGGCCGGTGAAGCATCGAGTACGAGTGCCACATCTGGCTGAATCAATTCAGATGCTGTCTGCGCTCCACGTAATCCGACTTCTTCTTGTACGGTAGCACCCGAGAACAAGATGTTTGGATGATCCGCTTTTGTCGTTTCCTCCAACAATTCGATTGCAAGACCGACGCCATAACGATTGTCCCAAGCTTTGGCCATAATCTTTTTCGGGTGATGAAGTGGGGTAAATGCGCTCGATGGAACAGCAGGGACCCCCGGACGTACACCCCATGACTCTGCTTCTTCTTTCGAATCTGCTCCGATATCGATAAACATCTGCTTGATGTCCATCGGTTTACTCATTGCATCTGGACCTAACAAATGAGGCGGTGTCGAAGCGACGACACCGGGAATTTTACCGTTCGACGTGATGATGTCGAAACGTTGCGCCATGAGCACTTGGCTCCACCAGCCACCGAGTGGTTGTATGTAAAGCATGCCGTTCTCGGTAATCCGTGTCACCATAAAAGCGACCTCATCCATATGTCCGGCTACCATGACTTTCGGTCCCGACTCGTCTCCGACACGTTTTCCAAAAATTGATCCGATGCCATCCGTGACAATTTCATCTGAATGGGGTTCAATTCGTCCACGTACAAATTGACGAACTTCAGACTCGAACCCAGGAGCTCCCGGGAGTTCTGTTAGCGTCTTAAATAAATCTCTCGTCTTCTGATCCATCTTTCATCATCCTTTCCTAACCGTTCTTGTCTCATTATATACAAAAGTTTTGACAGGATGCGAATGCTTTTCATTCCATTCGGGTACAGGTTTTGGTACGATGTACATGATAGCCATAGTTCAAGGGGAGGTAGTCATATGAAAAAAAGGTATTGGTTTATTGGAATCGGGGTTGCCGTCATTGCCGCACTTATGACGAAAAAAGCTTTAGATGAACGTAGCTTATCTGCAGAAAACGCCTTAGAGTACACGAAGCGTGCTTTCTCAGCAAAAGGTCATGTCCAAGGGGCATGGATTTCTGCATCACCGGAGATTTACACATACGACGGTCGTGAATACGACGTCTACAAAGGTGGCATCTCGGTTCTTGAGAACGATGAAGAGAAAACATATGAGTTTACAGTCGACTCTGAGACTGGCGCATTACTCGAATATGCATGACACGAAACCGACGAATGATTCGTCGGTTTTTTTGTTTAGTTCCCTCGAAAGAGTGGAAAATTGAAATTGGTAGTTTTCAATTTAATAAAGGAGTGATCTCGCGTGAAGAAGCTAATCGGTGAAGCAAGTGAACTCGTATCGCAAATGGTTGAAGGGATGGTCCATGCCCATCCTGAAATGTATGGTCGCGTCGACGGTGTGAATGTCATCTGTCGGGCTGACGGAGCGAAGTCTGGAAAAGTCGGTCTCGTATCTGGAGGCGGTAGTGGTCACGAGCCGGCCCACGCTGGATATGTCGGGGACGGTATGCTCGATGCGGCAGTATGTGGGGAAGTGTTCACCTCTCCTACTCCGGACATGGTACTTGAAGGAATCAAAGCAGCTGACGGCGGAAACGGCGTTCTTTTGATTGTGAAAAACTATTCCGGCGACGTGATGAACTTTGAGCTCGCCGCAGAACTGGCCGAAGGTGATGGCATTAAAGTCGACCACGTCGTCGTCGCCGATGATGTCGCCATTTCGAACAAAGAAGATCGACGCGGGGTAGCCGGAACGGTCTTTGTTCACAAAATTGCCGGAGCCGCTGCAGCTAGTGGCAAATCACTTGAAGAAGTCAAATCCATCGCCGAAAAAGTAGCTTCACACGTTCGCTCCATGGGGATGGCCGTGGAACCTTGTTACATGCCGGTCAGTGGTAAACCAGGTTTCGACTTGAACGAGGAAGAGATGGAAATCGGCATCGGGATTCACGGGGAACGTGGTGTCGAGCGGAAACCGACGAGTGATGTCGACCAAATCGTCGACGACCTCCTCAGTCACTTGAAAAAAGAAGTCGAGCCAGGAGAAGTTGCTGTCATGGTGAACGGAATGGGTGGAACGCCGTTGTCTGAGTTATACGTGACCTATCACTTCGTTGCCGAAAAACTGGAAGCTGCTGGGTATACCCTTAAACGGAAGTATGTCGGCAACTACATGACTTCACTCGAGATGCATGGGTTCTCCATCACGTTGCTCCCTCTCGATGATGAGATGACGACGTATCTCGACGCTCCTTCGGCAGCACTTGGATTCAAAATTTAATAAATGAGGTGTTTGGTTTATGTTGACGATTGATCGGATGAAGCAAGCGTTACGCGACGCACAAGTTGGCATCGAAGAACAAAAGGATACGTTGACCGATTTAGACCGGGCCATCGGCGACGGAGACCATGGCATCAACATGTCTCGTGGTTTTGATGCGGTCTCCGCTATTCTAGATGAGGATTATGACTCTCTTGGAGCACTTAGTAAAAAGGTCGGGATGACCCTCATGTCGAAAGTCGGAGGCGCGGCCGGACCTTTATACGGTTCAGCTTTCGTGAAGATGGCAACCAAATTCGGGGATGCGACCGAAGCGGACTTTGACTTACTCAAGGATGCGCTCCAGGAAGGTTCGAATTCCATCAAAGCACGAGGGAAATCGGAAGTCGGCCAAAAAACGATGGTTGACGTCTGGGACCCGTTCCTCGAGCAAGTCCAACAAGGGGAAGATTATAAACAGAAATTAGACGCACTTGTCCAAAAAACAGAAGATATGGTGGCGACGAAAGGAAGAGCCTCTTATTTCGGAGAAAACTCTCGCGGAACCGTTGATCCGGGTGCCCTTTCTAGCTCAATCCTTTTGGGCGCGATTATGAAGGAGGTCGATTGACATCGTTGAATTGATCATCGTCTCGCACAGCGCAAAAATTGCGGAAGGCATCCAAGATTTGATGAAGGAAATGGCACCGTCCGTGCCCATTCATCTAGCTGGTGGCCTTGAGGATGGCGCTATCGGAACGGACGTGAATCGCATCTTATCAGCGCTCGATCAGGTCGATGGAGAAGCACTTCTCCTCAGTGATATCGGATCGGCGACAATGAATGCGGAACTCGCCATCGATATGTACGAAGGTGACAAACATGTCGAATTTTTCGATGGTCCCATTGTCGAGAGTGCCTTCATCGCCTCCGTTTCTTCAGGAAATGGGATGTCACTAACTGATATCGTCGGACAGTTAAAACAACAGTAAAAAGTACCCCGTTCTCTTGAACGGGGTACTTTCATCTCTTATCTTGGGTTGTCATTCTTTTCATATACGGCATTCATATATGAACTTGTTGAATAGAAACGTGGTACAACCAAGAACAAAATGAGTGCTGGAATCGCAATCATTAGAAGCAAGACCAATACCGGTAACCAATAGACGATCTGTTGACCGAGCATGTCGATGTTCGCGTCCGCAAACTCTGAAGCTCCTTCTACTTCTACGAGATCCGCTGATGTAAGAATCTTGTTGTCTGTAGCATCAAAGTAATGGTACTCGGTTTTACGTGTGATGAAGATCCCATCACGAATCGTATCGAGCTCTACGACAGCCGCGATGACTTCGTTGCCGTTTGAATGGCGAAGTGTCTCTTCTTTGATGATTTCAGCTGTTCCTTCTTTATAGTCGTAATGCGTTGCTTTCAAATCCTCTTCGAGAGCGTCTAAGAACGCTTCGTTCGCTGAGGTATTCATTGGTGCGATTGTTAGAATGAAGATTACTGCAAGCAGGCTTGCCCATGCTTTTTTCAACATCCCCATGTTCCCCCTTCTCTTATTCCAGTTTAGCGTCATTCCTATTGTACCAAGAAGAAAGAAAAAAGTGTGAAGAAAATACTATTAAAATAAGAAAAAAGCGTGTCAATTTTTCGGACGGAAGACGGCTTCCATTCGGTAAATCGGCTGACCGAGCGCACTGAAGCGCTCTTCATACTCTGTTCGAATATTATCTTCTGGTTCATTGACATGTAAATCTAGTGAAATTTCTGTGAAGAACATCCCGTATTGACTCATACTCTGAAGCGAATATTCAAACAATCCACGGTTGTCCGTCTTGAAATGAATCTCTCCTGCTTTCGGAAGAATCGCCTCATATGTCGCCAAAAACGTCTTATACGTTAGACGTCGTTTCGCATGTCGTGTCTTTGGCCACGGATCGGAGAAGTTTAAGTATACGCGATCGACTTCTCCCGCTTCAAAGTAGTCGACGAGTCGTTTCGCATCGACCGTCAATACTCTCACGTTCGGCATCGGGGTTTCGACTAATTTTTGTACGATAGAGACGGCTACGCTCTCAAACAACTCGATCGCAATGAAGTTCACATCCGGGTGTTGTTTCGCCATCCCTAAAATAAATTGTCCTTTTCCTGAACCGACCTCGATAAAGAGCGGGTGGTCATTCCCGAATTCAGTGCTCCAGTTACCTTTCAACTGTTCAGGATGTTGAATAAATACATGTTCTTGAGCTTCCATATATTCTTTTGCCCAAGGCTTATGTCGTAAACGCATGAAAATCCTACCTTTCGTTCATCAAATGTTCAAGTTTAATGGGAATATGCACGTTGCGGACGAGCAGTCCTCTTGCGATTATACACGAAATCATAGTTTAATGAACGTGAATCATCCTTCACAAGGAGGTTAAATACGATGAGTACTTTAGATCAGTTTCTTATTTTTTATGCAGCCCCACTGACATTTTTCGCTGGTGTCATCGCCACGTTCGTTTGGGCTTACTTTATGAATCCAGATGACATTTAACACATTCAAAAAGGGGTGGCGTACAGCCATCCCTTTTAATTGATTCGTTCGTACGCCTCATCCATCAGCTCACGTAATACATGAAATCCTTCAGTTCGCGCCGAGTCATTCTCTTCCCCATAGATTGTCAAAATCGTTTGGGCGATCGCATACCAATGCATTCGATTATGGAGCTCACTCGAAACACGTACCCCGTAATGCGAGAACCAGCGCTCCCACTCCACTTCATCCATATAGCTATAGACAACCATCGCCAAATCGAACGCGCGGTCTGCAATGATCGCGTCATCCCAATCTGTCAAGTAGAGTAGGCCGCTCTCATCCTCAATCCAATTATTATGGTTTAGGTCAGAATGACAGACGACAAATTCTTGCTCGTCGACTTTTGGCAAATGGTGCTTTAGCCATTGTACGGCTTCTCCGATGATTCGGTCTGTTTCATCTTGTTCATATGCTTCACACTGACGGAGCAACAAGTGCGGCGTCACCGGTGTGTGGTTCAGCTGTTGCAACATGAATAATAGCTCTTTCGAATTATGAATCTTGCCGAGTTGCGCCGCGACATCAGGTCGCTTCATATCTTCTGGTGAAAGTTCGCGGCCTTCGATAAATTGTTGGGCGCTTAACACGTCCCCGTTAAACATTCGCTTTGTCCAAAGAAGCTTTGGTACGATTCCTTCCGCTGACAAGATTGCCAGAAACGGAGAAGAATTTCGTTTGACAAAAATCTTCTGTTGGCGCGTCGTCGCTACATACGCTTCGCCCGTGATACCTCCGGCTGAAGCGACTGTCCACTCTTTCCCGAGCGCACCGACTATATCTGAATACATATTCATCACGCTCAAATCTTACTTGAATTAAAGAGATACAATCAACATCTTAACACGCGAGAATCGTCATTGACAACGACTCGACTTGAATGTGTGCTGGGTTTCGTGCGAGTGGAACGAGACTTGCCGTTTCTCCTTGAACGTAAACGTTCCATTTCGCATCGCTCTCAAATGAAAGCGAGTCGAACGTACCGTTCACATAGACGCGAACCCGTTGCCACGCATCGTAAGAATGACTGGCCGTCAACTCATAGATAATGACGCCAGGCGGCGATGGGAGAAACGTGAAATGGTCAATGACTTCTTGTCTCGAATCATAGCGGAAACATGTATGGAGTCGCCGTAACTTCAAGAGCGTCTTCACATACTCGATGTCTTTGATCCGTGTGTCACGAAGATCCCAATCAAAATGATTGATGTGATCGGGTGAATTATAACTGTTCTCGACACCATGTTTCGTGCGTCCGAACTCTTGACCGGCATGGATAAACGGGATGCCTTGAGATGTGATGACGACCGCATTGGCAAGACGTTGCATGGCAAGACGAGTCGTCTCATCGACTCCTTCACAAGATAACATTAACTTGTCATAGATCGTATAGTTGTCATGGGCTTCCGCATAATTGATGGAGTAAGCCGGACTCGGGAAACGTCCGACCGTCACGTTCGGAATATGCACGGCTCCGGTGAGACACTCTCGAAGTTCCCACTCTCGCCACTCATTCCCGGAGATGAATCCGCGTTCCCTGTCATTAAACGTTGACCCTTTCAATGCATCTCGAATCATATCGTTGAAGTGTCCGATACGAGGCATGCGTGCAGCATTTTGTGACGTTGCCTTCAATGACTGTCCAAGCGGCGTCGCCAAGTCCCACCCTTCTCCATAGACGAGAATGGAGGGATCCACCTTATCGAGCGCGGCCCGCACTTGATTCATCGTTTCGACATCATGAATCCCCATCAAATCGAAGCGGAACCCATCCACTTGATAGGTCGTCGCGAAATATGTCACGAAGTCCACAATCATACGTCGCATCATATAGCGTTCCGATGCCGTGTCATTTCCGACCCCGGTCCCGTTCGCTATCGTCCCGTCGTGCTCGTATCGAAAATAATAGTATGGTACGAGCGCTTCGAGTGGGGATTGTTCTCGAATGTAAATATGATTCATCACGACGTCTGTGACGACTCGAAGACCCGCTTGATGCAGGTCAGAGACGAGTGTCGCATATTCGAACACACGACTCATCGGCACATCGGGTCTTGAGGCATAACTTCCTTCAAGCCCGAACCAATGAATCGGGTCATAGCCCCAGTTGTACGGCATACGAGTCGCCTCATCGACACTTCCAAAATCATGGACAGGGAGTAACTGGACATGCGTCACGCCAAGCTCTTTTAAATAGTCGAGTCCGGCACTGTTGCCTTCTTTCGTCCGAACTCCTTTTTCAGACACCCCACCGTACAGCCCTTTCAATTGACTCATCGATGAGGGGTGGCTTGTGAAGTCTCGGATGTGCAACTCATAGATGACGGCATCCGTTGCCTTCCATAAAGGGGGGCGCACGGCTTGTTCGACCTGTTTCTTGACAAATCGCGCCACATCTTGCAATACGCCATACTCACCGTTCAAACTGACGGCTCGCGCATAAGGATCGACGACTTGCCTCGTATCGACCGGTGTTTTCACTTCTAAGCGATAAAACATACCTTGGAACGCTTGTGGTATTTCACCACTCCATTCCCCGCGTGCGCCGCGGTTCATGTGAAATCGCTCAATTTCTCTGTGATTCGTATCATCATGCACTGTAATCCACATGGATAAAGCAACCGGAGACCATACCGTCACTTCCATTCCGTGCGGCGTAAACGATACGCCGAGTGGACCATCATATGAGAAACGCCGTTCGAATTCCTCTGAACGGACGATTTCTCTTGGTACGACAACCGTCGTCTTTTGACCCGGGTGGCAGACGGTGTATAACGTTTCTAAAGAGATTGGTTCCTTTAAACGAAGGATTTGTTCGACCTTTCCGGATTCCGTCACAAACTGTTGCTCGACGAGGTAGTCGACCGGGCGTCCATTCTGTTCGATTTGTACTGGAACGGATTCATATTCGCGCACAATCTCAAGTTGTATGGTCTCAAATGATACGAAAGACGCGCTCTCGATGGTCACATGTGAGGCGGTCTTTTGATCTGGTGTGTGATGCATATGCGTCCCTTCCTCTCAATCACTGATCCATGAATTGACGAAACGGTAACTTGGCAGTCACTTCTAATACGGTGGCAACGTCACGAATCTGCTGTGCTTTTACAATCGGTGCACGTCCGTTCACTTGTTTCATCCATTCCGTATATTCGTTACGACCGACATATTGGGTCGATCGAACAGTTGGAACGTTATCAAAATATCCATTTGTCGCAATGACGACTTTTTGTAGCACACCCGCATAATGCGGTAGAACTTGACGAATCAGTTCCTCTGTCCGTGTCAATGCGATCAACGGGTTCACTACACGGGTATTTTCCCCTTTCAGCGGTTGATGAACCCATGTCTTCTCTTTCGATATGTGATAGATACTTCGATCGCCTTCAAGCCATTCTATGATATACAGATGCGTCGGTCCGATGATGAGGTGGCTCAACTCAACCGTTGCACCATTCCATTCGATGACCGGTCGATACAAGAAAAAGTGTCGTTCGTTCCAATCGGTACGCATCACACGATAGGCGAAGTCACGAATAAACGCCAGATGTGGTAAATCCGTCTCAAGCACCCCTTCACAAGCGAATTGAAGCTTTTGGATATGCCGGCGCTCCCTTAACAGCTTTTGATATTGCGATTCAGAGAGCGGCTTTGGCTCTAATTCAATTCGCTCCGTCTTCGCCCAAAACTTCCACCACGGTCTTTCGATTTCGAGCACTTCGACCGGATTCAAGCGATTGTTTTCATGAAGGCGCTGTAGGCGTGCCGTATCGGATTCCACATACTCCAAATAACGATTATATTGATCTAATACATCACGTTCATATTTTGAGATTACGTCAAAAATTTTAACCGGGATTGCCATATATCCTCCTCTGGCCGTCTTAGCGGAAATACGTCTACTGCTCGATAGGCAGGTGTATGAGTCGGCTGTACTTCATATAAAATTAATTCTTCTACTGATTCCGTCGCGTGAAATTCAGGGGGGACGTATGGGACACGCTCCCCTTCGCCCCATTTTTTAGCGAGTGTCACGTGAGGGACAAACGACTTCCGGTCCAATCTTGGAATCACATCAACTAGTTCATGGCGGAGGGAATGCGCCAACCGTTGAAGGGGCTCGGAGGCATCCGGAACGATGGTTAGAACGCGGGGCCGATCTGGTCGCCCAAAATGGTCGATGGCTCGAAACTCCAACGTGAACGGCAGAGTCTCCTCACAGATTCTACGCGTGATTTCTTTTACTTCGTCTAATTCATCCCCATCCACGCTTCCTAAAAATTGTATCGTCATATGAAACTCTTCAGGCCGATAGATTCGGCGATAGGAGTAATAAGGTAAGATGGTTTGCTGTACGTCAACCAGTTCCGTTGATTCAATGGGAATCGCGATAAAGTAATGCGTACTCATCTCATTCATCCTTTCAACGTGCGACGTGACATTCCTATCCAAATCAACGCTCCAATTGCCGTGACGATGGTATACATCCAAAACACGCCTAAAATATCGTCAAGTTCAATGATCTTACCACTGAGCATATTAAATCCAGCTGTCGCGAGCCCAGACGTCAATGCCATATATACCCCGATGGCCGTCGAGGAAACTTGTCGATCGACGAGCGTCCGGACGAATTGAAGCGCGACGGGAATCAAGAGACCGACGACGAGACCTTGTGCGATCGCGAGAAGCCATACGACCCAAATCGGTGGTTCTAACGCAAGCACCCCGTTCCGAACTGCCGAGATGATGGCGGCCCCAACAAGAACGCTGACGCTTCCGTAGCGCTCCATAAGCTGAGAAGCCACTTTCATAAACGGGATTTCGAATAACACTGCCACGAGGAATAATGTTCCGACGAGCGTCGTCGAACCACCGCTATTCGTCACGTACAGACCGAAATAATAGTTATTCGCATAAATCGGTCCGAAGACGAGCATCCCCCCACATAAGAAGAACACAAAGGGTTTGTTCCAAACAGCCGTCCATGAGAGAGATGCCAACGTCACATCGCGAGTCGAACTTTTCTCAGGAATCATTCGAACAAATACGCTGCCAAGGAACAGTAAAATCGCACTCAATACGAACGTACTAGCTAGTCCCCACGTGCTATCCGAAATTCGTCCCATCACAAAGACTGCAATGGCGAATCCTGCTGAGCCATAGAGGCGAATCGCACCGTAATCGACTTTCGACCGCGTCGTATAGTCGAGTGTCATCATATCCACTAGCGGGATGTGAGCACATTGGAAAACGGACCAAATCACCATGAGTACGACAATCCAAACGTATGAGGTCGCCACTAAAAACGTGAGAGAAATCAGCGCCGCGCTCAGCATCGCCAAAATCAGCCAGGCCCGGACTCTTCCCGTCCGGTCGGTCAACATCCCCCATAGTGGTTGCACGCCGATGGATAGAATCGGTAAGATGGCTACGATAATCCCGACTTGGCTCGGAGTCAGTCCAAACTTAGTTTGTGAAAAATATAAGGTCATATAAGGGATCAACGCCCCTTGCGCGAAGAAAATCGCGACGTACACAGACTGAAACAATTTCTTTTGCGAATCCAATGATAACTTCCTTCCTAAAGGACAGAGAGCCGACTATACCAGCCAGCTCTCCTTGTTTCTTATTTAGCGAGCTCGTAAATGGCCTCAGCATAGATTGCCGCGGCACGTAATAAATCTTCTATCTCCATATATTCATCGACCTGATGCGCCACATCTTTAGCTCCTGGGAACAATGCGCCGAACGCGACACCTGCTTCGAGTGAACGTGCATACGTACCGCCTCCGATGGCCATCAAGTTCGCGTGCTCTCCCGTTTGACGCTCGTATACGCCTGCTAGCGTCTTCACGAGTGGGTGATCTTCTGCCACGTGATGAGGCGGCATATGTTGACGGGTCTTCAACTCGAAGCCAAATGACAACGCGATTTCACGTAGGTTTTGTAAACGTTCTTCGAATTTGGCCGTATACGGGTAACGGATGTTGACCGTTGCTGTTCGTTCTTCCTCATTGTATCGGAACACGCCGCCATTGATCGTCAAGTCGCCCGTCTCATCGCTCGCTTCAATCCCAAGAGAAATTCCACGTGAGTCTGCAAACACGTGACGAACGAGTTCAATGTAGCGTTCCCCTTGAATGTCGAGAGGAAGGTGCAACAGGAACCCAGCCAGCACGTACGCAGCATTGATCCCGTTATCCGGTTCCATCGCGTGCGCCGCTTTACCTTTCATCGTGAACGTATATATGCCACGATCGTATTCACACGTTCCGTCCGCTTCATATTTTTCGAGATAGGCCTCGAACTTTTCCTCGAGTACCTCATCCGTCTTCAATTCGGCTTTCGCGAAGTCCGGCACCATATTCGGACGCTCCCCGCTCGTAAATGACACGAGATGGTAGGCAGAGCCTGGTACACGTTGAATCGGTAATTGAGTCAACACACCGTCATACAATCCTTTTTCAGCATTGATGATCGGGAAATCCGCATCTGGCGCAAATCCGTATGTCGGCATTTGTTCTTGTTTGAAATACTCACGGACACAGCGCCATTCGCTCTCCTCATCGCAACCTGCAATCAAACGGACGCGTTTTGAAAGTGGTAAGCCGAGCTCTTTGACGATTCGTAATCCGTAGTATGCTGCCATAGACGGACCTTTATCATCGTTACTCCCACGCGCCACAATTTTCCCGTCAGTCGTGATGGTCGGATTGAATGCGCCATATGTCCAGCCATCGCCTGCTGGGACGACGTCAAGGTGACATAGAATGCCAACGATTTCCTCACCGTCCCCGTATTCCAAATGTCCCGCGTAACCGCCGACGTCCTTTGTTTTGAATCCATCTCGCTCACCGATTTCAAACATGTAGTCAAGCGCCTGACGAACCTCAGGACCAAACGGCATGTTCGGTGCCGCTTTCGATTCATCGAGCACGCTAGGGATTTGAAGTAATCCTTTCAAATCTTCTAAAAATGCATCTTTACGATTGTCGACTTCCTGTCTCCAATTCATGTTCATCTCCCCTTTTGCGAATGTTCTCTCCCTTACTAGTATATCCAAATGTATGAAAGACGAACATTCATTTAGAAAAGTTTTTTTCGTTCGTGTTTAAGCTTCTTTTCGATGTAAAAAAATAATCTTCATTCGATATTTACGTTCATAATCAAATCTTTACAAACAGATTGTTCGTGCTTTCCACTTGCATTTTTGCTCAAGAGCGGTATACTAAAGGTGTAATTTTAGAAAATAACAATTTTATATTTCATTTTGTCGTCTGTAGGTATGGTTTGTCATTATTCTACACATTGGGAGGTTATCCAATGAAAGGCTCAACAGATCGGATGTTAACGCGCATCAAGTCCATTTATTTGTTCATCAATGAAAGGGAATCCGTTACCACTTCAGAACTAGTAGAAGAGTTCGGCATCACGTCACGCACTGTGCAACGTGATTTGAACGTACTTGAGTACAATAACCTTGTGGAGAGCCCTAGCCGTGGCACGTGGACTTCATCAAAACGTTCACTCAAGACGGCAAATTGAATTGTATATGTATATTCAAGAGACCTGGCGTTCAGGTCTCTTTTTTATGGATGAAGGTTTTGTGGTTTTAGATTGTATCAGTTGTTTAAGATGAGGTGATGATGTGAAAGAAGAAATAATGAAGTACATAGAGGACAACTTCCCAAACCTATCTGGAGAAGTCCATCTAAGATTCGAACTTGGCGAACCGTATAAAAACGGAACGGTTGAGAGAGTAGAGCAAGTTGTAAACAGAGTTACTACATTGTTTGAGGAAGTGTTTCAATCTGATGATTACATCCATATCTTTATCAAGGATTGGAACGAAACAAAGGACATCATGTTTGGGAATACCACTCCCGAATATTTGTATGGTTTATTCATGAAACAACAGATTGAAGAAGAAACGTTATTTGAATTAAATGAAGATATTGACGAAATAACAGGGGAAATTATTGAAATCAAACATGAATATAAAGCAAAATTTGTATCCTCGCAGATCAAGTCAATCTCTTACGAAAAAATCCTTAGAGGTATAGGAAATTACGAGCAAGGAAGAGAACCTTCAATTGGACAAGCTGTTTACTTTATTAGCACCGAAAAGAACATCGTGTTTCATATGTACGATGATCGAGGTTGTATCATAAGTTCAAATGAAGTTGAACCACTTGTTCCTTTGTATCATAAATATAACGACTGGTTGGTTGACTCTTGGCGTGATGATTTTGATGGCATTTTTAAAAAGATATAATCGAAAATCAGAGCTTTTTATACAAAAAGAGAATCCGTCCCATCAGACAGATTCTCTCATCTTCTTATGATTGAAGAAACAGTTGAACTTCTTCTTCCGTCAACTCACGATATGCCCCGAGCTCAAGCGTCTCATCGAGTTCTAGCTCCCCAATTTGAACACGCTCCAATCGTTCGACATGTTTGCCGACCGCCGCGACCATTCGTTTCACTTGGTGATATTTCCCCTCAGACAATGTGAGGCGAATGACCGACCGACGTCCGCTCTTGCTCAGTATTTCAAGACGGGCCGGCTTCGTCGTATATCCATCCTCTAACTCGACCCCATTCGCGAACGTCTTGATATCCTCTACTGTCATCTCTCCGTCGACCTCGGCGATATATACTTTGTCGACGTGCTTGCGAGGTGACATGAGCGCATGATTGAATGCGCCATCGTTTGTGATGAGGAGCAGTCCCGTCGTGTCCTTATCGAGACGACCGACCGGGAAGAGGTCATAATGGGTATACTCAGAATCAATCAAGTCGATGACCGTCGTCTCGACTTGATCTTCCGTCGCGCTGATCACACCTTCCGGCTTATTCATCATGAAATAAATGTACGGACGATACTCGACCACTTCCCCGAACACCGTGACTTTCTCTGATGATGGGTCGACGTGCCGTTTTGCATCTTTTACAAGTGCCTCATCGACTCGCACCGCCCCTTGTTTCAGTAGGATTTTCACGTCTTTCCGTGAACCATATCCCATGTTCGCTAACAACTTATCAATCCGCATTACATTTTCCTCCGATATTCAAAGCGTTTCCCTAGTAATTTACCTGCGAGATGGCTCCGCCACCCGAGGTATCCATATACGAGAACGCCGATTGTCACTCCCACGATTGTCGCAAAAATGTCGTTCCCCCAACTCGCCTCATCATTCATTGTAACGAGAAGAGAGAGGAAGACGGCAGCGAACATCGCCCCACCCATCAAGAACATCAAGATGGTGCGACGAAGCAGTTGCTTATACGGGAAGTGGAGCGTTCGTTGAATCATCCATACCATGAGAATAATGGCCACGATGTATCCAGCGATGGTCGCGTACCCGGCTCCGATTCCGCCGAGCCAATAGACGAGCGGTACGTTCAATGCAAGTTTCGTCAACAGTCCCATCGATGTGGCAAAGATGGTGAAGTACTGACGGTTAATCCCTTGGAGAATCGCAGCCGCGACCGAGTAATAGGCCAAGAAGAAGGCACTTGGTGCGTAGTGGAACAAGTATACCCATCCTTCACGGTCACCCGGGAACAAGGTGCCAAACAATGGCTCCGCAAGTGCTACGAGACCAATGACCGCAGGAATCGTTACGAAGAACGAGACTTGGAAAATATGGTTTACTTGATTCCGAACTTTTTGCATGTCCCCCGTCGTGAACGAACGAGTCACAAGCGGGATCGTCGCCATCGATACACTCGCCGCGACAGAGACTGGAATCAACACAATTTTATGGGCGTTCCCGGTCAAAAAGCCATACGCCGACGTCGCTTCAGAAACGGTCGCACCCGTACTGAGCAACGTATTGACCATCGTCAACTGGTCAATCAATTGATAGAGAGGGGTCGATACCCCGACCATCACGATTGGAATCGAATAGCTAAGCAATTCGAGCAACAACGATTTCATCGAGCGGACCGGTGTGCCCGCCGGATTCTCTGTCAGACGATGAATGTCCTTTCGACGTTTCCAATACATGATGAGCACGGCGAAACTACCGATTGCCCCGATGAACGCACTGAACGTCGCAATCGTGACGGCAATGACTTTTAATCCGTTCAATTCAGTCGTTTCAACAGATTGCGTCCCCCCGAGGGCATTAGCAATCGGTTGAATGAAGTTTGAATCCGCAAAGACGAACAAGACGAGCATCGTTCCACTGAGGAGGAACAGGATGCGTACAATCTGTTCGACCACTTGTGAGATTGCCGTCGGTGCCATGTCTTGATGTCCCTGGAAATAACCACGTACCATACTCATCGCCGGGATGAGCAGTAAGGCAAAACTGACGCTTCGTGTCACGAGGGTGAGCGAGTCAATGTATTGCTGATTGTTCTCTGAGTTTCGGACCATCAGTTCGGATAACCATGGTGCCGCAAAAAAGAGTAATAAAAAAGCGACGACACCGGTCGCAAGCATCAGCTTCATCCCTTGTCGGAACAGTCGTTGACTTGTCCCGTATTCTCCTAGTGCATTATATTTTGCGATAAATTTCGAAACGGCAACGGGAATCCCTGCCGTCGAAATGGAGATCATGATCGCATAATACGTATATGCAGCTTGATATAATGTCACTCCGGCAATCCCGACCATCGCTTGGAACGGAAAGGTATACAATAGTCCTAACATTCGGGAAATCAAGTTTCCCGCTGATAAAAGAAGCGTTCCTTTGACGAAGGAGGCTCTTCCAGAATCTTGTTTGGCGCTTGATGACATGAGGTACCTCCATCTATAAATCAACGATTTCAATGAATTCGGTTTTACAAAACAACCGCTTCTCATTATACTCTTACTGTTACGGATAATAAAGTTACGATAATTTTACTAATCATATAGGTGAAGAAATGAGGAGATACCCTATGAAAGATGTCATCGTCATCGGTGGAGGGCCGAGCGGGCTCATGGCAACATATGCAGCGGCAAAAAGTGGCGCTTCGACCTTGCTGATTGATAAAGGTTCAAAACTTGGTCGAAAATTGGCCATTTCAGGTGGAGGACGTTGTAACGTCACGAACCGAAAGCCAATCGATGAATTGATTCAGTTCATCCCAGGCAATGGTCGTTTCTTATACAGCGCTCTTGCTCAGTTCGACAATCAATCGATTATCGACCTCTTCACTGGATTCGGGATTCCGTTGAAAGAAGAGGACAACGGGCGCATGTTCCCTGTGACGGATAAGGCACAGGATGTGGTCAACACGTTGCTTCGGGCGATTGAAGACCTCGGCGTCGAGATTCGAAAAAAGGCTGAAGTCAAAACGCTACATTTTAATGAAGAAAACGAGTTTCATGCGGTCGAGTTGATGGACGGTGAGATGCTCGAGGCGAAAGCTTGCGTCGTCGCGGTCGGCGGTCAGTCTGTCCCGCACACCGGTTCGACCGGGGACGGCTATCCATGGGCAGAGAAGGCAGGACATACCATCACGGAACTCTTCCCAACAGAGGTGCCAATCAAATTGAATGACGCGTTCATCGGAACGAAACAACTTCAAGGACTATCGTTACGGGACGTCGCGTTGACCGTGCACGGCAAAAAAGGAAAGGCCATCAAGACGCACCAAGGCGACATGATCTTTACCCATTTCGGGATCTCTGGTCCAATCGCGCTCCGTTGCAGTCAATATACGATCAAAGAACGAAAGCGAAGCAAAGAACAGGTCGTCCTCTTGTCACTCGACTTCTTCCCGGACACGTCACGAGATGCGCTCGTTCAGGAACTGTGGAACCAAGTACAGAGCCAACCGAAGCGTGCCGTTAAAAATGTATGGAAAGGCTACATCCCTGAGCGACTTCTTGACTTATTGCTCGAAGAACTCGCATTTGGAGAAGAAGATGCGAGTCAGTTGAAAAAGCAATCCGTCATTGATTTCGCAACACGTTTGAAAATGTTCGAGATGCACGCCGTCGGGACACTCGACTTTGATAAAGCGTTCGTCACAGGTGGCGGCGTTTCGGTTAAAGAAGTTGCGCCACAGACGATGATGTCAAAGAAAGCACCCGGCCTTTTCTTTGCCGGTGAAGTGCTCGACATTCATGGATACACAGGTGGCTACAACATCACGGCCGCTTTCACAACGGGACATTGTGCCGGATCGCACGCAGCTGAACTGGCGACAGAGCGGTAAAGGGTTCGGTCTAACGTATTGGCTACGTACTATTATGCTCACTAACAATCAAAAGGCTTGATCCTGTCTCATTCAGGATCAAGCCTTTTTCACATCCTTTTCGACTTAATTTTCCAATTCCATCACATCTCGATATTTGTATCCTTCTAAAATTTCATGACCTTCTTTGAACGTCCATTCGGGAATCGACAGCTCTGGGTGCGCCGTCAAATAGTCATGGAGCACATCCCTCCCTAGAATATAGTTACTCCAACGTGGCATATCTTTTTGATAATTACCGACTACAAAATCGGTGAAGGACGTTTCATAATCATTCACTCGACTTGCAATGTGTTCCATGGTCGCATCATCTAATTGCACATGCCATGGGGGAGAAACTCCTTTGACAATCCGATCAGCAAATGCGTCCGCTTTCCCTTCGACAATAATAGACTCCAGAATCGAACTAAGATTGTATTTGTTTTGATCACGAAGAATCAGATGATGATACTCGTGAGCCGTCGAATAGGCTAGCACATCTTTGTCAAAATCTGTATCGAGAAACAAGATGAATGCGTCTTTGTATGCTGCTGCGCCTACTCCTTTCAACGGTTCACTATCGTAAAAGAATTCAGGATTATACGGTGCAATAAACACTGTGCTCTTCTTTTTAGGTAAGATTTGATTTGAATCTGCATATGTCGATGCAATAATCTCTTTAATCTCCTCATGCTGCTCGATTAATTTGTCTAACTGCTTCAGCAATTGTTGCTTATGAGGGGTCGGCTTTAGATTAAAATCAGTTTTTAATCTAGATGTATCGATTTTTTCTTCCTCTCCGACTTCACCTATGTAATCGAGTACGTATTTTTTGAAGTTTTGTTTGCTCTCCTCCGAATCGGTTGATTCAAGGGATGCGTTCAAATATTGTTGGTATTGCGTATAGAGTGGGACGATTGTCAATTCATTCTCATCGTTAATTTTTATCGTTTCGATTGAAACGTCAGGTTGTGATTTTTTAGATTCTGACGTTTTTTCATCATTGCTACATGATGCTAACAGAAGTGCTGAACTCACACATAACATACTAATCAATTTTTTCAGTTGAACGACCTCCATCCCCATGATCAAGATCTTTTACTCGCTTACTTATGTTAAATTATACCATAAATTACTCCCATGACCTTTCTGATACCATCTAATACCATCATGTCGTCACGACCATCACAACAAAAAAACGGCTTGAACCCTTTGTAGTGAGGACTCAAGCCGTTTGTGATTATTCTTTCCCTGCGATTTGACGACGCACTTCTTTTTCGAGCTCCGGCTCTGGTGGCATCCATCCTTCAGGTTTCATGACTTTATTGTCCGATTCGCGTAAAATCGGCTTCCCGTCCGGTCCAAGTTTCGCCATATTGGCACGCTGGACGATTTCAAACAACGGAACGGGATCGAGTCCGAGTTCAACGAAACTGCCCATCACAAAATATAACGCGTCCGTTAACGCATCCCCTTGTCCGACGAGACGTTCCACATCATCCGATGGCGGTGCGTCTTGCAACGATTTTTGGACCGCTTTCTGGAATCCTACTTGGAATTGCTCGATGGCTTGTAAAAACTCTTCTTCCGATTGCGAGGATTGATGCAAAAACTCGACGACCGCTTCCTCTGCCGTCCAAACCGAGCGTTTTGTCGCACGATCAAGCGTCAACGGTTGCGGCGATTTTGCTTCTGGATGTCCAAAAGTTTCATGAAATTGTTTCACTTCTTCAAAAAAGTAACGTTTGCTCATCTGTTCTTCCCCCATTGTTAGTCCACAGACACGAATGCATCCAAATCGAATACTTCCGGGTGGACGATTGCAAAGATTTCATTGTCTTGTAAAAACATACCGGTCGAGTCATATACGCGAGGCGTCACCATCTGACCGTTGATGGTCTCTTCTTCCGGATTGACTGTGTAGAGGACGAGCTCTTCTGAGTCGAGCACGTAGATGCGTCCTTGTCTCTCGACAAGGCCGACTCCTTCGAATCGCTCAAACTTCTGTTGGATCGAGGCGCTCATCCCGTCAGCAGACAACGCTTGGCGTGAATCAAGCATCCATTCGGTTTCGGGCTCTTGATTTTCTTCTTCCGCTTGTTGTTCGTTCGACTCATTTTCAGGCGCGTCTTCAGATACAGCCGATTCGCTCGAGGCGTCGTCATTCGTCGAGACGTTCTCTGTCGTTGTGTCTTCCGATGATTCTTCTGTTTTTGGAGTATTCGTGTCAGCATCAGTTGACGCTTCTGATGATTTGTCATCGGCTGGAGTCTCCGGTTCGATCTCCCGTTCTTCGATATAAAGGAGCTCAAGCTCCGGTGTATCCGCCAAGCGATTCATCATGAACAGACGCTTCGATTCCCGGTCATAACCAAGACCAAAGATTCGGTCTTCCGACACGAGTCCTTTGATTTGTTTACGTGGTCTCTCGACCCAGCGTCCTTCTTCTCGCTCGATTGTAATGAGCGTACCGTTCGCTGTGACCGCATACACAAGATCTTCTTCGACCATGCGCATTCCGATAAAATCATCGAGGCGCTGTTTCCCTGAATTCTCAAGTTGAAGCACCGAATTGACGCGCGTTCCGTTTCCACTCACCTCAAAAAATTCAGCTTGTTCGGTTAAGACCAAATATGCCCCGATCGTGTCACTGTAGTACACTTCATCGATTTGACTGATTTGTTCGAGGGCATCGGTCGTATCGATATCTTCATCATCCTGCGCCGCTTCCACGGGTGGAAGGGATGCCGTTTGATGACGCGTTTGAATATCAATTTTTTCAAATGTCGAGGCGACCTGTCGTTGAATCTCTTCATCTGAAAAGACAAAAACATAACAAAGGATCACACCGACCACGACGGCACATAGTGTCGTGTATAGCACATAAGAACGTTTCATGGACATGTCGTCCCCTTCTACTTCAGTATCGCCCTTTAGTGTATCAAAACCGTCCATAAAAGAAAATGACCTCACCAAAAAGAAAAGAATGTGCGACAATGTCACACATTCTTTTTGTTACCCCACTACAATATTGACGAGTTTTCCAGGAACGACAATGACTTTACGAACCGTCTTGCCTTCTGTGAACTCTTGGACACGCTCGTTCCCGAGTGCTTCCGCTTCAAGTGCTTCTTTTGATGCGTCACGAGAGACGTGCATTTTCGCACGGAGTTTCCCGTTCACCTGGATGACGACTTCAATCGTGTCGCTCACAAGTTTTGACTCATCGTATGTCGGCCAAGCCGCATACGTTAACTCTTCCGTCATACCCATCTTCTCCCACAACTCTTCAGACAAGTGCGGCGCGACTGGTGAAAGCATCTTGATGAAGTCGACCATTTGCGATTTCGGCAACGTCTCTTGTTTGTTCGCTTCATTGACGAAGACCATCAACTGCGAGATTGCCGTGTTGAAGCGAAGGGCTTCATAATCCTCCGTGACTTTTTTCACCGTCTGATGATACGTGCGTTCAAAGTCGGCAGTCGGCGCCACGTCTGCGAAGTTCGTCTGATCGAACAAACGCCAGACGCGGTCGAGGAAGCGACGTGCCCCGTCAAGACCATTCGTCGACCATGCGATGGCCGCATCAAGTGGTCCCATGAACATTTCGTAAAGACGGAGTGTATCGGCTCCGTGCGACTTCACGATATCATCCGGGTTGACAACGTTCCCACGAGATTTCGACATCTTCTCGTTGTTCTCACCGAGGATCATTCCTTGGTTGTAGAGTTTTTGGAACGGTTCGCTCGTCGGGACGACACCGATATCAAAGAGGACTTTATGCCAGAAACGTGCGTAGAGCAAGTGAAGAACGGCATGCTCCGTACCCCCGATATACAAGTCGACTGGAAGCCAACGCTTGAGTTTCTCAGGATCCGCAATCATCTCTTCGTTATCTGGATCGATGTAACGGATGTAGTACCAGCAGCTACCTGCCCATTGTGGCATCGTGTTCGTCTCGCGACGACCTTTTTCCCCTGTGACCGGATCTGTATACGTCAACCACTCTTCTGCGTTCGCAAGTGGCGACTCACCTGTACCAGATGGTTTGATTTCATCGATGATCGGAAGTTCGAGCGGAAGTTCTTCGACCGGTACCGTCTTCATCGTTCCGTCTTCCATATGGACGACCGGAATCGGCTCGCCCCAGTAACGTTGACGGCTGAACAACCAGTCACGAAGACGGTATGTCGTCTTCGCACGCCCTGTGCCACTAGCTTCGAGCTCTTCAATGATCGTCTTGATGGCATCGGCTTTATTAAGTCCGTTCAAGCTACCAGAGTTGACGTGCTCACCGTCTTCGACGTAAGCCGCCTCTTCCACGTTTCCACCTTTGACGACTTCACGGATCGGGAGGTCGAACGTTTTCGCAAACTCATAATCGCGCTCATCGTGTGCAGGAACGGCCATGACCGCACCTGTTCCGTATGTCGAGAGAACGTAGTCCGCTGTCCAAATCGGAAGTTTCTCGCCGTTCACCGGGTTGATCGCATAAGCGCCCGTGAAGACACCTGTCTTCTCTTTGGCAAGGTCTGTACGCTCGAGGTCCGTCTTCTTCGAGACTTCCTCAATGTATGCTTCGACTGCCGTCGATTGTTCAGGCGTCGTGATCACTTTAGTGAACGGATGCTCTGGTGCGAGTGTCACGTATGTCGCCCCGTGAAGCGTATCTGGACGTGTTGTGAATACTGTGACGATCTTATCATGACCGTCGACCTTAAAGTCGACCTCGGCACCGACCGATTTGCCGATCCAGTTGCGTTGCATCTCTTTCACGCTCTCAGGCCAATCTAGACCTTCCAAGTCTTCAAGCAAACGCTCTGCGTATTCCGTGATACGAAGCACCCACTGCTTCATCGGGACACGGTAGACAGGGTGGTTCCCACGCTCTGACAAGCCATCGATGACTTCCTCGTTCGCAAGGACCGTACCGAGAGCCGGGCACCAGTTGACCGCAACTTCATCGACGTATGCGAGGCCACGTTCGAAGAGTTGCGTGAAGATCCACTGCGTCCATTTATAGTATTTCGGGTCCGTCGTGCTAATTTCACGGTCCCAATCGTATGAGAATCCGAGTTCTTTCAACTGACGGCGGAACGTCTCGATGTTGCGCGCTGTGAATTCACGCGGGTCGTTCCCTGTGTCGAGTGCATATTGCTCGGCAGGAAGACCGAACGCATCCCAACCAATCGGGTGAAGGACGTTATATCCTTGCATCCGTTTCATACGAGCGATGATATCCGTCGCCGTGTAACCTTCCGGGTGACCGACGTGAAGACCAGCACCGGATGGGTACGGGAACATATCAAGGACGTAGAAACAATCCTTCTCCGGGTCTTCTGTCGTTTTAAATGCTTCTTTCTCTTCCCAACGCTTTTGCCACTTAGGCTCGATTTCTTGATGTTTAAAATAACTCAACATTCTTCCTCCTCTGCATAATAAAAAGCCTTCCGTCCCCGAAAATGGGACGAAAGGCTTGAAAGCTCTCCGCGGTACCACCCATGTTGCATTGCTGCCACTTGAGACGCCGGTAACGAGGCGTAACCCCGGTCTTCCCTACTCGTTTCAGGAAAACAGCTCCAAGGCGAGTTCACAACATCCGCTTATCGATTCACACCATCCATCGACTCTCTTTGAAACGGAACGTTCGCTACTAGTCCTCTTCAACGCTTGCTATTCATCGTAGTCTATTTTAGCCCATTCTGAAATTCAACGTCAACTTGATTTTTCTGTGACACGAATGTCTTTCATGATGACAAATAGCGTTAAGGCTAACGTAGCAAGTAGTAGAAGCATGCCGAAGACTGCTGTAATGCCGAACATGTCATAGACAAAACCAGACAACGTCGGTCCAATCATCCGACCGACGGATGCTGCGATATTGACGAGCCCTTGGTATTGTCCAGCTTTCCCAGGAGGGGCGAGTTTCGCCGCAATCGTCGGAACCGCCGGCCAGACAAACATCTCCCCGATGGTCATGACGACCATCGCGACCATGAACATCCCGAACCCACCAGCGAATGGGACAATCAAGAACGCGCCGAGGAAAATGGATGCCCCGATGATCAGTTGACGTTTTAAGTCGTCCTCAAACTGTCGTAAGACACGATTGAGCAACGGTTGTGCGAAGACAATCATCGCCCCGTTCACTGTCCAAAGGAGTGAGTATTGACTGATTGTGACACCGAGGTCTTTCGAGTGAACGGCAATCGTCCCTTGCCATTGCACGTACACGAACCAAAGTACCGCATAACCAACGGCGACATACCACATCGACTTCATCGTCGCACTCGAGAGTGTCGTGGCGGCCGCTTCGAGTTGCGACTGAACGACAGGACGTGCCGGGTTTTTCAAATAACGCAATCCAAACAAGAGCACCACGACAAATAAAACTGACAAGAAGAAGTTCGCATAAAAAATCCACTCGATGTTAAGTCGAGCGATTTGACCACTCATTGCCGTTCCGAGGGCGACCCCCACGTTTTGTGCGACATAAATCGCATTGAACGAACGACGTCCCCCTTCAGGCCAAATGAGACCTGCAAACGCATATACGGTCGGAAAGACGAGTCCGCCGGAAAGACCGATCAACCCGAGCCATACGAGATAGCCGAAGAACGTGGCATGAAACAGTAAAAATCCAAGCGAGCTCGCGAGCAAGAGACCGACAGAGATCATCAGCGTCGTCTTCCCACCGATTCGATCGAATAGCGTCCCTCCGATGTAGTTCCCGACAATCGCGAGCGCCGAGTTCACAAGAAGCGCCACCCCGGCAAGCATCATCGACTCACCTAAAAAATCATGAATATACAGTGTGTTAAACGGCCATAAAAAAGACGCCGCCGTTGTATTGAGCGCCATCGCAATGACTAAAATCCATACCGAAATTGGCATTTTATTGTTCACACCAAGTCCTCCTTTCATTCTTCTTTCACATCAAAAAAATCGGCACAAAAAGGCCGAATCGACAAGATTTCCTTATCAAACCTAAACGAACGCCAAGGAAGTGTCAAGAAAAATTACTTATTATGAAGTTTTGTTATTTTTCGTTTGTGATAGGATGAGCAAGGAAGGAGAGATGAACATGAATCCATTTGGTCAAAATCGTTACCATACACTTAATGAGGCGTATCGACGAGAGTACGGGGGCAAGGTGTTTAAAGTGCCACTCGATGGCGGCTTCACATGTCCGAACCGTGACGGACGTGTCTCAAAAGGTGGATGCACGTTCTGTTCGGACGATGGCAGTGGTGATTTCGCGGGAAATGCTTGCGACCCGATTCCCGTTCAATTTGCAGAAGTGAAGGCTCGTCTCCACCGGAAGTGGAAGAGTGCCAAATATATTGCTTATTTCCAAGCGTTCAGTAACACGTACGCACCAGTCGAGCGGTTACGTGAATTGTATGAACCGGCATTAAAAGAGGATGGGGTCGTCGGTCTCTCGATTGCGACACGCCCTGACTGCTTACCGGACGACGTCGTCGCCTATTTAGCAGAGTTGAATGAACGGACGTCCCTTTGGGTGGAGCTCGGTCTTCAGACCATTCATGACACGACCGCTAAAAAGATCAATCGTGGGCACGACTATCAATCGTTTTTGACCGGTCTTGCCAAACTTCGCCGTCACAATATTCGTGTCTGCGTTCATATCATCAATGGTCTCCCAGGTGAGACACCAGAGATGATGCTCGACACGGCACGAGAAGTTGCTAAAATGGACATACAAGGAATCAAGATCCACTTACTTCACGTCTTGAAACACACACCGCTCGCCCGTCAATATGAGAAAGGACTGCTCGACTTGATGGAGGAAGACACATACGTCTCCCTCGTCTGCGATCAACTCGAACGAATCCCTCCCGAGGTGATTATCCATCGTTTGACAGGAGACGGTCCACCCGACCTCTTGATCGGTCCATTATGGAGCCGTCACAAGATGCAGGTGCTTAACAAGATTCGTGCGGAATTGGAGCGCCGGGATTCTTTCCAAGGAAAAAAGAAGGATGAGATCTATGGGATTAATGAGAGTACTACCTTTTGCAAAACAATTACTACATGACCATATCGAGGAAGGTCAGGTCGCCATCGATATGACGGCCGGGAACGGACACGATACGTTGTTTCTAGCGAATGCCGTAGGCGAGACAGGACATGTCTATGCCTTTGATATTCAATCAGAAGCTGTAGCAGCCACAAAGGCGCGGGTTGAAAAATCGGGTGTCAGTAATCGGGTGACCGTGATTCATGATAGTCATGATACGGTCCAAGCGGTCGTTGAAAAGGAAGCGCGGCCGATCACCGCGGCCGTCTTCAACTTAGGGTATTTACCGGGAAGCGACAAATCCATCACGACACACGGAAATACGACGATTGCCGCATTATCCCAACTATTAGACGTCATGGCCGTCGGTGGCGTTATCGTCATCGTGATTTACCACGGACATGAAAGTGGGAAAGTCGAACGAGACGAGGTGCTCCATTATGTAGAGTCCCTCGATCAAAAACAGGCAGGCGTCCTGCGTTATGGATTTATCAACCAAGTCAATCATCCCCCATTCATCGTGGCGATTGAAAAACGTGCATAATAAAAAGGCGGCTCATTAGAGTCGCCTTCTGTCATTCTTGAATCAATTCATAAAACGTCATGAGGGTTTCCGCGAATTTCGTGTTCAATCGTTCGTAACCAAAGTGTGGGAATCCTTCCAATCGCCGGATATACACTTGGTCCCCACCGATTTTCCGACAAACATTCAACGTCAACTTCACGTCCGCGAACTGGTCGTCTGGTGCATAGAAACAGGCGAGCGGAAGGCGTGGCAGATGCTTCTTCTCTTCCTGATGCTCGACGATTTCCTCTTCGATTTCTCGATATTGCGCATACGTGATTTCTCCGAATCGGGATGACTCGTCTCCCCCACCGGTGAATGTCATCATCCCGAGTGGCAAGTCAGGGCGAAAACGGTCGACAGCACTTGCGACGACTTGTTTCAATCCACCGATTTGACGAGTGGCATGCCAATCAAACAATGGGGAGATGTATGTGAGACTCCCGAGTGGCACATCGTACTCCTGCAAAAGGCGATTCGTTAAGAGTGCGCCAAGGCTGAATGCCACGACATGAATCGGTAATTTATATTCCCCTGCCTCGCGCAACGCTCGCTTGATCAGTTGCTTATGGTCACCTGCCGTCAATCCAATCGATTGATCGCGGACGACGATGACTTCGTACTCGTCCTCGAGCCGTCGAATAAAGTTCTCGCTGATCCGTGACGTGAATTGTAACGGATACACGATGACGATGACTCCTTTTCGTGCTTCTTCATTTGCCATACTGCCGTCACCTCGTTTATAGACTACATTCATTGTATCAAAAAAACATCAGCCGCAACTGATGTTTGAATAAAATCCGTCTGGAGGCTTAGCTCGGGTCATATCGTAAATGAATGAGTTCCATCGGACGATCATATACTTCTTCCTGGATACGATTCACTTCTTTGAAAGATTGATGTAAGAGGAAGGCAATCGCTTGATCATTCGAGCTTTCGACGTACACTTCCATCGGTTGTTCTTTTTTCGATTGAAGGTGGGCCAGAAAGGCTGCGCCGTAGCCGTTTCGATGATAATCGGGGTGCAGATAGAGGCGGAGCATCTCCCACATGTCACCGCGATCGATGGCATGACAAAATCCGATGACCTCTTCTTCATATTCGCCAACGATAAAATACTGTTCTCGTGCTTCTTCACTTGAACTGATTGCTCGTACAATCTCTTCTTGCCGATATGCGCGTTCCATCGCTCTCGTTCGATTGGAATCATCCTGTGATATGGTCGCCAGCGCGATGTTCCGAATCAGCGTCGCATCTTCTGGCACTGCTTCCCTCATGTTCATGACAGCTTCCCCCTTTTGGCCAATCTATTTGTATCATTCCCTATCCCAATGTTTTTATCCTGCTCCTTCATTTCTTTTTCATGACGATTCATCAGAAAACGTTACGTCGCCATTTCTCTAGGGTATAACACAAGCAATGCCAATCAAACGAAGGAGTGGAACCGCATGGAACCTAGACAAGAACATGATCCGAAAGTAGAACAGACAGCCAACCCGAACCGTCAATTTGATCAATTGGACGGGGGAAGTCCAAAGATCAGTGTCGTGACCGGGATGTTGCTCGGTGCACTCGTCGGTGGTCTACTCGCCTTACTTAGCTCCTCGAACCGGGAGCAGACAAAGCAATCCCTCTCGAATGCGAAATCGTCGGTCGGGGGCCTCGTCAACGAAGTGAAACAAGATCCTGCCGGCAAGGCGTCTCAAGTCATTGAGCAAGTGAAGTCAGCCTCGACAAAGATTCAAGAAGTCTCCACAGACGTCCAAAACGTATACGAAAAAGTCGTCGGGGAAGTCGATACCGTGAAAGAGGACGTCACTAAAATCGTCGAGACGGCTCAAGAGGCCAAGTCAGACTTACAGGACATCGGGGAGAAAGTCGTCGAAGCGAAGGATACGGCGCTTGGACAAGATACGACGACAACTGATTCTTCATCCGATTCAAATAAACAGACACCTCCGACAACGTAAAAAAAACGACCTTTCCGCGGAAAGGTCGTTTTTGATGATTACGCGAAACGTTTCGCGCCTTCTTCAAGAATGGCTGCTTTATCTGTTTGCTCCCATGGGAGTTCGATGTCTGTACGACCGAAGTGACCGTATGCTGCCGTTTGTTTGTAGATTGGGCGACGAAGGTCGAGCATCTTGATGATGCCCGCCGGACGGAGGTCAAAGTTCTCACGAACGAGTTCAACGAGTTCCGTTTCGCTCAATTTACCTGTGCCGAACGTATCGACAGCGATTGATACTGGGTGTGCAACACCGATTGCGTACGCAAGTTGAACTTCCGCTTTATCCGCAAGTCCTGCTGCAACGATGTTTTTCGCTACATAGCGAGCTGCGTATGCCGCTGAACGGTCAACTTTTGTAGGATCTTTACCAGAGAATGCGCCGCCACCGTGACGAGCGTATCCACCGTACGTATCAACGATGATCTTACGTCCTGTCAAACCTGCATCTCCTTGTGGTCCACCGATTACGAAGCGACCAGTCGGGTTGATGAAGTATTTTGTTTCAGCATCGATGAGTTCAGCCGGAATGACTGCCTCGATGACATGTTTTTTCAAGTCTTCTTGAATTTGCTCAAGTGTGATCTCTTCCGCGTGTTGCGTCGAAATAACGATCGTATCGATGCGAACTGGGTTGTTGTCCTCATCATACTCAACCGTTACTTGCGTCTTCCCGTCCGGACGAAGGTACTCGAGCGTACCGTTCTTACGTACTTCAGCAAGACGACGTGACAACTTGTGTGCCAACGAGATTGGGAGTGGCATGAGTTCAGGTGTCTCGTTTGTCGCATATCCGAACATGAGACCTTGGTCTCCTGCACCGATTGCATCGAGTTCCTCTTCAGTCATCTGACCTTCACGTGCTTCAAGCGCTTGGTCAACACCTTGCGCGATATCTACCGATTGCTCATCAATCGACGTCAAGACCGCACACGTTTCAGCATCGAAGCCATATTTTGCACGCGTGTATCCGATTTCGCGGATTGTTTCACGGACAACTTTCGGGATATCCACGTAAGTTGACGTTGTGATTTCACCAGCTACGAGTACAAGACCTGTTGTGACAGACGTTTCTGCCGCAACACGGGCATTCGGGTCTTCCGCTAAAATGGCATCCAAGATGGAGTCAGAAATCTGATCACAAATTTTGTCTGGATGTCCTTCAGTAACCGACTCTGAAGTAAAAAGTCGACGGTTCAATTTTGACATTCAAAAAACCTCCTATAATAAGGGTATTATGTGGACGGTACTCGTTCCCCTTACGCGTTGCTTTGGGACGGTAATGAAAAAAACCTCCCCCGATGACATACATTGGGAAAGGTTGAATCGTTCTTCCTTACCCTCTTATCGTTCGAAGCTAATGGCTTCGCTTCAGGATAGCACCTTTTCCGCACAAGACTTCATGTCGGACGGTTGCTGGGCTTCGTAGGGCCTTGTTCCCTCCACCGCTCAGAATAAGAGTATCCGTTACGAAAACCATCATATAAATGACACTCGATTATGTCAAGGGAATCAGACGAATTCGTAAAAGTTTTCACTGACTTGCAAAACATTTCTGTTTGTGAATCGTCAAACATTTTTTTATTTCGTTTCTGTTTTTTAACACCTTGTGATAAGAGAATGTGATAAAATGACTTTGTAAGAAAGCGCTTACTTAGAGAGAAGAAACGCTTGTGTTTAATTAGTGTGTCACATATAATTAAAAATGTCATACTGATTAATCGTAATCGCGGAAGTATGCGGATTTCATCCACATCTATTTAGGGGAAAGGTGGGATTCAGGATGGCGACAACGCTCCTGAAAATCGAAGAATTAATTAATGGTGCCGACATGTTACGGAACTTGACGGTTCCAGAGCTGGTGGAAGAAGCCATTCAAAATGGTGAAGGTGTGCTGACAAAAGACGGGGCATTATCTGTCAGTACCGGTGCTTTTACTGGACGGTCACCGAAAGACAAATTCGTCGTACAAGATGAAGTCAGCAACAACCTCGTCGATTGGGGTAAAGTGAACCAACCGATCGCAGAAGAGAAGTTTTCAGCACTTCTCGACAAAGTACTCGACCATTTAGAAAAGAAGGATAAACTGTATTATCTAGAAGCATCTGCTGGTGCAGATGAACATTATACGTTGCCGGTCCGTGCCATCACGGAGTATGCGTGGCACAGTCTATTCGCTAAACAATTGTTCTTACGCGAATGGCCGACGAAAGGTGCGTTCGACCCGTTCACGGTCATTTATGCACCGAGCTATAAAGCAGACCCTGCCGTCGATGGTACGAACTCTGAGACGTTCATTCTCGTCTCATTCGCCAAGCGCACGATTCTGATCGGGGGAACAGAATACGGTGGCGAAATTAAAAAATCGATCTTCTCCGTCATGAACTTCTTGCTACCCGAGCAGAACGTGTTATCGATGCACTGTTCGGCAAATGTCAATGATGCGAATGAAACGGCACTCTTCTTCGGATTGTCGGGCACTGGGAAGACAACGCTCTCGGCTGACCCTGAGCGTCATTTGATTGGAGACGACGAACACGGATGGTCACCGGACGGGGTCTTCAACATCGAAGGCGGTTGTTACGCAAAGACGATCAACTTGTCTCGTGAGAACGAACCGCAAATCTATGATGCGATTCGCTTCGGTTCATTGATTGAAAACGTCGTGTTGAATGAAGATCGTACACCGGACTATAAGAACATTTCCTTGACGGAAAACACGCGTGCGGCATATCCAATCGAGTTCATCGACAATGCGATGCTCCCATCACGCGCCGGTCATCCGAATACGATTGTCTTCTTGACGGCAGATGCCTATGGCGTCTTGCCTCCGATCAGCAAACTGACGAAAGAACAGGCGATGTACCACTTCTTGTCGGGTTATACGTCAAAACTTGCCGGCACGGAGCGCGGTGTCACAGAACCACAGGCGACCTTCTCGACTTGCTTCGGTTCACCGTTCCTTCCGCTCGCTCCAGAGCGTTACGCGGATATGCTCGGTAAATTGATCGAGCAACACGACGTGGATGTCTACCTCGTCAACACAGGTTGGACTGGCGGTGCATACGGTGAAGGTTCGCGTATGAAACTCGCGTACACGCGTGCGATGGTCAACGCCGCAGTCAACGGTCAACTTCGTGACGTCGAGACGATGAAACATGACATTTTCAACGTCGAGATTCCAGTAGCCATCGAAGGCGTACCGAGTGACGTGCTCAATCCACGTGACACGTGGAGCGACCCAGCTCGCTACGACGTCGAGGCGAAAGCACTCGCAATGAAATTCAAAGAGAACTTCACACGGTTCACGAAAGCGAGTGAATCGGTCATCGCAGCCGGCCCACTGGTCATCTAATACGAAAGCACCGACTCATCGAGTCGGTGCTTTTGCTTGTCGTAACATCCATTCCATCGCTTGTTCGGTCGTCTCCCATTTATCCCAAAATGGGAGTTGGTGTCCGAACGGAAGCACCCAAAACTCTGCCTGCTCCCCTAACTTCTCGGCGACTGCCGTCGCATGGCGCAAACGGACCTGCTCGTCATCCGTACCATGGATGATCAGCGTTGGTGCATCCCATTCCTTATAAAGCGGAGAACGTTCTGTATATGCTGTTTCTGCCGATTCGGGGTCTCCCCCCGTCATGCGACGTAACATCTTCCGCATCGAGCGTTGCTCTTCATACGTCCACTCTAGATTGGTCACACCGGCCCATGAGGTGACGGTAGTGACCGGTCGTTCAGATGCGAGAGAGAGTGCCATCATCCCGCCGCGTGAAAAACCGAGCGCATGAATCGGTCGTCCGCTCGTTTGGACGCGATCATAGAGTGAGAGCACGTCCTTCAAATCCTCTCCACCGAAGTCTTCTTTTCCCGTGCCCCCGTGATTACCTCGATAAACCGGGGCCACCACATGAAAACCGCGTGCCGCAAACTGCATGAGGCGCGGTAACCGAACGTCCCCGATTCGTGCCGTTCCCCCTCGTAAGTACATCAGCACCTGTCCAATCGACCGTTTCGGTTCAATCGAATAGGCGACGACCTCTTCCCCATCATTCGTCGTGTACCATCCACGCGTCACCCGGTAACCGGCGTATGGTGGCAACACGTCGATTCGATCAAACCAGTTGTTGCTCATGGAGCACCCTCATCGTTTCTGGTAAGACACGGTCCTTCATCATAAAGCTGTAACGTGGATTCCGTAGTAGATTGTCCGGTAAGACATCAATCAAGACGGCCCCATCCGTCTCGTCGACTGCGGGATGATCTTCGAATCGTTCAATCTCCGCAAAATAGATATTTTTGATGACGGTGTCACCACGACCGAGCACACGATATTGCCCCATGTATCGTAACGTCTTGACGACGCCTCCAGTCTCTTCATATACTTCCCGGATGGCCGCGGCATCCTCATGTTCGCCCGGTTCGACTTTCCCACCTGGGAACTCTAGCCCGCGTTGTTTATGCTTCGTCAATACCCATTTGTCCTTGTAACGGGCGACGACCCAGACGTGGAGCGGCGTGTCTGAGAACGGATAATGGGTGAAGCTTAACTCGACTTGATTATGATAGTAATCCTTGAATGTCTTCATAGTCCATCCCTTTCTTTCCCCTGTCTACTCTCACTTTACCTTGTCTGCACCCAGTTTCAAACAAAAAAATCGGTCCGACGCGCGGACCGATTCGTTTTCTTATTGATTCAAGCGTTTTTCGAGTTCTGCTTTTTGTTCTTCATACCCTGGTTTACCGAGTAGTGCGAACATGTTCGCTTTGTATGCTTCGACGCCTGGCTGGTTGAACGGGTTCACCCCGAGGATGTATCCGCTCATCGCACATGCTTTCTCGAAGAAGTAGAACAAGTAACCGAGGTGGTACGGTGTCATCTCTGGCAATTCGACGACGAGGTTCGGTACGTCGCCATCTGTATGCGCGAGGAGCGTCCCTTCTGTCGCCTTGTCGTTCACGAACTGAATCGTTTCCCCTGCGAGGAAGTTCAAACCATCCAAGTCTTGTGCGTCTTCTGGGACGTTCATTGTGTGACGGACTTCTTTCACACGGATGACTGTCTCGAACAAGTCACGACGACCTTCTTGAATGTATTGACCCATCGAGTGAAGATCAGTCGAGAAGTCGACAGCCGCAGGGAAGATTCCTTTGTTGTCTTTTCCTTCAGATTCTCCGTAAAGCTGTTTCCACCACTCAGACACGTAGTGAAGGGCTGGCTCGTAGTTGACGAGCATCTCAATCGATTTGCCTTTCGCGTAAAGGGCGTTACGTACGACCGCATACTGATACGCTTCGTTCTCAGCCAATTCTGGTGAGCTGTAAGCGTTTTGTGCATCACGCGCCCCTTCCATCAAGGCATCGATATCGATTCCTGCAGCAGCAATCGGGAGAAGTCCGACCGGTGTGAGGACAGAGAAGCGTCCACCGACGTCATCTGGAATAACGAACGTCTCGTATCCTTCTGCGTCCGCGAGCGTCTTGAGGGCGCCACGGGCACGGTCTGTCGTCGCATAGATCCGCTCACGCGCTCCATCTTGACCGTACTTGTCTTCCATGAACTGCTTGAGGACACGGAATGCGATGGCAGGTTCTGTCGTCGTTCCTGATTTCGAGATGACGTTGATTGAGACCTCTTTCCCTTCAAGCACTTGAAGCAATTCTCTCATATACGTTGAAGAGATGTTGTGACCCGCATAGAATACTTGCGGCGCCTTGCGCTCTTCTTTTGACAATACGTTGAAGAACGAATGTTGAAGCATTTCGATCGCTGCACGGGCACCGAGGTAAGATCCTCCGATTCCGACGACGACGAGAACGTCTGAATTCTCGCGAATTCGTTCCGCCGCAGCTTTGATTCGTGCGAACTCATCTTGATCGTATTCGGTCGGAAGGTCGACCCACCCAAGAAAATCACTTCCGGCACCGCTCCGCTCGTGAATCACCGAGTGAAGGGTTTTTACCGTTTCTTGCATTTGGTCGATTTCATGCTTCCCTACGAATGAGAGCGCGTTTGAATAATCGAAACGTACAGTTGACATGTCATTTCCTCCTTTAAATCGCTCGTAAAAGAGCCATACATGACCCATCATAAACGGAAACGCTAGATTCGTTCAATCATTATTGCAAAATAGGCAAGAAATCGCCTTATTTACTGAGTTCGAGAATATGCGCGACATCTTCCCGTTCGAGTGTACGGAAACGACCGAATGCGCCACGTTTCATCGCAGAATCGAGAATCGCATCGAATGTCGACTCATCGATCTCATAGTCACGAAGCGAGTTCGGTGCACCGAGTTGGTCAAAGAATGCACGTACAGCTTGGATCGTACGTTTCCCTGTTTCCAAATCGTTCTCGCCAGGCTCGACATCAAATACTTCTGTACCGAGTCGTGCGAAGCGAGCCGCGTTGTCTTCATCTAATACATGCTCCATCCAACGTGGGAAGAGGATCGCGAGACCTCCAGCATGCGGGATATCATGGACAGCGGATACGGCGTGTTCGATGTTGTGCGATGCCCAGTCACCCGATGCACCCATTTGCAGGACACCGTTCAATGCCATCGTACCTGAGAACAAGATGATGGCACGAAGGTCTATGTTCTCTAAATCGTTCACGAGTTTCGGTGCCGATTCAACGACCGCTTTCAACACACCTTCTGTCATGCGTTCCTGTACCGGCGCATGGTTCGGGTGGAAGTATTGCTCGAAACAGTGGCTCATCATGTCGACGATGCCATAGATTGTCTGGTCTTTTGGAACCGACACGGTGTAACGTGGATCGAGAATCGAGAATGTCGGGAAGACGAGCGGGTGACCCCATCCAAACTTTTCTTGAGTCTCCCAGTTCGTGATGACCGATCCCGAGTTCATCTCCGACCCTGTCGCAGCGAGTGTAAGGACTGTCCCGAACGGTACCGCCTCTGTCGGGATATGTTCACGAAGCACGATGTCCCACGCGTCCCCGTCATATGGAATCGCTGCTGAAATGAGTTTTGTACAGTCAATGACGGAACCGCCACCGACAGCAAGCAAGGCGTCAACGTCCTCTTCACGCGCAAATTTCACCGCACGACGTACCGTCTCGATGCGTGGGTTCGGTTCAACACCTGAGAAGTCTACGTATGAGATGCCTGCTTTTTCAAGCTCGGCCACGACTTCATCGTACGTCCCGTTCTTTTTGATGCTTCCGCCACCATAGACAAGCATCACTTTCTTCGCGTCGAGCGCTTCGAGTTCTCCTGCTAATTTTTCGATCTGATGTGTCCCAAAAATTAGTTTTGTCGGGTTTTTGTATTCAAAGTTGTGCATAAGTCATCCTCCTCATAGAAATATGTAACACCTACACTATATACCCTGTTTTTACGGAATGAAAAGTATCGTGCTTATGCGTAGATGCGATCGATGATCCGATGCAAGATGACCGCTTCCTCCGCTTGACGATAGTTCGGCTCTTCTCCACAGGCCTCAAGGAAGAGTCGGATTTGCCGCTCATACGGGTCGTGTTCAGTCAAATAAGCTGGTCGCTCGTCAAACAATGCCCCATATTTCTCCGTGTGGAGCGTGAGCGGGAACAGACTGGCTCCGGCGTTCGTGCCGCGACATTCCACACGCATCGTATCTTTCTCTTCGATATTGGCCATATAGCTGACGTCGAGCAATAAGGATGCCCCATTTTCAAACGTGATCATCGCCCTCGCCGTATCCTCGACCGAGAGCGAACTCGCGTCCCATTCCCCTAACAAACCGACACCCGGTCGATTCCCTAAATATTGACCGACGTGCCCAACGACCTCTCTCGGTTTCGGGTATCCCATCAAATGAAGCGCTAGGTCTAACATATGCACACCGATGTCGAGCAGGGCGCCCCCGCCTTGCAGTTCTTTATTCGTGAAGACTCCCCATCCCGGAATGCCACGTCGCCGAAGCGCGAGCGCCGTCGCTGCATAGATATCTCCAAGTTCTCCCGCGTCAATCATTCGCTTCAACAGAACCGTATCTGCACGATGTCGGTAATGGAATCCGTAATGCAATGTTTTTCCGGCTCGTTTTGCCGCTTCTAACATCTCAATTGCCTCATTCTCCGAGATACCGGGTGGTTTCTCACAGAGAACGTGACATCCTGCTTCAAGCGCAAGCAGCACTTGCTCTTTATGTAAGGCGTTTGGTGTACAGATACTGACCGCATCGAGATTTTCGCGTGAAAGCATCTCTTCGACCGTCTCATAAAGGTTCGGGATGCCGAACTGCCGGGCGACACGTTCCCCGTTTGCCCGTGTCCGGTTCATGACCGCTATCACATCCATCCCTGCTTTGACATAATTCGGGATATGGGCACTCGTCGCAATTCCTCCCGTTCCGATGATGCCAATCTTCATGCCATCCCCTCCTATTCGCTTTACAGTTTCGTCATTCAATTCGCCGATTCCTGTAAAATAAAAAAGGTGACCCGTTTAGAACGGGCCACCTTGGGACACTTACTTCTTGAAGTTTGTGTTTTTGATCCAGTCTTCAAGTTTGTCTTTGAGGACTGTGAATCCTGGAGCTTCTTCTTGCTTGAAGTTTGAAGATGCTTCGTTGCGGCGTGGCGCACGACGAGCTGGCTTCGCAGACTTCTCGCGTTTTGGAGCTTCTTGAGTCGCTTTCATTGAAAGCTTGATTTTTTTAGAAGCTTCGTCCACTTCAAGGATTTTCACTTCAACTTCTTGACCAACTTGAACGTAATCGTTTACGTCTTTTACGTAGTCGTGTGAGATTTCTGAAATGTGTACAAGACCTTGAGTCTCATCGTCGAGTGCTACGAAAGCACCGAAAGGTTGGATTCCTGTTACTTTACCTGTTAATACTTGATCTTTTTCGTATTTTGCCATTACAAACAACTCCTATGCTAAATTCATCAACTTACTATAACATACTTTTTTCGATAAAGTGTAGAATTTAGTAAAAAAGATTATTTTTGACGTGTTGGTATGTTTTAAAGTCGAAGTGCGGGGTAAATACAAATCAAGCAAGACTTCAAGTATTCCCCCCTGATTCCGCTAGGCGACTCGCCTAGCCCTTTTTTTGTTCAAAATGTCGTAAACGGCTTCTGATGGCGAATCGGATAGACCGTTTCCCCAGCCATGTCGTTCAATATGACCGCATTTCGATAGATAGCCATCCCGAGATTCGTCGCAGCCGGACCATGCGAATGCTCTAAATTTGTATGCGTGAACAACTTCCCGCCTAACGACTCGTTCATGATCACTTCATACGTGTCACGGACTGCCCATTCTCCCTCTGCTTCCCATACGACCGGGAGCTGATTGACCCAAGATGGGACCACCGGGCGATACCCCGTCGCCACGACGACGAGATCGTACTCTCTTTCAATCACTTCTCCCGTATACCGTTGGGTCCCTTTCAAACGATGTGTCAACCAATCATAAGTGATCGATTCCACTTCGACCTGTGTCATCATGTCAGCTTTCGTCGCTTTCGCTTCTGCCGTCCGATGATACAACGTCTCATAGATCGAGGTCATCGTCTCAGGATTGACACCATGACGGAAACGCTCGAATGACCCGAGTAGCTCTTGCCGAGCGTCGTACGGTAGTTTATGAAAATAATCGACATAATCCACACTAAAAATTTCATCCCCAAGCTTGCCTGCTTCGAGTGACTCAAATTGTTCGGAGCGTGTGATCCAGTCGACGCGTTGTTCATCCGTCGCTTCACGCAACAAGTCCAGAAAGACTTCCGCCGCACTCTGTCCACTCCCGACGACCGCGACACGATATCGGTCTTTGAGGACGTCCCGGTACGTCAAATAATCGCTCGTATGAATGACTTGTTCAAACCCGTCCGGCACGAATGGCGCCGCCCCTGTCCCTAGAACGAGATGTCTTGTATGAACTTGTGTCGATCGACCATCTGATTCGACGGTCACGAGGAAGCCCTCTTCTTCCACTACAACGTCAGACACATAATGATTGAAACGAATCGTCGACAGTTGATTTACAACCCATCGCAAGTAACGATTGTATTCCGTTCGAGGAATCTTATCTTGTTCTTGCGTGATAAATGTTTGGAGTCGACCCGTATCACTCAAATAGTTCAGAAAACTCGATGGATGGGTCGGGTCCGCCAACGTGACGAGATCTTGTAAATAATGCGTTTGCATCGTCATCCCTTCAATCAACATGCCTTCATGCCACATCATCTCCGCGCGTTGCTCAAAGCAAACCCCATGCAGTTCAGTCTTCTCCGCAAGGGCCATGAGACCAAGATTATACGGACCACACCCGATTGCAACAAAGTCAAATTGTTTCATCCTCTTCACCTCGCCCGTCTTTTCCCTTTCGTTATATCGCTAAAACGCCAAAGAACTCTCACGAATGAGAGTCCTTGGCTACTGTGACTTCGAATTGTTTCATGAAACGTTGAATCCGGAGAATCGCTTCTTGTAGTTGTTCGAGCGAAGTCGCATAACTCGCTCGGACGAACCCTTCCCCGCTCTCACCAAAGGCGTTTCCAGGAACAACGGCGACACGTTCTTCGACGAGAAGACGTTCTGCAAATTCTTCACTCGTCAATCCAGTATGTCGAATCGAAGGGAAGGCATAGAATGCTCCGCCTGGCACGTGCGTCGGAAGCCCTGCTTCGTTCAGCGCTTGTATGAAATAGTTTCGACGTTGACGATAACTTTTCACCATGCTCGGCACGTGCTGATCACGGGTCCGAAGTGCCTCGAGTCCACCGAATTGAACGAGCGTCGGTGCACACATCATGCCGTATTGATGGACCTTTAACATCTCTCGCGTGACGATTTCCGGTGCGCATGTGAAGCCAAGGCGCCATCCAGTCATCGCGAACGCCTTCGAGAAACCGTTGACGACAATCGTCCGGTCTCGCATGTCGTGAAGCGTCGCAAAGCTGACAAATGGTTCGTCGTAACAGAGTTCCGCATAAATCTCATCGCTGACGACCCAAAGGTCATACTTTGTCGCGAGCTCTGCGATTTGTGCGAGTTCATCGCCATTCATCGTGGCGCCCGTCGGATTGGACGGGAAGCAAAGCAAGATCGCTTTCGTCCGTTCTGTGATGGCTTGCTCAACGTCTTCCCGATCGAGTCGAAACCCTTTTTCCGGACGACATGCGACAGGGACGACGGTCCCACCTGCCAACTCGATGAGTGGACCATATGAAACGAATGCCGGTTCGACCACGATGACCTCGTCCCCTGGATTGAGAAGGGCACGGAATGCGATGTCGAGCGCCTGCGATGCCCCAGTCGTGACAATCAATTCAGACGTCGGATCGTATTCGACTAAAAAGCGTTCTTTCATATAAGTAGCGATTTCTTCGCGCAACTCGATGAGACCGGCGTTGGCGCTATACGCTGTATAGCCTTCTTCGAGTGCGGCATAGCTCGCTTCTCGCACGTTCCATGGTGTGATGAAATCCGGTTCTCCCACCCCGAGAGAGACCACGTTATCCATCGTCTGTGCTAAGTCAAAGAAACGGCGAATGCCCGATGGCTTCATCGAGACGACTTGATTCGATAAAGACTTCATGGCGTGATGTTCAACCGCTTATCTTCAGTTTGTGGGGTGAACAAGATCCCGTCATGTTTGTACGTCTTCAATTTGAAGTGGGTTGTCGTCGACAAGACCGAATCAAGCGGCGATAGCTTGTCTGAGACAAATGAGGCGACGTCTTGAAGCGAGTTCGCCCGAATGACGACTTGAAGGTCATAAGCTCCCGACATCAAATAAAGCGCCGTCACTTCTGGGAAGCGATAAATACGCTCGGCCACGTCGTCAAATCCGCGTCCTCGTTTCGGAGTGACTTTAACGTCAATGAAGGCAGTGACATCGTGACGATTGATTTTTTGCCAATTGACCATGGCACGAAATCCGAGGAGAATCCCGTCTTGCTTGAATTTCTCAAACATCGATTCAATCGTCTCCTCATCGAGTGCCAACAAATCAGCCAACATCTTCGTCTCGAGATACCCTTTTTCTTCTAACAGCTCTAACAACTCAAGTTCTTTTGATGAATACATACTTATTCTCCTTCCGTTCGACCAGGTAGCACGCCTGTGAACGTTCTCTCTGTCTGTCTCACGAATGCACGTCGTTCCTCCTGAACGATATGGAAATTCTTCATCTCCATGTCTGTCAGACCGTGCTTTTGACAGAAATGATCAAAATAACGACGTCTCGTTTCATCCTGTTTTGCCGACAGGTTATCCGTCCCGTTGAAGGCGTAAAGTACCGTCGCACGCGCCGGGTGTGACACCGTGAATGCATCCATCACCCTCAACAAGAAATCCCAATCCCAGTAGTTATAGACGTCTTCGTCGAATAGACCGATCGTGTCATGAATCGATTTGCGATACATCGTGCCCGAAGGGATGAACGTCGAGTCCTGACGCATCCGCTCTCGATCAAACGCGTAAGCGAACGGTTCCCAGTCCGTCACGACACGACGGCCCGCTCTCCATTCGAATCGGAACAGCTCAGCATCCGAATAGACGAGGTCTGCCTGTTGAAGGTCGCGTAGCCCCTCCTCCAAGTGTGTCGGCATGAGCAAATCGTCATCGTCTAGTAGCAAGATGACATCGCCTCTCGCCTCGAGAACACCACGATTACGGGCCCGGACGTGATGGTTCTCACCCACTTCGATGACACGTGCATCCAATTGATTCAAAAAAGGCGCCAAAAGGTGTTGTTTTGGCGGTCCTTCATTATTCATGACCAAGACCTCAAACTGCTGAAATGTTTGGACCGTTAGACTTTCAAGCAGTTCCGTCAGTTCCGTCTCGCGTTTATAAGCCGGAATGACAATCGAGACAATCGGTTTCATCCGCGATATGCCGTCTCAACGAGTGGAAGAATTGCTTCCCAGCTCACACCGTTCTCCTTTGATACGGTCACAAAGTCACCATAAGCAAAGACACTCTCCACGCCTTCGATTTCAACTAGTTTTGCGAGGAGCGGCTGATCTGTCGCTTCGCCCGCCTTCACACTTTGACTCTTGGCGCCAAACACGTTCTCTGGAAGTGTCACTTTCATCGCATTCGGATTCGGTGTTGGATCAATTCGTAACATTATTGGTTCCTCCTTATAGTTGGCAAGATGACGATACGAGGAGTCGCTGCGCCATCTCGAAAATCTCTGTTTCTGGTGGACACGCATCGAACGCTTCAAGAAGCGTTCGGCGAATCACTTCGGTCAATTGTTCGGGAGAATCGACATAGGTTAATGCCATCATGACTTCATCAAACTCAGGTCCGTATGAACCTGCCCCATAACCGAGTGGGTCCCATGTTAATAATAAGTCTTCTGTACGCACTTGTTAAACCCTTCTTTTCGCTGAAATTCCATGTCCTACTTCACCAATCTACCTTACTTTTTACTCGGATACCAGCCTTGACAAATGGATTCATATTTCTTGATTCATCAGAACACTATATCTAGTATGAAATGAATATGCAGGTATTTTGATAAGTAACGTCAAATACAATCCATTCCACCTCAAACAAACGGATGAAATGTTTCATCAAGAGTGATGAAATCGAATTCATCAATTTGTGAAAAAACAAGCAAAGACAATACATAATTTTTTTTCATCTCAGTTCTCTGTCTCAAATTGGGTCATGAAGCCCTTTTGGAGCAAAAGCAAAAAGGTGACGGGCACATTCCAGAATGTCAAGGATTGAAAAACTAAATATAGGTGTTTTATGATTAAAAAGATAAAAAAGTGTCAATATATAGTTAACGGGTATTTTGATTGTTAACACGATATTGTGACAGGTAAGGAAGTTCTTATTATCCTTTTATAACGTCTACACCATCTAAAGGAGTGATCTATTTTGACATCCCCTATCCACCACGAGACGATGCTACCAGCGGCTCCAACGCTTTCTGACGTCTCTTCTCTTATTCAATCTATCCAGACACGGTATCCTCACTTAAGCGTAGAGCGCTATGAAGAACGGGCTATTCGGGCGCTCGAGACAAAAACGCTAACACAAGATGTAGTATATGACTTATTGACGATGCATGCCCTCGATATGTTGAAAGCCGAAGAACCGGACTGGACGTTCGTGGCAACGGAAATGTACTTGAACCGCCTCTATCTTGAAGCGGCACGCAACCGCGGTTACGAAGCATCTATGCGTTATGGTAACTTCTATCAACTGGTCGAGACGTTAACATCAAAACGAATTTTCACGTCAGCTCTTCTCGATACGTATTCAAAAGAAGACATGGACCATCTCGAAACATTGATCGATCCATCCCGTGACCGTCTCTTCACATATATCGGACTCCGCACGTTGTCGGACCGCTATCTTGGGCGCGATCATGTGAAGAACCTTTATGAGCTTCCACAGGAGCGCTTCATGGTCATCGCGATGACGCTCATGCAAAAAGAAGATGAGACGACTCGATTGAAGCTCGTCGAAGAAGCTTATTGGGCTTTATCAAACCTTTATATGACGGTCGCGACACCAACGTTGTCAAACGCCGGTAAATCATATGGACAGCTCAGCTCTTGTTTCATTGATACAGTTGATGACTCCCTCCGTGGCATTTATGATTCGAACACCGATGTGGCGACGCTCTCAAAAGGTGGCGGTGGAATCGGTGTCTACCTCGGGAAAATCCGTTCACGTGGTAGTGACATCAAAGGATTCAAAGGCGTCTCAAGTGGTGCCCTTCCTTGGATGAAGCAATTGAACAACACAGCCGTCTCTGTCGACCAACTCGGTATGCGTCAAGGCTCAATTGCCGTCTATTTAGACATTTGGCATAAGGACATCTTCGAATTCCTCGACGCGAAATTGAACAACGGGGATGAGCGCCTCCGTACACACGACTTGTTCACAGGCGTTTGCTTACCGGACCTCTTCATGCGTACGGTCGAGGCACGCGGCGACTGGCACTTGTTCGATCCACACGAGATTCGTACCGTGATGGGATATAGCCTTGAAGACTATTTTGACGAATCAGAGAACGGTGGAAGCTTCACAGAGAAATATATGGAATGTGTCAACACGCCAGAATTATCTCGTGTGACAGTTCCAGCCATCGACCTTGTAAAACGTTACATGCGCTCACAACTCGAAACAGGTACACCATATATGTTCTTCCGAGACGCAGTGAACCGCGCAAACCCAAACAAACATGCAGGGATGATTTACAGTTCAAACCTTTGTTCCGAAATCGCGCAAAACATGTCGGCAACGACAATCGAAGAAGAATACACACAAGACGGAAAAATCGTCATCACAAAGACACCTGGTGATTTCGTCGTCTGTAACTTGAGTTCAATCGCACTTGCTCGTGCCGTGAAAGCCGATGTGCTCGAACGACTCATCCCGATTCAAATGCGTATGCTCGATAACGTCATCGATTTGAATACGATCGAAGTTCCACAGGCGATGATCACGAACCAGAAGTATCGTGCAGTCGGTCTAGGAACGTTCGGTTGGCATCACTTGCTCGCACTAGAAGGAATCCGTTGGGAATCGGTCGATGCCGTTCAATATGCAGAGAAACTCTATGAAAAAATCGCGTATCTCACAATCCAAGCATCGATGGAACTCGCCAAAGAAAAAGGAGCATTCGGCGTCTTCGAAGGTTCAGAATGGCATACAGGCGAATACTTCAAGCGCCGGAACTATCGTTCACACGACGACCTCGATTGGGACGGTCTCGCAGCAGAAGTACATCAAAACGGCGTCCGTAACGCCTATATGATGGCCGTTGCACCAAACTCATCGACGGCGATTATCGCTGGTAGTACCGCATCGATTGACCCGGTCTACAAAAAGGTCTACTCAGAAGAGAAGAAAAACTATAAGATTCCAGTCACGGTTCCCGACTTGACGCCGGACACGAACTGGTTCTATAAATCAGCATTTGAAATTGATCAATTATGGAGCATCCGTCAAAACGCGGCTCGCCAGCGCCACATCGACCAAGCAATCAGCTTCAACTTATACGTGAAGAACGATGTAAAAGCGACAGAGCTTCTTGCGATGCACCTCGAGGCATGGTCTCTTGGCATGAAGTCGATTTACTACACTCGTTCGACGACCGTCGAAGTCGACGAATGTGAGTCGTGCGCTTCGTAAACCGTCGTCATAATCATTATGTACATTTTATAGAAAGGTGGTCCACCCTATGAACATCGCAATCATCTGTCATTCGATGAGTGGAAACACGGAAGAAGTGGCATCGCTCATCGAATCGACACATCATCGCCGTGGCGATACGGTCGTCCGCTATGATGCCGATCGCGTCGGATATCGCGAAGCAAAGTCGCTCGCTTCGTTCGACCTCGTCTATTTCGGCTCTTACACGTGGGCAGACGGAATCTTACCAGACGAAATGAAAGATACGTTCCGCCTCGTGTTAAAGGAACTCCAAGTGCCGATTCGACAAGCTGCGGTATTCGGAACGGGTGACAAGATGTTCGTACATTTCTGTCGCGCTGTTGACGAGATGGCGTACCACCTTTCAAAATACGGAATCCCACTTGCCGGGGAACTGCTTAAAATCGAGCAGTCCCCACGTAACCAACCGTTCAACGTCCAACATTGGGCAGAGCGGATGGCTCACCATGTAGAAGAAGGAGTTATGCATCATGTCGATTCAGAAAATCAAATTATTGTCGCCCAAACATCCTAACCGGGCAACCGCCATCATTGGCGGGGAAACGAGTTCGATCGTCAATTGGAACGATATCGCGTATCCTCAGTTCTATACCATTTACAAACAGTTATTATCGAACTTTTGGATTCCTGATGAGATCTCAATGTCTAAGGATATGCAACAATGGCCGCAATTGACTGAACGTGAACAGGATGCATTCAAACGGATCATCGGACTGCTCTCGATTCTCGACTCGGTCCAGACACGATACATCCTCGAGTCTTCTATGTTCTCATCTGACTCGTCTGTACACGCCGTTCTCGCGGTCATCGCACAACAAGAGGTCGTGCACAATCAATCATACAGCTATGTCCTATCAAGTCTCGTGCCACTCGCTGAACAAAATCGAATCTTTGACATCGCCAAAGATGATGAAATGGTCATGAAGCGCAATCAATTCATCTTGGACTTATATGAAGCGTTCCGCGAGACTCCGAACGCTGAAAACTTTGCGAAATCACTCGTTGCATCCGTCATTCTAGAAGGCATCAACTTCTATTCAGGATTCGCTTATTTCTACAATCTCGCCCGCCACCAAAAGATGGTCGGTACATCCACGATGATCAGTTATATCCAACGTGATGAGATGCAACATTCTTACTTCATCAGCCAGCTCTTACGTGCCGTGCTGACAGAAAATCCGAAGATTGATGAAAACGGAAAGTTCAGTCAGTTCGTATACGACACGATGGCAGAAGCGGTCGACCTTGAGATCGAGTGGTGTGAATACGTTCTCCGTGACCTCGATGGACTCGACGTCAGTGAAATGCGAGACTACGTCAAATACTTGGCGAATAAACGACTCCGCGTCATCGGTCTGAATGACTTGTATGAAGGATTTGACGAAGATGTCATGCCTTGGATCCGGGCATACTCAGATGACTCGCTCAATGCGACAAAATCTGATTTCTTCGAACAAAAGTCACGTTCTTATGCGAAAGTGACAGACGCGAACGGATTTGATGATCTATAAAATTGAACCGAACCGATTTAATCGGTTCGGTTTTTTTGTACATCAAAAAAACCCAGACAATCATGTCTGGGTTAATTCAAATCAATAATAAGTCTGAACATATTTGGCAATTCCTTCAGCCACACCTTCCGCCATTTGCTGACGAGACGTGTTACTTCGAAGGTAAGTCAAATCTGTTGGTGATGAGATAAATCCTAATTCGACGAGTGCAGATGGCATTGTATTATACGTAATAACGTAATAATTAGCTGTTTTCACTCCTCGGTTCGACATTCCACTCATTTTACCCGCCAAGTTGCTTTGAATGTTTGAAGCAAGGACACGACTTCGAGCGCTGTGCGCAGACTGAGAAGAAAAGAACGTTTCTACCCCTTTCGCAGATGATGAACCGGCTGCGTTGACGTGCATACTTACAAACAAATCACCACGTAACGACTTCGCTGCAGCAACTCGCTGATCTAGAGTCAAATAGACATCAGTCGAACGAGTGAGACGTACATTGTAATCATATTTTGAGCGAAGATAAGCTTCTACACGTTTCGTTACATCGAGTACAATCGTTTTCTCATAGAGAGATCCATTAACTGCTCCCGAGTCTTTTCCACCGTGTCCTGGATCAAGGACGATGACTGTTCCAGTCGATGTGCTCGGCTTAGATGTCATCACGAATGCTGAAGAAATGAAAGCATCTTGTCCGTTGAACTTGATTTTATGGAAACCATTGGTTGTCCCATAATGTAAAACAGCTGTTCCGTGATTGAGTTGACCAACCACATTCGAATCAAGACTCGCTTTCGAACGAACGTTCAATACATCACCTGGTGTGTTGATGTATACCGTACCTTTTGGTGCAGCTTCCGGCGCAGCCGGGGCTTTCCCTTTCGTCAACCACGAACTCGCTGTGTAGTAGACTTTCGAGCCGATCTGAACAGTCGACCAACTCGAATTGTACGCTTTGTATGAAACAGCCGTGTATTTCGGAAGAACCATGAGGACTTCCGAACTCTGATGGGTTTTTCCAAACAAGTTTACTGTACGGTTAGCATACCCTTGCGTGAGTCCATCATCTGGTTTCGTTGTCGTCGGAGGTTCTGTCGACGTTTTCGAAGTAGAGATCCAAGCTGTCGGTGTGTAATACGTTTCACTTCCGAGATAGACAATCGACCAACTCGAGTTGTATTTGCTCGAGACGACAGCCGTGTTCACGGGAAGTATCTTCTTCACCGCCGACCGTTGATTCCGCTCAGCGAAGAGTTTCAGCTCCCGGTTTGCATACCCGTCTTTTTTCTCTACACTGCTATCCAATGTACCTTCTGTAATGCCCCAAGTCGGTGTGTAGTACGTTTCGTTCCCGATATAAACAATCGACCAGCTCGAATTATATTTGCTCGAGACGACAGCCGTGTTCACGGGGAGTACCTTCTTCACCGCCGAACGTTGATTCCGCTCAGCGAAGAGTTTCATCTCACGGTTCGTGTATCCATTTGTCCGATCCACATTCGACTCGGTGAGTTTTGGTGCGATGTAAGCTTTTGCGGCATAGTACGTCTTCCCGTTCAAGTAGACTTTTGCCCAAGAAGAATTATAAACGGCATACTTCACTTCCGTCCCTTTCTTCAATGTAGCGACAATCTTCGCCGATCGATGAGACGTGACTCGTACGTTTAAGTTCGCAGTTGTCACACCAGTAGACGTTGCCGCCTGCGTCGTTAGCGAACTTGAAGTGGATGAAAGTTTCCGAATGTACTGGGCCGAGGCATAGTATGTACGATTGTTTACATACACTTTGTGCCAGGACTGATTATACGTTTCATACTTTACTTTCGTGTTTTTTGGTAATGTTTTCACTACCTTCCCACTCAGACTAGGGGATGTACGAATGTTCAAATTGACAGTCGTCTCTCCATCGTAAGTAGCAGCTTCAGCAGACGGAAGTTGCATACCAAACAAGAGGACCGTTAAGATGAGGGCAACTTTCAATAGTTTCATTTTCATCTAAAATATTCCTTTCTCATTGCGGCATTTCCTACTAACAACAATTTCATATTAGCATAATGCTTTTTTAAAAAAAGTAAATATTTGAAAAAAAGATGAATGTTTTTGATAAAAAGGTAAATGTTTTTATTTGACCGGTCGGATGATCAGAAACGTCTCCGCACCGTAACGTTCGATGGCGACAGTAAAACCTTCTTTAATCGAAGGATTCTCTGTAACAATCAATCCATCTCGTTTCTGTTGAATTACAAATCCGTCCAATCCTTCAATCGCTGCAATGCGACAAAAACGCTCGATATGTTGTTCTCGTTCTATATATCGGTCGAATCGCTCAAATGATTTAACTGGGACCCCGCCCCAATAGCGACCTGACTGATGCGATAAATAAGTACGCACCGATGTCTCCGTAATCGGATCCGGCGTATGATCAAATCGTCCAAAGTCCCGGGCCGACTTCTCTTCGATGAGGGCAAAGAGTGAATCGAACAGATTGAGATGGTAAGACTCTCCAAGAGACAAAACGGCACGTTGCAATTGCTCGATATGATGCTGTAGTGATTGACCTTTACGGTTCGGTTTTAACTTCTTATCGCCTTCATAAGCGTTCAAAATCCGCGCCACTTCCCCTGCCTCTTCCACAATTTGAAAATACAGCTTCTCTTTCGATTCTCCTCCCTCCGCCTCTGGTTGTTGCAATGCAATCCCATACTGGTTTGCCAGACACGTGGAAATCACTAGTACATCAAGTAACTCCTCTTTCAACTCATCCCGCGCCTCTCTCCTTAACGCGCCACCTACTTCTCCTACCTCTTCTAACAATCGTGCTAGCCCGGATAAAGGTCTCCAGTAACCACCTAAATGAAGAATCATCGTATTGATTTTCTGTTGAACTTCTCTCACGTTCATTCACCTATCTTTCTGCTTTATTTACCGCTTACATGATATACTATGCTCAACCTAGTTGTCCGGAAAGGGTGGGTTCCACATGTCGTCGGCAAGACTTTGGCAATTGCTTCGATTCATTCTCGTCGTAATCGGTTTCTTTTTAATCACTTGGCTATTGAATATACTTTTCGAATATACATATCCGTTCGTATTTGCCTTGCTCTTGTCCTTGATGACCGTCCCGCTCGTCAACTTTTTCGAGCGAAAATCAAATATGCCTCGTGCACTCGGCACTCTCATTTCCTTGATCATCGTGCTTAGCATCGTCGTCGGAATCATCACCATCGTCATCATCCAATTGATTCATTATGCAACGGTGGCAGCGGAACGACTCCCTGAACAAATTGAGACACTCACCGAGTTTATCCAACGACTGTTCAATGAGAAAATCGCACCGCTCGTCAATGATGCATACGAGAGCTATCAGCAGTTAAATCCCGGACAGACGACCTCGCTCGAGGGAGGAATCACCGAGCTCGGTGTCCAACTCGCCTCAGCGATTGGTGTCTTGTCCCGCGGAGTGGCCAGTGTGCTACAAAACATGTTAGCAGCGCTCCCGCTCGTCTTGTTGCTCGTGGTCGTCATTGTCCTCGCCTGGTTCTTCATCACAAAGGATTGGCCATCATACGTCAACTCACTGAATCGTCTGAACAAACGAAAAGGATTCAAAGAATTCGAGGAAGTGATGATCAACCTCAAGTCTGCCCTATTTGGATACGTCCGTGCCCAGTTCACGCTCATCTCCATCACATTCGGGATCGTCTTGATCGGAATGCTCATCCTCCGTGTTGACAACCCGCTCTCTTTCGCTTTACTCGCGGGGTTCTTTGACCTTTTGCCTTATTTAGGGGTCGGTACGCTACTTATTCCTTGGGCCGCCTATGCCGCGGTGACAGGTGATTGGTTCGTGGCCATCGGATTGGTCGTGTTGTATATCATCGTCATCGTCCAACGCAACTTGGCTGAACCGAAAATTGTCGGTTCCCATATCGGATTGAATCCACTGGTCGCACTCATCTCCATCTTCGTTGGATTAAAGCTATTCGGTGTACTCGGCTTTATCGTCGGGCCCGTACTCGCCGTCCTGTTGAAAGCCGTATACAATGCCAAAGTGTTTCATTACATATGGCGATTTATCGTCGGTCCGCCTACGACGACAGCAAAAGAGCGATGAAATGTTGATTTCATCGCTCTTTTTTCATTTGAGGTACAGCCACTACGGGTTGATCGGATTCTGCCGGCTGAAGCGAGAGACCACTTGTCCCCGCTTCATAGGCAGCTACCGCCAAGATGCACGCATCGATAATATCGTCGATTTGGACGTTCGACATCTTCCATTTCCATGGAGAACTTTTCGAGTATTGCCGAAGTAACTCGATTCGCTCATCCTGCCCTTCGACCGTCTTTTTCGAATGACTTGCCTCATGTCCCATCATGACCGAGAAACAAACTTCCGGATGTGATTCGTAAACGTCAGATGCCTTCACCTGCTGAAACTCACGGATCCGGGGAACAAGATTCCACGCTTGTTTACTAATTCCTTTGCCAACCAACGCCCGACTCCTTTCATTCGCTTCCTCATAAGTCGCTTCTTGCAACACCTCTTGAATCGGCGGAGTGAAGACGGACGACTTTCGTTGGCTGAGTCGGCAACGCATCCACGCATCGCATTCGCGGCTCGGATGGTCGACCGTTCCTAAATCTTTCGGCATATCCACAAAATGCATGGCACCATCAATCAGCAACTCCTCCAACGTCTCCGAAATCGTTAAACAAAGTGAGATGCTGTCATATGTGATCCGTACCCAGCCGCCACGTGCACCATCAATTCCTACTCCTACCATGTCGTACCTCCTGTAACATCATCAACACGCCAAATACGGCGAGAAACACTGTACTCCCTAACCAAATACGGTTCGGCCAAACCGTGTAGCATAGGCCACACAGAATCGCCAAACCGATTACGCCACCTGCTCTTACCGCTCCCACGATTCAATCATCCGTGCGAGGGTTCGAACCATGACACCCGTCGGCCCCTTCGGACCGAGGTCATTCGCTGCCGCTCGTTCGCTCGTTCCTGCAATATCGAGATGTAGCCATGGTGTATCGCCGACAAACTCACCGACAAATGCGCCACCAAAAATCATATGCCCGAAACGACCTGGTGAGTTGTTCAAGTCGGCAACTTCCGATTTTCTCACCTTGTCGATGAAGACATCGAAATATGGCATCTGCCACACGAGTTCGTTCGTCTCACGGCTCGCCTCTTCAAGAGAACGATAGAGGGTATCGTCGTTCGTTAGACAGCCCGTCACGTCTGTCCCGAGGGCGACGAGAACGCCACCTGTGAGCGTAGCCACATCGATGATGGCTTTTGGTTCATACGTTTTCGCAAACGTGACCGCATCCGCTAATACAAGACGTCCTTCTGCATCCGTGTTCAATACTTCGATCGTCTTTCCATTCATGGCCGTGATCACATCATCTGGTTTGAACGCATCTCCAGAAATCATATTGTCGGTCGCACCGATGATGCCAATCACGTTCCGTTTTGGTCGCGTCAATCCGAGGGTCTCGAACAATCCGAGGACGGTAGCAGCGCCACCCATATCCCCTTTCATCCCGACGATGCCATCTTTCGGCTTAATTGAATAGCCGCCTGTGTCGAACGTGACACCCTTCCCGACAACGGCAATCGGAGCTTCTTCTGCCCCACGATACTCGAGTACAATCAATTTTGGAGGAATCGTCGACCCTTGGTTGACTGCGAGCAATGCCCCCATACCTAGTCCTTCCATCTCTTCTTTTTCAAGAATACGGTATTTGAAATCATGACGTTTCGCCAACTCAACCGCGTAATCCGCTAACGTCTCCGCTGTCAAAATATTGGCCGGCATCATCGTCAACGTTCGAGCGACATTGACCCCTTTCCCATAAGCCACACCCGCATCGATATCCGTCTGGTCCACGTCACCGAGCAACGTGATCGTCGGTTCTTCGACCGTTTCATTTGGAGCAGACTTATATGTAGGATGGGCATAGGTCGCCATTTCATACGCTTCTGTGAATATGCGTGCGGCACCATCCGTAAACGTATCAAGCGCTACGGCGACGTCCTTCAATCCACGTGACTTGATCAGTTTCGAGACTTTCCCGAACCAATTCCGAACATTCTCGGTCGTCATGTCATTTCGTTGACCAAGTCCGACAAATAAAACACGGGTCGTCTCACCGGCGAATGTCGGAAGGATTGTCACTTCCCCCGTCTTCGTAGAGAGGTCTCCTGATTGAATAAGCGCTTTGACGCGTCCATCAAACAATGTGTCGAGTCCCTCATCGATAGAATCAGCCGCTCCAATTCCGACGACGATTGTCTCGTAAGAATCGGTCCAATTTAATTGAGCAATTTGATACATATTGCCACTTCCCTTCTATATATATGGTAAGCATAACGAACTTCTCCAAAATAATGAAATAGTATGCGTAAGAGTCAAGAAATCTTCGAATTCATGGGCTATCTCCTCGTTGTGACGTTGTTTTATTTTATGATAGGATAAGAAAGTACGCAATCGGGCTTCTCTTCATCGTGAAGTGAGGCCAATTTGACTGGTCGAGGCTTCCCCTAGTCGTAGACCGTTGCTACTTTAACTTTCTCCGTTCTCGTTAATTCTTTTTTCTTTTCGGGTATGAAGTAACGAGGCAGGAAAGTACACTATTTCTTTGAAAAGAGGGACTACGCTTATGTCACACATTAAAGGTATTGGTGCATCTGCAGGAATTGCAGTTGCAAAAGCATTCGTCATGGAGACACCTTCATTCGATATCCCATCACACAAGATTGAAGATGTCGCTGCAGAAAAGGCTCGCTTCCAAGATGCGATCGCACAATCTAAAACGGAGCTTGAAGCCATTCGCGAACATACACTTCGTGAGCTCGGTCCAGACAAAGCCGAGATTTTCTCAGCTCACCTTTTAATCGTTGAGGACCCAGAAATCGTATCGCAAGTGAACGACAAAATTGAAAGCGAAAACATGAACGCAGCGAAGGCACTTGACGAAGTCGCCCAAACGATGATCATGATTTTCGAATCAATGGATAACGAATACATGCGCGAACGTGCAGCTGATGTTCGTGACGTCACAAAACGTGTCATGGCTCACATTCTCGGAGTGACATTCGTGACTCCAGCTTCGATTTCAGAAGAAGTCATCATCATTGCCGAAGATTTGACACCATCAGACACGGCACAACTTAACCGTAAATACGTCAAAGGATTCGCGACGAACATCGGCGGACGTACGTCTCACTCTGCCATCATGTCACGCTCACTTGAAATTCCGGCAGTCGTTGGAACAAAAGTGGCCCTTGAAGAAATCAAAAACGGTGACCTCGTCATCATCGACGGAACAGAAGGTGACGTCTTCGTCAACCCTTCAGAAGATCTCGTCAAAGAATACGAAGGCAAACGTGCTGATTTTGAAGCGTACAAAGAAGAGTTGAAGCAACTCGTCAACGAAGAGTCAATCACAGCGGACGGTCACAAAGTGAAGCTTGCTGCGAACATCGGGACACCGAACGACCTCGAAGGCGTTTTGAAAAACGGTTCAGATGCAATCGGGCTCTATCGTACGGAGTTCCTATATATGGACTCTGAAACGTTCCCGACTGAAGAAGAGCAATACACAGCTTACAAAACGGTTCTTGAAGGCATGGAAGGCAAGCAAGTCGTCATCCGTACACTCGACATCGGTGGCGACAAAGAGTTGTCATACCTTGACCTCCCGAAAGAAATGAACCCGTTCCTCGGCTATCGTGCCATCCGCCTTTGCCTTGAGGAAACAGATTTGTTCCGCACACAACTTCGTGCCCTTCTCCGCGCCTCAGCTCACGGGAACCTCGCCATCATGTTCCCAATGATTGCGACACTCGAAGAGTTCCGCGCGGCGAAAGCCCTTCTTCTCGAAGAAGAAGCGAAGTTGAAAGAAGAAGGAATCGAAGTCGGACAATATGAGACTGGAATGATGGTTGAAATTCCATCAACGGCTGTCATGGCGAAACAATTCGCAAAAGAAGTCGACTTCTTCTCAGTCGGAACGAACGACTTGATTCAATACACGATGGCGGCTGACCGGATGAACGAAAAAGTTTCCTACTTGTACCAACCGTTCAACCCTGCCATCTTGAACCTTCTCCACAACGTCATCACAGAAGCACACAAAGCTGGCAAATGGGTCGGCATGTGTGGAGAGATGGCTGGAGAAGAACTCGCGATTCCAATCCTTCTCGGTCTTGGTCTCGACGAATTCTCGATGTCCGCTTCAAGCGTCCTTCGTGCGCGTAGCCTCGTGAAACGCTTGACGAAGTCGGAAACAGAAGCAATCGTCAACGAAGTCCTCAACATGGACACAGCTGAAGAAGTCGTGAACTTCCTTAGCGAAAAGTTCGACATTAAGAAATAATGGCAAAAGTCCTTCTCTCACTCGAGAGAAGGACTTTTTTATATACTGCATTAGAAATCAAAATCATCTGGGTCTGGACCGACACGTTGATATCGGTCGAGTGAGTCGATTCGTTCCATTTGATCTTTGGTCAATTCAAAGTCATGAACATCGAAGTTTTCTGCGATTCGATGTGGTTTGATGGATTTTGGAATGATGACCCATCCCGTTTGGAGATGCCACCGTAACAACACCTGGGCGACGGAACGATCGACTTCCTTTGCGACCTCTACTAAAGTCTGCTCTTCGAACAACCCTCCCTGCATAAGCGGTGCCCAAGCGACCGGTACGATGCCGTGCTCGCTCATATACGATGCTAACTCGGTTTGACGAAGCAACGGATGCCGTTCAACTTGGTTCACGGCTGGAACGAGGTCACTGTTTGCAGCCAATGTCTCGAGGTGATGGACTTGGAAGTTACTCACCCCGACTGCCCCGACACGTCCCTCTCGATACAACGTTTCGAGGGCACGCCAACTCTCGACCATCTTGTCTTCCACCGGCCAATGAATCAAATACAAATCTAACTGTTCCAATCCAAGACGAACGAGTGACGCCTCGTAGGCGGAGATGGCAGCATCGTAACCTTGATCAGCGTTCCATAGTTTCGATGTGATAAATAAATCTTCCCGGGAAATATTTGCGATTTCCATTCCTTTTCGGATTCCGTCACCGACCCCCTCTTCATTCTCATAAACGGCTGCCGTATCGATATGACGGTATCCTTGACGAATCGCCTCGACGACGGCATCCATGACTGTATCCCCATCTTTAACTTTGAAGACGCCAAGTCCAATAGTAGGAATGGCTTTCTGACCGTGATTCAATTGTATGGATTGTTTCATTTGTACCCCTTCTTTCGTGAGAATTCTCCTTCACTATAAGGGGGATTCTCCTTTTCCGGAATAAGGCACATTGAAGTAACTACACAAATCGAGCCGCCCCATGATAGGAGCGGCTCGTAATCATTTATTCTGGTCCTCTGTCATCGGCTCTAAAGTCGAGCGCTTCACCCGCGACGACAGTCTCACCGAATGGTACGACGACGACTTTTCCGTCCCCGTTCGTCCAAATGATTGGTGTAATCAGTGACGGCACTTTATCACGAATCGCGCTGAGGTCGACTTCGAGAAGGACGTCTCCCGCTTCGACCCGGGCGCCTTCTTCGACTCTCGCTGTGAATCCTTCCCCTTTCAGGTTGACCGTATCGAGACCGACGTGGATCAATAGTTCACGTCCATCGTCAGCCAAAATGCCAATCGCATGTTTCGTCGGGAAGAATGTCGTGATTTGACCGGTCACCGGCGAAACGACCTGTCCGGAACTTGGTTCAATCGCAAACCCTTCTCCCATCATGCGACCCGAGAAGACTTGATCCGGCACATCATCAAGTGATAACAGGACACCAGACATCGGAGCCAAGAAGCGATGATCGGCTTGTTCAGCCGCTTCCGGTGTAATGACTGCCTTCTCTACTTTTTCTTTCGGTTTGTATTCGCCACCTTCGATGATGGTCGCGATTTGTGATTTGAGCGTGTCCGATTTTGGTCCGAAGATGGCTTGGATATTGTCTCCTACTTCAAGGACACCAGCGGCACCGAGCGTTTTTAGAAGGTCTTTGTCAACTTGTTTCACGTCATTGACGGTGACACGAAGTCGCGTGATACATGCATCTAAATGTTTAATGTTTTCAGGACCACCGAGTCCGACGAGCACTTCATATGGCAAGTCGTCCCCAATCCCCGCTTTGTCCCCTTTCGTGCCAGTCTGCACGTCACGTCCAGGAATTTTCAGGTCAAACTTCGTAATAGCGAACCGGAATCCAAAGTAGTAGATGACCGCAAAGACGAGACCAACCGGGATGACGAGCCACCAGGCCGTCCGGTTCGGCAGGACCCCGAAGAGCAGATAGTCAATGAGACCACCAGAGAAGGTCATCCCAATCTTGACGTTCAGTAAATGCATCGTCATGAAGGAGAGACCGGCAAAGACGGCGTGAATTCCGAAGAGAAGTGGTGCAACGAAAACGAATGAGAATTCGACTGGTTCTGTGATCCCTGTCAAGAATGACGTAAGGGCAGCCGAGAAATAGAGACCCTCGACGTCTTTCCGCCGTTCTTTCGGAACCGTGTGGAACATGGCGAGACAGGCTGCTGGTAAGCCGAACATCATGAACGGGAATTTCCCGGTCATGTACGTACCGGCTGTGAATTCCACGCCGTCACGCAGTTGTGCGAAGAAGATCCGCTGGTCACCTTGTACGAGATCACCTGCTTGGTTCGTATACTCCCCGAATTGGAACCAGAATGGAGAATACCAAATATGGTGAAGACCGAACGGAATCAAGGAACGTTCTACTAATCCAAAGATGAATGCTGATAAGGCAACGTTTGCCTCGATGACCGTACTTGAGAACGTGTTGATCACATTCCCAATCGGTGGCCATATATATGCGAGCGCAATCCCGATAATCAAACTGAATGCGGCCGTCGCAATCGGGACGAACCGCTTCCCTGCAAAGAACCCTAAGAAATCTGGCAACTTGATGTTGAAATACTTGTTGTACGCATAGGCTGCAACAAGACCTGCGATAATCCCCCCGAATACCCCCATTTGGAGTGTCGGAATACCGAGAACGGTGGCATACTGCGGATCACCTTGAGCGATTTCCGCGGTAATCCCATTCCATGTGCTAATGACTTTGTTCATGATCAAATAACCGACAATGGCTGCTAGACCAGCAACCCCGTCCCCGTTCGCCAGGCCGATCGCGACCCCGACGGCAAACAGTAACCCTAAGTTTGCGAAGACGATGTCCCCGGCATCTGTCATGACTTGCCAAATCAGGACAAGTGAGTCATTCGCCAGAAACGGGAGCAATTCAACGAGGTCCGGGTTTTGGAATGCGGTACCAAACGCCAAGAGAAGACCGGCTGCCGGTAAGATCGCAACCGGAAGCATGAGTGCTTTCCCGATCCGTTGTAAAACGCCAAACACTTTCTTCCACATCATGGTTCCCTCCTTTGTCAGAATACTTACTTTTTCCCTCTAACGTTTGGATGAAACCGTTTCATATAAAAGAAAAAGACCAACCCCGAAGGATTGGTCTAGGTCATCAATTAGTTGACTTTCTTTTCGTTACCTGAAGCGATGACCGCTTGGATTTCTGATTTCAATGCGTCCGAACGTGGTCCGAAGATTGCTTGAATGTTGTTACCAACTTCAAGGACACCAGAAGCGCCAAGTCGTTTTAACTCATCTTTGTTTACGTTTGCTTTGTCTTTAACTTCGACACGAAGACGTGTGATACATGCATCGAGGTGTTTGATGTTTTGTGAGCCACCAAGACCGACGAGGATATCTTGTGCAAGTTCCGAACCAGTAGCTGTTGATTGTTCAACAACCTCATCTTCACGACCTGGAGTTTTAAGGTTGAACTTACGGATAACGAAGCGGAATCCGAAGTAGTAAATAACCGCGAACACGAGACCGACTGGAATAACGAGCCACCAAGCCGTACGACCTGGAAGAACACCGAAGAGCAAGAAGTCGATCAAACCACCCGAGAACGTCATCCCGATTTTCACGTTCAAGATGTGCATTGTCATGAATGAAAGACCTGCGAATACCGCGTGTACTGCGAAGAGAAGTGGTGCTACGAACAAGAATGAGAACTCGATTGGTTCTGTGATACCAGTCAAGAACGATGTAAGGGCAGCAGAAGCCAAGAGACCACCGACAACCGCTTTACGCTCAGGACGTGCTTCGTGATACATTGCGAGTGCTGCTGCAGGAAGACCGAACATCATGAACGGGAATTTACCAGTCATGAACGTACCTGCTGTCAATTCAGCACCATCACGAATTTGTGCGAAGAAGATCGCTTGGTCACCACGTACAACATTACCCGCTGCATCTGTGTATGAACCGAATTCAAACCAGAACGGTGAGTAGAAGATGTGGTGAAGACCGAATGGAATCAATGAACGTTCGATTAAACCGAAGATGAACGCTGCGAATGTACGGTTTTCATTCAACATGAAGTTTGAGAATGAGTTCAATCCGTGCTGAACTGGTGGCCATACTAATAGTAAAACGAAACCAGCAACGACGGCTGCAACTGCTGTTACGATTGGAACGAAACGTTTACCAGCGAAGAAACCAAGGAACTGTGGCAATTCGATATTGAAGTACTTGTTATAGGCCCATGCGGCGATGAGACCCATGATGATCCCTCCGAATACCCCTGTTTGGAGCGTTGGGATACCGAGTACGTTCGCGTAAGCCGGGTCACCTTGTGCCAATACTTCAGGTGTGAGTTCGAGCCAAACACCCATGACTTTGTTCATGATCAAGAATCCAACGATTGCCGCAAGTCCGGCTACGCCGTCACCTGCTAAACCGATGGCGACACCGACTGCGAACAAGAGCGCCAAGTTCGAGAAGATGATTCCACCTGCTTGCTCCATCAATTGAGCGAATTTCACGACGCCTTCGTTCGTTAACCAACCAGCGCGTGATGTAAGTTGTGGGTTTTGCATTGCGTTACCGAACGCAAGAAGAAGACCGGCTGCCGGCAAGATCGCAACAGGAAGCATAAGTGCTTTACCGACTTTTTGAAGAACACCAAAGATCTGCTTAAACATCAACATTTCCTCCTTTTTTTAAGTACGTATAAACAATATGATAGCGGCGTAGATGTCAGACAACCGACGTATCTAAACGTTTTCATAAATCACGTTTATAAAAACAGAAAAGGCATGAATAAGGATAGAACGTAGACCTCTCCCAATGGAGACATCACATAACGTTCCACTCCTTACTCATGCCTGATCGAATCAGTAACACGTAAGACACGTGGTATCATTTATCTACTTGTTAGGCGCTGGAGATGCATCGTCAAATATGTCGCTTCACCTCGTGGGACAGGACGCTTTAATTCGCGTTCCATGATGCCCATCAGCTCCCAAGCAGTACTATAGCATAGCGGATATTCGTCGCGCAACACCTTTTCAATTTTTTGTGGTGCCTCGACCGTCTCACCTGTCGCGACCCGCTCAACGGCGTACCTTAAGTGCCGAAGTAAGCGCTTATAATCGAGTGATGTCCGGTCCATTTTCACGTTCAAATGACTCTCAATCGTCTGAACAATTTGCCCGATGATTTGATTATGACGGTTGACCTCGAGGACGTTTTTGAACGTCGTCGCCGAGTGAATATGAAGGGCGATAAACCCTGTTTCCGCATCCGGGAGCAAAACGTTCAATCGTTCATGAAACATATCGACGATCCGTTCCGCGAGCGCAAACTCGTTTGGATAGAGCGATTCCGTTTCAAGTAAAAACGGATTCGTCACTTCCATCCCTTGTTCGATTCGCTTCATCGTGAAGAACAAGTGATCCGTCAAACCGATATGGATGTGCTCATCGACTTTCTTGCCCGTACTCGTCTCAATGAAGCAGACAATCTCTTGCATGAACGCAATGAAGTCCTCGTCGACATGTTTGACGAGTTCTTGATATTGAGATTGCTCTTCTTTATCTGTCAGTTGATACACTTTCTCCGGGACGCTGGCCGGGTCGACGAGGTCGCCTGGTTTTTTGCCAAAGCCAATCCCCTTCCCGAGTAGAATGACTTCCGGATCCGTATCATGTTGACAAATGACAACGCTATTATTCAACACTTTTTTGATCGTATACATCGGTAATGTCATTCGCATCGCATCCCTTACTAAAAATCGTTTCGCTATCTAGTATATCGGTTCATGCCCTAAAAAAGTAGGGACAAAACAAAAAAGGCGAACATTTCTGTCGCCAATTAAAACATTGAATAACCGCTCTTTCGTAAGAAACGAATCGTCACACCAGCTAGAATTGCACCGAGCAATCCAAAGCCGAGCATGAATAAATCGAGAAGTTGCAACCCGACGAGTCCTTCATAGACACTCGTAAGCGCGGTCGATGTCTCGGTCACGTAACTCGAAAGTTTGACATTATCAATCATCATGATGACAAAAATTGGATAAATGAACACGAGTGTCCATGTCTTTTTAAGTAACATATTCAAGATGAAGCCGATACTGAAAAAAATCGTCATATATAAAACGGCTCCAATGACTGCTTGGATAATATGCATGTGTTGCCCCCCTTGTCCGCTCTTCATTATACAAAATTTCGACCAACGAGGTCAAAGAACTTCCTATGACAATTTCGAAAGAAAAACAGCCCGTTCTGAGACAGAACGAGCCATGCAATCATGAAATTAGAACTTCCCTTTTTTAAGGACGAGTCCGTATTTTTTCAATTCGATGAAGTGTTTGTTGTCGATGACTTTCTTCATGAATGAAGCGTTGCGACCGAAGATCTTTTTGCCCATCACGATTCCGATTCCATCGTTATGACCGAGTGAAGCAACTGTTCCTTTGCTCTCGTAAGTGAACTTCGAAGTCGATTTGCCATTGATAAGTGCCGCGATGTTTTTCGCAACGTTGTGCGCTTGTTGTGTCGCGATTTGTGCCGTCGGTGGGTATGGACGGTTCGATGCAGGGTCCATGACCGCTGAGCAGTCACCGATGATGAAGACGTTGTCGTGACCTGGTGCACGGTTGTCCGCTTCCACCATGACACGGTTACGGACCGCTTCAAATCCTGATTTTTCGATGATCGGGCTACCACTTACGCCACCTGTCCAGATGATCGTGTTGGCACGAATCGTTTCTGTCGTGTCACCTTGAAGTGGACCGAATGTCACCACACCTGGCTCGACACCTTTGATTCCGTTACCGAGTTTCATCTCGACACCGTTACGCTCCAACCATTTCTGTGCGTATGTCGTGAGTTCTGGGTCGAAACCAGGAAGAACTGTTGGTGCCGCTTCAATGTTGACGATGCGAACCGCTTCGCGTGGAACGTCATACTGTTTGCAAAGTTCAGGGATTCGGTTGACGATTTCACCGAGGAATTCGATTCCTGTAAATCCGGCACCACCGACAACGATCGTCACGAACGAGTTGTCTGAAGAACCGTTTGTTTTATATTGAGCGAATGAATATTCGATGTGCTCTTTGATTTTACGAACACTGTTCAACGAGCTGATTGTCATCGCATGTTCTTTCAAGCCTGGGATACCGAACGTTTCAGGTACACCGCCGAGACCGATGACGACATAGTCGTATTCGACGACAGAACCATCTTCGAGCGTGACTTGTTTGGCAGCAGTATCGACGCGATCGACGATCCCTTTGACAAGTTTCACACGTGACGGGTTCACAATATCGTTAATGTAGATGCGCGCTTGGTCTGGGTTCATCGTCCCAGCAGCTGGTTCGTGAAGCCATGTCGTTTGGTAGTGATAATCATGCTTGTTGATGAGCGTGATGTTCGCATCACCTGCAGCGAGTGTCTTTTGAAGGTTGACGGCTGTGATGAGTCCACCGAAGCCCGCACCAAGAATAACAATGTTAGGTCGTTTCATGTTCATTTCCACCTTGTTTAAAGTTTTGTTTTTTTGAACAACTATGTTGTGTGTTTCTTCACATAGACGTTCACAATAAAGCCTATTCTTGTTCAACATCTGTTCACAATTGCTTCTGTTTCATTGTACGCTCTTTAAATTGAATTCTCAATGGAAAAGCTTATCTTCTTGAATTTTTTTTGAAAGTGTTGCATGTTTGTACTGAATGGATTTAATTCAATAAACTCTCTATAATAGATGTATACGCTTTGAGGAGGAATTCGATGAAGACGACGAAAGATGTAATCATCATCGGTGGCGGCCCGGTCGGACTGTTCACCGCATTTTATGCAGGCATGCGCCAACTCGATACGACGTTGATTGAAAGCTTACCGCAACTTGGTGGTCAGTTGTCAACGCTCTATCCTGAAAAATATATTTATGATATTGCCGGTTTCCCGAAAGTAAAAGCACAGGACTTGATCGATCAACTAAAAGCTCAGGCTGACCAGTTCGAACAAGATTACCGTCTCGGTGAAACGGTGGAAACGGTCGAACGTCTCGAGGACGGCACGTTCGTATTGACAACAAATAAAGAAGAATATCATACGAAAGCCATCATCATCACAGCCGGAAACGGTGCCTTCTCGGCTCGTCCACTCGGGCTTGATGGCTGCGAAGATTATGCCAACCTTCATTACTTTGTCGACAACATGGAGAAATTCCGTGATCGCCGTGTCATGATTGCCGGCGGTGGCGATTCAGCCGTCGACTGGGCACTCATGCTTGAAGGAATCGCAAAAGAAGTCCACATCGTTCACCGTCGTGACCGCTTCCGTGCTCATGAACATACGGTAGAACAGATGAAGGCATCGACGATTAACGTCCTCACGCCTTATAACATCGAGTCACTGTCTGGTGAGACACACATCGAATCTGTCGAATTGACAGATAAGGATGGCGAATCAAAAATCGTTGAAATCGATGATTTGATTTGTAACTACGGATTCGTTTCATCGCTCGGTCCAATCAAGAACTGGGGAATGGAATTCGAGAAAAACACAATCCGTGTCGATTCACGTATGGAAACGACCGTTGCCGGCATCTTTGCTTGCGGTGATATCGCGACATACGAAGGGAAAGTAAAATTGATTGCGACCGGTTTCGGTGAAGCCCCAATCGCCATCAACCAAGTGAAACAGCTCGTGGATCCGACAGCTCGTCATCCGCAACACTCGACATCTGTATTTGCTGGGAAATAAACACTGAACCCCTGTCGCTCCCATGCACAGGGGTTCAGTTTTGTCTTGCAAGGGAGGTTAACATGAATATAGTCACAACAAATACAATTACCAATAAAATGCGCGATGAACTATACACGATCCATCAAGAGGTTTTTGGAGATATAAATCACTTTCATCAAAAGTTAATACGTAAAACAAATTTATTTTTTACTTTAGCGATTATTGACAACGAGATTCATGGCTACAAGATTGGCTATCCTCTCAATGAAGATTGTTTTTATAGTTGGATGGGAGCCGTCAAACCTGCTTCTCGTAATCTCGGTATCGCCTCACGGTTAATGGAGACACAGCACGAATGGGCTAAAAATCAAAACTATAAATCGATTGAAACAAAGACGATGAATCGTTGGCGACAAATGTTACTCTTAAATATTCGTCATGGTTTCGATGTCAAAGCAGTCAATATAGATAAAAATGGTCGCGAAAAAATCCTTTTGCGAAAACAGCTCAATGTTTAACAAAAAAGGTTATTTTTTGAGCGTCTGAATGATGACCCGGTCAAGCCAGTCATCGAGTTGCGTGAACACGAAGCCCGCCTTCTTCGCCTCAGCAATCGACATATAATAGTCGACATCCGAATCATACGGCGACGAGTCTCCATCTTTTATAATATGGACGGGTTTTCCGACGTGTTGGCCGATTCGCTCCATTAAAGCACCCATGGAGATGAGCCCGTCACTTGCAGCGTTGAAAGGACCGGTCACGTTCGCACGTCCCACCCATTCTAAAAATGCTGCTGCTTCCGCACTCGAGATGAAGCCCATCTTCGCTTCCGGGTGATGCAAGACAACCGGTTCCTCGTTCCGGATTGCATCTACATAAAACTTCAACCGGTCTGTATAGTCATCCGGACCTACCACGATCGGTAATCGTACGGTCGCCACCGGGAAAGAGGCGCGATGGAAGAAGAAAGATTCCGCCTCGCGTTTCCCTTGTCCGTAGTCATGTTCGGATTCAAGATGATATTCGTAATGGAGCGGATTGAAGTCGCTCTCTTTCAGGTCAGGCCCAGGCGCGTAAACCGACATCGTCGACGTGAGCACATATTTTCCGACTTTGTCCATGAACGCATCCGAGGCGATTTTTGCCTGATACGGAGTAAAACAAATGTTGTCATAGACGAGGTCGTACCGTTCACGTGCCAAGTCTTTCATCGTCGCGACCGATTGCCGGTCCCCTTTGACAGACCGAATCCCTTCAGCCTCCGGTACCTGTAGTTGCCCCCTCGTCACAATCGTCACATCGTCCCCTGCTTCAGCAAGTCGCAATGCGAGCCGTTTTCCGAAATAACGTGACCCTCCGAATATCAATACTTTTCTCATAACCCTGAATCCTCCCATTTGTAATGACGTCCCTATTCATTTTCCCTTCAAAGAAACAGACTAATCTACCACTTTTACACGTATTCTTGCTATTCTAATAAGTAAAGACTTGTTAGGGGGCTCGAATATGCACCAAATCATGTTAGAAAAAGGTTGGACGTATGAACTACCACCACAGTATGCGATCTATCAGAGCTTATCTGATTTCAGTCGTTACTCTGTCCTCGACCAAGAGGAAGAGAGTGTCTGCTCATTCCGCATCACGAATGACACATGTACAATCACAGGCTTTCGGCCTTGGCAACATCACATCGAACTCGACGTAACTGCAAAAGTCATTCGGTTGATTTTGACAGAAGAAGAATAAGAACCGATCGCACCCACGATCGGTTCTTTTTTAGCACTCCCCAGGCGTACCTGCATTCGTCGCTGTCCGGAAACTCGAACCGCAACCGCATGTTGCAATCGCATTCGGGTTTTTAATTGTGAAACCGCCACCGAGCATTGATTGCTTGTAGTCAATCTCAAGCCCATCGACGACCCCGTGATCGACTTCTGCGACGATGACGCGGACGCCGTGATGGTCGAATTGAATATCTTTATCCGTCTTTTCCTCATCAAAGCCCATTCCATATGAAAGTCCTGTACATCCGCCACCTTGAACTTTCACTCGCAAATATTGTGCATCCGGGCGTTCCGTCTGTTTCATCATCTCTAGCACTTGAAGTGCGGCTGACTCTGTTAAATGAATCATCTGAACTCCTCCTCATTTTATCTTCAATTCAAGTCAATTGACTTGTCATCTTGTAGATTATCTTGTATAACTAAACTGTAACAAAAAAAATTAAATCGTTCCATCTTCGGGGCAGGGTGAAATTCCCGACCGGCGGTATTGAAGAATATATTCTTCTCAGCCCGTGAGCGAGCAAGGCGTTGCTTGCTGATTTCGTGAGATTCGAAAGCCGACAGTATAGTCTGGATGGGAGAAGATGGCGGCATCCGACCGATATCCGGATGTTTTCTTTGACGTGGACTTTTCCACCTCGGAAAACATCTATTTCGTATGCGCGTAAACTCTCCCGATTGTCTTCATTGCAATCGGGTTTTTATATGCGACGGATGCCATTCATCGAGGAGCGACCTAAAGGAGAGATTCTGATGAAAACTACGCGCAACAAACGACTGACAACAATGGTGACTTTGGCGATGCTCGGGACGATCTCGTTCGTACTCATGCTATTCAACTTCCCGCTCCCATTTTTACCGCCATTCCTTAAAGTGGACTTTAGTGACATTCCTGCACTCATTGCCGGAATCGTCTTTTCCCCACTCGCAGGAGTCGTGGTCGTCGGTTTGAAAAACGTCTTGTACTACGTCTTTAACGGTGGCGGTGTTCCAGTCGGGGAAGTCGCAAACTTCTTCGCAGGTGTCGCATTCATGTACCCAGTTGCCTGGTTCTACCATAAGCGCAAGTCAAACAAAGCACTCGCTTCTGGATTACTTGCCGGTACAATCACAATGGCTCTTAGTCTCGCCATCTTAAACTATCTCGTCATCTTGCCAGCCTACGCCTTCTTCTTCGGAATGGCAGACATGGCCGACCCGGCGGTGAAAACGGATCTTGTCCTTTACGGGATCTTACCGTTCAACTTGATTAAAGCGATCTTGATCAGCGCGCTCTTCGTCCCACTCTTCTTGAAATTGAAGCCGTGGATCGAACGTCAACGCGTACAACTTCAAGCATAATCGATATACGAGCATCTAGGCGTTGCCTAGGTGCTTTTTTTAACCATATTGTAAGGAGGGGTATTCATCATGACAGACGAACAGGATTTGGTTCATTTTCTAAAACAAGACGCCGAGCTCATAAAGCTTCTCCACGCCGTCGCCAACCTCGATTTACCGGATTGTTGGATTTGTGCGGGATATATTCGTTCAAAAGTCTGGGACCACCTTCACGGATACGAAACATCGACTAAAACAGATGATGTAGATGTGATTTATTTCGACCCAAACCAACCAGAGGAAGCAGTCGAAAAACAACTCGAAGAGCGATTATTCCGCCTCATCCCCGATGTACCTTGGTCTGTCAAAAATCAAGCGAGAATGCATCACGTCAACAACCTTCCACCCTATGCCTCATCGGTCGATGCGTTGGCACATTTTCCTGAGACCGTCACCGCGATCGGGGTACATCTTCAATCGGATGGTTCCCTCATCCTCGCTGCCCCACACGGCATTCACGACTTGATCAACATGCACGTTATACCGACACCACCCTTTGATTCGAACTCTTCAAAGCATCCCATCTATCTGGAGCGGTTGCAGCAAAAGAACTGGTCCGCCAAGTGGCCAAACATCACCATACATACATCCTTCTCATACTAAAAAACGCAACCACCGAAGTGATCGCGTTTTCTTATACCGATTAAAGAAGAAGTCCAGCCAATGTAGCTGACATCAAGTTTGCAAGCGTACCTGCAAGAATCGCGAGAACACCCATGCGTGCGATGTCACCACGACGGTTTGGCGCCATACCACCAAGACCACCGAGAAGGATCGCGAGTGACGAGATGTTTGCGAAACCACAAAGTGCGAATGCGATCATCGCTTCTGAACGAGCTGACAAATCACCAGAACCGATGATTGGAGCAAACTCAGAGAAAGCAACGAATTCGTTCAAGACTAGTTTTTGACCGAGGAAGCTACCGAATTGTACAGCATCCGCCCATGGTACACCAATCACGAATGCAAGTGGCGCGAAGACGTAACCGAGAATCAATTCGAGTGACAAGCTATCAAATCCGAAGAGTCCACCAACTGAACCGAGGATCAAGTTGACGAGCGCAATCAATGAAACGAATGCAAGAAGCATCGCACCGACGTTCAAGGCAAGGAAGAGACCGTCAGAAGCACCACGTGCCGCTGCATCGACGAAGTTCGCCGCTCTGTCTTCTTCATCTTCTACAATCTCGATGTCGTCATCGTACTCTTCTGTTTCTGGTACGATGATTTTCGCGAATAAAAGACCTGCTGGCGCTGCCATGAAGCTCGCTGCGAGCAAGTATTCGAGTGGTACACCGAGTGCTGCATAACCTGCAAGTACAGATCCGGCAACCGATGCGAGTCCACCGACCATGACTGCGAAGAGCTCAGACTGTGTCATTGTAGGAAGGTACGGCTTGATGACAAGCGGTGCTTCCGTTTGACCGACGAAAATGTTCGCTGTTGCTGAAAGTGACTCTTTACGTGACGTACCAAGTGCTTTCGCAAGGGCAGTACCGAGGATACGGATGACCCACTGCATGACGCCAAGGTAGTAAAGCAATGCGATTAATGATGACATGAAGATGATAATCGGAAGGACTTGGAATGCGAAAACGAAGTTGTCGCCACCGACTGCTGTTCCGAATACGAAGGCAATCCCGTCACCCGCTGTGTTCAAGACAGCTTGAACCCCATTTGAGATCCATTCAAGCGCCTTACGTCCCCATGCCGTATATAAGACGAGGAATGCAAATGCGAATTGAACAGCGAACGCTGCCAAGACCGTGCGCCATTTGATGGCTTTACGGTTGGTAGAGAAGATGTAAGCGATTGCAATTAGTGCCAAAATACCAACCACACTCATGATTTTCATTGATGTTGTGCTCCTTTCATATTAAACAAAACCAATTATATGTGTCATACCCGAAAAGAGATGTGTCCTACCGTTTGAAACGCTTTCTTTTTATCGTTGTTAAACGTCAGACAACCTACATTCGAACCTCTTAGAATATAACATCCCTCTTTTTAAAATGCAACGGGTGAAATAAAAAAGTTTGAGGTCATTTCCTCAAACTTTTTACCATGCCATCTCTTCGATTTTTTCATACACCTTCGTCACGAGCTCTTCTGGTGTTTCACCCGTCACCACTTCCCCGTCTACGAGGCAAAAGAGATCAAGGGAACAGACACCACAATAGCCTGTACAGCCATATTCGACCACATCAAGATCAGGGTCGGACTCTAATTTAGCCCGGGCAATTTGTGAGCCCATCGCCAAATTCGAAGCACAAAATTCGATGATCGGATTCATCATATATGTCACCGTCTTTCTTTACGTGAATTATCGGAAAATGGTTCTTCTACGGCAGATTATAACATGATACAGTTGAAGAGTAACAAAGGGGGATTATTATGCGCAAATTAGTCGTCTTAGGAGGCGGTTACGGGGGAATGCGTGTGATTGAGAGAGTACTTGGACATCAGTTACAAGACATCTCGGTCACGCTCGTCGATCGCTTGCCTTATCATGGATTGAAAACTGAGTATTACGCACTGGCCGCAGGAACGGTCTCGGACCGCGATATTCGCATCGACTTTCCGGATGAAATCGATTACATATACGGACAGGTCACGGACATCGACACCGAAGACAAAATGGTTCTGCTCGCGAGTGGAGAAAAAGTGCCCTACGACGACCTTGTCATCGGATTAGGGTGCGAAGACAAATATCACAATGTCCAAGGGGCCGCCGAGTTCACGTACAGTATTCAAACACTTGAAGAGTCACGTAAGACACAACAAGCAATCAATGGTCTACGACCAGGGTCGGTCGTTTCTGTCGTCGGTGCCGGGCTGTCCGGTGTCGAACTCGCCAGCGAACTTCGTGAGAGCCGACCTGATTTGACGGTCCGTTTATTCGACCGCGGACCATCCGTCCTGTCTTTCTTATCTAATCGTGTTTCGATGTACGTACAATCTTGGTTCGAGGAGCACGGCGTCGAAGTCATTAACAATGCCAACATCACACGTGTCGATGCTGACGGACTATGGAACCACGAAGACTTGTTCCCATCTGATTTGACCGTATGGACGGCCGGGATTCAACCGGTCGCTGTTGTACGGAACCAAGGTTGGGAGCTCGATGGAGGCGGACGTGTCAAATTGACGGAACATCACTTCGTTCCTGGACTGCCGGACGTGTTTGTCGTTGGTGACAATGCGAGCTTACCGTACGCACCGTCCGGACAACTCGCCGAAGCCCAAGCCGAACAGATTGTCCAAGTCTTGCTTTGCAAATGGAAAGGCGTCAATTATCCAGAATTACCCGACATCAAACTGAAAGGGACGCTCGGTTCCCTTGGGAAGAAGGCAGGCTTTGGGGTGTTTATGGGGAAACAATCACTCACTGGGAAAGTAGCCCGACTATTAAAATCAGGTATCCTTTGGAAACATAAAGTCATTAAATGAGTATATTGCGAACGAGCCTCCATGGCTGGTTCGCTTTTTTGATTTGTTCATCTGTAATTTCCATTCATTTCTCTTACAATTGAGCCAAAAGTCTTGTATCTGAATCCCCTGTATCCTTATCTAAATATTCAGATATTTAATGCCATTGGCGTATTCTACACGTTGGCAAAACTTGTTACTCTATGGTCACGGCAGTTGGACATCCCGTCATCTTGCCTACATACCTTAAAGGAGGAAACAAGTTGAAAAAAATCTGTAGCTCCGTCCTCGCCTCATTGCTCGTCTTGTCAACCGTACCTGGGGGCGCGGATGCCGCCCCAAATAAAGAGAAAGAACGCGTCATCGTCGTCTTCAAGAAGTCGGCAAAGAAAATCCCCCTTTCCATCGATGGCATGGAAGTTCGCCAACAGTACGCGAACATTCCAGCCGCCGCACTCGAAGTACCAAAAGCCGCATTGAACGGCTTGAAAAACAATCCACACGTCGCACATGTGGAAGTGGATCAAACGGTACAGATTGAGAATCAAACACAAGACTGGGGAATCCCCAAACTAAAAGCTCCTTCATCTTGGCAAAGCGGATTCACTGGGAAAGGTGTCAAAGTATCCGTCGTTGACACAGGAATCTCGGCCCATCCTGATTTAACAATCGCTGGCGGTGCCTCATTCAGCACGGTCACGAGTTCGTATGCCGATGACAACGGTCACGGTACTCATGTTGCTGGGATCATCGGTGCACGGAACAACAGCATCGGAACGGTCGGGATTGCACACGAAGCAAGCATTTACGCCGTCAAAGCACTTGAGGCGAACGGAAGTGGTAGCTTATCGAGCATCATCGCCGGGATTGACTGGTCGATCACAAATGATATGGATATCATCAACTTGAGCCTCGGGACGACGAGTCCATCGACGACGCTCCAACAAGTCGTCGATCGTGCCAACAACGCGGGCATCCTTGTCGTCGCGGCAGCGGGTAACAACGGTCGTACCGATGGGTCGGGTGACCTCGTCAACTATCCGGCTCGTTACAGTTCGGCAATCGCTGTCGCTGCAACCGATATCAACAACAACCGCGCCTCGTTCTCGGCGACAGGAAGTACTGTCGAAGTGGCAGCACCTGGTGTCGGCATCAACTCGACCCTCTCAAATGGGGGCTACGGCCAAATGAGCGGAACATCGATGGCGACACCTTATGTGGCGGGTAACCTCGCGCTCATGAAGCAAGCCTTCCCTACGCTATCGAGCACACAACTCCGTACAAAATTGTCACAAGATTCCATCGACCTCGGTGTAGCGGGTCGTGACACATGGTTCGGGAACGGACTTGTCCAAGCCCCTACTGCTGGTGGTACGACGCAACCTGTCCAAGCACTCACGACGACAGTCTCGACATCGAAGTCATCGTACTATGCGGGTGAAGTCGTCTCGATTTTTTCGTCCGTACGTAATTCGAATGGTCAAGCGGTCGCAAACGCCGATGTTCGTGTGACGGTCACACAACCGAACGGTACTACGCTTGTCGGTACAGGCAAGACGAATTCATCAGGAGCCATCACATTCACACTCTCGACGAATTCTTGGTCACAACGCGGTACGTATCAAGTGAAGTCTGATGCGACGCTTAGCGGCTACACGGCTGGTTCAGCGACGTCATCGTTCCAGCTTCTCTAAACGAAAAAGTCGAGCGCATCGCTCGACCTTGTCGATCGACGAATCAAGTCGTGTCATGCGACCTGGTTCGTTTTTTTTATAGTTTGCCTACTTATAATCGTTGCGCGGTATCCATCAGCTGTGTCGAAGACGTCGCAATCTGGGTCGTGGCACGCTTGAGTTCGGCTATTGATTCCACAATCTCATCGATATCACCGGCAAGACTCCCCATCTGCCCGTCAGCATGCTCCGAATCACCCGAAATTTGGAGGAAGGCATCCGTCACTTCATTGATCCGTCCCATCGTCTGCTTCATCTCTTGCTCGGTCGATAAGACGCGGCTCGAAGTCTCTTCCATCTGGTTCGTGAGACGCTTCACCAAATCCTCCACCTCTTCTGCCGCTTGTTTCGATTGACTCGCGAGCGTCCGTACCTCGGAAGCGACGACTTGGAATCCTTTCCCTTGCTCGCCTGCCCGTGCTGCTTCAATCGCGGCATTCAAGCTAAGTAGGTTCGTCTGGTTGGCAATTTGTTTGACCGAATCCGCAATCGTCATGATCTCGTTCATCAATCTTTCGAGCGCCTTGATTTCCTGAGCTGAATCGGAGAGGTCACGCGCGATTTCATCAAGGCGTCCCGCCTCCGACAAAATCGTGTCTTTCCCACTCACTGAAGAGTGAAGTACCGTCCGTAGCTTTGTCTGCGTGAGTGAACTTGAATGCTTCATATCATCTGCCCGCTCATTCATCGACTGAAAACTAGCCATGACTTCTTGTGAGAGGGCGGCCAAATCTTCACTCGCCTGCTGAATCGTTTGACTGATTTCATCTTTCACGTGTTGCATCTGGTCACGAACGACGTCTGCTTCATCGTCAAACATCTCGAGCACGATTTGTTGCTCGAAGTTAAAGATTTTCGAGACGGCCATCATCAACCTCATTTTCGAGTCCGCATCGAGCTGCTCATGTTGAATCGATAAGACGAGCGTCTCGAATATTTTTTGGAAGGCTGCCATATACCACTTCCCTTTTAGATCGATCAGATAATGACGTTTGGCGATGGCGAGACGTCGATCAATATATGCTTCATTCAACTTTCCTTCAAACATTTCCATAATATGATTGGAGAGAGTCAATTTTAATTTGTCCGAAGACGAATGTTGCCGAATCAAATCTTTCATCTCGTCAATCTTTTCGAGCTCTTCATAAAACACATCAACTAACTGAGGTGTCAGTTGACGTAATTCCTGTTGATAAGCACGCAAATAGGCAAGATCTTCCCGTTCGAGACGAATCAACTGACGTTGTCGTTCCAACCCACTTGGTAAATCAATCAGCAAGTGCTCCATTTGGGACGAGGTGTCTAAATGGATCGGCATATTTCGTTTTCGGGCAAACATTGAACAGTCCTCCTTCAGTAATGGATTCATTTTAATTTTCAAAGTATTATAAATGTTATACAAGTTATGTTCAGCTTAGCCCGGTAGACAAAAGTTGTAAAATCTTTTTCTGAATTATAGGTAAACAAAAAAACGAACCTTGCAACCGCATGGTTCGTCCACCTGCTCACTATTCTATATGATTAACGGATCCTTGTTTTGCTTCAATCGCCGCATATACTTTTCGTAACTGAACGACCCCTTCGTCAATCACTTCCCCATCGAGCAAGACGAGCGGATAAAACCATTCATCGTCTTTAAGTGCCTGCGCAAACTCGTCCTCACTCTGTTCGAAATCGATATACTCGAAAGAAAAGGACTGTTCCGGATACTTGCGTCCCAGCGCATTTTGCAACCATTCATACGTCTCAGTCGAACTCGGTGCACCGACGCAGCTGGCACATTGAACTTCTGCCCCATACACTGTAATTTTCATCTTCATTCCCCCTCGAAACCATTATACAAAAATCTTACCCACTCCCGATGACGAAACGCTCAGCGTAAATGATTGAGAAACACTCTCAAACTTGCTAGAATAAAGTAGAACGAGAAAGGGGTAGATACCATGGAAATGTTTGATCAAGTCCAAGAAGTGCTCGATAAATTGCGTCCGTTCTTGCTTCGTGACGGCGGAGACGTCGAACTCGTTGATGTCGAAGAAGGCATCGTCAAGCTCCGTTTGATGGGTGCTTGCGGCAGCTGCCCGTCTTCAACAATCACGCTAAAAGCCGGTATTGAGCGCGCGCTCATCGAAGAAGTACCAGGCATCGTCGAAGTAGAACAAGTATTCTAAACAAAAAGGGAGACATTCGTCATCCCTTTTTTTCATGCTTCCATTCATCTAAACTCTCGACCATATAAGTCGGGAGTTTTTCTTGCTCCTGAACAAAGGCTGGACCGTGTACACCTGAGTTGACGTGAAGTGTACGGATTCCCCCGTCGATTCCGAACAGAATATCCGTATGATAGTTATCCCCTACCATCACGACATCTTCTTTCGTCAATCCAATCATGTCGAGTGCGATGTCAATCATGACCGGTTCCGGCTTCCCAATGAAGAACGGTTCTTTCTCGGTCGTCACCGTCAACACGGATGTGAGCGATCCATTCCCCGGTAAGAACCCACGTTCTGTCGGAATGGCGATATCCCCATTCGTCGAAATGAATCGGGCTCCTGAACGAATGGCGATTGCCCCTCGCGCTAACTTCTCATATGTGATGTGACGGTCTAGACCGATGACCACATAGTCTGCTTTCGGTTCGTCCGTGACGTGGAACCCACGAGATTCTAGGGCGAGGCGGAGTCCGTCTTCGCCAATCATATAAACGCTTGCCCCCGGAGACATCTTCTCAATATAAAAAGCCGTCGCCATCGCACTCGTCAAGACGTTCTCTGCCTTCACATTTGCCCCCATTGAAATCAACTTATCCGCAATCTGCTGTTGTGTCATCGAGGCGTTATTCGTGACGAATAAGTATGGGACGCCCGTAGCTTCTAACTCGTTTACAAAATCGACAGCAGCTTGAACGGGCTCTATTCCTGCATACATCGTACCATCTAAATCAAACAAATATCCTTTTATCGGTTCCATCCAATCACTCGCTTTCTGGCAAGAATGCGGACACCGGTCCAAGTTCGACCTCTAAGTAGCGACGAACTTGCGTGGAGAACGCTATGAAGTCTTGTTTTGACGTCTTCACCCATTCATCGAAGCGTGATGCGTCTGCATCGACGAACTCACGGACATAGTATGCACGCAATCCGACGAGCGCCTTGGTGGCATTACCTGTCTTCTCATCGAGCACGCGTTCATCGAGCAGAATGTCGACAATATCCTCATAGCTACCCGGGTCTCGCATGATGAATCCGTCAATCATCGAGTTCCCTACGTCGATGACCCCTTCTATCAGGAGGACAGCCATTCGTTGTTTCGCAAGTTCTACTGTGAACGCATCCCCCGTCAATTGATCAGTGCGCGCTAACATCGTTTCCATTTGTTCCAGTGTCTGATTAATCTTCTCTCTATTCACAAAATACATGATGATCCCCCCTGCTGTTAATACTAATGCTTTTTCGGTCAGGAGAAAAGAATCTGTCCTATTTACATCATTTATAAAATTGTGATACACTAATCAACGGATTTAAGCCGTAAAAAGTATAACACATTTAATAGAGATAACGTGGAGGGTACAACACTATGGAACGTGAATTAGCATTAGAAATCGTACGAGCAACGGAAGCCGCAGCACTCGCATCTTCGAAATGGATCGGACGTGGGCAAAAGAATGAAGCCGATGACGCAGCTACGTCAGCGATGCGCGAAGTTCTCGGAACAGTGAACATGGATGCGACGGTCGTCATCGGAGAAGGTGAGCTCGATGAGGCACCGATGCTCTACATTGGGGAAAAACTCGGTACGACGTTCGGTCCGAAAGTCGACATCGCCGTTGATCCGCTCGAAGGTACATCCATTGTCGCAAAAGGACTCGGAGATGCGATGGTCGTCATCGCTGTGGCGGATGAAGGTGCCCTCCTCCACGCACCAGATATGTACATGGATAAGCTCGTCGTTGGGCCGAACTTAAAAGGAAAAGTCTCGCTCGATGAACCACTCGAGTCGATCATCGAAAAAGCAGCAAAATATAACAATAAACGCATTGAAGAAGTGACGGTGATCATGCAAGACCGCGATCGCCACGAACACCTTCGCCAAGCCGTCATGAACGTCGGCGCACGCGTCAAATTGTTTGAGGATGGCGATGTCTCGGCCGGAATCGCAGCTGCCGTCAAAACAAATCCGATTGATATTTTCATCAGTACAGGCGGTGCTCCTGAAGGCGTCATCACGGCTGCAGCTGTCAAAGCGCTTGGCGGAGACATGCAGGCCCGTCTTCACCCGATGAATGAAGAAGAATCTGCACGCGTCATCTCGATGGGTATTGTTGATCCGCTCCAACTCCTCACGCTCGACGACCTCGTCAAGAGTGATGACTGTATCTTCGCCGCAACAGGTGTCACGTCAGGTGAGTTGCTCGATGGCGTCAAATTCTTAACAGATGATATCGTCGAGACGACATCACTCGTCATGCGCTCGAAGACACGTACGATTCGTAAAGTCGTGGCCGAACACCACTTGTCGTTGAAACCATACTTACAAAAAACTGAAGTCAACGCCTAATCAAAAACGCCTTGCTCAATCATTTGAGCGAGGCGTTTGTTTTCTTAAAATCCCTGTTCTGTTCCGTGCACTGGCTCATTCGAATCAACTTGCTTGTCTCGAATCGAATCGTAGAACGTCGCGTACGTCGTCGAGAAGTAAGGTCCGATGAAGAAGAATCCGATCCCGAGCGTCAAGATCCCGACGAGGAACCAACCAAAGAAGGACAAGACGAGCATGAAGGCTTCCATCTTGTGCCCATCCATGAGACGACGTGATTCTGTGATCGACTCGAGTGCCGAAAGTTCAGGCTGGTCGCGCAAAATGTACGGTGTGAGTGAGTACGAGAAGGCTTTGATGATTCCCGGTACAATCAACAACAAGGTCCACAACACGATAAAGAGGCTCATGACAAAAGACGTGATGACATGTTTGAAGTAACGTGTTTGGAACGGTTTGAACATTGTCGAGAGCGAGGCACCCTTTTCACGTGATACGCCGAGTGCGAGCCATGACCAACCGATGGTGAGTGGTGCAATCAAGATTTGAAGAACGGTCGACACAAGACTTAACGTGGCGTCTGTCGATGTAAGGGGCGCTGTCGAATTCGGATCAATCTCAGGCGCGAGCGACTGGGGAATCCCGTTGATGATGACGAACAAGAGTGCCAATCCGGCCATCAACCACCATTTTCCTTTCAAGGCGTGTCGTGCATGTTGTTTCCATTCAGATCTCATAGTAATCCATCCTTTTTCGTAGTCTTTCTATTAGTGTACGTGAAAAGGTGACCATACGTTTCAAAAAACATAAAAAAAGGGAAAGGAATTTTTCCTTTCCGCTTAGCGAATCATCACATTGCCTAAAAAGAACTGAGACATGGACAAGATCAACAACAGCACCCCGAGTGATAACACAAGGTGAGATGTGACTTTGAAGACACGGCCTCGCAAGAACGAATGGCCATATTCAAAGCGACGGATGATCAACACATGAACGAGTTCAAATAGAATGACTGCCGCCGTAAAATAAAAGGTCATCATGATATGGAAACCAAAAAAGAACATGGCCAATATCCCGAGTCCGAAGTTATGAATTCGATTATGGACGTCATCCCGATCCCCGACGGTCGTTTGTACATGTTGCATCCAAATCACCTCACTATCAAAACCAAAAAACGACGAAACTATCCTTAATGACAATTTATCACATTTTTCCAACCTCAAAACCGGAAGTCACGACTTTTTACCTAAACGAAATATTTGGAAATCAAATGTAATAAAAAAAGTGCTGACGGCTCAGCACTTCACACTTTTGATTCATCGGTCTTGTTAAACTTACGCTTCAACTTCAGTTTTTGCTTCGTTCCCCCAAAGACGGGTCCACTCTCTTCTTCGTTGATTTCCGTTTCTTTTTTCAAAACGAAATAAGGACATCCAAAGTTGCAATATTCGTATACGTAGTCCATCACGTGATCAATTCGGTTCTCATAGGTCGCCAATTTAGATTGCGGTTCATAGAATCCCTTCAATCGCAACTGACCATGCCCCCAATCACCGACGATGTAATCGTACTTATCTAGCACGTCACTATATCGTGCGATAAACGCCTCTTCATCGAACCCGTCCCGTTTTTCTTCCAAGACGGTATATCCGTGGCGATTCACTCGAATCATCGCTCCCACCTCCACTCTGTTATCATAGCATGCCCCCGTCGATGCGCTCTATCCTTTTCGAATCACTTCATGACGGGCGACGATTGTTTCTCGTAATACATCCCGCAGAAGTTCGGGCATGAAATATCGCTTCGGTTGGTCTGCCAAATAAGGAAGGAGCGGACCGAACGTCAACATATCGACCGTCGCGACGCGATATGTCCGATTTAAATCCAATCGTTCCCCCATTACATATGTCTGACCGTCCCGCTGTTCGATTTGATAGAGACTCGGTTCTCCGAGAACGGTACCTCTGAAGCCGAGACCTCTGACATGCATACTCGTGAACGTTTCTTCATTGGCATCGTGAAGGAAACGCGCCAACGTCTCCCCGTCCAATGTCAGCACACAAGGATTGATTGGATGCGGACAGATCCGATGCAACATGTTGAGTGTCACCCCACCCGGCGCCAGTCCTTCTAGCACAACGCCAGATGGGATGATCCCCACATCCGCCGCACACCATTCGACCATGCCTTCGACGAGCAGGTCGCCCAGTGGAGAAGGACCGAACCAATCAGAGGCGTATCCATCCGTCTCCGCAATCGTGACATCCAGAAGGCGTTCGGCATCTGCCCCATCTGTATGCAACAAGGCCAATGTGTCCGGACTATCCGATTGCTGAGACAGTTCATGAAGGCGCGCTTCTTTCGACACGATTCCTGACTCGCCAAGCGTCAGTGTGACTTCTCCGACGTACTTCCCATACTTTCCGGCTTGTGCAATCAAAACACCGTTCGTCATCACACCTTCATCTAAGACGTGATGTGTATGCGCACCGAGAATGACGTCGATTTCAGGAAACCTTTCAGCTAATCGCTCATCTCCAAAGAACCCAAGGTGACTGAGCGCGATGATGACATCACAATGCGCCAACTGTTTCAACGCTCGCTCCGCCGCATCGTAAGGCGATTCAATCTGCCAGCCAAGCTCTGGGTATAACTCTTCATATGGAGCGGTCACACCAAACAGGCCGATCTGGAAACCATCTTTCTCAAGAACGAGCGTCTCATCGACCCAATTCGGTCGTGACCCGTCTGCTTCATATACATTCCCAAGTAAGATGGGAAATGTCGCTTCGTCATACAGTTCGGCCAGCCAATCATGAGGAAAGGTAATCCCTTCGTTGTTCCCGATGGTGACGGCTGTCGGACGAAGTCGCTCGAGCAAACGAACATTCAACTTCCCACGTGTCACTTCCGTCGCCGGATGGGTACGGTCGGCATGATCCCCTAAATCAAAGTACAGCGTGTCGTCCGTCCGATGTTCTTCTAGAAATGAAACAAGTTTCGGCCATTGGTCGAACTTTGAATGAAGATCGTTGTAATGAAAAATAGTCAGTGTCGTCATGGCCATCCCTTCCTTCTAAAACAAACTGATTTGTCTCGGTGCGAGTTCATACTCGAGGCCAAGGATCTCAATGAGTCGCTTCGCATTCGGTGCCGCATCCCCGGCCGAGTTGTTGTTAAAGTATACATACACATCTTTCGCTTCACGGTCAATCTCACGAAGTGAGGTCGCCAATTCTTGCAATTCTTCCTCGCTATACCGGTACAGACAGCGAACATGCCGCCATTCTTGACTCGTCATTCCAGGTTTTTTGAGCCATCCTGACGTATTGCGTCCATGCAATCGAACGACCGCAACATCAGGATGTGTCACGACCGGTACGAACGGGATGCTGCTCTCTTTCGTTTGCGGTTCATCGCAAATCGTGTTGATGAACCGCTGCTCCTTCAAAAATTGAAGCGTCCGGTCCCGGAACGCTTCTGAGAACCAGGTCGGATTGCGAAACTCGATGGCAATCTCGTAATCTGACAGCTCGGCACGAAGCGTTCTCAAATAATCCAGGTGTGGCTTTGACACATCGAACCACGGCGGCAATTGAACGAGCACAGCCCTTAATTTCCCCGCTCGTTTTAACGGATCGACCGAGACGCGATAACGCTCAAACAGTTCAATCAAAGGCGTTTTCGGCTCACGATCATGTCCGCTCATTTCCCTGGAAACTTTCACAACGAATTGAAAATGATCCGGTGTTTCCCCATCCCATTTTTCGAAATTTTTCACCGGTTGAATCGCATAGAAGGTCGAGTCGACTTCAACAGTCGGAAAATGTCCCGCATATGTCGATAATTTATGTTTTCGTTCTTCTGGGGTCGTATACAGCAAATCGTGGTCACCCCATCCGGTCACACCTACATAGATCATAGCGTCCTCCTTTACGATTCTGAAATGGCGGCCGCTTTCCGTTTCGACCAGTTCCATGTGCCCATGTATGTGACGAGCAATAGGACGAGTCCCATCATGAACGGATAGCGCATATCAATATCAAAGGCGATTCCCGCCAATGTCGGCCCTAAAATATTCCCAATACTCATATAAGCGTTGTTCATCCCCATGGCAAGACCTTGCTCGTTTCCTGCAAGTTTCGACACGAGCGTGTTCAACACCGGTCGTAAAATAGATGTCGATAAGAAAATCACGAGTGTCACTGCGAAGAAGAGCATATACGTACCAGCGAACAAAGATAACAAGAAGCCGAATGAGGCGAGCGCGATGAAAGCAAGTACGACCTTGGTCTCACCCAACCATTCGACGAGACGGTCCACCGCAAACAATTGAACGATAACACTCACAATCCCTGTTCCGGTTACCATGATGGCAATTTCCTGTGGTGTCGCACTGAACATCTCGCTGACATAGAGTCCGAGTACCGATTCATACGCCATCAGACCAAACGCCATGACGAGGTTGATGACCAATACGAAGAAGTATGGTTTTCGCGTCGACATGACCAGCTGTGTCGGTAAAGATTCTTTTATTTTTGGTGCCACGTACGGAGCACGGTCCGGCTCCTTAAGAAGGAGTACAGACGAAATGACAGCGACGAACGATACAATCGCTGAAACGAGCAACGGTGTCTTCAAGCCGAATTCAGCAAAAAAGCCCCCAATCCCTGGTCCGACCACAATTCCAAGCGACATTGCCGCGGAAATATAACTGTTCCCTCGAGCTCGTTGCTCGAGTGTCGTGATATCTGCCACATAAGCGAAGATGGCAGGAATCAAAAGCGCTGCACCAACACCCCCGATGGCACGAGAGATGAGAAGAATCGTCAAATTATCTGATAGATAGAAGACTCCCATCGAGATGGTGAATCCAATCAGACCGAGAATGATCATGAGTCGGCGCCCGTAGACGTCTGCCCATTTCCCGGCAATCGGTGACATGACGAGCTGGGCACCCGCAAATACGGAAATCATGAGTCCGGCGGCTGTCCCTCCCTCGCCAATCATCTTTAAGTAATCCGGAATAATCGGGATGATAATCCCAAACCCGGCGACGGCGATAAACATGTTCAACATGAGAATCGCCAATTGATTTTTTTGTTTTGTCGTCAACGCATGTCACTCCCTTTTCATCTTTCCATTTTACTGTTTGAGTTCACATCCAGGCAAACAATTAAGACAGAAAAAACCCATCCTTGACCAAAGGATGGGCGAGACTTATGAGATGCGTGATTGAGCGAGTGATTCTTGTGACGTTCCCTTCGGAAGAAGAAGCGTGATCGCATAGACGATCATCGTCGGAACTGCCCAGGCAAGTCCGATATCCGCCATTGGTAAGTTTCCAATCCAAGAAGTAACCGCAGAAGGCTGGATGCCGTTCCACGTTTCAAAGAACGAGAGAACGAGCGCCGTATAAATTGTCGCTTTCATCGCCACACCAGGGTTTCGTTGAAGACGTTCCGTCACCGATACGAGCACGAGTGCGATCATGACCGGATAGAGGAGCGTGAGAAGCGGCACGGCGATTTGAATCAACGAACTCAAACCGACGAGTGAGATCATGAATCCAAACAACGTTGTCGCGATGACGACATGATGATATTTGAGAGAATCAAACTGGTTGCTGATGAAGCGTGAGAACTCTGAGATGAGGCCAACTGCTGTCGTCAAACAAGCGAGGAAGACCGCTAATCCGAGTGCGAGCATTCCGACTTGTCCGTAAGACGTACCTGCGAACGCTTGGAGAAGGCTTGCGCCACTCGTCGTTCCTTCTGCGACTGTCATATTCGCACCGATTGAAGCGAGCGAGATATAGACGAGCATCAAACAGGTAACGGCCACCATGCCTGCAGAGCGAAGAAGCGAAGACGCTTCTTTTTGGTCACTCAATCCATTAGCTTTCAACGTGACGAGGACAATTGCCCCAAAGACGAGGGCCCCGAATACATCCATTGTCAAATAGCCTTGTTGGAAACCTTGGCCGAGTGCACCCACCCATGTCTCAAATCCTTCCGCTGGAGCTCCCGGTTCCCCGAGAGGCGAGATGAGGTTTGTGATTCCAATCGCTACAAGCAAGAACAAGAGGATTGGTGTGATGATGCGCCCGATGACTTCAATCAACTTTTGAGCACGAAGCGTCAAGAAGAACGTCAACCCGAAAAAGACGGTCGAACTCATCGCGAGTGTCAAAGTAGAGGGAGCATCGAGAAACGGGACGAGTCCCATTTCATACGTGACGGCAGCCGTACGCGGAATTCCGAAGAATGGTCCGATGGCTACATACATCAATCCTGTCAAGATAAGCGCGAGACGCTTTGGAATATAACGAGCAATTTGGTCTGTCCCACCGCCGACCCGAGCGACTGCGAACAAAGCAAGAAGCGGTAAACCGACACCCGTAATGACGAACCCGATCATCGCCGGTACGAGGTTTTCCCCCGCCAAGGCGCCGAGCTCTGGTGGGAACAGTAAGTTCCCGGCCCCAAAGAATAAAGCAAAAATCGTAAACGCTAACGGGAACAATGTCGATTTTTTCATACAACTACCTCCATACACTTGATATTCCGAACGACTTAACAAAAAAATAATAACTAAATTTTCTGACAATATATCGCTTGGTCTATTTCATTATACACACTTCCTATCGTTTGACCACCCTATCTCCAAAATTCGAGGTTTAATTTTTTGAAATGTAGATTTCACAAAAAAATCTCCCTTTCATATGCAGGGAGATGTAAGCGGTTAATAGCGTATGTCGAACGAGCGAAATTCCTGATCGTTCGCTTCCGTCTCTTCGATTCGTTCGACACCGACAAAGCGATTGCCATCTTTCAACGCCTGCTGGAAAGCATCTACCTCATTCGCCGTTCCTTCGACATGAAGTTCGACTGTCCCGTCACTTAGATTGCGCACCCATCCTTTGATGCCGAATCGTTGCGCGGTCTCCTGTGAAAAATATCGAAATCCGACACCTTGGACGCGTCCAGATACAATCAAACGTTTAGCAACTCTCATTCTATTTTCCTCCTTTATTTTGTCAAAGATGTTTAGAGGCCCTTACTTTAGGAAACAGTATTTAAGTAAAATAATGGAATTGGAGTGGTTATATGAATGAATTTATTACTCTTGTCACGAACGTTTCCGACTGGCTTTGGGGCGTACCGATCATCTCGTTACTCGTCTTGTCCGGTATCTTCCTCACTATCAAGCTCGGTTTCTTTCAGTTTCGTTACCCCATCTACATATTCAAGCAAACATTCGGCAGCATTTTCAAAAAGCCGAAAGGTGAAGGCGACATCAGTCCGAGACAAGCGTTGACGTCAGCCCTCTCTTCAACAGTCGGGGCCGCGAACATCATCGGTGTACCTGCAGCGATTATGTTCGGGGGACCGGGTGCCATCTTCTGGATGTGGGTCATCGCTATCATCGGCATGGCCATCAAGTTCTCAGAGAGCGTACTGGCCGTGCACTATCGTGAGAAGAATGATGCCGGCGAATTTGTCGGGGGACCGGTCTACTACATATCAAAAGGACTTCGTTGGAAGTGGCTCGCGACGTGGTTCGCCTTCGCCCTCATGATCGAACTCATTCCGAGTATCATGGTACAAGGAAACGCTGTCAGCTCGGCAGTCCGTGAGACGTTCAATGGGAACACGCTCATCACGGGGATTGTCGTCGCTATTCTTGTGGGCATCATAGTCTTTGGTGGACTGAAGCGCATCGCGAAAGTCACCGAGATCGTCGTCCCTGGCATGGCACTCGTCTATGTCGGAGCCGGACTCGTCATCGTCTTGATGAACTTCTCTGAGATTCCAAACGTTCTCAGTCTCATCTTCTCGTATGCATTCGAGCCGATGGCCGCGTTCGGTGGGTTTGCCGGTGCCGCCGTTGCTGAGACGATTCGTTGGGGCTTCGCCCGTGGACTCTATTCAAATGAAGCCGGTCTTGGAACGGCACCGATTGCCCACGCCGCGGCACAGACGGACCATCCGGTGCGCCAAGGGTTCTGGGCCGTCATCGGGATCGTCATCGATACGCTCATCATTTGTAGCACGACCGCATTCGTCGTCTTGTCTTCAGGTGTCTGGACGGCAGACGGAGCGATGGATGACCCAGCAGCGTTGACGACGATTGCTTTCAATGAATACTTCGGTTACACGGGAAGCTTACTCGTCACCATCTCACTCATCTTCTTCGTCCTCTCGACCATTATCGTCATCATCTTTTACGGCTCGCGACAAGCCGAGTACTTATTCGGTTTGACGGCAGGAAAAATCATGAAGGCCGTTTATATCGTCTCGATTGTCATCGGTTCGATTGGAGGCGCTCAGATGATTTGGAACTTCCTAGACTTGATGCTAGCGATGATCCTCATCCCGAATATGATTGCCGTCTTGCTTCTAAGTGGTGAAGTGAAACGATTGACAACCGAGTTCTTCACATCCGAGAAGTATTACAAGAAAGATATCGCCGAAGAAGAGGCGTCTTAACCAACAATCCGACTGCCTAAGCAGTCGGATCTTTTTTTAGGATGCGGGCTCGACTTTCTCAATCCCTGCTTTGATAGTTTGTACCGAGGCGTCAAACTTCTGTTGTTCTTCGTTCGTCAATTCAATCTCGATGATCTTACGAATGCCGCTTCGGTCAATCAAGGCCGGTACGCCAATATGCACGTCACTCGCCCCGTACTCGCCGTCTAGGTGAGCGCCAATCGTCACGACGGAGTTTTCATTTCGGACGATGGCCCGGATGATGCGAAGCAAGCCTACCCCAATCGCATAATAGGCGGCGTTCTTATGCTCGATGATCTGGTAAGCAGCGTCGCGTACGTCCGCATAGATCGCTTCTAAGTCTTCGAACTGATATTTCTCGTTCTCCGCCAATAGTTCATCGATACTCTTCCCATAGATGCGTGCGTTGTTCCATGCGACAAAGCCCGTATCCCCATGTTCACCCATATAGTAGGCGTGGCAGTTTCGTGGCGATAGTTCGAAATAGTCTCCAAGTTTGTAACGGAGTCGTGCTGTATCGAGGACCGTCCCTGAACCAATGACGCGTTCTTTTGGTAAACCCGATGCTTTCCAGGCGACGTGTGCCATCACATCGACCGGGTTCGTCGCGACGACTAAAATGCCGTCGAACCCGCTCTTCATCAAGTCTTCGGTCACGGTGCGGACGACCTTGGCGTTTTGCTCGACGAGGTCCATCCGTGTCTGCCCAAGTTTTTGTGCGGCTCCTGCCGTGATGACGACGATATCTGCGTCTTTACAATCCGAGTAGTCGCCTGCCCAAATCCGGACCGGTGTCGGAGCGAATGAGATCCCATGATTGAGGTCCATCGCCTCTCCTTCTGCCTTGGCATGATTCGAGTCGATCAGGACGAGCTCCTCGCAAAGCGCAGCCGTGGATAATTGGTAAGCAAAACTGACCCCGACCCAACCGGCACCGATGACGGCGATGCGAGTGATATCTTTCGGGTCAATATCATCTTTATGCGGAATACGTGTCATGTAAAACCTTCCTTTCTATGATTCATTCTCTTTTTTAGCATACCCGACTCTTCCATCTTTAACGACAAAAGCTGCATGAAAAATACGTGATTCCGTTATATATCTTATTTCGATTCAAAGATTCCGGTATTCCGGACATAACCGAAAATCTGAATTGTCTCACTTTCCAAGATGAACGGAATTTTTTCTCTTTCCAAAATCGAAATGAGTTCAGTGGACAGATCACAAACATCTGGGTCAAGAATCACTCCCTTATAGAGCAGTACGTTTGGTCGCAAACGAATCCATTCGATGGACCGTAAAGGGGACTCCAGCCAGATTTCATCCCACTCTCCCCACAATATTTCATACTCGGACAACGAGTCGTTAGGAAACAACGTATCCTCCCCTAAGTATTTTATTTGATATGGCGGCGCATAAGTCAACTCTTCAGAGACAGCTCGATTGAGACGCTTCCATTTTGTCTCGTTCATCACCGATGTCAATTGTTGTCTCTCTATGTATTGAAGTTCTTCTCGTCGATTCAAGCTGTTGAACCTCCTATCATAAGTTCTAATTTTTCAATCGTTCGTAACACGTCTTTACGGTTCTGCTTGCTTTTCATCCAAGCGGGTAATCGACTTTCGAGACTACGGTTCGTTCCCTCGCTCGTCCGAATCTTCGCGTCAATATAATCCTTAATATAGTTGAGGTGTTCACGGTTGTAAGCCCATAACACATGACCAGAACATCCTGTTTGTAAAAATAGCGGCAATCCAAAATAAACATCGACAGCTTCTCCGACGTATTTCGAACCGCTCTCCTTTGTTTGCAAATGACCGCAATGAAGACAGCTTAGGCGTACCTCATCATTCCTCTCCCACACATCAGCCTGTCTCCCGCAACTCGGGCAAATAACAAGCATGGGATTCATAAATGAATATATGTCTCGGCCCTCTAATAAAAATCGATGGGTCACGTTATCGCCTCCTTATTTCATTATACAAAAAACCAGCGAAGCAAAGCTCCGCTGGTTTTGAAGTCACGATTATCCAATCGAACCTTCCATCTCGAACTTGATGAGACGGTTCATTTCGACCGCATATTCCATTGGTAATTCTTTTGTGAATGGCTCGATGAAGCCCATTACGATCATTTCTGTCGCTTCTTCTTCCGAGATTCCACGGCTCATGAGGTAGAAGAGTTGCTCTTCTGACACTTTTGAGACTTTCGCTTCGTGCTCGAGTGACACTTGGTCGTTCAAGATTTCGTTGTACGGGATTGTATCTGACGTCGACTCGTTGTCCATGATGAGCGTGTCACACTCGATGTTCGAGCGCGCGCCCTTCGCCTTACGGCCAAAGTGGACGATTCCACGATACGATACTTTTCCGCCTTGTTTCGAAATCGATTTCGAGACGATAGACGACGACGTGTTTGGTGCGAGGTGAATCATTTTAGCGCCAGCGTCTTGGTGCTGTCCTTTACCAGCGAGGGCGATTGAGAGTGTCATCCCACGTGCGCCTTCCCCTTTCAAGATGACAGCTGGGTATTTCATTGTGAGTTTCGATCCGATGTTTCCATCGATCCACTCCATTGATCCACCCGCTTCACAGACTGCACGTTTCGTTACCAAGTTGTAGACGTTGTTCGCCCAGTTTTGGATCGTCGTGTAACGGCAATATGCATCTTTGTTGACGAAGATCTCAACGACCGCTGAGTGAAGCGAGTTCGTTGTGTAGACCGGTGCCGTACATCCTTCGACGTAATGAACCGATGCGCCTTCGTCGACGATGATGAGCGTACGCTCGAACTGACCCATGTTTTCCGAGTTGATGCGGAAATAGGCTTGGAGCGGTTGCTCGAGTTTCACGCCTTTTGGTACGTAGATGAACGAGCCACCCGACCAAACTGCTGAGTTGAGGGCCGCAAACTTGTTGTCCGTCGGCGGAATCAACTTCCCGAAGTACTCTTTGAAGATCTCTTCGTCTTCTTTGAGGGCTGTGTCTGTATCTTTGAAGATGACACCTTTCGCTTCGAAGTCTTCTTGCATGCTATGGTAGACAACCTCAGACTCATACTGAGCCGAGACACCTGCCAAGTATTTTTGCTCTGCTTCTGGGATACCGAGCTTGTCAAACGTACGTTTGATTTCTTCTGGTACCTCGTCCCATGAGCGTTCTGTCTTTTCAGATGGTTTGACATAGTACGTGATTTCGTCGAAATCAAGTGCCGAGAGGTCTCCGCCCCATGTCGGCATCGCCATCTTGTTGAAGTGATCCAACGACTTCAAACGGAAGTCGAGCATCCATTGTGGCTCTTCTTTCATGCGCGAGATCGTCTCTACGATTTCTGTCGTCAAGCCACGGCCTGAACGGAAAATCGAAACGTCCCGATCATGGAAGCCGTATTTATAATCGCCAATTTCCGGCATGTTCTTTGCCATATCGGTCTCCTCCTTCTCCTTACGCGTCCTCGTCTACTCCTTTTTCAAGCGCCTTCCACGCGAGCGTGGCACACTTGATTCGAGCCGGGAATTTCGATACGCCTGAGAGCGCCTCGATATCACCGAGGTCAAACGTATCCGTGTCGTACTCTTTTCCTTGAACCATTTCAGAGAAGATGTTGGCGAGTTGAAGCGCCTCTTCTACTGTTTTTCCTTTGACGATTTGGGTCATCATCGATGCCGAGGCGAGACTGATTGAGCAGCCTTCCCCTTCAAACTTCGCATCTTTGACGATGTCGTCTTCGACCTGTAGTTGAAGACGAAGCGAATCCCCACACGTCGGGTTGTTCAAGTCCACCGTCACGCCATCTTCGATGACGCCACGGTTTCTCGGGTTTTTATAGTGATCCATGATGACCTGGCGGTACAACATGTCGAGATTATTAAAACTCATAATTGAAATACTCCTTCGTTTGACGTAATCCCTCGATGAAGCGGTCGACTTCTTCTTTTGTGTTATACAAATAGAAGCTCGCCCGTGCCGTCGATGATTGCTTCAAAAGACGCATGAGTGGTTGTGCACAGTGATGACCGGCACGAACCGCGATACCTTGCATATCGAGCACAGTCGCGAGGTCGTGAGCATGAACGTCCTTCAAGTTGAACGTGACGAGACCGACGCGATCTTCAGGACCGTAAATCTCGATCCCTTCAATCGTTTTCATCTGCTCGATTGCGTAAGACGCGAGTTCACGTTCGTGTGCTTCGACGTTTTCAAGACCGATTTCTTCTAAGAAATCGATGGCTGCCGCAAGTCCGACCGCTCCGGCGATAATTGGTGTTCCCGCTTCGAAACGGTACGGGATGTCTTTCCACGTCGATTCATATAAATCGACATAGTCAATCATCTCGCCACCGAACTCGACCGGCTCCATGTTTTTCAGGAGTTGCTTCTTCCCATATAAGACACCGATCCCAGTCGGTCCGAGCATCTTATGTCCAGAAAAGGCGAGGAAGTCACAGTCGAGTGCTTGGACGTCAAGTTTTCGGTGCGGTGCACTTTGCGCGGCATCGACGACCATGACGGCACCCAACTCATGCGCGAGTCGAGCGACTTCGGCAATCGGGTTAATCGTCCCGAGTACGTTCGAGACGTGGCTCATCGCGACGATTTTCGTCCGGTCTGATAACACCGCTTGAACGGCATCGAGTGTGACACGTCCGTCCGGCGTGAGCTCGACGTAACGAAGTGTCGCGCCTTTTCGCTTGGCGAGTTGTTGCCATGGGATTAAGTTCGCATGATGTTCCATCGGAGTGAGGACGATCTCGTCGCCTTCACCGACATTCGCATCTCCGTAGCTCGATGCGACCAAGTTGATGGCCGTCGTCGTTCCACGAGTGAAAATGATTTCTTCAGGAACCGCCGCATGGATGAATGAGCGGACGCGTTCGCGTGCCCCTTCATACGCATCCGTCGCTTGCGTCCCGAGCGTATGGACGCCACGATGCACGTTCGAATGGTTGCGACGATAATAGTCCTCGATCGCCTCGATGACAGCGAGCGGCTTTTGTGAGCTCGCTGCGCTATCAAGATAAACGAGCGGGTGTCCATTGATTTCCTGATCTAAAATCGGAAACTGTTCACGAATCGAGGCGTTCAACATCTTAACGTACTTTCCCTTCGATGACTTCGCGGAGACGGTCTTTGACCGAATCGATTGCGAGTTCTTCGACGACAGGCGTCAAGAATCCGTGGATGATTAAACGCTCTGCCTCTTGGCGAGACAAACCACGGCTCATCAAGTAGTACAATTGAACATCATCGACACGACCGACAGACGCTGCGTGACCTGCCATAACGTCATCTTCATCGATAAGAAGAATCGGGTTGGCATCCCCACGTGCTTTTTCAGAGAGCATCAAGACGCGCTCTGTTTGTACACCGTTCGATTTTGACGCACCGTGGTGAATCATCGATGTCCCGCTGAAGATTGCAGTGGCTGCGTCTTTTTGGACACCGTGAATCAAGATGAACCCTTCAGATGCTTTCCCGAAGTGGTCGGTACGAATGTTGAAGTTTTGTTTCTGTGCACCGCGACCGATTGTCACAGCTTTTGTATCTGAATACGTGTTGTCGCCGACGAGGTGAGTCTTCGTCTCGACGACCGAGTTCCCGTCGTTCATGTGACCGAGCGCCCAATCGAGGCGACCGTTCGCATAGACGACACCGCGACGGTTCATGAACGTAAGTGCTGATTCAGCGAGCTGATCGACACCACCGAAGACGACTTTCGCGTTCTCTCCAGCGAATACTTCCGTCACGACGTTGACCGTGTGCGGTTCATTCGTGCCAGAAAGGAAGTTTTCGATGTATGTCACTTCACTACCTTCGTCAGCGACGAGGATCGTGTGGTGATAGAGGGCACCGTTCGCCTGTTCCATCGTGAAGATCGCTTGGAGCGGATCTTTCAATTGCGTGTTTTTCGGTACGTAGATGAATGCACCACCGTTTGTGAGGGCAGCATTCAACGCCGAAAGACGTTCTTCATCGATACGTACGCCTTCAGTCATGAAGTATTTCTCAACGAGCTCAGGATGTTGCTCCATCGCTTCTTTGATTCCCATGAACAAAACGCCTTCAGGCATCGACAATTCGTTATAGACGACATGACCGTTGCGTTCAACGAGCACGTTTGTCCGGTGGTCTCCGAGGAGTGATTCGATGTCCGCTGTCAAGCCGTCTTTTTGTTCGAGCTCGACATCTCCCGCTGTGAAGTCCCACTTATCAATCTTAATTTTTTCAACTTTTGGCAAAGCAAGTGTCGGCGCAAGTTCTGCTGCCTCTTTACGACGGTTGACCATCCATGCTGGTCCGCCGAGCGCTTCTGCACGTGCCGACAACGCTTGTGCATCCAATTCAAATTGTACGGTCATCGTACAGCCTCCTTACGCTTCTGTGTCTACTGTCATTCCGAGTTCTTGCTTCACCCAGTCGTAACCTTCTGCCTCGAGTCGCTGTGCGAGCTCTTTACCACCAGACATGACGATTTTCCCGTCCATCATGATGTGTACGAAGTCTGGCTCAATATAGTTGAGGAGACGTTGGTAGTGCGTGATGATCAAGCAGCCGAACTCTTCTGAACGCATTTCGTTTACGCCTTTGGCAACGACTTTAAGGGCATCGATATCAAGACCTGAGTCGATTTCATCCAAGATGGCGATGTTCGGTTGAATCATCATCATTTGAAGAATTTCGTTACGCTTCTTCTCACCGCCTGAGAATCCTTCGTTTAAATAACGGTGTGCCATTTCTGAAGGGATTTCGAGAAGCTCCATCTTCGCATCGAGTTCACGGATGAACTTCATGAGCGAGATTTCTTGACCTTCTTCACGACGTGAGTTGATTGCCGAACGCAAGAAGTCCGCGTTTGTGACACCACTGATTTCAGCCGGGTACTGCATCGCAAGGAACATCCCTGCTTGTGCGCGCTCGTCGACTTCCATCTCGAGGACATCTTCGCCGTTTAATTCGACGCTTCCCCCAGTGACCTCATAAAGTGGATGACCCATGAGTGCTGATGCGAGTGTTGATTTACCAGTCCCGTTAGGACCCATGATGGCATGAATTTCGCCACCTTTAATTTCTAGGTTAAGACCTTTGACAATCTCTTTTCCTTCGATTGAGACGCGGAGGTCATCAATTTTCATTTGTGGTACGTTAGACATTCGGATACCCCTTCCGTATTTTCTCGCCATAGTGAATGGCGTAGATTAGATATATTCTAATCTTAGACTAGTCATTTTTTTATTTCAAGCGACTCACCTTAGAATTCATTCTCAATAGAATGATAAAAGTTGAGAATGCTAATAGTAGGAAATCAAGACATTATCCGGCATTTTCTTCGACGAGTGCGAGGACTGCTTTCCGCTCTCGTACGGCAGCCGCGAAGAAAAAGGCACCGCACCCCGTCAAGAGCGCCAAACTTCCGAATACAGGAAGCGATGACTGACCGAATGTATCGAGTAATACACCCCCGATAATCGGTCCGATTGTCTGTCCGAGTGACGTCAATCCCATCGCCCCGAAATACGTCCCCCGTAAATGTTCCGGCGCGAGTTCATCTGTCAAGACGTCCGTCATCGTGAACATCAACACCTCACCGACGGTAAAGATGGCCATCGCGACAAAGAGTACCCATTCGACCGTCGCAAATCCGATGAGCAAAAGTCCGAATGACAACGTCGAAATCCCGAAGAAGAGTGACTTGATCGGAGAGACACGAATCCCGAAACGCATGATCGGATATTGGACGATGAGAACCGTGATGGCGTTTGTCGTCAATAAGTAAGCGAACAATCTCGAACCGTCTTCTAATCCGTCGCGTAGCGCAATGAATTGAGGAAGCGTCGAATTGAACTGACTGTAACCGATAATCGCGAAAATCATCCCGATGATGACTGCACGGAATGTCCGGTCGTCTCGTAGGACACGAAACGTCTCCGTCAAGCGTGGGCGTGCCTTGACCCCATCCCCTTCTTCAAACGGATATTTGTAAAACAAGGTCGAGATAATGATTCCGTATAATATGTAGACAGCCGTCACGACGAAGAACGCGGTCTTCACACCGGTGAGTGATAAAACGACAGCCAAGAGTGGCCCGATGGCCGCGGCGATATTGATCATGAAGTAACGGACGTTATAGACGATGACCCGTTGGTCCGCCTGTGTCGTGTCACTGATGAGTGCACGCGAAGCCGGTTCTAGGAATGATCGCGACATCCCCATCAACATCGATAGCATGTAAAACCAAAACAGTTCCGTCGCAAGTGCGAGACCAGCGAACGTGACGGCATTCAGCACGATCCCAATCAACATGAGCTGTTTTCGTCCATACCGATCAGAGAGTGTCCCCCCAAAGAAGCTCATGAACAGACCTGAAAGTGCCGTCACGGCAAAGATCGTTCCGATCACACTCGCTGAAAAGCCGAGCGTAGCTAGATAGATCGCAAAAAATGGCATGACAAAAAACGTCGCCAGTCGTGCAAAAAACGTCCCGAACAGGACGCCCCACGTCAGTGGATGAATCTGTCTGAGCTTCATCCAAATCCCCCCTTTTCTTTCATATATGTAGTGTACTTCTCTTTATGAAAGAACACTAGACAAAAAAAGACCCAGGAGGAAGTCTCCTGAGTCGAAATGACTTATTGTTTGACCGGTACGACCGCACCTTTGTATTCGTCCAAGATCCACTGTTGTGTCTCTTCAGACGTCAATACTTCGAGGAGTGCCTTGACGCGCTCGTCTTCTTCGTCCCCTTCACGCGTGACGATCAAGTTGACGTATGGTGAATCTTCCCCTTCGAGTGCAATCGCATCTTCGAGTGGGTTGAGACCTGCATCGATCGCATAGTTCGTGTTGATGAGGACCGCATCACCTTCTCCATTGTTGTAAGCCGTTGGAAGAAGTGCTGCTTCCACGTCCGTCTTGAATTTCAAGTCTTTCGGGTTGTCGACGATGTCAGCGACTGTCGCATCGACCGTTTTGCCTTCCGCAAGCGTGATGAGACCTTCTGACTGGAGCATCGTAAGGATTCGTCCGTGGTCAGCGACCGATGAGCTCATGATGATTTCCGCTCCTTCAGGAAGCTCGTCAAGCGATTTGTATTTTTGTGAGTAGACACCGATCGGCTCGATGTGCACGCCACCTGCTGATGCGAATTTGTAGTCTTTGTTCTCAGCCATTTGTGACTCAAGGTAAGGCTCGTGTTGGAAGTAGTTCGCATCGAGCTCACCGCTCGCGAGCGTCTTGTTCGGTAGCACGTAGTCTTGGAACTTCTTGATTTCGAGTTTGTAACCTTTTGCTTCATATTCTTCTTGTACGTGCTCTAAAATCTCAGCGTGCGGTACGTTTGACGCACCGACGATCAATGTTTTGCCATCGCCAGAACCTGTTTCCGCCTCTTCCCCGCCGCAAGCCGCGAGAACTGTGAATGCTGATAAAGCTGTCAATCCGAGTACTGTTTTCCAAGTTTTCATAATGAATCCCTCCAAATGGTATATGTGTGATTATGCTGAACGTTTATCAATTTTTGTGACGAGTCGGTCACCGATGAACTGGATGACGAAAACGATGATCAAGATGAGCACCGTCGCGACGAACGTGACGTCGTTTTGTGAGCGTTGGAACCCTTCCAAGAAAGCCAAGTTCCCGAGTCCGCCGCCACCGACGACCCCCGCCATTGCCGTATAACCGACGATGGCTACGATGGTCACCGTGAGTCCCGACACGATTGCCGGAAGAGCTTCCGGAATCAAGACTTTATAGATGATTTGCCATTTCGTCGCCCCCATCGATTCGGCCGCCTCGATGACCCCACGGTCGACTTCACGAAGCGCAAGTTCGACCATCCGAGCGTAGAACGGTGCCGCTCCGATGATGAGCGCCGGAAGCGCCGCCGTCGAACCGAGCATCGTCCCGAGTAGGAACAACGTGAACGGGATGAGTAAGATAATTAAGATGATGAACGGAATCGAACGGAACACGTTGACGATCGCGCTGACGAAGACGTAAATCGGACGATTCTTCAATAAAAGTGATTCGTTTGTAATATAGAGAATCAAACCTAAAGCGAGTCCGATCACAAACGTCGCCACACCTGCGACGAGCGTCATGTATAACGTCTCCCAAGTCTGCTCCATCATAATTTGCCAATCTACGTTAGGAAACATCGCTTTCCACCTCCACTTCTACGGATTGCGAACGAATCGACGTGATGGCACGTTCGATTTCACTTGCTTCCCCAATCAGTTGGATGAATAGCGTACCGAGCGCACCGACTTGTGACTGGGTCACGTTCCCGCCGATGATGTTGAATCCGATATCATGCGTCTTGAGGACGTCAGACAAAATCGGTTGTTCTGCCGTCTCGTTCAAGAATTTCAATTTGACGATTTGACCGCTCGGATACCGTTCTTTAAGGTGTTCGAACGTGAGCGACAGATCGTCGACCGCCCCGATTTGCTTGACGAATTCTTTCGTAATCGGTTGCTCCGGATGTTGGAACACGTCCGAAACTTGACCCGTCTCGACGACTTTTCCGGCCTCCATCACGGCGACACGGTGACAAATCTTTTGGATGACGTGCATCTCATGCGTGATGAGGACGATCGTCAATCCGAGCTTTTTATTGATGCTGACGAGCAGTTCGAGAATCGAATCCGTCGTCTTCGGGTCGAGCGCGCTTGTCGCTTCGTCACAGAGGAGAACCTCAGGATTGGTAGCGAGCGCGCGGGCGATCCCGACTCGCTGTTTTTGACCGCCCGACAGTTGCGATGGATAGCTATCCTCGCGACCAGCCAAGCCTACGAGTTCGACGAGTTCCTGGACGCGTCGTTTCCGTTCACTTGCCGGAACCCCAATCAGTTCGAGTGGGAAACTGATGTTTTCTGCGACCGTGCGCGACCACAGAAGATTAAAGTGCTGGAAGACCATCGAGACGTTCTTGCGAACTCCCCGTAGTTCTTTCGGGCTGAGCTTCGTGAGCTCACTCCCGGCGACCTCGATTTCACCGCTTGACGGAGACTCGAGACGGTTGAGCAATCGGATGAGCGTCGACTTCCCCGCCCCCGAATATCCGATTATTCCAAAAATTTCACCGCGATCAATTGTTAGTGACACATCATCGACCGCCTGGACACGACCATTCTTCGTATCGAACCATTTGGCGACGTTTCGTAATTGAATCAATACCTTTCCCTCCTGACAACAAAAAAAGCGCGCACGTTTGAGCAAACGTGCGCACTTTATCGTACGGACAACGATTGCTCTCATCTGTCAAGGTTTCTCACCTTGCTGGAATTAGCACCATTTCGGATTGCTCCGCGGTTGCTGGGCGTCATAGGGCCAGTCCCTCAGCCTCTCTTGATAAGAGTGTTGTGTATTCGATTAGCTTTATCATAGCGACAGCTTTTTCTGCTGTCAAATCCTTTTTTCAAAAAAATTAAAAAAAGGTGCCGTCCGAGGACGACACAGAACGTAGCACCTTGAGTCACGGAAGGACAGCCCATAGATGAAAATCTTTTGCCCGTTCAAGATTTACATCCTTATATGGGGGAGATTCACCAATCATCACTCGATCTTAGCTTGGACCGTGCGATTATACGGAACGTCTGTCTTCGCTTGATTTTTTTGGGGGACAATCGAAGGGAAGACTGACGTGTATTCGTATAAAGGTAGCAGCGGCTTCGCCAAAACGTCTTGATATCGGGAATATCGCGTCCTATTTTGTGTTCAAGTAAGATGTTGTAATGAATATACCATTCGTGAACTTTCTGTGTCAACTGATTATTTAAAATTTTCAGATTATTCTAATGTTCCTCTCTCACTTCACGAAAGAGAGGACATGTTGCACATTTTGAAACGCGTACAATCGATCTTGAACCTCGCCATTTTCAAGCTTCAACAGGGCGGGTACGCTCATCACTTGGTAGGCTTCTAGCTCTTTTGGGATATAGTTCGCATCTCGCTTTTCGATTTTAATTTCAGGGTCGACCGCTTCGACGACCGTCAACATTTTTTCCGCCACAGCGCATGTACCACACATCGGGGCGTATATATATAAGAATCCGTCTGTAATCATTCTTCTCACCTCTCTTGTCATTATAAGGGGCGATGGATTCCCATTCAAAAATCGTGCTTTGATGAAATTTCAGAATTTTTCAATGATTCTCTTGACTCTTTCTGGTGAGAGGAATAATATGGGTTCTAACTTTATCGCTTTTGTACATAACAGCAAAGAAGAAGGACAGGTGAATGAATGATGACGGAACCAACAACAGGTACGATGAAACAGTTCACGATGAACGTCTTAAACGGTCTCAGCATGGCGATTCTGATCGCCCTCATCCCGAGCGCACTACTCGGTGAATTAACGAAAGCCATACTTCCGTATTTTCCGTCTCTTCAATTCATATTGGATGCGACGACGATTGCGATGCGGCTTCTGCCAGCCATTATCGGGCTAGCGGTCGCCATGCAGTTCGGACGATCGATTCTCGAAGCCGGGACGATCGCGATTGCAACGTATGTCGGTAGCGGTGCCGTTCGAATCGACGAAGGTGCGTTCGTGATGGCGGGCATCGGGGATGTGATCACAGCCGGTGTGACCGCTGCAATCGCTACACTTCTAGTCATGAAGCTCGCTCCCCACTTGAAGACGTATACGGTCATTGTTATGCCGATGACCATCATTGTCGTCGCAGGAGGCATCGGTACCTTCTTGTTGACGTACATTTCCCAAATCACGACGTATATCGGTCTACTCATCATGACCATGACTGACCTGCAACCGGTCCTCATGGGGATCCTGATCGCCATGGCGTTCTCGCTCATCATCGTTTCGCCGATCTCGACCGTCGGGATTGCGACGGCCATCAGCCTGTCCGGTGTCGCGGCGGGTGCGGCGAACCTCGGAGTCGTTGCAGCCGGATTCGGTCTCGCGATCGCCGGATGGCAGGCGAACGCGACCGGCACATCGATTGCCCATTTCCTCGGTTCTCCGAAGATTCAGATGGCGAACTTTGTCCGACGCCCCATCATGATGCTTCCCATTTTGGCAAATGCGGCGATTCTCGGTGCGCTCGCTGGAATCCTAAAAATTGAGGGAACGCCAATCAGCGCCGGGTTCGGGGTGTCAGGACTCATCGGTCCAGTGAACGCCCTTCATCTCATGCCGGGTGGATTCGCTCTCTTCAACGTCCTGCTCGTCATCGTCTTGTTCGGTCTGATTCCCGTCGCACTCGGAATCTTCTTCTATCGCGTGTTTGAACGGGCGACTCTCGTCAAATCCGATCATTACCGACTCGATTTCGAGTAAAAAAAAGCCGGCTTCTCCATTGGAGAGGCCGGTTTTGATTATCCTTGAATCATCGCTTCGTATTCTTCTGCAGACATGAGCTTGTCGAGGTCTGACTCTTCCGTCAACTCGACTTCGATCATCCATGCGTTTTCAAACGGTGACTCGTTGACGAGTTCTGGAGAATCCGCGAGGTCCTCGTTCACTGCTGTGATGCGACCTGATACTGGTGCATACAACTCAGAGACCGTCTTCACTGATTCGACTGAACCGAATGGCTCGTCGAGCAAAATCGTACCATCGACTTCTGGGAGTTCGACAAACACGATATCCCCTAGTTCGCTTTGTGCGAAATCCGTGATGCCGATGCGGGCTTTCGTTCCGTTTACTTCTACCCACTCATGTTCTTTTGAATAACGTAAATTTGCTGGTACTTTGCTCATCCTAACTTCCCCCTCAAATAAATTAGACTCACATCTGTATTATAGCACTTAGCCCCAAACGTCCGTAAAGGACTTTTCTGAAAATCCGATGGTCGTTTTTTCACCATTTGTGACGATTGGTCGCTTCAAAAGCATACCATTGCTCGCTAATAGCTCAAGTTGTTCGTCTTCTGATAGATTTGGCAGCTTGTCCTTGATGCCTTCGTTCCGATAGACTTGCCCGCTCGTATTGAAGAACTTCTTGAGTGGTAGACCTGATTGTTTCCACAGTTCGGCGAGTTCCGCTTTCGTCGGTGTCGATTCAACGATATGAGCGTATGTATACGCGATGCCTTGCTCCTTCAACCATTTTTCTGCTTTTTTACATGTACTGCATGGTGGATAGCCGTAGAGTGTCACCATCTGTTCATCACCTCTATTCTCAATGTAGCATATTCCGAGAAATCAATTCACGTCTCAAGCAACCGTTCAATCTCTCGCTTCATCGTCGGGTTCACTTCGTGCCTCGCTTCAATCAACCGTAAGATTGCCGCTGCCGCCTCGATTGACCTGCCGTATCCTTTTACCCCATCTGACAAGAAGGGAATCATCTCCGGCTGTCTTGACTCGACCCGGCGTGTCGGATTGAACGGATCTCCTTGTCCGCCGAGCGCCTTCAAGACGTTTTGAACGGCCGCGACTTGGACGAGTTCGAATCCGGCGAGCATCTCGCCCCGACGTTCCCGAAGTAAGCCGACATATAGGTTCGTCAACGCCTCTTCATAATAATAATCCGCTGATTCACGTGTGATTTCGAGGCGTGGTGTCGCAAATACTTCGAGCGCCTCGTCCCGTCGCCAGACGACACGTCCTGGCGTATAGGCGATGGTCGCCAGTTCATGCAGTTCAAAGACGGCGAACTCACCATAAATGCCATCTTGATACATGATTTTATGCCCGTCCTTCGTGTTTTGGAACTGATAGTGAAGCGGTTCGACCTCGAGCCAGTCGAGTCGGTCGATAAAGCGCGCCTTCTGCCCATCTTCGACAATCAAAAAGAAATCGAGGTCCGAATACTCATCCAACCGCTCCGTCTCTTGTCCAATCGAACCCAATGCGAGCAGCATGAGCGTCCCGTCCTTTTCGGCAACGGACCGTCCAATGCGTTCCATCCGGTCGAGTAATACATCTCGTTTTGTCATCGTCTCTCCCCCTCGTCTCTATTGTACGTGGCAGAGCTCAAAAAAAGAAAGGGTCGACCGCGTCCGGTCCACCCTTTCTGTCCATTTGATTAGACGATAAACTTGTTCGCTTTGATGAGGCTCGCTGCGACTTCGCGCTTCGTGCCGATCACATTAATCGGTTGATAGCGGCTGAACTTCTTCATTGCCGAGAGAAGCATACGTTGCTCGTCACCAGACGCCGCTGCGTACAACACTTCTTTCGCCATGAGTTCGACTTGCTTGAACACTTGCTCCGCAAAGATTTCTGTGTAGCGGACTTTGAGCGTGTTCTTCTCTTCGCCTGAACGGGCAATCGCTTTGTCTGTACGAGCGATGGCTGCTTCAAGCGCATAGATGGCACTGATCATGTCTGCGATCTTCGCCAAGATTTCTTGTTCGTTTTGAAGGTCTTGTTGATACTTCTGGACAGCTGTACCCGCGACCATCAAGTTGATCTTCTTCATGTTCGAAAGGAGCATCTTCTCGCGAGCGAGTGGTGAGCCGTCCAATTCTTGTGGCATGTAGCTCATGAGCTCTTTTTGAAGTTTTTGCGCTTCTGCGAGGAGCGGCAATTCACCTTTCATCGCTTTCTTGAGGAGCGTACCTGGGACGATCAAACGGTTGATCTCGTTCGTTCCTTCGAAGATGCGGTTGATTCGCGAGTCACGATAGAGGTTCTCGACTTCATATTCTGCCATGAATCCGTATCCACCGTGAATCTGGACCGCTTCGTCGACAACGTAGTCGAACGTTTCAGAAGCGAATACTTTGTTGAGTGAGCATTCGATCGCATATTCTGCGATTGCTTGTGCGACTTTTGATCCGTCGCGCATGTTCTCATCACCGAGTGCGTCCAAGCTGTCCTGGAACAAACCACCTGTACGATAGACTGAACTTTCCATCGCATAGATGTTCGCTGCCATCGTCGCCAATTTCTCTTGGATGAGTGGGAATTGGCTGATCGGTGTCTTGAACTGTTTACGCTCGTTCGCGTATTGAACCGAGAGGTCGAATGCACGTTTTGAAGAACCGACTGCTCCGACTGCGAGTTTGTAACGACCGACGTTCAAGATGTTGAAGGCGATGACGTGACCTTTTCCGATTTCACCGAGAAGGTTGTCGACTGGTACTTCGACGTCTTCAAGGATGAGCGTACGTGTCGACGAGCCCTTGATTCCCATCTTCTGTTCTTCTGCGCCTGTTGAGACTCCTTTGAAGTCACGCTCGACGATGAAGGCACTGAACTTGTCGCCATCGATTTTTGCGTATACGACGAACACGTTCGCGAAGCCGGCGTTTGTGATCCATTGTTTCTCACCGTTCAAGACGTAGTGCGTGCCCGCCTCGTTCAAGACAGCTGTCGTTTTCGCACCGAGGGCGTCAGAACCTGAGCCTGGCTCCGTGAGGGCGTAAGCCGCGATCCATTCACCTGTCGCGAGTTTTGGCAAATACTTGTGTTTTTGCTCTTCTGATCCGAAGAAGACGATTGGAAGCGTCCCGATCCCGACGTGTGCGCCGTAGCTGAGCGCGAACGAACGTGCTTTCGCGAAGCGCTCCGTGATGATCGAAGATGAGATTTTATCGAGTTGGTAACCGCCGTACTCTTCTGGAACGTCTGCTCCGAGAAGACCGAGCTCGCCCGCTTCTTTCAACAATTCGACAGAGAGGTCGAACTCGTGTTTCTCGATACGCTCGAGGACTGGCATGACGCGGTCATCGACGAATCCTGCCGTCGTGTCCCCAATCATCTTATGCTCATCTGAGAAATCCTCTGGTGTGAAGAGACGCTCTGCGTCGAGTGCGTCAATGACAAAGCTACCGCCTTTAATCAATTCATGTTCTGTACGTTCCATATCCGATTCCCCCTTATAGTAATTCGAAGACACCAGCCGCGCCCATTCCGCCGCCGATACACATCGTGACAACCCCATACTTCTCATTACGTCGTTTCATTTCGTGCAAGATCGAGACTGAAAGTTTTGCTCCCGTACATCCGAGTGGGTGACCGAGGGCGATAGCGCCGCCGTTCACGTTCACTTTCGATGGATCGATGCCGAGTTCACGGATGACACCGAGTGACTGGCTCGCGAACGCTTCGTTCAACTCGAACAATCCGACTTCTTCTAACTTCACGCCAGCCATCTCGAGTGCTTTCGGAATGGCGACGACTGGTCCGATTCCCATCACTTCCGGACGGACACCGCCGACCGCGAACGAGAGGAACTTGGCCATCGGTTGCAATCCTTGGCGTTCTGCTTCTTCACGGTCCATGACGAGAACTGCTGCTGCTCCGTCGGATACTTGTGAAGCGTTACCCGCCGTGACCGATCCTTTGATTTTGAAAGCCGGGCGAAGTTTACCGAGCGCTTCGATTGTTGAATCGGCACGGACACCTTCGTCATGCTTGACGACTTTCTCCACTTCCGCGACTTTCCCGTCTTCACCGAGTACGTGCTCGATGACCGTCACAGGAACGATTTCTTCCTGGAACTTGCCACCTGCGATGGCTGCCGCCGCCTTTTGGTGACTGTTGATAGCAAATGCATCTTGGTCTTCGCGCGAGATGTTGTATTCAGCTGCGACACGTTCTGCCGTATGTCCCATGCTCATGTAGTACTCTGGTGCCGTCTCCATGATGTGTGGGTTTGGACGGATGACGTGACCACCCATCGGCACTTGGCTCATCGACTCCATACCGCCGGCGATGATGGCCGTCGCTTGACCGATCATGATTTTCGCCGCCGCATCCGCGATGGCTTGAAGACCTGACGAGCAGTAGCGGTTGATGGTGATCGCTGGAACTTCGTGCGACAGTCCCCCCCGGACCGCCGCATAGCGAGCGATGTTCATCCCTTGCTCCGCTTCTGGCATCGCACAACCCATGATGACGTCATCAATCGGGCCTTTATATCCTGAACGCTCAAGCGTTGCCTTGATGGCATATCCCGCGAGCTCGTCCGAACGTACGTTACGGAACGAACCGCGTTTTGCTTTTCCGACCGGCGTCCGTGCGCCGGCTACGATGACTGCTTCCCTCATCTGTTTTGTCCCCCTTTATCAGTTCCGTAGTGGTTTGCCTTTCACGAGCATATGTTGCATCCGTTGTTGTGACTTCGGCTCCCCGATGAGGCTCAAGAAGGCTTCACGCTCGATGTCGAGGAAATACTGTTCATCGACGAGCGTACCGTATGCCAAATCGCCACCACTGATGACGTGCGCGAGTTTCTTCGCAATCTTCAAATCATGCTCTGAAATATAACCGCCGTAGAACATTTCATACGCCGCGAGTTCGAGCGTCGCTTTCCCTGTTTGACCGACGACCGGTAACTTTTCACGAACCGGTGCCGTGTACCCGTCAGCCAGTTCAAGGACCGTCTGTTTCGCATCGAACGTCAAGTGGTCACGGTTCATCGAGATGCCATCGACCGCACGGTGGTAACCGAGTGTCTTCGCATCAAATGCCGACTTCGATACTTTCGCCATCGCAATGTTCTCAAATGTCTGTTGCGCAGCCTTCTCGATGTTTTGCATCGATTTTGGTGTCTGCTCAAGGAGACGACGGTACGTGTTGACGTTTCCGCCTCCACCAGGGATGAGGCCGACACCGACTTCGACGAGACCCATATATGTCTCAAGCGCGGCTTGCATACGGGCTGCCGGTAAGCTGATTTCCGTACCACCACCGAGCGTCATGCCGTATGGTGCGGCAACGACCGGGCGACTTGAATAACGAATCTTTTGAACGACTTGTTGGAACTTGTTGATGATCCAATCGAGTTCGAACCAGTTCTCGTCTTCTGCTTCCATGAGCATCATCGCAAGGTTGGCTCCGACACAGAAGTTCTTGCCATCGTTGGCGAGGACCATTCCTTTGAAGTCTTGCTCGACGCGGTCGATCGACTGTTCGATCATCTGCATGATGTCGACACCGATCGCGTTGTTTGGTGATGTGAATTCGAGTGCGACGACGTCATCGCCGATATCGACGAGGCGTGCCCCACCGTTCTCTAGGATGATGCCGTTTGATTTTGCGAGCGGCTTGAGTTTCAATTCTTTCGGGTTGACGGTCTTCTCGACATACGCCTTCGACGCTTTATCGTAATACTGGTCTCCCTTATAGAATGACGTGTTGCCTGCAGCAAGCATCTCATCGATCCATGCCGGGACGTCATAGCCTTCCGCTTTCATACGCTCGACTGATTTCTCCACACCGAGGGCATCCCACATCTCGAACGGTCCGAATTTCCAACCAAAGCCCCACTTCATCGCATCGTCAATCGCAACGATCGTATCGGCAATCTCACCAGTGAGACGTGCCGAGTAAGCGAGCGTCTTCGCCGTGATTGGCCAGAGCAATTGTCCGACGCGACCTTTGTTCAAGATGGCACCTTTCAATTTCGCTTTTGAGCCTGGAAGTGACTTGATTTGATCGAGCTCAGGACCTGTAATCGCTTTCAATTGTTCGTATTCGAACGTCTGAAGGTTCAACTCCTGGATGACCTTGCCTTCTTTCTTATAGAAGCCTTGACCGGCCTTTTGTCCGATCCAGCCTTTTTCGACGAGTTGCTTCATTTCTGAAGGGACGTCGAACGCGTCCTTCTCTTCCCCAGCTTCGAGCGTCTCGTAGACGTTACCCGCCACGTGGACGAACGTGTCGATTCCGACGACATCGAGTGTGCGGAATGTCGCCGATTTCGGACGACCGATGAGTGGACCTGTGATCGAGTCCATCTCTCCGATTGAAGCGTTTTGTTTGAGCATCTCTTCAAACGTGACGAGAAGACCATATGTCCCAATCCGGTTCCCGATGAAGTTCGGTGTGTCTTTTGCTTCGACGACACCTTTGCCGAGACGGTCTTCTGCGAAACGTGACATGAAGTCGATGACCGGACGGGCTGTCTTCTCCGTCGGGATGAGTTCGAGCAACTTCAAGTAACGTGGTGGGTTGAAGAAGTGTGTCCCGAGGAAGCGTGATTTCAATCCTTCCGGAAGGGCACTTGCCATCGCTTCGATGGAAATCCCTGACGTGTTCGAGCTGAGAATCGCATCTTCACGGATGTAAGGTGCAATCTTCTCGAAGAGTTGTTGCTTCACATCGAGACGTTCGACGACGACTTCGATGACCCAATCCGCTTCTTTCAAACGCTCTAAGTCATCTTCTAAGTTCCCGACTTCGATGAAGTTGAGATGATCGGCTGTCGCAAGTGGTGCTGGATTTTGTTTCAGTAGTTTTTGACGGTTTTCTGAGGCGATGCGATTGCGTACTTCTGGTGACTCCAGCGTCAACCCTTTCGCTTCCTCTTTAGATGTCAATTCACGTGGTACGATGTCGAGCATGAGCGAACGAATCCCCGCGTTCGCCAAGTGAGCCGCAATCCCCGCCCCCATTACTCCTGAACCGATGACGACCGCAAAACGAATTGAGTTCGTCAAACGGAGGTCGGTTGATTGTTCGATGTGACTCGTCATAGTGTTCCCCCCTAAAATGAGAATGAATAGTGATTCATTTCACGCGTAAAAAAAATCGCAATCACCATCGTGTTTACTCTTCTATCATAAATGAATGAACATTCATTCGCAAGCGTTCATTTTTCAATTTCATTCCATTTTTTGAATGAGCGATTAGTTTTCAATGGGTGTGGTATAGACAAAAAGAGTCAAATTCAGAAAGGGGAATGTATACATGCATGATAATCGTTTAAACACTGTCGGTAGCCGAAAGGACTTTGAGTCGTTTAAGAAGAAAGCCCAAGAACAGGCACACCAACCGGGAATCGATTCGAAGATGGAGCCTTTCCCGATCTATGAACGGGAAGATTATAAAGGTAGTGACAAGTTAAAAGATAAGGTCGCCATCATCACCGGTGGGGATTCCGGAATTGGAAAGTCGGTCGCCATCTTTTTCGCCCACGAAGGTGCGAACTCCGTCATCGTCTATAAAGACCAAAACGAACTCGAGGACGCGGAAGCGACGAAAGAACGGATTGAGGACTTAGGTCAAGCCTGTCTCTTGCTTCAAGGCGACCTCGGCGAATCTTCTTTCTGTCAACGAGTCGTTGAAGAGACGCTCGAGACGTTCGGTCGGATTGACATCCTCGTCAATAACGCTGCCGAACAACATCCACAGGAGTCGCTCCTCGATATATCAGATGAACAACTCGAGAAGACGTTCCGCACGAATATCTTCAGCATGTTCTACTTAACGAAAGCAGCGCTCCCCTACTTAAAAGAAGGAGCGAGCATCATCAATACGACCTCGATCACAGCCTATGAAGGAAACGACCAATTGATTGACTATGCATCGACGAAAGGTGCCATCACGGCATTCACCCGCTCGCTCGCCAAAAACTTGGCGGACAAGAAGATTCGCGTCAACGGGGTCGCCCCGGGACCGATTTGGACACCGCTCATCCCGTCAACGTTTGACGCGGAGAAGGTGAAATCGTTCGGCGATTCAGCAGAGATGAAACGACCGGGGCAACCGGCCGAACTCGCACCGGCGTATGTCTATCTCGCAAGCGATGATTCGACATACGTCAGTGGTCAAGTCATCCACGTAAATGGTGGAACCGTGATTAATGGATAATTGTTCGAAGACTCAGTTCGTAGCTGAGTCTTCTTTTTGTGCAGTTCATCCAGAAGAACATCAAGAACTTTTCTTTTGGCTGTCCGATCAAATCGGTCCAGATTTTTGGGTAAGTGAGGACGAGAACAAGAAATCGTAACACCTCCGCTACATAGAAGACCGAATGTATCGACGTTATCCATACATCAAAAAGCACGAACATCCTCGACGAATGTTCGTGCTCATTTTATTTCTTCACCATTCCCTTTAACACGAACGCCACGTTTGCCGGGCGCTCTGCGAGACGGCGCATGAAGTAACCGTACCAGTCACGACCGTATGGCACGTAGACACGGACTTTGTATCCTTGGCGCACGAGCTCGAGTTGACGCTCGACGCGGATGCCGTATAACATCTGGAACTCGAACTGGTCGAGTGGAATGTTGTTCTCTTTGACGTGCTCGATGATGGCGTCAATCATATGGTCATCGTGTGTCGCGATGGATGCGTAGTTCCCGTTCGCAAGATGGAGTTTGACGAGCTTCACGTAGTTATGGTCCACGTCCTCTTTTTCAGGGAACGCGACCGTCGCCGGCTCTTTATATGCCCCTTTGACAATGCGGAGGTTCGGCTTGAGCGGCGCAAGATGATTGATGTCATCTTCCGAGCGGTACAAGTACGACTGGATGACCGTTCCGAGACCGTCGAATTCAGCTTTCAGCTTTTTGAACAATTCGAGCGTCTTTTCACAACGCTGCTCATCTTCCATATCGATGGCCACAAAGACCCCGACTCGTTGTGCGACCGTCAAAATTTGACGCATGTTGTCTTCAATCAACTCGTCCGAGATATCGAATCCGAGTGACGTCAGCTTGAGTGACATATAGGCGTCTAATTGCTCTTCTGCCATAATTTCAATCGCACGCATGATCTCGTCGCGATTCGTATTCGCCTCTTCGACCGTCTTAATAAATTCCCCGAGATGATCGACCGTGACCGACAACCCTTTCGCGTTCAATTCGCGAATCGTCGGGACAGAAGCCTTAAAGTCTTCCCCTGCTACAAAGCGTGATGCACCAAATCGTAGGCCATATTTCTTTGCCAAACTGTTGAGTGTTTTGTTTTGTGACATGTAGATAAATCCATCGCGCAACACTTTTTCCATCTGATTTTCCCCCTTACTTTTACACCCATCTATCTCTATGATGATGTCTGCAATTATTATGACACACAAACGTCATTTCGTCTGTATTTTTGTAACCGTTTGCAGCACTTTCTTCCCAACTTTTCAAAAAAGACAGACGTCCCGTAGGACGGCTGTCTTATAGGCTTGTCGAAGGTGCGACATAGAGTAAAATACTGAGGAAGATGAACACGCTTCCCGCTAGGACGAACAAGTGCCAAATGGCATGGTTGAACGGCAGTTTTTGCCACACGTAAAACACGATACCGACCGAATAGGCGATCCCTCCTGCGAGAAGAAGCATGAACCCTTGATGACCGAGTGATTCATACAACGGACGGATGGCGATGATGCAGATCCAGCCAAGTGCGAGGTATGTCACATTGGACACCCACATGTACTTTCCGGTCGAAAATAGTTTCCACACAATCCCGAGAATTGCCACACCCCACACGATCCCGAATAACGTCCAGCCGAGCGTCCCGTGAAGAGTCACGAGGGCGAACGGCGTATAACTTCCGGCGATGAGTAAGTAAATCCCCGCATGGTCGAACACTTGCAACACCCGCTTCGCCCGTGGATGCGGAATGGCGTGCATGAGCGTCGAGAAGAGATAGAGTAAAATCATCGATGCCCCGAACACACTGACCGCGGTGACGTTCCATGTGCTCCCACTCTCTGTCGCGCTCATGACGAGCAGGACGAGGGCGACGATGCTGAAGATGACTCCCAGGCCGTGCGTGACCGCGCTCGCAATCTCTTCCCCGAGCGTGTCGGCATGGAGCATCTCTTTGAGTTGTTCTTGTTTCATGTGCTCCCACCTTCCGTAACTGTTCTTTCTAGTATGGACATTTCCCGATTTAAACACAATCAAAAACACGGGCTACCGATTAGCCCGTGTCGAGATTATGCGACTTCTTTCACCGGAACGTCACATTCCATTTGTGCTGCTCGCATCGCGCGTGCCCGTTTGTGGAACAAGACGAGAAGCGTCAACGTGCCGAGTGTCGAGATGACGTACGGAAGAACTCCGTCCAGCTTGAAGCCGATTGGCGCCGTCAAGATGTAGAACCAAACCGCATACAACATGAACGTCCCCGGAAGGAGCGCGATATAGTGATTGCGCCCTTTAATGTAAAGGTACATCGCCCCGACGAACAGTGCGATGACCGCCGTCGTCTGGTTCGCCCAGTTGAAGTATTGCCAAAGCATTTGGAAGTCCATGTTCGTGAGCACGTATGAGATTGCGAAGAGTGGGAGTGCGATCCAAAGACGTGACGAGAACTTCTTCTGTGCGATCGACATGTAGTCCGCGATAATCATTCGGGCGCTACGGAATGCCGTATCGCCTGACGTGATCGGTAAGACGATGACTCCGAGAATCGCGAGCGTGCCGCCGATGCTGCCGAGCATGAGTGTCGCCACTTCTTGCACGACGAGTGCCGGAGTGCCCGCACTGATGAGTCCAAGTAATTCACCCGGCTCAAAGATGGCCATCGCCGCTCCAGCCCAAATCATCGCGATGACCGCTTCGGCGATCATCATGCCGTAGAAGATTTCACGACCGTTGCTTTCTTTCATCGTCGTCCGCGAAATGATCGGTGACTGTGTCGCATGGAAACCAGAGAGCGCCCCACACGAGATCGTGAAGAAGAGGAGCGGCCAGATCGGTAAGCCGTCCGGATGCATGTTCGTCAATGTCATCTCTGGAATCTTGTATCCTTGAGCGAACAAGCTGACCGCAATCCCGATGGCACTGATGACGAGTAGCGCCCCGAAGAACGGGTAGATACGTCCGATAATCTTATCGACCGGGAGAAGCGTCGCCAAGATGTAGTAAGCGAATACGGCGAAGATGACGATGGTGAGCGTCGATGCGTTCCCATCGAACAAGTTGTTGATCATGTTACTCGGAGACGTGACGAACACCGTCCCGACAAGAAGTAAGAGTAAGAGTGCAAACCCGTTGACGATATGGCGGAGCGAACGTCCGAGGAACTTCTCCGCTAGTTGTGGCAAGTGTGCCCCATTGTTTCGAAGGGAAATCATTCCTGTCAAATAGTCATGAACCGCACCGGCAAAGATCGATCCGAAGACGATCCAAAGGAAGGCGACCGGTCCGTAGAGCGCCCCCATGATCGGTCCAAAGATTGGTCCGACACCGGCGATGTTGAGCAATTGAATCATCGAGTTCCGTTTTTTGCCCATCGGCACGTAGTCGATGCCGTCCTGAGACGCATAGGCAGGAGTCGTCCGCTCTTCCTTGATGCCGAACGTCTTCTCGACGTAACGACCATATACCAAATACCCGACCAAAAGTAGTGCGAGTGCGACGAAGAATGTAATCATCTGTCAGTCCCCTTTTCCGTACATATGTAGCCGAACCCCATCGGCTCTTCGGTTTACACGTGTCATGTAACCGATTACATGTTTGATTATACATAAGACTAGATGATAATGTAAGGGCTTTCATTCACATTTTAGACACTTTTATTCGACAAAAAACGACGCCCGATTCGGACGTCGTTCTGTACTTATTTCAAGTTGAAAGTTGATTGTTTTGCGCCAGAACCATCGTAGTCACTCGCGATGACTTTGTACGTCCCTTTCGCAAGGCCTTTTTTGAATGTGAACGTATACGTACCAGCCCAGCTCGCCTTCACTTTTGCGACTTGCTTGCCTTTGGCGTCTTTCAAGAGGACCGTCGCGCCTGGTGTCGTTTTCCCGATCAAGGCACGCGTACCCGCTTTCACGCCTTTCGTGTTCTTCGGCGTCACCATCTTAGGTTTCTCAATCACAAATGACTCGGATTCAACTACTTTACCAGAAACATCTTTCGCTTCGATTTCATAGCTTGCCGCAACGAAACCAGCACGCTTCGTGAATTCGAATTTACCAGATGCGTCTGCCGTCGCATAGGCGATTCGTTTTCCGTCCCGCTTCAACACCATTTTCGCACCTGGCGAAGACGTTCCCTTCAGTACTGGCGTATTGGCATACGTCAAACGTTTCGAGATGGCAGGCGCTCCGACAAATCCGTCTCCGACGACTTTCGTTTCCGTCATCGTCTTCCCGTTCAATTCGCTTTCAATCGTCAATGACTGACGGAGTTTGAGCGGTTTGACCGTCAAACGGTACATGCCTTCTGCATCGGCTGTCGTCGTGGCGAGAACCGTTTGGCCATCTTTTAATGTCACGTTCGCATTTGGCGCCGTCTTCCCGGTCACGACTTTCGCACCTGGTTTGATGACATCGACCGAGAGCGTCAAATCAACTGGTACTGCCTCGAGCTCCGTCGTATAAGTGCGGAAGAGACGACCTGCCGCATCTTGACGGGTCGCGTCCGTCGCTTCGATTCCTTCGTAAAGGTTCAAGTACTGCTTCCCTGCATCCGCTGTCTCAAATGTCACCGATCGCTTCGCGTCTGCGACAATCTTCCAGTTGTTGTCGGCTTTGTAGTCCAACTTGTCTTTACTTTCGACAATGTAGTCCGAGATGACGTTACGTGTCTCATACGCTGAGCGATAGACGATGTTCTTCCCGCCACCAAGGCCTGGGAACGATGAAGAACCTGCGCGATAGTTGTTCGTCGCGACTAAGAACTCTTGGTCCATCTTGATCGGTTGTCCATTGTACTCGACGTTCTTCACGCGATTCGCGTTTTCGTTGACGAGCTTTCCGCCGACATCGAACTTCGCAGGACCTGTGACATCGATCTCATACGTCAAACCGTCGAGAATATCGAAGTTGTAGCTACGGAATTGAAGATTGAGCAAGTTTTCGCCATCTTCTTCGATTTGGTCAAACGCACCCGCTGACATCTCGAGCCAATCCATGACATCTTTTCCTGTCACTTTGACGACTTCGAGCGTGTTCGGATACACGTAAAGGTCCGCGACGTTTTTCAAAGCGATTTGCCCTTTCGGGATATTCGTATAGTAGCTTGCATCTGTCAATTCACGTCCACCCGCTTTGAACGGTGCGCCTGCTGACAAGAGTGGCAACTCTTTATATGCAGAAAGTTCCGGGTTCGTTTCAAGCTCTTTCTCGACATACCACTTCTGTGCGTTCGTCACGAACTGAACCGATGCATCATCACGGACGAGTGCGAAGTAGCTCTGGATGTCATCTTGAATCTCACCGACCGGTTGGTTGATGTAGTCGATTGTCGCCAAGTGGTCGTCTTCGATCAACGCTTGAATCGTCGGGTCGACCGCCGTATCTTCCTTCACCGTGTCGAGTGCTGCTGACGCATCGACGATTTGCCATTTCCCTTCTACGAGTTCAAGTTCGAAGTCGATAACGCCGAGGTCCTTCCCTTGGTTGTTCGCCATGACGACCGGTTTGCCATTGATCGTCCCTTTTGTCATGTCGACGTTCGGGAATGAGGCGAACATGCCTTTCGCATCCGGGAAGCGACCGTGTTGGTGCCCCGTCATGACCATGTCGAGTCCGTCAATCTTCGTGAGCGCGTATCCGACGTTCTCTTCGCTGTCGAGTTGTTCGTCCGCGAGCGCCGCACTGTCACCGATGCCTGAGTGCGCGAGGGCGACGACGACGTCCGCTCCCCGGTCTTTCAATTTTTGAACCGCTTCACGTGCGGACGGGATGATATCCTCTGCCGTCACACGGCCTTGAAGGTTCCCCGAATCCCATGACATGATTTTCGGAGGGACGACTCCGAATACGCCGACTTTGATCGTATGCGTTTCCCCATCCAAGTCTGTGACCGTTCGTTCGATGATTTGGACCTCTTGTCCATCCACGTTGAACTTCGAGACGATTGGGTTGCCTTCTAAATCTTTGACGTTCGAGTTGACAAAACGCAGTTTCCCTTTCGACCCTTCCATCGCGTTGTATAAGAATGCGAGACCGAAGTTGAATTCATGGTTCCCGAGTGTGACGGCATCGTAGTTGAGTGCCGCCATCGCCTTGTACATCGGATGTTCGAACGCTTCATTTTTATCGACTTGGCTCTCACGGACGTAATCGCCAAACGGTGTCCCTTGAATCGTGTCCCCGTTATCGAACAAGAATGTGTTCGTTTCCCCAGCGGCTCCACGATGTTCCTTGATGAGTGTCGCGACTTTCGTCAACCCGATTGTGTTGTCGATCTTGTCTTGGAAGTAGTCGTAGTTCGTGATGTTCGTATGTAAGTCTGTCGTCTCTAAGAAACGGAGCTTGACGATATCCTCGTCCACTTCTGCCAAGACGTTCGGTGCCTGTAGTGGCAAAACGGTTGGTAACACGAGCGCGGTCGCGATCGACCATTTCAATGCGGTTTTCATGTGATTGTCCCCTTTTTTTGGTTGATAATTGTCTAACCATATTCAATATAACACCAGCCGTCTTTCCCTCCTATTAAAATTTTGTATAAAAATAGACCTAATTTCCTTTACAAAAATTAGGTCTATCCTCCTATTATTGTTTGATACGAACAGTGAACGGTCCATCGCCTTCAATTTCTTCAAATGTGACCGATACCGGGTACGCATGTTTCCCGTGAACCGGCTCTTCAAGACGAATCATCGTGAAGCCGACCACGTCCTCCCCACTCACGAGTTCAAGCGGGAGCTTCTCGACGTTCAAATGGCGGTCGTAGCCGTTGCGAAGGAGAATCGTCGCCGTGACGTCCGTCTCTTCCTTCTCCACCGATACGAGCATCAAGTTGAACTCGTTCTCCCCGACTGGCGGCGTCGAGATGTTCGTCCGCATGAGCTGTTGCCATGCACGTGTCGAGAACTTCGTCTCTTCTCCCGGTGACACGGGCTGAAGCGGGTCAATCGGGTTCATTTGGAAGACGAGTCGGAGCGAGTCGTACGACTCCACTTCCCCGAACATCTCATCCAAGAAGAAGTCCAAATAAACCGGCTTGCTCGTCCACGCCTCAAAGCTCGGCAGTTCAGAACGTCCGAGGACCTTCCGTCCGATTGGGACGTTATTCGCGTCTAGCAAGAGGACCGGCAATTCGTTGATCTCGAACGAGCTCGGAAGCGTGTTGCGGAACAACGCCACGATCGACAAGTCATGCCCGATCGACTCGACGTTCAATAACTCAATTGAGAGCTGATTATCGAGAAGTGGTGGAAGTCGTTTCGCATGATAACGGAAGACGTACTCGTCCTCTTTCGGGATCCCCATCGCGTCGTCGATGACGAGCGTCAATTGGCGCCCTTCCTCTTTATTTCCTGTCTCAATCTGTTTACGTTTACGAAATCCTAACATTATACTTCCTCCTCTGCCATCTCAGCGAAATAACGGTCGAGCTGGCATAGTTCCGTCGTCACATCCCGGGCGATATTGATATACGTCTGTTCGAAGATTTCCAGTCCTTCTTTTCCGAACTGACGGCTCGGGTCTTCCTGACCGTAGCTGCGAAGCCCGATCCCTTCTTTCAATCCGCTCATCGTCGTCAAATGGTCCGTCCACTTCATGTCGACGGCGCGGAGAAGCGACTCTTTGGCGAAGAGGACGATGTCGTCCTGTTCGAGGCGCGACGCCGTCGCAGCGATGATCGTCTCCATCCAGTCGTTTAAAGCATCCTTCAGTTCACGCGTATCGGCGATGTCTTTTGCCCATGTCGGCTCCTGCATCGTCAAGTAGCGTAAATCATCTTTCAACTCATCGATTGGCCATTCCTCAGGCACGAGTTCATCCGACACATGCATATCGATGCTGTTCTCGAGGGCGAGACGCATCATGCCGAGGACGTTTTTCGTGATGGCATCCGCATCGGCGTTGACGGCCTGGTTACGAATCGTATAGATGATATTCCGTTGTTCGTTCAAGACGTCATCGAGTTTGAACAAGTAGTCCCGAATCGAGACGCCGAGTCCTTCAATCGTCGTCTGCGCATATTCGATAATCTCGATCGCATCTTTCGTTGAGACCTCACCTGTCGCACTCGGCTTCAACTTCTTCTCCACGCGTTCTAGTTTCTGCGCCGCATAACGTTTCACGATCTCATCTTCGAGCGAGACGAAGAACTCGGTCGCACCCGGGTCGCCTTGACGCCCCGAACGACCGCGGAGCTGGTTGTCGACACGTTTTGACTCGTGGCGCTCCGTCCCGATGACGAAGAGACCGCCCGCTTCCTTCGCTTTTGCGTCGAGCGTGATGTCCGTTCCACGTCCGGCCATGTTCGTCGCAATCGTCACTTTGCCGAATTGACCGGCGTCCGCAATGATATCGGCTTCCTGAGCGACCGTCTTCGCGTTCAACACGTCATGCTCGATCCGCTTCTTCTTCAAATGCTTGCTGATGGCTTCCGATTGTGCGATCGAGGTCGTCCCGATCAAGACCGGACGTCCCGTCGCATGTAGTTCTGCCACTTTCTCAGTGACCGCCGCATACTTTTGCTCGGTCGTCATGAAGATGCGATCCGGATGGTCGACACGTTGACGTTCGCGGTTCGTCGGCACTTGGACGACGTCCATGTTGTACGTCTTCAAGAACTCTTGGCGCGACGTCTGGGCCGTCCCCGTCATCCCCCCAACGAGCGGATACATGCGGAAATAGTGCTGAATCGTAATCTCCGCCGTCGTCTTGTTCTCTTCGGTGATGGTGACGCCTTCTTTCGCCTCGAGCGCCTGATGCAACCCTTCTGACAAGCTCCGACCTTCCATGATGCGTCCCGTGAACAAGTCGATGAGTTCGATCTTGTCTTCACGCACGATATAGTCGACGTCAAGTTCGAACAAGACGTTCGCACGGAGCGCCTGGACGAGATAGTGATAGAGCACCTGGTGTGAGGCGCTGAACAGGTTGTCGATGGCGAACAGCTCTTCAATCTTGACGATTCCTTCTTCCGTGAACGTCGCAGATTTCGACTCGAGGTCGACCTCGTAGTCGGTCTCCTCGAACTCAGAAATGATCTGTTGCGCCAACTGTTTCAAGCGGATATGTGACCGGTCCTTCTGCGCGATGATGAGCGGCGTCTTCGCCTCATCGATTAAGATGCTGTCGACTTCATCGACGATGGCGAAATGGAACGGACGTTGGACCCGTTCTTCCGGCTTATGGACAAGGTTGTCACGCAAGTAGTCGAATCCGAACTCTGTCCCGACCCCATACGTGATATCCGCCTGATATGCAGAACGCTTCTCGTCCGCTTCGATGTCCGGGACGTTCAAGCCGACCGTCAACCCAAGGAAGTCGTGAATCTTCCCAATTTGCTCCGCATCACGTCTCGCCAAATAATCGTTCACCGTGATGACGTGGACGCCTTTTCCTTCGAGCGCCTTGACGTAACTCGGCAAAGCGGCGACGAGCGTCTTCCCTTCCCCCGTCGGCATCTCCGAGATGTTCCCTTCGAGGAGGGCGAACCCACCGATGAGCTGGACGTCATAGTGACGCATGCCGAGCACACGGACTGACGCTTCGCGGACGAGAGCGAACCCTTCTTCCGCGATGTCATCCACTTTCTTTCCATCCAAGAGACGTGCTTTGAGCGTCTCCGTATATGTACGCATCTCGTCATCCGAGAGGGCTTTCATCGTTGTCTCTAATTCATTAATACGCGCGACCCGTCGTTCGTACGCTTTCAAACGCCGGCTTTGATCATTCGTTAACTGTTTTACAAATTGGATCACACTAATAGCCTCCATCTTTCTATCAATTCATCACTTACATACTCGTCTATTATAACGAAAATCGAACCAATTCGGAGACTTTTTTACGAAAACTTCCTAAAAGTTGGTTTTTAGACACGTGAAAACCTATAAATTTTGGTTAATTTTTAAAAAGTATTTGTAAAAATATTTTCAATTCACTATTTGAGATGACGTGAGACCGTGTTACGATGAAAAAAAAAACAGAACATTTGTTCGTAAAAAGGAGTGGTGACGATGCGCAGACGAATCTTTTGTATCGACAGCGTCTCGTTCTATGCCAGTTGCGAGTGTGCCGCGCGCAACAAAAATCCTTATCAGACGAAGCTCGTCGTCCTCTCGAACCTGCAGGACAGCGGGGCACTCGTCCTCGCTGCGACCCCGAAGATGAAGCAGCTCGGCATCAAGACCGGGTCACGCCGCTTCCACATCGACCGCCTCCCGTGGCACGAACGACGGGACGTTTTGTATGCCGAGGCGCGGATGAGTCACTATTTGAACGTCTCCATCCAAATCATCCACATCCTCCATCAGTTCGCCCCGCCCGAGGCGATTCGCGTCTATTCGATCGATGAGACGCTCGTCGACATGACGGGGACGGAGCGACTGTTCGGAAGTGACGAGCACGTCGCCCACCTCATGCGTGCGACGATTTTTCGCTATACGGGCATTCCCGTCACCATCGGCATCGGACCGAACAACGTCCTCGCCAAGCTCGTCCTCGATTTGCATGCGAAAAAGAAAGGGGTCGCCACGTGTCTTCTCCAAGACGTCGAACGGCTCATCCATCCGGCGCCGATCGAGAAGATGTGGGGTGTCGGCACGAAAATGGCGGTCCACCTGCAGCGGCTCGGCATCTGGACGATCGGGGATTTGGCCCGTTATCCGCTCGAATCCCTTCATGAAAAGTTCGGTGTCATCGGTGCAGAACTTTGGCATCATGCTTGGGGCATCGACGAGTCGCCGACCATCCTGCCGGCGAGCTCTTTGTTCGGTGCGAAACGGACGCGACCGAAGTCGATCGGACACGGTATCACTCTCATGAAAGATTACACGACGTATTCCGCAATCCGGCTCGTCTTACAAGCGATCGCGGTCGAAGTCGGCATGCGAACCAGGCAAGCGGGACTCGTCGGAGGGACGATCCATCTCGGGGTGCGCTATACGCGGACGAGCGACCGGGCTGGCTTCAGTAAACAAAAGAAGCTCCCCCGCTTCACAGCGGATGAGCAAGAGTTTCTCCCGATCTTATTGCAGCTATTTTTAGACGGCTGGGAAGAGACGGAGGCCGTCCGTTACGTCTCGGTCGCTCTCGACAAGCTCGAGCCACGGAGCGATCACGTCCAGTTATCGTTCTTCGAAGACGAATGGGCGAAGGCGAAACGGCTCGACTTCCTCGATTTGATTGACGGCCTGAACGTCCGGTTCGGTCGCGGCACGATCCGACCGGCGTCGAGCCTACTAAAAGACAGTCCGCTCCGGACGCGCCAACGTCTAATCGGCGGACATAAACAAGGAGGCGATTCCTCATGAGCAAGACCCGCTATCGTGACCGGGGTGAGTTGAAATGGATCCCATTTCTCATGCCCGAGCACGTCGCCCTACTGAAACGTTATTATGCCCAAATCCAAAAGATTGAACTGCCCGACTTGGACGAACAGCTCCTCTATCTTTGGCAGACCGAGCTCGAACGGGCCATCCGTGAAGGCGACCAAGTCGAGGTGACCTTGTTCGTAGACGGCTTGACGACAAGCATGCGCGGCTACGTCCACGCCATCTATTATGCCGAGCGCGAGGTCGAGCTGTTCGATGGCGAGGTGCGCCGCGTCCCGTTCGGCGACATCTTGTCCGTTCGTTAAGACGCCTCGATCGCTTCTTGGGTCGTCTCGAACGTCTCGATCCCGTCGAGTAGCCCATAGTGAGCAAGCGTCGCGCGGACCGATGGCGACAGGTGCGCGAAGATGACGTGCCGGTCGGCCGCTTTCAGTTCGGTGATGACACGCCGCAACTCTTCGACCGCGGTCACGTCGATGACGGGGCAACGATGAAAGTTGAAGATGAACACGTTCGGTTCCCGATGGATGTGATGGAGGACGTGCTCGAACAACTCGACCGCACCGAAGAAGAGCGGGCCTTCGACACTGAAGACGATTTGGCCGTCTCGCGTGACGTACCGTTCTGTCCGTTCGCGCACATCGATCGTATCGGCCATTCGTTTCGCGAAGAGCGCGAGCGCACAGATGACGCCGACCTCGACGGCGACGACCAAGTCGACGAATACCGTCAATAGTAACGTGACGAGAAGGACGAGCGATTCGGATGAACGATGACGCAACATCGTCATCACGTGATGGCGTTCGGACATGTTCCAGGCGACCCGCATCAAGATCGGAGCGAGTGCGGCGAGTGGCACGTAACTCGCGAACGGCGCGAGGACGAGAACCGCAACGAGCACCGTGATCCCATGGATGACCCCGGCACGTCGACTGACCGCTCCCGCCTGAATGTTCGTCGCCGTCCGGGCGATGGCACCTGTCGACGGGATCCCACCGAAGAACGGTGTGATCACGTTCGCGAGCCCTTGCCCGAACAGTTCCTTGTCCGGTTTCATCTTCGTCCCCCCCATCCCGTCGGCGACCGTTCCCGAAAGAAGTGACTCGAGTGCGCCAAGGAAGGCGATGGCGAACGCGGACGGGAGGAGTGTTGTGATCAGGTCGAGGTCGATCGCAAGCCAGTTGAATTCCGGCAGTCCGCTCGGGATGCCGCCGTAGGCACTTCCGATGGTCGTGACCTCACCCGGGATGAGGACACTGACGAACGTCGGGACGAGCATCGCCATGAGTAAAAGGGGTAAACGGAACGGCAGCTTCGGGACGAGCCAAAGCGTCAAAAAGCCGATTCCGGCAATGACGATCGGCCAAGGACTCGCTTCGGGCAACGCCTGACCGAGGCGAAGCAAGTTCTCGTGAAAATGTGGCGCCTTCTCAAACGTGACCCCTAACAACTCATCGAGCTGGTCGACGAAGATGACGACGGCAATCCCGGCCGTGAAACCGATCGTGACGGCCCGGGGCATAAACCGGATGAGCCGTCCGACCCGGAGCACGCTCATGAGGAGCAGCAACATTCCGGCGAGAACGGTCGTGACGAGCAATCCCTTATATCCGTATGCGAGGACGACACCCGAGACGATCGGGATGAACGCTCCCGTCGGTCCGGCAATCTGGAACGTCGAACCTCCGAACAGGCTGACGAGGATTCCTGCGAAGATGGACGTGTAGAGCCCATACACCGGCGGGACGCCTGAGGCGATGGCGAATGCCATGGCGAGCGGGATGGCGACGACACCGACCGTGATCCCGGCCGAGATGTCCTTTTGCCACATCTCACGCGTGGAGAGTGAGTCTTGCATCATACATTCCTTCTTTCCAATCAGTTCAAAAGCGAGTTTAGTGTACGCCTGGAAAGAGGGCTTGTAAACGGATTGAGAAAAACGTTAACAGAATGTACAAAGAACGAGATGGTACAATAGGCATTAGACACACACTGATAAAAGTTAGAATCATTGAACTGATATTACCTTCCGTAACAAAGGAGATATAATCTATGGAAAAACAGTTTGCCATATTAAAAGATTTATCTGAATATCGTACACCGACTGAAATGAAAAATTACTTTGAAGAGGTGATTCAAGCACTGAAGGACGACCGCATGGCTTTAAAGATTTCGAGGTTACGCAAAGGAGAATTCAAAGAGTTTCAAGAGGAGTTTGTACCCGCTTATGTATTTTCCCTCTCGCCTTATTTCCCAAAAGACGCTAAAGCGAAAATCATCATCGGGAATCAAAATTATGACTTTGTCATACTGCATCCAAATGGGACCGAAGAAAAGTTCGAAGTGAGTTCTTACATAAACGGACCACGGGATGTGGAAATTGCACAAGCTTTAAATGAACAAGGGATGTGGATCTCAAGATTAAAAGGTTATGAACAGCTAAAGGAACAGGCTGCCACGTACATTGAAGAAACAAAAAAGAACATGCTGAAAAAATCTCAAAAGGATTATACCCATGCATCTCTATTATTTGAAGTTTCTACTTTTGAATTTTCCGTCATCTTTCACAATGAGTTTGATACCTCTCTCTTGGACTTAGCAAAGTTCATGTACGACACTCCATTCAAAGCAAAACACGTATATCTCATCGTTCAAAATGGAGATGACATTCCGACGGTAGCTTCTAACATCATCAAAGTAAAGTAAAAAGACGCACCTTTCGATGCGTCTCCCTTCAATTCGTCGGAGCCTCTACGACTTGATCGCCATCTTCCGCGTCTTTCGCCAGCAACTTCACATGACGACCGAATAACCACATGACGACGAGATGGGCTTTCGCCTGTGTCTTCGTATAGAACCACCACGGGAGGGCCGGTACGAACTCATGGATGGCGACGAGTCCTTCATCCGACTCCGGTAAGCGTCTAAACTCGAGACGCCCTGTCTGATCCTCTTCACTTAACTTGACGAACTTGCCCCCGTCAATCGCAAAGGATGCCATATCGTCCGTCGCTTCCTGTTCAAGCGATAGATGAAGCGCGACGAACGACGGATCGAGCAGCGCAATCTCCCAATCATCATCTTCTTTCGTCGTCTGAATGAGCGGATACATAAAACGACCGAGCCATTCAAAGTACGTGTCCGCCATCCAAAGCGCCGACTTTTCTTCCGGCAGACCGAACCGCTGAATCGAACGGACCGTATACGATTTCGGTTGCTTTTTCTTCTTACCGCCCGAGGACTGCTTCTCTTCTTCCTCAAGCGCATGTTCGACCGCCTGTTTGAACGGAATCTCTCCCTGGCCGATACCTTCGACCGTGTCTTCCGCGACCATCGCGTGCCCCATGCTCTCGACGAGCGGATAGACGGTCGCCTTCGGTTCACCCGTGACCGCCATGACCCACAGCCGCGACAGTTTGATTGTCGGGAACGGGAAGTCGATCAAGACGCGACGCTTGTCCATGACTTCGGCTGTCTGCTCGATCATCTTCCGATACGTCATCACCTCGGGACCCCCGATGTCGATATGACGGTCATAAAGCGACTCGGCACCGACGACCGAGATGAGTGCCTGAACGGCTTCCCGGATGTCGATCGGATGTGTTTCCGTCTTTGTCCAACGTGGCAAGATCATCGTCGGCAATCGTTTGACGAGCTTCGCTAAAATCGGGAACGACGAACCTTCCGGACCAATAATCAGTCCAGCCCGAATCGTTGTTACCGGTACCCCTTGTCCGCCGAGGATGCGTTCGACTTCGAGTCGACTCTTCAAATGACGCGATAACGTCTTCTCTTGTTTCGGGATGATTCCGCTCAAATAGACAATCTGTTCGATGTCGTTCGCCTTCGTCGCCCGGGCGAAGTTGTCCGCAATGAGCGCGTCCATGTCCTCGAACGTCGCTTGCGTCAAGCCGCCGTCCGGAATCATCGAGTGCACGAGGAACATCGCGTAATCAGCGCCCTCGCATGCTTCTTTCGTTGCTTCGTATGAGAACAAATCACAGGCACGCCACGTGATATGGGCCTCATCTTCTTTATTCTTCGTCGATCGCGATAACGCGATGATGTCATACTCTTCCTTCAGCTGCTCCATCACGTTCGAGCCTATATAGCCGCTCGCCCCCGCAATGACAATCGTTTTTCGCATAATGGTCACTCCCCTAATTATTCGCATAGAGGTAATGTACCCTTCTTTTTAAAAAGATAAATCAGTCTAAGTATGTAGAGCCTGCTCGACCGATTCATACTAAAATGAGAATAATTAGAAAAAGGAGGGATATTCATGGGATTTTGGTACTTTCTTTTGCTTGGGTTGGGAATTATCCTCATCGTGCGAGGGATTGCAAGTAGCGCGAAACAAGGTGGATTGATTTTAGTCGGGCTTGTGATGGTCGGGGTATCCATATTTATGTTCCAAGATGGCAGCGCGGACTTGGTCGCGAATTGGTTGGATCAAATCACCGGTCGATAAGTCATGTCCTGCGAATCACAGCAAGATAAATTGACGATCCGATGCTTTGTATGAAAAAGACAAGCATGACAAAGTAGATGAAATAATATTGATCGAAAACTTGAAAAATTGCGACGAGGGCGACACCAACATAGACACCGATTGACAACATCGAATAAGAAATCGATTTGACTTTTAAGGCGATCTGTCGCCCTCGTTCGTCTTGTGATTCGATTTTTCGTTCAAAGTTCGCCTTATAAAGTTCTGAGACAATTACACCAACAATCAAGACAAGAATTCCATACAGCAATACTTGATCCATCTTCACTCCTCCTCATATGTAAATAATGCGGGTAGTTCTTCATCGAGTACCGCCGCAATTTTGAACGCAAGGATGAGCGACGGGTTATACTTGTTTTTCTCAAGTGCAATAATCGTTTGACGACTTACTCCGACTGAATCAGCCAATTGCTGCTGGGTCCAGCCTTTCTTTGCACGACTGAGGAATATTTGATTTTTTAACGTCACCATCGCCTCCTCATTGTATTCAAGTTCAGTGTAAACTATTTTTTTTACTAAATGTTAAGAATATATTACATAAAAAAGATTTTAAACCAAATATACCCTTTAGCATGTAGCTATCATCCACGTGAATCGTCTGAAATGACACTACATTACGATGCGACTTTTATATGGAGGGAACACGACGATGAAACAGTTCAAACGAGTAAGTGTCCTTGCGTTATTCGCCTTGATTGGATTTGCTCTTTTCCATTATGCGACTGAGTCAAAGACAGGTTCCGCTGCATGGACGACAGAAGCTGCGACACATCACTTCAAAGATATCTTAGAAGCGCAGCGAGAGGCGATTGAAGCGCATACTCCTCTTGAGAATATCGAGCGAACGAAACTGTCACACGAAGATGACGTCGTCCGGCTCCTCCTCGGTCAGCGGGATTGGGTCGAGCAATTCCACTATACGATTCAGGAGGTACAAGTGGACGAAAAAGGTGGACTTCTATACGCAAATGCTTATGTGACAAGAAATCTTCAATTTGAGAGTGGTGTCACGACCGGGCTTGGTGACGAGATGACGATTCAATTGAGGTCTCCGAATGAGGCGATCGAAGAGGTAGAGCTCGACAATCATAGCGTGACACAATCAGGCCAACCCTTTTTCAAACGCTGGATCAGTCGAGTGTTTGACTGAACAAATCCCACTTTCCGATTGGAAAGTGGGATTACTGTTAAAACGATAAATCTAAACCAGTACCATCATCAAGAAGTTCTCCGTTTTTAGCGGTATAGTCAACACGAATCTCGGCTCGCTTCAGGATGTCGTTCTCTTGTAACGCAGACATCCACGTCCGAACGCGCTCTTCGTCATCGGCTTCCGGCTCCCGATGAAGCGTCAATAAGATTGTCGGCGAAACGTCGGCTGTCTGATAGGCGATTGGATTTGCCGAGGAGACATCGAGTTGTCGGATACTTTCTTCGTCATATAGGACGACATAGGTGACGTCTGCACCAAACGCCGTATCAATCGAATCTTCAATCACCTCTGTGACCGCATCTTCCCATTTGGATGAGAGAAACGTATCAACGATTTCTCCGGTCGATTCATTCTCGTAAACATAAAATTCCGTTCCCGTCACCGAATCCACCGCAATCGCCGCATATTCAAACGGAAAGTTTCCCATGTTGTCGAATAATACGTCCTCTGTCACTTCAGCATCTTTGAATCGCTCGAGTACATATGATTCAGCCATCTTCATCACTTTTGCTTCCTCATCGGGATCTGGTTGCATCGACCGATAAAAGGCAAATACCAACCCCGCCACCCCAATCACGCCAAATCCGACCAAAAGCCACTTCAAGTAACGTTTCATGTCGACTCCTCTCATAACTGTTTGTTCATGGCGATGGACGCTTCTTGGAATCCGAGTCGTTTATATAATCGCTGTGCGTCTGGATTCGTACCGAATACACTTAGTCCAATGGATGTTGCGCCAAGTTCTTCTGAGACCACTTTTTCAAGTTTCTCAAACACCGCTGTCGCATACCCTTGCCCACGGTACGTCTCTTCAATCAAAATGTGATAAATGAAGATGCGTTTCGATTCAGCTTGAAACGCATACCACAAAATTCCGACACGAGTGTCTCCGTTCATCACATGAACAATCGTCTGCCCTTCCCCGGGTTGATTGTCTGGGAAGAGGTCCCGAATCAATTGAGTCGATTCCTCTTGTGCCAACACCATCGGAAGTTGATAGTTGCGCGCGACATCTTTTGCATAATCGTCAATCAACCAAGTCACATAATTCGCGATTTCTGGTCCCGTCATCCTGGCAAAATGAATGGTCATCTGTTTACCCCTAAACGTTTTCCCTTAGTGTAACATACAATTTTTGGAATCACCGTTTCTAGTGAAGTTCAGGATTTTGTAAAATTATCGTATGTTATAGGCGTGAATTCAATTTCATATGCTTCACCAAGCGCTACTTGCAAACGCTCCGAAAGTAAGTCTCCTTCACGATTATGTTGCTCCACCTTGATTTCCCATCCTTTAGCAAGTGCATCCGTGTCCCAGTCAATCCATTCTCCGAATCGACTAACCCATTCATAGAAATCACGCTTCAATTGGTCAGAAATCGTAAACTCATTCAATTCTATATTGTATCGACAGGTCGCACACCATGTCGGGTCCGCCCCCACATCCGCCTCTATAGTAATTCTTTTCAAATTTTCACAATCACAAATCCTTTTCATTCATTCGCCCCCCCAGGTTTAAGGTTAGATTCTGCATACTTATTCAAAATTAGGAAGATATCCTTTTGATTTATTCAGTCGAGAAATGTAGAGATGAAAATGGTGTGCAGATTGTCTTTCATACAATTGATGGCTTAAGTGGATTAGATGAGACTAGTTGGTTATTCCCTTATTCAGTGACACGAACTAAAGAAAACCATTGGTCTACGCGAACAAATGATTTTCTAGGTTTAATATAAAGTGTCTTTAGCAACTTCATTTGTTGGATCTAGAACAAGAATTTTTTCCGCGATGGACTTTGCTTGTTCATCACTTACAATCTTTTCTGGGACGATGTTCAGAAATAACAGGTTCTCTAAGCGCTTCACATCTGCAGCATCAGTCAAATCCACGGCTCTTTGAGCATGGTATAAGGAAGAGGTATAAGCCCCTTCAATGTGGCAAAGGGGCTGTGATAGGACTTGAAAAGCTAAGTCATGTAATTTATCGTCCTCTGTGTCCAATAACAGATAGACGAGTACGGAGTAATTCGACAGATTTTCATTATCATACGCCAAAGTTAATAAATCATTTTTAAATGTTTCAAAATCAGTAGTTTGATAGATGTCTTTTACTTCTTTAAACCGGCCTGACACAATTAAAGTTTCTAAATTATTTGACACTGTTTATTCACCTACGCATTACTTATTTCTTTTTCTCCATGGATTATGGTAATGAAGCATTTGTGCACTTATAAAGATTAATTTTGGATATAATGGGTTTAAATGTTAAAATTAAAAATCGAAGGGGACTTTAAATGATCAAAAAAATCTTATGGGTACTATTGATGATGGGGTTAGCTCTATTTATTATTACTTTACAAATCAATCGATTGGGTGAAATGACACCGGAGATACAAATGACATTATTTATGTCGCTAGGAATTGTTGTCGTATTATTTATTCCACCACTCATCATGTCGTTCTTTTCAAATCCAATTATTTCATATCTAAACATTGCATACCAGGGAGTAATCGCTATATCTTTTTTAGGAATGTTGCCTATTGGTTTTATGATTCCAAACGGTATGTTTACAGCGATTATAGCATTGCTTGGGGTCGGGATTAGCTCGATGAGTATCATAACAATTTTAAGAACTAAAGAACTGAGTATTAGAAACTAACATACAAATATTCAAGTGAAAGTTAAAAGTGATGTGCTGATGTCTATGCTGTTCAACTATAGTGAATACTAAAACAAAAGTCGAACCTGTTTAATTAGGTTCGACTCTTTTCATGTCTTCGGAGCCCAATTGTTTTCAAATCCATTTTGAACGGCATAGTGATACAAATGAATGAGTTTCGATTCTTTGTATGTAGACATGTATTCTGCCGTACGCAGTTCATGATTTCGTTCTACCAAATTGTAGAGATAATCGATATTCGCTAATCGATTATTTTTACTCGTATTACATGTCGGGCATGACAGCACAAAATTCCATAAGACATCATTTTGCATATAAGACCAAGGAATGAAATGATCCACGTGAATTTGTTTTACAGGCTTTAGGCAATAGAAGCACATTGAGTGCCCGTGACTTAATAAAATTTGTTTAAACTCCTCAAGCGACTGACGGGCAGACACAAACTCCAGCTTGCTCAAGATTCGTTCCATCGCATCTTGGGAATTGTATTTTTCTAAAAAGATGGCTAACTGATAGTTTGTCACGTTCATGAGAACACGCTTATATTTTTCAAAGAAAACGACATACGCTGGAACGAGTTGAATCCATTCTTCTTTTCGATTGAAAGAGTAAATCGTTTCGTTAAAAGAGCGATAGAAAGAACCGTATACGTATTTTTTATAAAACTGATTCACGTTCCGAATCAATTGATTTTGTTGATGCTCTGGTAAACGGTCAAAGTTCCAATCTGACGGAATGTTGTGTTCTTTCTGAAAGGAGACCATCACGTTTTCAACAGCGCTCTGCTTCCCTAGTTGATTCATCTGTGTCAGCCCATGCTTGACGATGAGATTCCAATAGATTTTCGTCACATGTTTGGCAATCTGATGAAATGACACGACACCTGATTCATTCAATTCTGTCGTACATTCCAGTAACACCTTCATCAATACGTGTTTGTACGTCGTCGTATGAGAAGCGTTCATCAGAAATTGTTGTGTAAAGCGCCATAGGTCTGATTCGGTTAAATACACATCTTTCGCCTCAGCGACACTTAAATCCCATCCCAACGACTCCACCTCCATCCATTACACTATTGATTATAACGAATGCAGAAAAGAAGTGGATCTCACACATCAAACAGGAGCAGAAAACTCTCTTTTGATTTGTTCGATATCAATCATTGTCTTTTCATGAACATACTGAACGAGCGCATCATACTGTTCGACCGTATTCAATTTTTTGAACTTCTCCACATCCCCTTCAAAGCCCGCGAAATAATCACTTTGATACTCTGGATTGTTAAAGAGTCTTAAAAATTCCATATAGTCCTTGATGGTCATTTGACTCACGATGAGAGAGAGAATGGATTCCCACTCTTTGATTCGCCCCTCATGAATTTGTTTTTTGATGACGATGTCTTGTGCTTGTTCCATTTTGATTTGTTGAATGCATTGCTCCACTTCTAATCTATATTGGAACAACTCATCTCGATTTCGAGTGTCTAGCGTAGGTGTCACTTCGGTTAAATAGTACTGATACCGTTGCTTTCGCGGATGCTTGTTCTTGACTTTTTTAGGGCTTTGCTCCGAGTCATCAGGGTTCTTCGGTCGTTTCTTTAAATTGATTGATCCTAAAGCCCCCATGATTTCTTTGTTATGTTTTAATGCAAGTTTGCCTACTGTCGGACCATATTTTTTGACGCCATTCACAATCAATTCCGTCGATTTTTTAGACATGTGAACTCCTCCTTTGGTATGTATAATTACTTGACGATTTTCAAAAAACAACTCATAGTTTCTATTCAACAAAAAGATGATCAATCCCTTGATTCTCATCAAAAACCTAATAACCGGTGTCCGCTCCCCAAAAGAAAAGGATTAATGAGCAGGTACTCAATAATCCTTCACCAGATCACTTCCTCTCTTGTTGTTTCTGCAAATATGCTTCACGAAGCTGGTTCAATCGTTCTTTCTTGTTCGAGACAGTCGGCTTTTTGCCGTCTTGGTACTTCGCCGCAGCTACTTTGCTTCTCTTATCTAATTGATATTTTCCCATGCGTTTCACCTTCCTTTCTTCATGGCTTCAATCAAAAGCAAAGACCCTCTAATCTCAATGAAATTAGAAGGTCTTCATGAAAATCATTGATCGCAGTCGTTACAGACTGCTTCAAAATGGAGACGGCGGGAGTCGAACCCGCGTCCGAAGGCATCGTAACGTATGCTTCTACGTGTGTAGTTTATCTATTGAATCTCGATGTGACACTGCCGATAAACAGGCGTTGTCGCATCCAGTCTGTTTCATCTCTTCTTCGCGCCCTCAGACGGCGAGGTTGAAGCGTAGCTTGCTTAGTTTGAGACCCTGAAAGTCATCCACACAAGCGATGGATGTCAGGATCCGCAGGGCACTTAGGCTGCTGCGAGTTGTGTGTTAGTTTTGCCAGTTATAGGCGTTTGCGTTTTAACGAGGCCGACCCCTCGACACGCCACATACGACCGACCTACCCCCGTCGAATCCATAACGTCCCCGAGGTGGTAATTGGTACTCTGTTTAGTATACCACAATTAGGATCCGTTGTCAGTATTTTTGCCGATCGCGCATCGCACGGTCGACGTCACGCTTCGCGTCTTTCTTCTTCAAGTCCTCACGTTTGTCGTACTTCTTCTTCCCTTTTCCGACGCCGAGCAGGCACTTGGCGAACCCGTTCTTGATATACACCTTGAGCGGGATAATCGTGTAGCCATCACGCCCTGACGCCCCGATGAGCTGATTGATCTGCTTCTTATGCAACAATAGCTTTCGGACGCGGAGTGGGTCATGGTTGAAGCGGTTCCCCTGTTCGAACGGGCTGATATGACAGTTGTGAAGCGTCGCCTCGCCCCCATCGAACCGGACGTACGCATCCGCGATGTTGATCTTCGATTGACGGACCGATTTGATTTCCGTCCCTGTGAGCACCATGCCCGCCTCAATCGTATCTTCGATCGCATAATCGAAGGACGCCTTGCGGTTTTGGGCGAGTGCGTTCGAATCTTTCTTCTTGGCCATACACATTCAGTCCTTTATCTACAAGATACGGAGGAAGGGACGAGCCCTTCCCCGTCAGCGACGTTTCTTCGCACCTCGTTTGGCGTCGCCTTTTCGTTTGTGCTTGTCTTTCTTCTTCAGGTCGAGTGCCGAACGGCCTTGGGAAGACTTCTCCCCGTCTCGTTTCGGTTTCTCACCTGGTTTGCCCGGCTTCCCAGGTCTTCCTGGTTTGCCGCGCTTCTTCTTGTCGTCCCGACCGCGACCGCCACGACGGTCTTTCTCGTCCTTCTTCGGACGACCGCCTTTCGCTTTGATTGTCGTCGGTTGGCGACGGCTTGACGGTTCCCGTTTCGGCATGCCGACGACCGTGAAGTCGATTGTCCGCTCGTCTAAGTTGACGGCGTCGACTTTGACACGGACGGCGTCCCCGATGCGGAATTGACGTTTCGTCCGCTCGCCGAGCAACATGAGCTGTGATTCGTCGAAGTGGTAGTAGTCATCCATCGACTGGAGACGGACAAGCCCTTCGATCGTATTCGGAAGCTCGATGAACATCCCGAAGTTCGTGACGCCGGCGACGACACCATCGAACTCTTCACCGAGATGGGCTTCCATGTATTCGGCTTTCTTGAGCGCCTGTGTCTCGCGCTCTGCGTCGACCGAGCGACGTTCCCGTTTCGATGCCTGTTCGGCGATCGCCCCGAGACGGTCCTCGTACTTCGCGATCGTCTTCTCCGACAAATCGTTGTTGAAGACGTACGTGCGCATGAGACGGTGGACGATCAAGTCCGGATAACGACGAATCGGTGACGTGAAGTGCGTATAGAAGTCTGTCGCGAGTCCAAAGTGACCGAGCGAGACGTCGTCATATTTCGCCTGTTGCATCGAACGAAGCATGATCGTACTGATGACCGGCTCTTCCGGTTCTCCGTCGATTGCCTTCAAAATCTTTTGAAGCGTCTTCGGTTCGACCGTCTGTCCTTTGATGCGTTCAATATGCACACCGAAGTTTGCGACAAAGTCGAAGAAGAAGTCGAGCTTGTCCGGTTTCGGATTGTCGTGGACACGATAGATGAACGGCACGTCCATCTTGTGGAAGTGTTCCGCAACCGTCTCGTTGGCCGCGAGCATGAACTCCTCGATCAACTTCTCGGCGACCGAACGTGGACGAAGCACGATATCTGCCGGCTTCCCTTCCTCGTTGACGACAACCTTCGCCTCAGCGAAATCGAAGTTGATGGCACCGCGCGAGTTACGACGTTTCCGAAGCACTTCCGCGAGCTCGGCCATGAGGTCGAACTCACCGATGAACGGTTCGTACTTTTTCAATGTCTCTTCGTCATCACGTTCGATGATCTCACGGACGTTCGTATACGTCATCCGCTCCGTCGTCTTGATGACACTCGGGAACAGATCATGGCGAACGACTTTCCCGTTTTGCGGAGAAATCTCCATTACGCAGCTGAGCGTCAAGCGGTTGACGTGAGGGTTGAGGGAACAGATCCCGTTCGAGAGTCGGTGCGGCAACATCGGAATGACGCGGTCGACGAGATACACACTCGTCCCGCGCTCGAGCGCCTCAACGTCTAGTGGTGAGCCCTCTTTCACGTAATGCGAGACATCGGCGATATGAACACCGAGCTCGTAGTTCCCGTTATCGAGTTTCTTGACGTGGACGGCATCGTCCAAGTCTTTCGCATCTTCGCCGTCAATCGTGAAGATCGTCTCGTCACGAAGGTCGACGCGACCGATGAAGTCTTTCTCGTCCGCTTCGTCCGGTACCGCGTTCGCCTGAGCGATCACGTCCTCTGGGAACTCCGTCGGGATGCCGTGTTTATAGACGATCGACAAGATGTCGACGCCAGGGTCGTTCTTATGCCCGATGATGCGGACGACGTCACAGGCACCGGCGAAGCGTCCGTCCGGATACTTCGTGATGCGCACGACGACTTTATGTCCGTCGACGGCACCGAGTGATTTGTCCGGGTTGACGACCGGCCAGAAGTTGATGCGTTTGTCATCCGGCTCGATAAAGGCGAACTGGTCGAGTCGACCGCTCGGGAGCGTATACGTCCCGACGAACTCGGAGAGTCCGCGCTTCAATACTTTCAATAAAATCCCTTCCGTCTTGCCACGGTTGTCCTCGCGTTTTTTGACGAGGATCGTATCGCCATGGTAGACGTCCTTCAGTTGGTCGGGCGGCAAGAACACGTCTTCCGCTTCCCCTTCGACCGACAAGAAGCCGAAGCCGCGCTGATGAATCGAGATGATTCCCGCGACTTGTCCGAGCGTGGCGAGCGTCCCGTAACGGTTCGTCCGCGTCCGGCCGATGGCGCCCTCTTCCTCGAGGGCATTCAATGTGCGAATGAGCTCTTTAAAGTCATCCGTCGACGCGAGCTGTAATCGCTCGGTCAGTTGATCGACAGAGAGCGGTTTCTCGCTCGCCTGTAAGATCTCTAGTAATTGGTCACGTAAATTCAACGTGACACCTCCTTCTTAGACTGACCAGTCTAACGTTTCGAGAAAATCGAGCACGTCCTGGTGCAGTTTCTCTTTTTCTTTGTCGAGTGTGATCACGTGTCCCGAGTTCTCGTAGATGAGCAACTCTTTTTGGAACGTGTTGACCGCCTCGTAAATTTGATTCGCCGATTCCGGGTCGATCATGTTGTCTTTGGCGCCTTGGACGACGAGTGTCGGGACGAAGATGTCCTCGAGCTTCGACGCCGTGTCGCGGACGAAGGCACGGAGGTCTTTCAAGGTTGGCATCGGTTTGAACGCTGCCATCTCCTGCTCGATCTGTTCCGGCGACTTTTCTTCTCTACCCTTATATTCTCGGGCATATGCCTGGACTCCTTTATACAAGCGGTCCTCGGCATCGATTCCCGTCGGTGCGCACATCGGGATGACCGCCTTGACGTCTTTCTCCTCGGCGAGACGGAGCGACATCACGCCACCTAGCGAGAGTCCGCAGACGACGATCTCCTCATGACCTTTGTCGACGAGCGTCTGGTAGGCGTCCAACACGTCTTCCCACCAGTCTTCTGGTCCATATTGGAGTAATTCTTCCGGTGGGACGGCATGACCACGATAGATCGGTCCCATACATGTGTATCCTTCTTTTTGAAGGAAGCGACCGAGCATGCGGACATCCGCGCTCGATCCAGTGAAGCCATGTAACATCAACACGGCACGTTTTCCGCCCTCGAAGAAGAACGGTTTTGGTGCTGTCACTTTCATTTGATCTGTCATCTCCTCGTATCTACATTATTCCCAAAAAATAAATCGAAAAAACAAAAGCTGACCGCCTCACGTGAAAATCGAGAACGATCAGCCTTATCATCATAATGATGCGACTAGTAATCCTAAAATGAAAAACAAAGTGCCTAGTACAGCTGCAGTTCGGTTCAAAACAGCATCGAAGCCGCGTGCTTTCTGGCGTCCGAACAACTGCTCCGCGCCACCTGCAATCGCTCCAAGACCTTGCGACCGACCTGACATGAGCAGTACGACGACAATCAATAAGACAGCCACGACAAGTAGGCTGATTGTAGCGATCGTTTGCATAGTAGTCAGTTCCTCCTTCTATTTACACGCCTTTTATTATATAGAAGTTATCAATAAAACACCAGCATTCAAATTATCGGGACGGGTAGCTAAACCCTTCGCCGATGACTTCCTTCACCTGGTGGATGACGACGAAGGCGCGGTCGTCCGTTACTTGGACGATTTTTTTGAGTGGCGCGATCTGACGTTTGTCGACGATCATATACAACATGTTCTTATCCTGCTTCGTGTAGTAACCATGTCCATGGATGATCGTCGCCGAGCGTCCGAGCGTCTCCGTCAAGACGACAGCGAGCTCTTCTTGCTTATCGCTGATGATCGTGACGGCCTTGCGGATGTTGAGACCTTCCGCGACGAGATCGATGACCCACGAGCCGATGATGATCGCGATGAGCGTATAGAGAACGACTTGTTCCCCTAAGAAGAAGCCAGATGTCGCGACGACGATCGCATCGATGATGAACATCGAGACGGCGACACTCAAGTGGAGATAGCGCTCCATGAGTCGGGCGATGATGACACCCCCGCCGGTCGTCCCGCCGACACGGAGCACCATGCCGATCCCGACCCCGATCATGATTCCGGCATAGACGGCCGCAAGCAGTTTGTCCTCGGCAGGGCTGCCCCAGTCATGTGTCAGACTGAGGAAGAATGACGTCGCGATGACGGCGATGACCGAATAGACCATTGTCCGACGGTCGAGCAGCTTATAGCCGACGATAAAGAGAATCCCGTTCCCGATGATCGACGTGAGCCCGAGGTCCCAGCCGAAGACGTAGTACAGGATGATCGTGACCCCGAGCAGGCCACCTTCCGAGAAGTCGTTCGGTACGGTAAAGTAGTTGACCCCGAACGAGAGAATGAAAGAGCCCGCGATAATCCAGGCGATGTCCTTCACCGAGATGGTTTGTAGCTTGCGCCATACTTGTTGGCGCAATAGATGTTGTTGTTGACGTTTCATAAATGTCCTCCCTCCATAGAAAAAAGACCGCGGCAAAAGCCGCAGTCTTAAGATTGTACTGGCTTTGGCGCACCGTCTTTCATAATCGGCAACTTGCGCTCCGCGGCGTTCGCGTAGACGTTTAAGAGTGCCTCTTTTTCCAAATCCCAGTTATATTTCTCACGCGCGGTCTTCGTGTTCTCTTTGACACGCGCATAGAGTGCTTGGTCTTCAATCATCCGGTTGACGCCGTCCGCGATCGATTGTGGATCATGCGAATCGACGAGCACCCCGACATCGTTCCCCGCAACGACCCGTTCGATTTCAGGGAAGTCGCATGAGACGACCGGTACTTCGGCCATCAAATACTCGAACAATTTGTTCGACGAGGCCGAGTAATGGTTGAAGCAGACGTTGTTCAATACTTGGAAGCCTAAATAGGCGTTCATCGTATAGTAAGGTAACGCTTCGACCGGTACTTTGTCAATCATCTTGACGCGGTCGCCGACCCCTTCCGTCTCGATCAACTGTTGAATCGTCGGTTTGAGCTTCCCGTCCCCGATCATGACGAGGGTCCCTTCTTTGAAGTCTTTCGCAGCGAGCACGAGCTGTTCGAGACCGCGTCCCGCTTGAATGCCCCCTTGATACAAGAGGATCTTCTCGTCTTTCGGTAAGTCGAGAAGCGCATGCAAGTCCTTACGGAGCGAGAAGTCGAGCGGACGGTAGAACGGATAGTTGTGGAGCACGTACGGATAGAATCCGTACAACTCTTCGTTGTGCGCCGCTCGCGTATGGTTCTCGACCATCATCGTATCGACGAACGGCAAGAGCCAGCCCTCGAGGTTACTTTGAATATAGCCGTAACCCGTACGGTCCGTTTGTACCTCGTGCGAGTCGTAGACGATCCGACCTTTGTTGAACACTTTCCCGGCGAGGAGTGCCTGCGGGAGCGTGTTCAAATCGTTCGCATGGTAAAAGTCATACGATTTTTTCGTCGAAGCGAACACCATCTCGAGCATCGCACTCGCATTGACGATTTGCTTACGCACTTGCGGCAACAAGACCGTCCCGACGGCCGCTCCAAGTGCGAGCATCGTGATCGGCGCGAGTAGGAACAACCCGGCACCGACGAGTCCAGCACCGATTTGGCGGGTCCGCTTCTCGCTCACCCATTGATAGGTCTTCTTCGCGAACTTGAGCGCGTTGACGAGAATCGAAGGTTGACGCTTCACGCGGATGACGCGGAAGCCTTCCGGACGCATCTCTTCTTTTGGAAGCTCTTTATTTTTCGGATCTTGAAGCGCGATCAAATCGACTTCATAGCCTGCCTCGGCGAGTGCCGAGCACTCACGAAGGACGCGCGCATCATTCGTAAAATGGTTCCATACAAACATACATACTGACTTCATCGTGTTTCCTCCATCACTAACTGTTGTACGACTTGATCTAACACGTCGATATTCTCTTCCCAACATAAATTCTCTTTGACGTAACGAATCCCGTTCGCCCCGAGTGCCTCCCGTAAATCCGGTCGGTCGAGGAGCTTCCGCAGGATTCGCTCGATCTCATCGATGTCACGTTTCCGTGACACGTAGCCGACTTCCGCCGCTTCAATGACATTCGCCGCATGGCCTGACACTGCTGCGACAATCGGTTTGCCGACCGCCATATAGTCGATGAGTTTCCCAGGGATGACCGTATCGAACACTTCTTGCTCGATCAGACTGACGAATGCGACGTCCGCATTTTTAATCGCCTGAAACGCCTCTGTCCGTGGCATCGCCTCGAGGAACAAGAAGTTTTGGAAGCCACGGTCTTTGATCGTCTGCTTCAACTCTTCTTTCCGATAGCCGTAGCCGATCAATTTGAAATGGATCCGTGGCTCGTCCCGGAATCGTTCGGCAAGTTCGAGTAACAACGACACATCTTGGGCAAGACCCATGTTCCCGGCGTATAAGATCTCCATCCGGTCGTCCGGTGGAATCGTCCGCTCGAGCGTGCGCTCCGCTTCCCGAATCGAGTTCGGCATGTAGTGAATCTTCTCGTTCGGCACACCGCGCTGACGAAGATAGCTGCGGAATCCTTCCGAGTTGATGATGACTTCATCGGCGACACGGTACAGCCGTTTCTCCATCCAAAACGCTGGCGTGAGCACCCAATCGTACTTGAAGACGCCGACCCCTTTCACCGATTCTGGCCAAAGATCACGGACGTCCAAGATGAACGGGACGCGATACTTTCGTTTCGCGTAAGCACCGACAAACGCCATAAAAAAAGAAGGGGTCGTCGCAAAGACGACGTCTGGCTTCAATTCGAGCTTGCGGACTTCCCGGATTCCTTTGACCATCTGTTCGAGGAACAGGAAGAGACGACTGACCATGTTGGACGTATGCTTCCGTTTCTTCGTGATGAGTCGCTTGATGAACGGTTGGTCGTTCAACTCTTGGTCGTTCCAGAAGCGGTCGTCCTGGTACATATCAAAGCTCGGGTACGAAGGAGCGGCCGTGATGACCTCGACTTCATACCCGCGCTGTTTCATCAAATGCGTAATGTTTTGCATCCGGTTGCCGGCACTGCCGATCTCCGGATAATAGTTTTGACACACCATAAGCATTGTTTTCAAAAATAACACACCTTACTGTTGATCAAGTTCGTCCACGAGCCGTTTCAATAGGGCATGGACGTCATCTTTTAAATCAGGATCGCTGAGCGCGTGGCAAATCGTCGTCTCGACGAACCCGATCGGCTCTCCGACGTCGTAACGTCGACCGTCAAATTCGTAGGCGAAGACCGTCTGCGCCTCATTCAAGCGTGCGATCGCATCCGTCAATTGAATCTCGCCCCCGGCTCCCGCCTCTTGTCCCGCCAACGCCTCAAAGACGTCCGGTTTCAAGATATAGCGACCGAGGATGGCGAAGTTCGACGGGGCCTCATCGATGGGCGGTTTCTCCACGAACGTCCGCACCGGGATGAGCTTCCCTTCGACGGCAAGCGGGTCAATTATACCATATCGGTTCGTCATTTCATACGGGACACGCTGCACCCCGATGATCGAACGATCGTGGGCCTCATATTGGTCGATCAACTGCTTCGTCGCCGGCACATCGGATTCGATGATATCGTCCCCGAGCAAGACGGCGAATGGCTCGTCTCCGATAAACTTCCGGGCGCACCAAATCGCATGACCGAGACCTTTTGGCTCCTGTTGACGTATGTAGTGAATGTTCGCCAAATTCGAGGAATGTCGGACCGATTCGAGCAAGCGCGTCTTCCCTTTCGATTCGAGGTTCTGTTCCAGTTCGAGCGCACGGTCAAAATGGTCTTCAATCGCCCGTTTGTTCTTCCCCGTGACGATGATGATGTCCTCGATGCCTGAAGCGACGGCTTCCTCGACTATGAACTGGATGGTCGGCTTGTTGACGATCGGCAACATTTCTTTTGGCATGGCTTTCGTGGCGGGAAGGAAGCGGGTGCCGAGACCGGCGGCTGGGATGATGGCTTTACGTACTCGCGTCATAAGCATGGGCTCCTTTACTCGTTATGTAGAGAGTATACCCAAATTTTGTGCAAACAGACACAAAAGAGAGGTCATGACAATGTTGTCATGACCAATCGTCATTCCGGTGCGATTTGAGATAGTACCATATGCCGAATCCAATGAGCAATACCAAGAAAAGAAATCCGAGCATCATCACGAAAATCGCCTCCCCATTCATGCTTCATTTTCTATATTCCCGCTTCAGATTGTTTCAGAACCACTTCTGTCCATGCGTTCGAATAAACCGAAGTTCCTCTTGGTAATGATCGTAATGTCCTTCGTCAATCATCTTTTGGAAGGCGAGGTCTCCTTCCGCAGCTTTTCGTTTCATCAACAGACAGAGCGCTTCGATGCGTCGTTGCAACATGTCGAACAAGTCGACCTCCGCTTGATCCCAACCGTAGGCTTCGAGAAACAAAGATACACGCTTGTTATAGATCGCATCATCTCGATCGGCATCATAATAGATGACTTCTCCCGTTTCGGCTTGATGACGACGACTGAGCGGAACGAACGTATAAAGCGCGTAGACGATATCCCAAGCCCGCGGTCCCGGTGCAGCCAAGTCAAAATCGATGACTCCCGCTACCTTTCTTTCATGGAAAATTGTATTGTAGACAGCGAAGTCGTTATGACAGATGACCTCGAACGGTTGTGGTGTATTGTCGAGTGGAGGCCACTCCGATCCCCACTCGAAATCCGCTGTCGCGTCATGTAGCTGACGCATCAGCCGAACCGCGTCTTGAATTGCCTCATCGGACCACATGTAAGACTTCAAAGGATAGTCTGCGGTTTCTCCTTCCAAGTAAGTTAACACTTCTCTTCCTCGATCATCGATTCCAATAAAATGCGGCACTCCGGAAAGTTGCTTTGCCTCCAAGTGACGTAACCATCGATGAATACGCTCGCTGCCTTCCTTTTGAGTGCGATAGACGTAATTCCCTTTTTATAGACAGTTGACACGTTCCCACCGCTCAACCTTTTTTCTTGTTCATTCGATTGATCCATCCAATCTCCCCCTACCCTTTATCAGTCACGTTCAGTATACAGCACGAGGAGGTTCGACACCGAGCGTTCACGCCCGTCGAAGCGGCACCGTGACTCTTGCAGGAAAGCAATCTCGCGGAGACCCCGCAAGCGCATAAGCGCGAGGAGGCTCCGTGGATTGCCTGCAGAAAGCATCGGTGCCGCAAGACGGGTTGACGACCGATCAGTTTTCCCACCGTCGATTAAACGGTTATTCCACACAAAAAAACAGGCCCGCCGATTGGCGAGCCTGAAACAATCAATCAATTATTTTTTAAGGTTGTAGAACGACTTGATACCGTCGTATTTCGCTACATCGCCGAGCATGTCTTCGATGCGGAGAAGTTGGTTGTATTTCGCGATACGGTCTGTACGTGAAAGTGAACCAGTTTTGATTTGTCCAGCGTTTGTCGCAACAGCGATGTCTGCGATTGTCGCGTCTTCTGTTTCACCAGAACGGTGTGAGACGACTGCTGTGTAACCAGCTTTTTTAGCCATTTCGATCGCGTCGAATGTTTCTGTGAGCGTACCGATTTGGTTAACTTTGATGAGGATCGAGTTTGCGATTCCTTTTTCGATACCTTCAGCAAGTTTAGATGTGTTCGTTACGAAGAGGTCATCCCCAACGAGTTGAACTTTGTGTCCGATTTTGTCTGTGAGAAGCTTGTGGCCATCCCAGTCGTTTTCGTCACAACCATCTTCGATTGAGAGGATTGGGTACTTGTCAACGAGCTCAGCGTAGAAGTCTACAAGCTCAGCAGTTGTGAGTGACTTGCCTTCGCCAGCGAGTTCGTATTTACCAGTTGATTTGTCGTAGAACTCAGAAGAGGCAACGTCCATTGCGAGGTAGACGTCTTCACCTGGTTTGTAACCAGCTTTTTCGATCGCTTCAAGGATAACTGTGATCGCTTCTTCGTTAGACTTCAAGTTTGGTGCGAAACCACCTTCGTCACCGACAGCTGTGTTAAGACCCATACCAGAAAGAACTGATTTGAGGGCGTGGAATACTTCAGCACCCATACGGAGCGCTTCACGGAATGTAGGCGCGCCAACAGGCATGATCATGAACTCTTGGAAGTCCACGTTGTTGTCCGCGTGCGAACCACCGTTGATGATGTTCATCATTGGTGTTGGAAGTGTCTTCGCGTTGAATCCACCAAGGTATGTGTAAAGTGGGAGACCGAGCTCATCTGCTGCTGCGTGAGCTGCTGCCATCGATACACCGAGGATTGCGTTTGCACCAAGTTTTGCTTTGTTTGGCGTACCGTCGAGTTCGATCATTTTCGCATCGATTGCGTTTTGGTCGAATACATCGTAGCCGATGAGTTCTGGTGCGATCGTGTCGTTCACGTTCGCAACTGCTTTCAAGACACCTTTACCGAGGTAACGTGACTTGTCGCCATCGCGAAGCTCAACTGCTTCGTGCTCACCTGTTGATGCGCCTGATGGGACGAGGGCACGGCCGAAACCGCCGTCTTCTGTGAAGACTTCTACTTCTACTGATGGGTTACCGCGTGAATCTAAAATCTCGCGTGCGTAAATTTCTGTAATCATTGACATGAAAAATCGCTCCTTTTCGTTTGAAAAATAGTTGTATTATTTTGTAACGATTGACGAACCAGTCATTTCAGCTGGTTGCTCTCCACCGAGAAGGTGAAGAAGCGTTGGGGCGAGGTCGCAAAGTGCGCCGTCGAGAACTGGTTTCAGTTCGACTCCCTCTTTTGTGACGATACATGGAACAGGTTCCGTCGTGTGCGCCGTCATCGGTGAGCCATCCGGGTTCGTGACGATGTCCGCGTTCCCGTGGTCCGCTGTGATGATGGCCGCGCCACCTTTAGCAAGTAATGCGTCCACTACTTTACCGAGGCATTCGTCGACCGCTTCGATCGCTTTCTTCGTCGGCTCAAGCTTCCCTGAGTGACCAACCATATCCGGGTTTGCGAAGTTGATGATGTATGCATCATACTCATCTGACTCGATACGCTCGAGCAAACCGTCTGTGAGCTCATATGCGCTCATTTCTGGTTGCAAGTCGTACGTCGCGACTTTCGGTGAAGGGACGAGGAGACGATCCTCACCTTCGAATGGTTGTTCTTTTTGTCCGTTCAAGAAGAACGTGACGTGTGGGTATTTCTCTGTTTCTGCAGCACGGAGTTGTTTGTACCCTTGTGCAGAGAGCGTTTCCCCGAGTGTGTTTTTCAAATCTTCCGGTGGGAAGACGATATCCGTGTCGACCTCATCCGAGAACTTCGTCATCGAGACGAGCAAGATGTTCTCTGGGTGTTTGCTTGAGAGTTCGAAGCCTTTGAAGCCGACTTTCTCTTTGAACACTTTTGCGAGTTGGATCGCCCGGTCCGGACGGAAGTTGAAGAACATGATGGCATCATTGTCCTGGATTGTCGCGACCGGCTTTCCATCTTTTTCGATGACAGTTGGTAACACAAACTCATCCGTCAAATCGTTCTCGTAAGACTTCTTGAGAACTTCGACTGGGTCCGTGCCAACTTCGCCTTTACCGTTTACGAGGACGTCGTATACTTTCTCGACGCGCTCCCAACGGTTGTCGCGGTCCATGGCATAGTAGCGACCAGACACGCTAGCGACTTGACCGACACCGAGTTCAGCAAGCTTTTCTTCTGTTTCTTTGAGGAAACCAGCTCCTGATTTCGGATCACAGTCACGGCCGTCCGTGAACGCGTGAATGTACACTTTTTCGATGCCGTGGAGTTTTGCGAACTCAACGATGGCAAACATGTGATTGATGTGCGAGTGAATCCCGCCATCTGATACGAGACCCATGATATGGAGGCTCGAATCATGTTTCTTCACATGACCTGCCAAATGGTTCATCGCCTGACGGTCGAATAACGAACGGTCTTTGATTGCGTTGTTCACGCGTGAGAGTGACTGATAGACGACTCGGCCGGCACCGATGTTCAAGTGACCGACTTCCGAGTTCCCCATCTGTCCTTCCGGAAGACCGACGTACTCGCCTTTTGCGTTTAAGAGCGTATGTGGATACTGCTCCCAGTAGCGATCGAAGTTCGGTTTGTTCGCAGCCATGACTGCGTTTCCGAACGATTCGTCACGCATCCCGAAACCATCTAAAATGATGAGTGCGACTGGTCTAGCCATTTAAATCGCCTCCAACAATTTGAGGAACGAAGCGGCTTCAAGTGAAGCACCGCCGACGAGTGCGCCGTCGATATCTTCCTGTGCCATATACTCTTTGATGTTCTCTGGTTTTACAGATCCACCGTACTGGATGCGTACTGCAGCCGCTACGTCTTCACCGTAAAGACCTTTCACCACGTCGCGAACATATTTACAAGAGCTTTGTGCGTCTGCTTCGTCCGCTGATTTCCCTGTACCGATTGCCCAAACTGGCTCATACGCGATGACGAGTTGTTTGACTTGGTCAGCAGAAAGGTCAGCTAGACCGCCTTCGACTTGTGTTTTGATGACTTCTTCGAACTTGTCGCCTTCGCGCTCCTCGAGTGTTTCACCGACACAAACGATTGGCGTAAGACCGTGTTCGAACGCTTTTTTCGTTTTGCTGTTGATGAACGCATCCGACTCACCGAAGTACTCGCGACGTTCTGAGTGACCGAGGATGACGTAAGTCACGCCGAGGTCAGCGACCATCACTGGGCTGATTTCGCCAGTGTAAGCACCGCTATCTTTGTCGTACATGTTTTGTGCACCGAGCTTCAAGTTTGACCCTTTAGCTGCTTCTACCATCGGTGCGAGGAAAAGTGCTGGAGCACCAATCGCTGCATCTACTTTGTCAGTAGATGGGATGTTGTTTTTCACTTCCTCAACGAAAGCAACAGCTTCCGAGAGTGTTTTGTTCATTTTCCAGTTACCTGCAATAATCGGTTTACGCATCGATAACCCTCCTCTAAATTACTTGTCGTTCAACGCCTCGACACCTGGAAGTTTTTTGCCTTCCATGAATTCGAGTGACGCGCCGCCACCAGTTGAGATGTGACTCATCTTGTCAGCAAGACCAAACTTGGCTGCCGCAGCGGCTGAGTCGCCACCACCGATGATTGAGTATGCATCGCTGTCCGCAAGTGCTTGAGCGACACCTTTCGTTCCGTTTGCGTATTTATCGAGTTCGAATACGCCCATCGGTCCGTTCCATACGACAAGTTTCGATTCGCGAATCGCATCCGCGTAAAGTTCGACTGTCTTCGGTCCGATATCGAGACCCATGTGATCCGCTGGGATCGAGTCGATATCGACTGGGCCGACATACGTTTCTTCGCCAAATTCTTTCGTGATGACGCAGTCAACAGGCATCAAGAATTTCACGCCTTTGTCTTCTGCTTTCTTCATGAATTGACGAGCGAGGTCAAGCTTATCCTCTTCAAGGAGTGACGTTCCGACTTCGTGTCCGAGTGCTTTCGAGAACGTGTACGAGAGTCCGCCACCGATGATGAGTGTGTCAACGATGTCAAGAAGGTGGTCGATGACCCCAATCTTATCCGCTACTTTCGACCCGCCGATAATTGCCGTGAACGGACGGTCTGGGTTTGAAAGAGCTTTACCGAGAACTTCAAGTTCTTTTTCCATCAAGAGACCAGCAACGGCTGTGTCCACGTGGTGTGCAATCCCTTCAGTTGAAGCGTGTGCACGGTGAGCCGCGCCGAACGCGTCGTTGACGTATACGTCAGCAAGTGCTGCAAATCCTTTTGCAAGTTCAGGGTCGTTTTTCGTTTCACCTGGGTAGAAACGAACGTTCTCTAAAACGACGACATCGCCTTCAGAGAGGTTAGCGACCGCTTCTTCTGCGACCGGACCGTATGCTTCTTCGACGAGCGGTACATCTTTTCCGATGAGTTCAGCGAGACGCTTCGCTACTGGAGCAAGTGAGAACTCAGGGTTCTTCTCGCCTTTTGGACGGCCGAGGTGGCTCGCAAGGACGAGTTTCGCACCACCGTCAAGCAAGTGCTTGATCGTTGGAAGTGCGGCTTGGATCCGAGTTTCGTCTTGGATGACGCCATCTTTGAGTGGAACGTTGAAGTCAACGCGGCAAAAGACGCGTTTCCCTTTTACATCGATGTCACGAATAGACTGTTTGTTCATAACTTTCGCCTCCATATGTCGTGCGTGTCATTTCATAAATAGAGCGGAGAACAATCTCTTGTTTCCGCTCCTATTTGATTCTATTTAGTTCACGAAATTACTTCGCGATGTTAGCGAAGTGCTTAACTGTGCGAACCAATTGTGCAGTGTAAGACATTTCGTTGTCGTACCAAGAAACTGTTTTAACGAGTTGCTTGTCGCCAACTGTCATTACTTTCGTTTGAGTCGCGTCGAAGAGTGAACCGTATGTGATTCCAACGATGTCAGAAGAAACGATTTCGTCTTCTGTGTAACCGAACGACTCGTTCGCTGCTGCTTTCATTGCTGCGTTTACTTCGTCAACAGATACTTGCTTGTCGAGTACAGTTACGAGCTCAGTGAGTGAACCTGTAGCAACTGGTACACGTTGTGCAGCACCGTCAAGTTTTCCTTGAAGTTCAGGGATTACGAGACCGATTGCTTTCGCAGCACCTGTTGTGTTAGGAACGATGTTCGCTGCAGCTGCACGCGCACGACGGAAGTCACCTTTCGGGTGTGGAGCGTCAAGCGTGTTTTGGTCGCCAGTGTAAGCGTGGATTGTCGTCATGAGACCTTCAACGATTCCGAACTGGTCTTGAAGTACTTTAGCCATTGGCGCCAAGCAGTTTGTTGTACAAGAAGCACCTGAGATAACTGTTTCAGTACCATCGAGGATGTCGTGGTTTGTGTTGTAAACAACAGTCTTCATGTCACCTGTAGCAGGAGCCGAGATCACAACTTTCTTCGCGCCAGCTTTCAAGTGAAGCTCAGCTTTTTCTTTTGAAGTGAAGAATCCAGTACATTCGAGAACGATGTCTACACCGAGGTCTCCCCATGGAAGTTCTTCAGGGTTACGGTTAGCAAGCGTGATCACTTTCTCTCCGTTTACGAGGAAGTGATCGTCGTGTACTTCAACTTCTCCGTCGAAACGACCTTGAGTCGTGTCATACTTGAGAAGGTGCGCAAGCATCTTCGTGTCTGTCAAGTCGTTGATTGCAACAACTTCGATTCCTTCGTTTTTGATGATCTCGCGGAATGCTAAACGACCGATACGTCCAAATCCGTTAATACCAACTTTTACTGCCATGTTAATTTCCTCCTTAGGGTAGAAGCTATTTATTGAAGAGCCAACGGGGGGTCAACTCTTTAATAACAAGTTAATAATTCTTTCGCCGCACCTTCGTCTGTGACGAGGATGATGTTCGACGTGTGTTTCGCATAAGCGGCGATCGCCTGTGCCTTCGATTTCCCTCCGGCAACCGCGATGACGGTATCCATGTCATCCAGCTCTTCGAGTTGGATCCCGACCGTCTTGACGCGATGGACGATCTCACCTTCAGCATTGAAATAATATCCGAATGCCTCGGCGACGGCGTCATGCCGTTCAATCATCCGCAAATGCTCCGGTGATGCGTGACGGCGCTTTGCCATCGTTTCTGCCTCACCAATTCCATGTACCACAATTCGCGCCGCTCTAATCATTTCCAGCACATTTTTGATGCTAGGTTCCTCCACCATCCGGTCGAATGTTTCTTGTGATACTTCATCCGGAATATGTAGAAGATGATAGTCTGCGTGGGCCCGGTCCGCCATGCGTGAACAGACGGTGTTCGCCTGAAGTTCAAGCGTTTCGCCGAGACCTCCACGTGCGGGCACGAAATGCATCGGGCGTTCTTTTTTATCGGGCGACATCATCGCCGCGACCGATGCCATCGTCGTTCCTCCCGTTACCGCAATCACATTATCATCCGGTGCGAGCCGCGCTTTTAGTTGCGTGACCGCCGCCCGTCCGATATCGCGTTGAACCCAGAATGTCTCATCCGAGTCACCCGGTACGATGACGACTTGGCGAACCCCTAATTTCTCTTCGAGCTCTCTTGCCACTTCTGAGATTCCGAGAAGTTCTCCCATGATCTCGTGCAAGTCTCGTAAGACGTTTCGTCCCGTCTCACTGAGGGAAATTCCTTGAGTAGCGACGTAAAGAAGACCTTGATCTTTCAAAAAGTCGACTTCTCGTCTAAGTACCCGTTCGGTCAGTCCCAAGCTCGTTGCGAGTGTCCTGCGGCCAATCGGCTGCATCAAGCGGACATAATGTAAGATATCGTAACGATGTCGGAGCGTATCGAGCAGGTCAGGGACAATTTGCTTCTGAACGTGAATCAGTTGCTGGATCATGCTCATACCCCCTCGACTTTCAGTGTGGACAACTTTTGTCCCACTTTTTTATTTGCGTCCCACCGCTACGAGTTCATCTTATCAATCACTTTTCCGTCTGGCAACCCCTTCAAACGTTTTTTTTCGATGTAAGCGTATACTTAACAAAATCTTCAACTTTGTTGTCATCATATCGCCCTTGACTGATGACCACACCTTCATGTATGAGAACGGGGATTTCAAAGAGGTACTTTGCCTCGAGCACCTCATCCCCGGTGATGTCGACCTGTTCGAGTTCGATCGGGTAATCTTCCTGTAACCATTCGAGCATGACGACCGCCTCGTCACATAGTGAGCAATTGTCACGTTTATATAATGTTAATTTCATTTTCGTCATCCCTTCCATACCTGTCGCTCGCGCTCGCGCGAATTACCGAATCCAAGCTCTTCCCGATAGTTCGTCACCGTCCGCCGGGTCACTTGATAACCGTATCGAATCAATTCATTCGCAAGCGCCTGATCACTTTGTGGTGCCTTCTCTCGTTGAATCAGTTCTGCGAGTGTCCGTTTAATCATAAATGGTGAATGCCCGCGACTTGTAGACCGAACAAAAAAGTGTCGCCATTCCATGATGCCACTCTCGGTCTTGGCGAACTTCCCTTGGATGGCTCGTCCGACCGTCGATTCATGTTTTCCGATGAGCTGCGCGACCGTACGTCGGGTCAACGGATTAAGGACAAGTTCCCCTTTGAGCCACTCGGTCTGACGTGCTTCAATGATTGACCAAATCTCACGCAGCGTTTCGTTCCGCATCGAAAGGGACGTCATCCACCATTTCGCCTCACGGTCATTTCCGACACGCGACTCGTCGAGTTCCGGACTGAGCCACGTCGTGACGAGTGTCCCCTCTTCATAGCGTACCTCGACTTCCGGAAACACGTGACCCGTTTCTTCATATAATAGAGGACGTTTCGGAAGTGTCGCGACGATTCGTTCCAGTCTTGCCAATTCCTCCTCTGAAATAGCAAGAGCAGTCGTCATCTGTTGAGGACTCACCCCACTCTCAATCGCTTCGAATACATCGACGATGCGAGGGTCCTCATGTTCGATCGCATGTCGATATTGACACTCCCGTTCTGTTCTCGCCCCGATCCCCGTCGGTTCAAGAAATAAAAGCGCCTGCCTCGCCTGTTCGATTCGAGTGACGTCGACACCGAGTCGTGTCGCCAACACCTCATTCGCATCCGGCAATAATCCCCGATGGTCGAGCAAGAGGACGAGTTGTCGTCGCAACACTTTCTCATCCTCACTGCCGCTACCCTCATGAATCTGTGTGAACAGCTTCTCCTCAAACGAGCTCGCCGCATCTGCAATCCAATCGACGTCCCCGCTCCCGATGTGAATGTTCGGGTTATGCCGTGCAAGACGCGCCAACCGGAATACGAGCGCGAGACGATCCGCTTCAAGGACCGGTAACCGCTGCACGAGGTCTTGCGTCATCTGTTGTTGCTGAATTTGTTTTTGCTCCTGCCGTTGCATCGTTCTCCCCCCCTCTTTTCTATTGTAGCGAACCCGCTTCCGTCGCGCTCAAAAAAGCTATGCGAACAGGATTGCTTTTTTAATAAAACAAATGTATAATAAATTCGTGTCACAGATATGCACCCGTAGCTCAGGGGATAGAGCACTGGTTTCCGGTGCCAGGTGTCGGGAGTTCGAATCTCTCCGGGTGTATCAGATGTAGAGGTCAGGCAGATTGCCTGGCCTCTTTTTCGTTTCACAACGAGAAAATCGTGGAATAGGTGAAAAACGATGACTATCGTTTGACCATCATTGACTATACAGGTATGATGAAATTACAACCTACATAAAGGAGGCAGATTCAATGTTAATTCCAACAGTTATCGAACAGACAGGCCGTGGGGAGCGCGCGTACGACATCTACTCACGCTTGCTCAAAGACCGTATCATCCTTCTCGGAAGTGCGATTGACGACAACGTCGCGAACTCCATCGTCGCACAGCTCCTCTTCCTCGCAGCTGAGGACCCAGAAAAGGACATCTCACTCTACATCAACAGCCCAGGTGGTTCGATCACAGCGGGTATGGCGATTTATGACACGATGAACTTCATCAAGCCGAACGTGTCGACGATTTGTATCGGAATGGCCGCATCGATGGGTGCCTTCTTGCTCCAAGCCGGTGAAAAAGGAAAACGCTTCGCATTACCGAACGCAGAAATCATGATTCACCAACCGCTCGGCGGCACACAAGGCCAAGCGTCAGACATCAAGATTCACGCAGAACGCATCATCAAGATGCGCGAGAAGTTGAACCAAATCATGGCAGAAAACACTGGACAGCCTCTTGAAGTCATCGAGCGCGATACAGAGCGTGACTACTTCATGGCAGCTGACCAAGCGAAAGACTACGGTCTCATCGACAAAGTCATGACACGTTAATCACACAAAAGACGTTTCCCGTTTGAGCGGGAAACGTCTTTTTCATTCAATCGGCATCCAAATCTCAATGATGTCGTCCGCTCCCCCTTGCCCGTGAATATAGCGCTCGAAGTCGACCGCGTCTCGTAGCGTCACGTCTGGAACGTTTACTAGCTGCTCATACGTCGACGGAATCATCGGGATGCCTCCCTCCACCGTCGCGACGATATAGTTCCCTTCCGTCAGTTCGACACGACGCGCATCTTCTCCCGACACCGGGTTCGTCATGCCCGCGACATAACCGTTCTCCTGCGGGAGACAGACTCCGTACGACTCGTCCGTCGTCAGTTCCGGTTGAAGCTTGGCCCACATATGCGGAATCTCCTCTAACGTACCACCATATCCATAGACGGAAATGGCTTCATTCAATGTCTCATATCTAATCTTCATGTCGTTCCCTCCTGCTTGCATCAATCGAATCTGCCTCTCGATTCGATGAAGTCGTTCGATTTCTACTTGAACTTCATCCAATCGTGTTTCTAACAATGTATCAACCGGTAGACCCGATTGAATTTGTTCGAGACGAAGTCCGATTTGACGTAATCGTTTGATTTCGCTCAACCGTCGAATCTCTTCCATCCCGTACATTCGATACTGATTCTCGGTCCGCGTCGGGCGGACCAATCCGCGCGCTTCATAAAATTTGATCGCCTTGACCGACAATCCGGTCACATGCGCGACTCTTCCGATTGGTATCACCGTTTCCCCACCTCCTACTTTCACTGTACAGCCATCCCTTAGAGGCAGGTCAACCATTAGTTTTCAGGAACCCGGACACCGAAGACGTATCGGCTATCTCCTTGCGACCACTCTCCGCCGACTTCATAGAGATAGATGCCCGGCTTGTCCGGAACGACGAGTTCAGAAGGAACGAGTTCCCCATCCTCGATTCGATTGAAACTCGACGTCATCGGTTCTGCATGATAGACGACATCGATTCGGTCGCCCGGTTTGACGGTGATCAGTTGAAGGTCGTCCGCTTCTGGTAGTCCGTAATCGGCGCACGTCGCTTGATTGCCGGATTCCCAACAGTACGTCGATTGTTCCACTTCCGCAGACACCGAGCCGACACGAACCGTCGGGAGCGGCGGTTTGACACCGTCCTCTCCATCTCCAAATAAGGTCATGGCGAAATAAACGATACCCGCCCCTACAAGTATAAATAGTAAGATCATCCACACACTCCGATTTCGTTTCACGGTCTCATCCCCTTTCTTCACTAGTTCCCTGTCACGAGATAAAATCCCTACTCCAACAAAAAAAGACCCACGTTCGTGAGTCTTGTGCGTCATTTCGGGCGACGCAGTCCTTTCATCATATAACCGCCTTTGAAGTCGATCGGGTCAAATGCGACGAGGAACGCTTTCGGTTCATGTTTCTCGACGAGTTCACGCAATTCTTTCATCCGGGTGCGGGCCGCCAATACGTCAAGACGGTAACGGACCCCGTCACGTCCTTGCCCTTGATAATGCGTGACCCCATATCCGTTGTCACGCATCTGTTGGATGAGCTCCGCCGGATATTCTTTCGTATGGACTTGGATCATGTTGTAACCGATGGCGAGTTTCCGTTCGACGAAACCGCCAAGTAAGATCCCGAGCCCGAAACCGACCGCATACACGATCATCCCGACCGTCGTCAGATCCTGGAACACGATGCCGAGCGCGAAGATATAGATGAGCGTCTCTAGCGTTCCGAATAGACCGGCGATGACGGTCTTCCCTTTCACGAGCATGATCGTCCGGAGCGTCAACACCGGAACGTAGATTAGTTGTAGCAGTAGGATGAGTAAGATTTGACCCATTTGATCGACCTCCGTTCCAATTCATTATCACCACTATTCCAAATTTCTTAGAGAGATGCAACTAAAAAAGGCTGACCGCAGTCAACCTTTTACTTAGTTATCTAGATTCTTTACGCTCGTGAGCAACTCGTAGTCTTTACGAATGACTTCGTAGATTGCGTTCTTGTCCCCGTTCAACAACTCTTCTGCACGAAGCTGGTTCAAGAAGAGGCTTGTGGCAAACGTGACGAGTGCACTTTTCGGAATCCCGATTTCTTTGGCACGCTCTGTGATGACCTGGTCGAGCTTAGCGTCGATCGTGAGCGATAATCTTTTCTTTTCATTCGACATAATGATGAAGCTCCTTTAATTCGCTATTCATAAAACCTATACACAATTGCTTATTATATAGGAAGAATGGTTTTGGTGCAACCGCATCACGAGGATGCGATTTCGTCCCCGCTACGTACGCGCTCGGCAATCTGGTCAATTTTACGAAGTCTATGGTTGATTCCTGACTTCGAAATCGGACCGGACTCGAGCATTTCCCCGAGTTCCTGTAACGAAACGTCCTGGTGTGTGACACGCAGTTCAGCAATCTCCCGCAATTTTTTCGGTAAGACGTCGAGCCCGACCGTCCGCTCCAAGAACTTGATGTTCTCGACTTGACGCAATGCTGCACCGACCGTCTTGTTCAAGTTGGCCGTCTCACAGTTGACGAGACGGTTGACGGAGTTCCGCATATCTTTGATGATTCGTGCGTCTTCAAACTCCAACATACCTCGGGTCGCCCCGATCAGCTTGAGGAAATCTGAAATTTTCTCGCTCTCTTTCATGTACAAGATATGCCCTTTTTTCCGTTCGAGCGTCTTCGCGTTCAACTCGAATCGGTTCGCCAAATCACGTAGCGCCTGGTTATGGTTTTCGTACAAGCTATAGATTTCGAGGTGGTACGACGACGTTTTCGGATGGTTGATCGACCCGCCGGCGAGGAACGCACCACGTAAGTAAGCGCGTGCTAAGTTCTCGTCCCCCGTCATATCCGAGTTCAGTGTCCGGATCATCTCGTAATTCTCTCCGAGGATCTCAAGGTCCCGAAGCATCGTCTCCGCATGCTGTGACACGCGGACGATGTAGACGTTGTTCTTTTTCAAACGCATTTTCTTCCGTACGAACAAGTCTAACGGATGGTCGTAAAGACGTTTCATCAACGAGTAAATTCGACGGGCGATCGAGGCGTTCTCCGTCGAGACATCTAAGGTCATGCCTCGTCCTAGGGCGAGCGAGATGACCCCGTTCATCCGAACGAGTGCCGACAGTTCCGCCTTCGCTTCCGCGTCAGTCACTTCAAGTTGTGTCAATTCTTTCTTCACATCTGATGCAAAGCTCATCGAGTCCCCCTCCTTTCTGTCTTTCCAACAATCTTTATTTCAGTTCCAATTCTTGAAACGAACGTGGCTTCTTGATTCGGAGCACCCGCTGCATGACGAGTCCGGCGATGGCGTCGGAATCATGACGGATATACTCCCGGTTATAATCGACGATGTCCCCAGCGAGAACGTTCGTCCCATAGTTTCGGAGTTTCTTCCGATCGAAGCGGACCTCTTCCGACCCGTCCTCACGATAACGCTCCAAATACTCTTCTTCAATCGGCTCGTTGTTGACGACAATCGTGTCGATCGATGCCTTCCCAAGGTACGACTCGATGACTTTTAAATGTTTCATCGCGTCATAGCCTTTCGTCTCACCTGGTTGCGTCATGACGTTACAAATATAGACGACCGGGACTTTCGAGCGGATGATGGCTTCCCGCACCGCCGAGATGAGAAGGTTTGGAATGATACTTGTATACAGGCTTCCTGGACCGAGCACGATGACGTCCGCCGATTCAATCGCCTCGACGACGCCCGGGGCCGGTTCAATGCCTTCCTCGAGTAAAAACATACGCTTGATCGGTTGCTCATGTAGCGGAATCTTGGACTCCCCTTTGACGATGGTGCCGTCCTCGAACTCGGCGGCGAGGGTCATGAGCGTCTCTGTCACTGGCAACACTTTCCCTTGTGCGTTCAAGAGTTGCGACATGACATCGATCGCTTTGACGAACGAACCCTCACAGATGTGAGTCGCTGCCGTGAGCATCAAATTTCCAAGGGAATGCCCTTCTAATCCATATCCCGTATCGAAACGGTATTGCAAAATCTTATCCATTAACGGCTCAACTTCCGACAACGCCAAAATGACGTTACGGATGTCGCCAGGAGGCAACATATGAAACTCGTCACGAAGACGTCCCGAGCTTCCGCCGTCGTCCCCGACGGTGACGATTGCCGTGATGTCGAGCGGATAATGTTTCAACCCACGAACGAGAGTGGACAACCCTGTCCCTCCGCCGATGGCGACTACTTTCCGGTCTCGTCTCATGTCACTTCTCCTTCGTCGCGTGAACGAGGTCGCGGTGGACCGTCTTCACGTTATAGCGATCAGCAAAGTGCTCCGACACTTTCTCAGCGAAGGTGATCGACCGGTGTTTCCCGCCGGTACAGCCGAACGCCACGACGATTTGCGTCTTCCCTTCCCGTTTATACTGCGGAAGGAGGAACTCGAGCATGTCGATCAACTTCTTATAGAACGCTCGCGCTTCCGGGTGCGACATGACGTACTCTTGTACTTCTGTCGTCTGACCCGTGAGCGGACGGAGCTCAGGGATATAGAATGGGTTCGTGATGAAACGGACGTCGAACAATAAGTCGATATCGAGCGGCACTCCGTGTTTGAAACCGAACGACATGAAGTTGACTGTGAACGGGATCCGTTCTTCGTTGAACTGTTGGAGGATGCGGTCCTTCAACATCTGTGGCTTCAAGTCGCTCGTATCATACAACGTGTGGGCCCGGTCACGGAATCCTTCTAACAGTTCGCGCTCCATCTTGATGCCGACGAGTGGCGCATCTTCCGGTGCGAGCGGATGGGACCGTCGCGTCTCCTTATAACGGCGAACGAGCACGTCGTCCCGCGTCTCTAAATACAACAGGTGCGGATGCACGTTCTTCTTTTCCAAATCGTCGATGACGATGAACAAGCTATCGATAAAGTCTCGTGTCCGTGTATCGATGGCGACCGCGATTTTCGGTCGGACCGAGCTGATGACATCAATCAATTGTGGTAAGAGTACCGGTGGCAAATTGTCGACGCAGAAATAGCCGAGGTCCTCGAAACTATTCATGGCGACCGACTTCCCAGCCCCGCTCATCCCACTGATGATGATCAATTCTTCTAATCCTTTAAAGTCTTCCATCTCGCTGACGCCCCCTTAAAATTGACAACCGAGCCGTGTGTGTAGCTCTCTTCATCTAGTATAACGAACGTCCGAAAAAAAGAGAAGGACCGCGGTCCCCCGCAGTCCTACCTTCTTGAATCATGCGTTTTGTTCTTGCAACGATTCGAGGAGTCCCTCGATGAAGTGTTGAGCATTCTGAGCGGCAATCGATCCGTCGTTCGTCGCTGTGACGACTTGACGAAGCGTTTTCTCGCGAACGTCGCCGGCAGCGAAAATCCCTGGGATGTTCGTTTCCATCGCCTCGTTCGTGACGATGTATCCTTGCTCGTTCGTGATGCCGAGGTCTTGGACGAACCCGGTGATCGGGTTCATGCCGATATAGATGAAGACGCCGTCGATCTCGTGGTCTGTCTCAGTCCCGTCAATTGTGCTGACAAGACGAGCCCCACCGACTTTCCCGTCTTTCTCTGTGATTTCTTTCAACGTGTGGTTCCAAATGAAATCGATCTTCTCATTGTCGAACGCACGTTTTTGAAGAATCTTCTGAGCGCGAAGCTCATCGCGACGGTGAACGATCGTCACCTTGTTCGCAAAGCGTGTCAAGAAGACACCTTCTTCAACAGCCGAGTCGCCACCGCCGATGACGAACAAATCTTTCCCTTTGAAGAACGCTCCGTCACATACCGCACAATACGATACGCCACGGCCACCGAGTTCTTCTTCTCCCGGTACGCCGATTTTCTTATACTGAGCACCAGAGGCGAGGATGATTGCACGTGCTTTATAGTCACGGTTGTGCGCATGGACGATTTTATATTGTGTTTCATCCGAGATGCTTTGCACGTCCCCATATGCATACTCCGCACCGAACGCTTTCGAATGGTCGAACATTTTTTGAGACAAGTCAGGACCAAGGATGCTGTCATAGCCCGGATAGTTCTCAATGTCTTCCGTGTTTGCCATCTGACCACCTGGAATCCCGCGTTCAATCATAAGTGTTGAAAGGTTCGCTCGTGAAGCATATAGCGCAGCGGTCATTCCGGCAGGACCGGCACCGATGATAATGACGTCATAAATTTTTTCTTCTGTCATGTTGATTCCACCTCTGCAAGAAATTGATTGCCTTTAGTATAAGAAACCTGTAAGGGTATCGTCTATCTTTATGCTTGTTCGAGTGTCCGTTTGAACGAACGGACCGTCTCTGTCAACGTGTCGACCGAGAGATGGAAGGCGTTCGCACAATTTTCGAGAATCAATGCGTCCCGTTTCGTATAAAACATCCAGACGAGCGCAACGGCCGATGCCGTTACGTCCATGAATGATTCATCAGACAACAGAAGCGTCGCGAAACGTTCATAGAAGTCGCCCTCTAGGCTCATCCGTTCCGCTTCTGATACATGTGCTTCAGCCAAGACGAGCGCATCAAACGCACGCTTGATCCGGACGTCTCCTTTGAACGGTTGCTGACAAAGGTCGGCACGACACATCTCTGCGAACGCACGGACCGTCCCGTTTTCCGTCACCGCATTCGTGAGCGCAAGCGCTTCGAACGCTTCGTCATCTTTTAAGTTGGCGATGATTCGGATAATCTCGATTCGAGCCAAGTCGCTCTCTTGACGCAATCCTTGGACGAGCGCCGAACGAAATTCGAGGTTTTCTCGAATGTCGAAGCTTTGTTTCTCTTCAAACTGTTTCATCTCTTCATTGTTCAAGTAGGTGGCTGCCTCTTCAAGTCGTCCTGTCTTATAGGCAGACACGCTGAGCCAATGCCCAAACAGTGGGTCCCCACGGAATCCGCGGTCTTTCAATAGACGCAGTTCTTCATATGCACGGTCGTAATGTCCGACAAGCGCGAGTGTCGTCGCCAATTTATAACGTAAGTCAAATTGGAGTGGACGGACACGTGTAAGCGGTGTCGACAACTGAAGGGCCACTTCCGATTGACCCGCTTCATGGAGCAAGAGAATCGTGTTCAAGATTGCATGCAAGTTGCCAGGATTTTGGTCGAGCACGTATTCGAGCGTCCGGAATGCCGCTTGGTCATCACCAAGGTAAAAATTGACGACCGACAGATTGTTGTATGCTGGCCAAAACGATGGATATTGACCGATGAGACGCTCGAGTGTCGCCTTTGCCGCAAACAATCGTCCTTTATCGATTTGACGCTGCGCTTCCGTATGCCACGTGATCAATTCGTCTTCTTCCTCGTCCTCGAGCTCTTGTTCGAGTTCGATCAGTTCAAGAAGGGATTGCACAGCTTCCGTGAAGTGACCTTTTGTGTCACGGGCGAGATATTCGGATGCATAGTGCGCCGCTTCCTCATATTGAGAGACATAGGCACAGTTGCTTGCTAAGTGATACAGTGCCTCTGTTGCGGTCTCATCGAGCTCTAATACTCGTTTCCACACGTCATTGGCGTGGTAGACCTCCCCTACTTCAAATAACAGTTCTGCGTACTGTTTATGATAGTCGACGCGATGCGTGGCTGCCGCTGTCGCTTCAGCCATGAAAAAAGTCGCTTCATCCAGGCGACCTTCACGTAACGCACGACGACCTCTATAGTAGTGGAGCTCCGCAGCGAGCGGAGATTCTGGTTCGGGTAGCGTCATTACTGCTTCATAGTTCGCTTCCATATTCTAAATCCTCCACATCATCTCTAAATCTTTTTTAGTTGCAGGGATAAGAATACCGCACTCGAACAACGAGGGCAACTGAAAAAGTTAAAAAAAATTGCGACTATATTCCCTCTATAATGAATATTTTTTACTAGGTTCAAAAATTGTTTTTGAACGAAAATATGATGGCTTCATTTCTGTACATTTATCCATGAAAAAGCGGCATCTCTTTAAAAAAAAGTGATACCGCTCAAGTATTATTGATTCTGTACGAACAAAATGCTCATGAAAACATTTTGCGAAAAATTGTGTCAAATATGTGTCAACGATTGAAGCTTTGAACCGATGACCCGCTCTCCTGGTAAGACGTCACGGTGCACCACCGCGCCCGCGCCGATGACGGCACCGTCCCCGATGGTTACCCCTGGCAGGATGGTAACGTTCGCACCGATTAATACGCCATCACCGATGATGACGTCCCCGATCCGATACTCGTCTACGAGATACTCATGACAGAGAATCGTCGAATTGAATCCGATGACCGTATTGCGACCAATCGTGATACGTTCCGGGAACATGACGTCCGGTGTGACCATGAGAGCAAGGGCACTATATTCTCCGATATTCATCCCGAGGAACGTCTGGTAAAGCCAACGCTTTGCCTTCACCGACGGAAAGTAACGACCGACCAGAACGACCGTCGTGTTTTTGAAGACACGCAGAAAGCGAATCGTCTGATACATTTGCCAAAGCGGATTCGGTCCCTCGATGTGATATCGTGTCGTCTTACGCATGAATACTGACCTCGTCTAGCCACGCCTCGAAATGTTCCATCGAGTCGATGATGACGTCCGGTTCGAGCGATTCGAGGAATGGACGCCCTTTGAGGGCCCAGCCTACAGCGACCGTCTTCGTTCCGGCATTTTTCCCGCTGAAGATATCCGTGTCGTTGTCTCCGACCATGACGGCGCGTTCTGGTGACGAACCGAGCGCCTTGAGCGCACGTTCGACCGGTTCGGCGTGAGGTTTTTCGTTCTCGACGTCATCCGCCGTCACGACGACATCAAACAAGTGGTCGATGTTGAACAATCGAAGCCCGCGCTCGACGACCGGACGACCTTTCGACGTGACGACGCCCATCTTGTATCCTTTCTCATGGAGGCGGTATAGCCCTTTGATGACCCCTGGATACTCCGCGACGAGTTGGTCATGCATGGCGATGTTGAAGCTCCGATAGAAGGCTTGCATCTCTTTCCATTCCGGCTCGTTGAGTTCACGGAACGACTTTTCGAGCGTTGGTCCGATGAATCGATAAATGTCTTCATCCCGATACGTTTGCTCTGGGAAGTAGTAGTCGAACGTATGGCGGAAACTCGCGATAATGAGCGGGTTCGTATCGAGTAATGTACCGTCTAAATCAAATAAGAGCGTATCCATTAATCAAACAATCCTTTCTCTGATGGGTCGTTGTACCGTTTCGCGTTGCGGCGAAGGATCATCATGACGATACCGAATAAGATCAAGGCGATCGACACCATTTGGGCCGCACGCAAATCTCCTGACATGAGACTGTCCGTACGAAGTCCCTCGATATTGTAGCGACCGATTGAGTACCAGATGAGGTACGACAAGAAGATATAACCACGTCGTGGATTGCCAATCATGCGCCACGCGACGAGAAGGATGACCCCGATGATATTCCATACACTTTCATATAAGAAGGTCGGGATATAATAAGTCCCATCAATGTACATCTGATTGACGATCCAGTCTGGTAGCATGAGCGTATCTTGCAAGAAACTACGCGTCGTCTCGCCACCATGTGCCTCTTGGTTCATAAAGTTTCCCCAACGCCCAATGGCTTGTCCAAGAAGAAGCGATGGCGCCAAGATGTCCGTCACTTTCCAGAACGACATCGACTTTCGCATACAATAGACGATGACGACAAGGAGAGCACCGAAGATGGCTCCATGAATGGCAATCCCACCTTGACGAATGTCGATGATTTGTCCGAGGTTCTCTGAATAATAATCCCATTGGAACGTCACGTAATAAATGCGCGCGAAGACGATGCTGATCGGAATCGACCAGATGACGACATCCACGAGTCGTTCTGAATCATAATTGATACGTTTTGCTTCGTATAAGGCGAGGACGAGACCAAGCATCGCCCCAAAGGCGATAATCATGCCGTACCAATAGATTGGCAAAGAGCCAATCTCAAACGCCACACGATCAAATGTCGGTTCTACCATGCTCACAAGTCTCCTTCAGTATCCTGAATCGCGTTCGCGAGACGTTCTGCGAACTCTTCAGCCGTATTGATTCCCATATTTTGCAGACGATAGTTCATCGCTGCGACCTCGATGATGACTGCCAAGTTTCGACCAGGTCGAACGGGGATGGTCAAGAGAGGAACTTCACTGTCGATGATTTTCATCGTATTGTGGTCGAGTCCGACACGGTCGTATACTTTGCCCGCGTCCCAGTTCTCCAAGTTGACGATGAGACTGATCTTTTTATGCGACCGAACCGCACCCGCACCGAACAACGTCATGACGTCGATGATGCCAATCCCACGAATCTCGAGCAGGTGACGAATGAGCTTCGGTGCTGATCCGACGAGGAGATGGTCCCCCGTTTGACGAATCTCGACTGAATCATCGGCGACGAGGCGGTGCCCCCGTTTGACGAGTTCAAGTGCCGTCTCAGATTTCCCGACACCACTCTGGCCCTTGATGAGGACACCGACACCGTAAATGTCAACGAGCACGCCGTGCATCGCTGTCATCGGTGCGAGTTCCATCTCTAGGAAGTTCGTGATTTGTGATTCGATTGAGGTCGTCACCGCATTCGTCCGCATGAGCGGGACGTTTGCCGCTTCCGCTTCTTCTTCGATTTCTTTTGGAATATCAAAGCCACGCGTGATTAAAATTCCTGGCGTCTGTTTCGTACACAAGATTTTAGCGCGCTCACGACGCTTCTCTTCCGAGAGGCTCGCGTAGAATGTCAACTCCGTCTTCCCAAGCACTTGCAGGCGGTTTTTGGCATAGTGCGTATAATAGCCGGCAAGGACGAGACCCGGTCGACTCAGGTCGGGTGTGGCGACCGGACGATGAAGTCCTTCCTCTCCCGCAATGATTTGAAGTTTAAAACGCTCAACAACTTGAGCGGTACGTACGATATTTTGCATGAGTATCTGCCCCTTTCACGCTCATTATTGTATCATAGCTCTTTCTAAGACGGGCTAGGGAAGTGATGAAGAACGTGTCAAAAAATTGTTGAAACCATCCTATTACGCCGTTCGTATGTAGGGTATAGGCTTACTAGGAGGTGGAATAATGGGAGGTTTATTCGGAATTGTCATCTTATTTGCGCTAGTGATTGGAATTGGGTCACTCGTTTACATCATCAAATCATTGATCGATATGTGGAAAGAATATGCCGCAACGAAAAACGAGACGATCTTGCTCTTGTTCATCTTGAACATCATCGGATTCTTCTTGTCCGGAGCGCTCATCTCCATGATTGTCGCCATCATCTTCTATTGGAATCGCTCGAAGTCGATGCGCCTTCTTGGAATCATTCTCTTGATTGCCGGACCGGTCCTCTTCATCGTGTTCGCTATCAGCGCCTTCACTTTGTTTGATACGCAGATGATGGATTGGCAACAGATGGAGTACGAAATGAATCTATAATCAAAAAATCCCGAAGGCTCAGCCTTCGGGATTTGCTTATTGTTGATGGAACGGATTGTTCAAATCGCCCGGGTCGACGGGATCGACCGGGTCAGCCGGTTCTACTTTATCCTCATCAAGGAATGTGGATGGCGTATAGACCGAACCGTGCTCCAAATCGATCGTACCGGTACGCGTCCCCGCCTCGACTTCGATGCGAGGGGTTTGACCACGACCCGACAAGAATTCCAGACGACGCTGTGCGACGTCCTTACGGTCACGGATGATTTCGAGCTCATCGAGCAAGCAGTGCAGACCACCGAAGTTCGTCTCGAGCTCCCCTTCGACCTCGACGCCATGTGGTAACACGAGTCGAATGTTTCCGGCGAGTGACGCGAGTTCAAACTTCGCAGGACGAGCTGTCGCCAGTTCCGCGCGGATGTTTCCGTTCCCGGTCTTGAGGGAGGCTTTATCGTACTTCCCACCGACGATGACGGCACCGTTTCCGGTCCGAACGTGAACGAGTTCCGCTTCGACACCTTCGACCTCGACCGTCCCATTCCCAGTGTTCAGTAATAGTTCGGATGCATGCACGTCATGGAGCACGACACGCCCGTTTGCGGTTTGCACACGAACGTTCTCGACATCGAGACCATCGGCCCGGACTTCACCGTTCAACGTTTGAACAAGAAGATGGTTGAAATGGTGGTGCGGGACGTACAGTTCCACGTGGGCCCGGACGAGTTTATCACGGAGCGAAACGACGAGACGATCCCCGATGACAGAGTGCTTAACCGCAGACTGTAACTGTTCGAGCGCCTTATCCGCGTCTTGTTGGCGGAGCGGACGACCCGTGACAATCAGTTCACAATCTTCGGCATCAGACGAAACAATTGTCGCCGACGCGTTGAACAGGTCGAGCGAGATATCGCTACCTGTGAACGGGAACGACTTCGAATACGTCACTTCCGGACCAAAGTTCGAGCTGAATGAAAAGTCGCTGTCGCGAAGTTTCGTCACGAGCCCTTCCACTGCCGATGTCAGTTTCGTTGTGAGCGATTCAACCGAATAGGCATCGACCTTTTCTGTATCCTGTCGCTCTTCAAGCGTTTGAACCTGTTCCGGTTCAAGTCGCTCGAGACGTTCGAGTTGCGTCATCGCCTCCTCGATCGTCATCTTGCCTTCCTTCACTTGCTGGAGAATCAGTTCACGCATTTCTTGTTTCACGTTCGTTTTCCCCCTTCAATTTGGTTGCACGTCAATTACCTTCCCGTTTCTCACCATTTCTATACTTATTTCTTTTTTCCTGCTTTCGGTTTCACTCGGGCTGCATCTCGTTCGAGAACCGGCTTCAAATACTTACCGGTATACGAGCCTGACACTTCCGCGACTTCTTCTGGTGTCCCCGTTGCGACGATGAGTCCGCCACCATCTCCACCCTCTGGTCCGAGGTCAATCAAATAATCGGCCGACTTGATGACATCGAGGTTATGCTCGATGACAAGCACCGTGTCCCCGTTCTCGACAAGACGTTGCAACACTTTCAACAAGCGCGCGATGTCGTCGACGTGAAGACCGGTCGTCGGTTCGTCCAGAATATAAATCGTTTTCCCGGTCGACCGTTTATGAAGTTCCGAAGCGAGTTTGACACGCTGGGCTTCCCCACCCGAAAGTTCCGTCGCTGGCTGACCGAGTTTCATATAGCCAAGACCGACGTCATAAATCGTTTGAATCTTCCGCTTGATTTTCGGAATCTTGTCAAAGAATTCGAGTCCTTCCTCAATCGTCATATCAAGGACGTCTGCGATCGTCTTCCCTTTGTACTTCACTTCGAGCGTTTCACGATTATAGCGTTTCCCGTGACAGACCTCACACGGAACGTAGACGTCAGGAAGGAAGTGCATCTCGATTTTGATGATCCCATCCCCACGACATGCTTCACAGCGCCCGCCTTTAACGTTGAAACTGAAACGTCCCTTCTTGTAGCCGCGCATCTTCGCTTCATTCGTCGAGGCGAAGACGTCACGAATATCATCAAAGACACCCGTATACGTGGCCGGGTTCGAACGAGGGGTCCGTCCGATCGGGGATTGGTCGATATCGATGACCTTATCGATATGCTCAAGTCCTTCAATCTTCTTGTGCTTGCCTGGCTTCGCTTTGGCCCGGTTCATATTGTGCGCGAGCGATTTATAGAGAATCTCATTGATGAGGGTCGATTTACCCGATCCCGAGACCCCTGTTACGGCAACGAACATCCCGAGTGGAATGGAAACGTCGACGTCTTTTAGGTTGTTCTCTTCTGCTTTGACGATCTTTAAGAAACGTTCGTCTGGCATCTTCCGTTCAGCCGGAAGTGGGATGAACTTCTTCCCAGCAAGATATTGACCGGTGAGCGAGTTTTTATTTTTCATCAGTTGTTTCGGCGTCCCGGCCGCAATGACCTGTCCGCCATGTTCTCCTGCGCCTGGTCCGATATCGATCAAGTAGTCGGCTTCCATCATCGTGTCCTCGTCATGCTCGACGACGATGAGCGTGTTGCCGATGTCCCGCATCTGTTTGAGGGTCGAAATCAACCGATCGTTATCACGTTGATGAAGACCGATGGATGGTTCGTCAAGGACATACAAAACACCCGTGAGACGAGACCCAATTTGTGTCGCGAGACGAATCCGCTGCGCCTCCCCACCCGAGAGTGTTCCAGCGGCACGAGAGAGCGTCAAGTAGTCGAGACCGACGTTATTCAAAAAACTGAGTCGTTCCCGAATCTCTTGGATGATGAGACGGGCGATGGCGATCTCTTTCTCGCTCAACTGCTCGTTGAGTCCTTCAAAGAACGCGAGTGCGTTCACGACCGATTTCTCCGTCACTTGCCCGACGTGCTGACCCGTGATCTTGACGGCGAGCGACTCTTCTTTCAAGCGATAGCCGTGACATGTCGGACACGCATGTGTCGCCATGTACATTTCCATCTGCTCACGGATATAGTCGGATGTTGTCTCCCGGTAACGGCGCTCGATGTTACGGAGCACCCCTTCAAAGAAAATGGTATTCGTCCGCACTTGACCGAAGTCGTTCTCGTAGCGGAAGAGGAACGATTCCTCCGAAGATCCGTTCAAGACGAGGTCCTGATCACGTTTTGATAGGCGCTCGAACGGCACGTCCATGTCGATGTTGAAATGCTGGCACATCGCAGCCAAAAGTTGTGGATAGTACTGGGAACTTGTCGGTTGCCATGCGGCAATCGCCCCCTCCTTCAACGTCTTCGACGGGTCCGGGATGACGAGTTCTGGGTCGACGTCTAGTTTCGTCCCAAGACCATCACACGTCGGACATGCACCGAATGGCGAGTTGAATGAGAACATCCGAGGTTCGAGTTCGCCGATGGAGAACCCGCAGATCGGACAGGCGTGATGCTCACTGAAGAGAAGCTCGGTGCCATCCATCTTATCGATAATGACACGGCCGTCCGCAAGACGTAATGCCGTCTCGAGTGAGTCGGCGAGGCGCCCTTCGACGTCAGGTCGGACCACGAGGCGGTCGACGACGACTTCAATCGAATGCTTCTTGTTTTTATCGAGCTCGATCTCATCCGTCAATTCAATTGTTTCACCATTGACACGGACACGAACAAATCCTTCTTTTTTCAAGGAGTCGAATACTTTCACGTGCGTCCCTTTTCGACCCGATACGATTGGCGCAAGAATTTGGAGTCGCGTCCGTTCCGGCAATTCCATCACCTGGTCGACCATCTGTGAGATCGTTTGACTCGAGATCTCGATGCCGTGGTTCGGACAGACCGGCTTCCCGATTCGTGCGAACAATAGACGAAGGTAATCATAAATCTCGGTCACCGTCCCGACCGTCGACCGTGGGTTACGACTCGTCGTCTTCTGGTCAATCGAGATGGCCGGACTGAGCCCTTCAATCGTATCGACGTCTGGCTTATCCATCTGTCCGAGGAACTGTCGGGCATATGCGGATAAGCTCTCGACGTAACGACGCTGTCCTTCCGCATAGATCGTATCGAACGCAAGTGACGATTTCCCGGAGCCGGACAAGCCCGTCAAGACGACGAGCTGGTCACGTGGGATATCGATGTCAATATTTTTTAAGTTGTTGACGCGTGCCCCTTTGATGACAATCGCATTTTTCTTTTCAGCCATTTAATTCCCTACCTTCAACTCCAAGATTAAGTCACGCAATTCGGCCGCACGTTCGAACTGGAGGTCGCGCGCCGCTTGCTTCATTTCTTCTTCCAACTTGGCAATCGCCGCCTCGCGTTCGGCCGGCTTCATCGTACTGAGCGATTCGAGTGCTTCCTCTTCCGCCTCGACCGTCGCCCGAATGACCCCTCGGACGTCCTTTCGAATCGTCTGCGGGATGATGCCATGTTCTTCATTATAAGCCTGTTGAATCGACCGACGACGATCCGTCTCTTCGATGGCCCGCGCCATCGAGTCGGTCACCTTGTCCGCGAACAGGATGACGTGTCCGTTCGCATTACGCGCCGCTCGACCAATCGTCTGGATGAGCGAGCGATCCGAACGAAGGAACCCTTCCTTGTCCGCATCGAGGATCGTCACGAGACTGACCTCTGGAATATCGAGACCCTCCCGCAACAAGTTGATCCCGACGAGCACGTCATACTTCCCGAGCCGAAGGTCACGAATGATTTCGATTCGCTCGAGCGTCTTGATCTCAGAGTGCATATAGTTGACCTTGATTCCCGCTTCGCGTAAGTAATCGGATAGGTCCTCTGCCATCTTCTTCGTGAGCGTCGTCACGAGCACGCGCTCGTCGCGCTTGATGCGTTCGCGAATCTGATCCATCAAGTAGTCAATCTGACCTTTGATCGGATGAATCTCGATTGTCGGATCAAGTAACCCGGTCGGACGGATGATCTGCTCAATCATGTTCGGCGTATGTTCGAGTTCGTACGGACCTGGTGTCGCCGAGATGAAAATTGCTTGTGAGACTTTCTTCTCGAACTCATCGAACTTGAGCGGACGGTTATCCTTCGCCGAAGGGAGACGGAAGCCGTGATCGACGAGCACTTGTTTCCGTGCCTGATCCCCGTTGTACATCCCGCGTACTTGCGGGAGCGTCACGTGCGACTCATCGGCGACGAGTAAGAAGTCTTCTGGGAAGTAATCGAGTAGCGTATACGGAGTCGAGCCTTCTGGCATCAAGTTCAAGTGGCGCGAATAGTTCTCGATTCCTGAACAATACCCCATCTCACGCATCATTTCCAAATCGTAATGCGTTCGTTGCTCGAGTCGTTGCGCTTCTAGGAGCTTCCCTTCTTCGCGGAACTTCTCAAGTTGTTCCTCAAGTTCCGCTTCGATGTTGACGATTGCCTTTTGCAATTTTTCGTCGCGTGTGACGAAGTGGGATGCCGGGAAGATGGCGACGTGATCACGGTCTGCGATGATTTCACCCGTCAACGGATCCATCTCACGGATACGGTCGATCTCGTCTCCGAAGAACTCGATGCGCATGCAGTGTTCGTCACGCGATGCTGGGAAGATCTCGACGACGTCCCCGCGGACACGGAAACGTCCACGCTGAAAATCGATATCGTTTCGTTCATATTGAATGTCGATGAGTTTACGTAACATCTCGTCACGTCCCATCTCTTTCCCGACGCGAAGGCTCAAGACGAGGCTCCGATATTCTTCCGGGTTACCGAGACCATAAATACAGGAGACAGATGCGACGATGATGACGTCATCGCGCTCAAAGAGAGCCGACGTCGCCGAGTGACGCAGCTTATCGATTTCATCATTGATTGAAGCATCCTTCTCAATGAACGTATCCGTCGACGGCACGTACGCTTCCGGTTGATAGTAGTCATAGTAACTGACGAAGTACTCGACCGCGTTGTTCGGGAAGAACTCTTTGAACTCCGAGTAGAGCTGACCGGCGAGCGTCTTGTTATGGGCGAGGACGAGTGTCGGCTTCTTTACTTCTTGAATGACGTTCGAAACGGTAAACGTTTTACCCGTACCCGTTGCACCGAGGAGCGTCTGATACCGGTCACCTCGATTTACACCTTCGACAAGCTGTCGAATCGCTTCAGGCTGGTCGCCTCCTGGTTGAAATTCAGATTGTAATGCAAACGGAATCGATTCCATAAGATACTCCTCACCTTCTCATTTCATAAGTGTCTTGATTATACCATAGACACGAACAAATATTCGCTTATTAGTTTGTAGGTTAATTCATTTTATTTCTTTTTTTCATTCAATCCATTGTTCATTTCTTTTTCCTTTACTGTCTCAAAAGAAACATCTTGTTCCATCCAAATCATCACATCAAGATTTCAACAGAATCACTTTTGTGGCATAAAGCATTGCACTTTTCAGATTGGACTATGTCCCTAGTAAATTGGAATGCTTGAAATATCCGAAAAAACCATCCACTTCGTGAACGTTTCGCTCTGCTTCTTAATTCTTTTGCGAAGTTTACAGCTGTAAATGTGAACATTTGTAGGAAAAAAGTAGGATTTTTAAAAAACACTGTTTTAAAACGCTTACATTTTGGGCATATAATGAAGTGGTAAGTCAAATTGCATAAGGGAGAAAGGGGAGTATCACATGTCAGCATTTGTCAGTGAAATTATTGGTACGATGCTATTGATTCTGCTCGGTAACGGTGTCGTCGCCGGCGTCGTCCTCCGCCATTCCAAAGCGGAAAACTCTGGCTGGATTGTCATCACAATGGGTTGGGGTCTTGCCGTTATGGTCGGGGTCTACGCAGCCGGAATTTACGGAGGCGCTCACATCAACCCTGCCGTCACGATTGGTCTCGCGACAGCAGGCGAATTCCCATGGGCTGATGTCCCACTTTATATCCTCGCTCAGTTTATTGGAGCCATCATCGGGGCATGTTTGGTTTATGTCCACTACAAGCCGCACTATGATGCGACAGACGATCCTGGTTTAAAACTGGCGACGTTCTCGACAGCTCCAGGTATTCGAAGCACGCCGTACAACTTGATTGGTGAGATTATCGGAACATTCGTCCTTGTCTTTGCATTGTTGTCATTCGGGGCAAACACATTCGCAGACGGACTCAATCCACTCATCGTTGGTTTCTTGATTGTATCGATTGGTCTTTCGCTCGGTGGTACGACGGGATATGCGATCAACCCGGCACGTGACCTTGGGCCACGTATCGCACACGCATTCCTTCCAATTAAAGGAAAAGGATCTTCAGATTGGGGTTATTCATGGATCCCGGTCGTCGGTCCGATTATCGGTGCGATTATTGCCGCACTCATCTACGGTATTCTCGTCCCTTAACACATAATTTTGAAGGAGGAAATCACATATGGCGAAAGAAAAACGTTATATTTTAGCATTGGACCAAGGAACGACAAGTTCACGAGCAATCATCTTTGATCATGATGGAAAAATTGTCACAGTCGCACAGCGCGAATTCAAACAATACTTCCCGAAACCAGGCTGGGTCGAGCACAACGCCAATGAGATTTGGGGGTCTGTCCTCGCCGTTATGGCGGAAGCGTTCGGTTCTGCTGATATCGACCCGAATGAGATTGCCGGAATCGGGATCACGAACCAACGTGAAACAGCTGTCGTTTGGGAGAAGGAAACAGGACGCCCTGTCTATAACGCCGTCGTCTGGCAATCCCGTCAAACCGCCGACATCTGTGAAGAGCTGAAAGCAGCCGGTCATTCCGATATGGTCCGCGACAAAACAGGTCTCCTCATCGATGCCTACTTCTCAGGAACGAAAGTCAAATGGATTCTTGACAACGTCGAGGGTGCACGTGAAAAAGCTGAGAACGGCGAACTCCTCTTCGGGACAATCGACACGTGGCTCATCTGGAAACTCTCTGGTGGAAAAGCACACGTAACCGATTATTCGAACGCATCGCGTACACTCATGTACAACATCTACGAGCAGAAGTGGGATGACGAGTTACTCGACATCTTGACAGTGCCAAAATCAATGCTTCCTGAAGTCAAACCGTCAAGTGAAGTCTATGCGAACACGATTCCATACCACTTCTTCGGATTCGAAGTCCCGATTGCCGGAGCTGCAGGTGACCAACAGGCCGCCTTGTTCGGACAAACTTGCTTCGAAAAAGGTGAGGCGAAAAACACGTATGGAACAGGTTGTTTCATGCTCATGAACACGGGAGAAGAAGCCGTCAAATCTGATCACGGTCTCTTGACGACAATCGCTTGGGGCTATAACGGGAAAGTAGAATACGCGCTCGAAGGTTCGATCTTCGTCGCCGGTTCTGCAATCCAGTGGCTCCGTGACGGATTACGAATGTTGAAATCAGCGAAAGACTCGGAACAGTATGCGACACGGATCGAATCAACTGACGGTGTCTACGTCGTTCCTGCCTTCGTCGGTCTCGGTGCCCCGTACTGGAACTCTGACGTCCGTGGTGCCATCTTCGGTCTCACGCGTGGGACAGAGAAAGAACAGATGGTCCGGGCGACAATCGAGTCACTCGCTTACCAGACACGTGACGTCCTCACGTCGATGGAAAATGACTCAGGCATCAACTTGAAGACGCTCCGCGTCGATGGTGGAGCCGTCAGCAACAACTTCCTCATGCAGTTCCAATCGGACATTCTCAACGTCCCGGTCGAACGTCCTGAAGTGAGTGAAACGACTGCACTCGGTGCCGCCTACTTGGCGGGTCTCGCCGTTGGATTCTGGAAAGACCAAGCCGAAGTCAAAGACCAGTGGAAACTCGATAAGAAGTTCGATCCGAACATGGACGAGTCTCACCGTGAAGCCCTATACAAAGGATGGCAACACGCTGTCGAAGCCACAATGGCATTCAAACCTTCAAAACTTGATGTATAAGACGAAAGGGCATCCTTGCAGGTGCCCTTTTTGTATGCAAAAAAGAGTACCCATGACGGATACTCTTACAGTTTACGTAAGCGAACTCTCGGGCTCGTTGGTTCCCCGACGAACAAAATCCCGAGCTCATGTGGATCGGTCTCATACATCGCCCGTTGAACGAATCGGATGTCTCCGTTCAGATTCAACACTTCCAGCTTGATGTATGGCTTATGTTGCTGGAGCGCCTCATAAAAACTGTGCCCTCCGGTGATGACCGTCCCGTTGACTTTATAGATCGATTCACCCGGGATGAGCTGCATCGCCTCTCCAGGCGAGTTCGGTAGCGTGTCGACGATGACCGCCCCACGGTTTCCGTTGATGAAGACGGGTGTCGTTCCCCGATTCTCGCGTTTGATCCATTGTAAGCCGAGCTCATAGAGGACGAATAGCGTCAATACTACATAGTCGACATATGGAATCTCAAACGCATATGAGAGGCCGAATAGACCGAGAGCGATCAAAGCGAGTACGGCACGATAATTGCTCAGTCGTGCGAGAAGCGTTCCTGGTAGGGCGCCGGTCGACAATAAACTGACCCCGATGGGAATCGGAAGAATGATGGGCACCATCGGCCAGTCGAGACCGAACATCGGTGGCACGAAGACGACGAGCGGGAAAAACCAAATCCGTTTGACGACATGCCCTCCGATAAACTGCCCCCGTTTCGACAAGATCAAGGTCGGGGATGTCTCTTTTGGTCCGTTCCAGCGCAAGAGAATCGCTTCAGCAAGGGTGACGAGGCCGAATGTGAGCGCATAGACCGTCCAATCGACCTGAGCGAGTGCTGCTACCCAATCACGAAGCACCCCATATGCGACAACATCGCGTAACAAGACGACCCCAAACAACACGAGAAGAGGCAGCACCGGATTAAAGAATCGCGGATGCATCGTCAAGACGACGAGCGTATAGAGAATCGTGAACGAGACGGCCCACTCAAACGTGATGGTCGTCTCGAGTAAAATCGTCACGGCCGATGAGAGGACCGCTAACAGAAGACTCGGCCAGATGAAATGTCTCCATTCCGACTTCGGTGAGCGACGTCTCGAACGGAACATGGCCCGTTCTCGCTTGACCCGTGTCAGCGATATGTATGTAAGGGCGACAAGTGTCACCCAAAACAGCGGACTACCTAACAACGTCAATAAAGCCGTAACACCCATTCGTACAACTTCCACGCGGTCCAACCCTTTCTTTCATACAACGTTATTTTGCGGCTTCTTCAAGCGCACGATTCAATTGGGCGTCATTCGCCTCATCTTGAATCGCTTCGAGCAACTTCGCTTCGAGTGCAGAGGCTGTCTCTTCATCGACAGTTCCAGAAGCCTCGAGACCATTGTCTGTCTGGAATGCTTTCACGGCGTTCGCCATCGTGTCCCCGTAATATCCCGGCTGACCGCCTGGCTCATAGCCGATTCCAGTTAAAATTTTATGCAAGTTCGAGACGGCGTCACCGTAATCTCCGACTTGGAGCGACTCTTCTTCTGTCAGGACACGGGTCACGTTGAAGAAGTCCGGTTGCTCCACTTCAATGTCCGGCTCGATGCCCTTCTTGTTAATCCAATTTCCGTCCGGTGTGAGCCACTTGCTCGTCGTCAATTTCAAGTTACTGCCGTCCTCTAAGTCGAACGCCGTCTGGACGACACCTTTTCCGAACGTCTTCGTCCCGATGATGGTCGCGCCTGCTCCTTCTTTCATCGCACCAGTCAAAATCTCAGATGCCGAGGCAGAACCCTCATCCGTCAAGACAAACAGGTCATACGGTTTCGCTTCACGAGCGCGACCGTTTTGTGCATCACGGTCACCGTCCGCATTCTCGATTTGGACGACCGGTTTTGAGGTCGGGACGAACCCTTCCGACATCTCGATGACGGCAGGCAAGAGACCTCCCGGATTTCCACGAACATCGATGATCAAGCTATCGATTTCTTCTGACTCGAGTTGCTCGAGTTGTTCGAGGAATTCATCAGCCGTCGGTTCTGAGAATTGGGTGACTTGGAGATACCCAATCTTTTTACCGTCTTTCTCTTTCACTTCAGAGAAGACCGTCTCGATTGGAATCGTGTCACGTGTGATCTCATAATCCGCCGTCTGACTGCCACGGCGAATCGTCAACGTGACGGTCGTCCCTTTTTCGCCTCGAATCAATTGGACGGCTTCCTGTACATCCATCCCTTCGATCGACTCCCCGTCGACCGCTGTGATGATGTCGCCAGGACGAAGTCCCCCCTCTTCAGCCGGAGCGCCTTTGATCGGAGCGACAATTAGGATGTCCTCTCCTTTCTTCTCCAAAGTCGCGCCGATTCCTTCAAAACTCGATTCAATCGAGTCCGTAAATTGTGACGTTTCTTCCGCATCCAAGAAATCCGAATACGGGTCGTTCAGCGCTGCGGTCATCCCGTCGAGCGCACCGGTCAATAAATCGTCTTCTGAGATGTCCTGTAACGAATGTTCTTCAATCAAATTACGTACTTGGTCGACTTTATCCCAGCCTTCCGCATTCGTTTGAATGGGAAGCGATGTGTCTGTAAACGCCATCGTCGCAAGGCCTGCACCGGCCCCAGCCACGAACGTTGTGCCAGCGAGTAGTCCTGCGGTTGAATTTTTCACGGGTTGGTCCCTCATTTCTCTTTGTAAGTCTTTTCATTAGTATAGCAAAAACTAGAGGAAAAGCGGACGCGTTCCACATATTTGGGACGCGTCCGCTTCTGTCAGTATCCAATATACGGGGCTGGGTCAATCGCGTTCGGCTGTCCCGGTGCCCATTTTCCTCGGTGTAACTCAAAATGAAGATGGGGACCGGTCGACCAGCCGGTATTGCCGAGCGTTCCGACCGTCTGTCCCGCCGCCACTTGTTGACCGGCTCCGACTGTGATCGCATTTAAATGGGCATAGACGGTCGTCCAAATCTCACCGTTGATGACATGCGAAACGAAGACGACATTTCCATATCCGGTCGCCGGTGCCGCCTTGATGACGACACCTGGTGCGCTTGACACGATTGGTGTTCCAGACGCATTGACGAGGTCGATGCCCTTGTGAATCTCCGGCACACCTGTCAACGGGTTGTCTCGTGGACCGAACGGACTAGACACATAACCGGACACAGGACGAACGAATCCCGTGGACGTGGACACATTCGTCGGTGTTTCGGTTGGTGCGGTCACTTCTGGTGCCTCCTCGACCTCCGACTCACGGGCTTCCGCTTCTGCTTGTGCTCGCTCTTCAGCGGCACGCGCCTCAGCTTCACGTTTGGCACGTTCCGCCGCCTCTGCGGCTTCTCGTTCGGCAGTCGCAATCGCCTCTAGTTGTTCACTGATGATGCGGTTCTGTTCAGCCATGACCGCCTGCTCTTCACTGCGCGTCATCTTTTCGAGCTCGAGCTGCTCTACTTGTTCGTTCAGTTCAACCAACAGGTCACGTTTCTTCTCGGCCGTCCGGTCAAGGTCTTGCTTGGTGATGACGAGCTCGCGCTCTTTTTGCTTGATGAAAGAGAGCTGGGTACGTTGTGTCGACTCGAGCGACTCCAAACGTTCCATCTCACTCATATAATTATGTATGAGCTCCCGGTCCTGTTCAGCGATCGTGCGGGCCGTCATAGCCCGTGTCACGAAGTCGCCGAAGGAACGGGACTCAAAAATGACTTGTAAATAGGAAGTGTCTTCATGTACTTGCAAAACGCGAAGGCGCTCGTTCACGAGTTCCTTCTGGCTTTCCAAGTATTCTTCCTGAACGGAAAGTTGTTGGCGGGTCGACTCGAGTTCTGCCCGGGCTGTATCGACCTCATGCTGCTGAATGGCGATTTGTTCGCTCAATTCATTCAACCGGTCGTCGACGACGTGTATTTCCGTCTTCACGGCATCACGCTCTGCCTCGGTGATCTCGAGTTCGGCATCCGTCTCGGCCTGCGCTTTTTTCGACTCCTCCAACTCATTGGACAGTTGATCTTGTCGAGCTTTCAACGTGTCTTTCTCTGTCGCCATGACCGGCATGGCAAGTAACGATACACACAACCCTAGCGCAAGCGAACGTTTCATCCGCCAACTCCTCCTTATTTAAGTTAGATTTTCAAGAAACGACCGAGCGATGTCGTCGATCCCCAGATTCCGATGAACGCACCGAGTGCAAGTAAAACAAGCGATACTTGGACTGTTAGCGTCGATGGATCAATCAACTTAAATATATCACTATTCAATTGATCAAGCGATGGTTGTAAAGCACTATATGCAACGTCATATCCGAAATAAATGACAAGAATCGGGACGAGAGCCCCAAGCATTCCAAGGAGCAATCCTTCGATAAAGAACGGCCAGCGGATAAAGCTGTTTTTCGCTCCGACGAGTCGCATGATTTCAATCTCACGGCGACGCGAGAAGATTGTCATTTTAATCGTATTTGAGATCAAGAACATCGCCATCAATGTCAAACCGACAATCAACGCGAGTCCACCGATGCGAATCCCGTTGAAGAAGGCAAACATTTTATCGATGTAGTCTTTTCCGTATTTCACATCGTCCACATTATCGAGTGAACCGACCGATTTGGCCACTTCCTCTAGTTCTGTCGGGTCTTGTGCTTTGACGATATAGCGGGCGTGGAGCGGGTTGTCTTTTTCAACCGTTCCGTATGCAGCCGCATCATCGCCAAGCTGGTCTTGGAACTTCGCTAGCTCATCTTCTTTTGAACTGAACGTGACCGTCGAGACACCCGGCACCTGTTCAATGTTCTCCCCGAGTTTCTCAACCGAGTTCTCATCCGCTGTACGAGTGATGAACACTTGAATCTCGACATCATTTTCGACGTTATCTGAAATTTCATTGATGTTGAACATGACGAGTGCGAATACACCGACAAGTAGCAACGTAATGGTCACGGCACTAATCGCCGCGAACGACATCCATCCATTCCGAAGTGTTCCTTTGAACCCTTCACGCAAATGGCGCAATCCAGTCTTAAATATCATAGCCATATGCTCCTTTCTCTTCATCGCGCACGACTTTCCCGTTCTCAATCGCGATGACGCGGTGACGAATCTTATCGACGATGTCACGGTTGTGTGTCGCCATGACGATTGTCGCTCCGCGGCGGTGAATCTCTTCAAACACTTCCATGATGCCCCATGCTGTTTCCGGGTCTAAGTTCCCTGTCGGCTCATCGGCGATGATCAATTTTGGCTTATTGACGATTGCGCGAGCAATCGAGACACGTTGTTGTTCTCCACCTGATAGTTCGTCGGGATAGTTGCGCGCCTTGTTCTTCAATCCGACAAGGTTCAACACATCCATGACTTGTTTCCGAATCGAAGACGTGTCCGCTCCTACAACTTCTAATGCGAACGCTACGTTCTCATATACCGTAAGTGACGGCAACAATTTGAAGTCTTGGAAGATAACGCCGAGTTGACGGCGTAGCTTCGGTACGTGTCGGTTTTTAATTTTCCCGACATCGAGTCCGTCAATCAATAATTGACCGGCTGTCGGCTTCTCCTCACGATAAATCATCTTCATGAACGTCGACTTTCCGGCACCGGAAGGCCCGACGACATAAAGGAACTCGCCGTCGCGAATCTCTAGATCGAGGTCATCCATGGCGACGACGCCGTTCGGATATACTTTACTGACTTTTTGCATCGAGATCATAACGTATTCCCTACCCTTTTTAAATTATTTTTAAGCATCTATGACGAATTTGAATCGATTATTTTAGTTACTGTATATTTCGCCTAGAGTCTTTTTTACAGGAAACGGCTCCCTCTGTCAAGGTGTCGCTTTTTTATGTTAGCCTGGTCAAAAAATCATCTAGGGCATATGTTGAAGCGACTACAATTATATCAATCCGACTTTTAAAACACCATTACAGGATTGTTTCAGTTCGATTGAGTTCGATGTGAAAATGTCGCGAAGAACCTCACTTTCTTAATCTCCCAGAGAATGTTGAAACCGCACTTCAAAAGGGTGCTCCCTAAGGAACACCCTTCACCAATACGCCACATTTAATCGTGTGGTTTTTCTTTCAATGCATCAAACGGCGACTTTTTCCGTTTCCGATACTTGATATGAATCGTTGAGGATTCATAGTCATCGGAAGCCCGGATATCCCGACTCGATACGCGGACGAATGACCAAGCAAGAAGGAACATGATGAGGATAAGCGGGAATCCACCGACGATACTCGCTGTCTGGAGCGTCTCTAGTCCGCCGAGGAACATGAGCGTGAGCGGCATGATAGCAAGCGCGAACGCCCAAAAGAGACGGTTCCAGACAATCGGCTCATCCTCGACATGTTTTTGCGTGACCGATGCCAAGATGTATGATGATGAATCGAACGTTGTCGCCAAAAAGATAATGGCAAGAAGCGTAAAGACGCCGATGACGACTTTCCCGAAAGGCAATTGGCCGATGATGGCGATGATTGTAGGTGCCGGGCCATTCGCCGCCATGTACCCGACAACATCGAACGTCCCACTTAGATGAAGGTAGAGCCCGTAGTTTCCGAGAATCCCAAAGAACAAGATGCATCCGAGCGTTCCGTACACCATCGTCCCAAAGATCATATTCCGAATCGTACGACCGCGTGAGATACGGGCGACGAACAATCCGACGAATGGTGCATAGACAAGCCACCATGCCCAATAGAACACCGTCCACGATTCCGGGAACCCGGTCGATGTGAAGCCACCGAAGTCACCGAACGGTTCCATCCACGTTGCCATCCGGAAAAAGTTATCCATGACGATTCCGACTCCATTGAACGTCGTCTCCATAATGAATCGAGTCGGACCAAAGATAAGCACGAACGTCAAAATCCCAAGGGCGAGCCAGATGTTCAAGTCACTGAGTACTTTGATGCCACCCTTCAGTCCAATGTAAGAACTGATGGCGAAGATGACCGTACAAATCAACATGATGACGGCCTGCATCCCGAGCGTGACGGGAATCCCTGTCAGTTCGTTGACCCCTTCGGCAATCATCGGGGTACCGAGGGCGAGCGTCGTCCCGGCACCACCTAATAATCCAAAGATAAATAAGATATCAATCAATTTACCGAGGGGTCCATCTGCCCATTTTCCGATAACGGGACGTACCGCTTCACTTACCTTTAAGACGGATTTCTTACGGACGTAAAAGAAATAAGCGATCGGCAGTGCCGGTAACGTATAGATTGCCCAAGCGATCGGTCCCCAGTGGAACATCCCATATGCTGTCGACCATTGAATCGCTTCCGGTGACTCCGGTGTCAGCCCGAACGGCGGACCTTCATAGTAATAGACCCATTCGATGACGGACCAATAGAGGATGCTGGACCCGATGCCGGCAGCAAATAACATCGCCGCCCAAGAGAATGAACTAAATTCGGGTTCTTCATCTTCACGACCTAATTTGATATGACCATTCTTACTGAAGGCAATGAAAATCAAAAATCCGAACGCACCTAAGCCCATTGCTAAGTACAACATGCCGAAGTTAGAGGTCATGTATTCGTTCGCCGCACCGACCCACGCTTTACCGGTCTCTGGGAAGAAGATGAGCGGTAACGTCACCCCTAACAGTAATACAAACGAGCCGATAAAAGTCGGCCAGTCAATCAGTTTCGTCTTCAATCGTCATCACTCCATTTCCACTATGTCTCACGTTACCTTAACAATATTTCCCCAAGCCTTAACACCCAAAACAAAAAAGCATGAGGTGTGTTCCACCTCATGCTGTCGAATCTTATTTTTTCTCAGCGAGCCAAGCGGCGACCGCTGTGATCTCTTCGTCTTTTTCAATGACGTTCGCAGGCATCGCGCCTTGACCGTTTCGAATGACGTTTTCAATCTCTTCTGCCGACAGACGAGCACCGACTTGCTCGAGTGACGGACCACTCATTCCTTCAAGGTTCGCACCATGACATGCCGCACAGTTTTGTGCGTATACCGCTTCCGCGTCAACCGATGCCGTGTTCGAGCCCGAATCCCCGTTGCTCGATGTATCCTCTTCTTCACCGCCGCCACATGCGCCGAGTGTCAGCATGGCGCCGAGGCCGATGGCCATCATCCATTTTTTCATAACCACGTTCCCCTCCTAAGTTGTAGAAATGACCTACATTTACCATTATAGCCGTTAACGTATGTTTTCTAACCTAATCTCACGAAAAGTACACAAAGATTCCACAACTTACGGCACGTTGATGTAACGCTTATCAGACGTAAACCCTTGTCCGAGCACCTCATGTGCCTCACTGAAGACGAGGAACGCCTCTGGGTCGATCCGACGGATGATTTCCTTCAATCGACTCACCTCGCTCTGACGGACGACGATCATGAGCATCGGACGGTCGAGACGTGAATACGCTCCGATCGCTTGGATCTCTGTCGCTCCGCGGTCAAGCTCCTCGAAGACGGCCCGGACGATAAAGTCCCGCTTCTCCGAGATGACGTAAGCCATCTTGTCCTGTGTGAACCCGAGCTGGACGAAGTCGATCATCTTGACCGTGATGAATAACGCGATGAGTGCATAGAGTCCGGTCGTGAACGAGAACGTCAAGGCCGCGGTCAAGACGACCATGCCATCGAGGATGGCGATACAGAGATAGAGCGGGATGTGCGTGAACTTATGTAAGACCTGCGCGATCAAGTCCATCCCCCCTGTCGAGGCGCGCCCCCGGAAGATGAGCCCGAGTCCGACCCCGACGCCGACACCACCGAAGATGGCCGCGAGGAGCGTATCGTCCACGGCCGCACCGGCATCGATCGCCTCATAGAAAAGAATGACACCCGGTAAGAAGATGGAGCCGACGAGCGACTTCACCCCGAAGCCGAGTCCAAGGATGGCCCAACCGATAATCAAAAGTAACACGTTAGCCACGAGCTGGAACGCCCCCGGCGAGATGCCGAACAGCTCATACGTGATGACCGAGATCCCGCTCACCCCGCCTGATGCCAGATTGTTTGGCAACAGAAATAAGCTGAAGGCCGAGGCGACGAACACTGAGCCGGTCAACAAATACAGATAGTCTTTGACGATTTGCTTCATTAAAGAAAGTCTCCTTTACACACAACATGGCCCAAAGACAGGTGTCTTTGAGCCACATGCATCACATATTTGTTTTACGAAGGTAGGCATCGATGAACGGCATGACGTCGCCGTCCATAACGCCACTCGTGTTCCCGACTTCATAGTTCGTCCGGTGGTCTTTGACCATCGAATACGGGTGGAAGACATACGAACGGATTTGGCTACCCCAACCGATGTCCGTCTTTTCCCCACGGATCTCGTCGAGTTTTCGTTGCTGCTCGTCGAGTTCGCGTTGGTACAATTTCGCTTTCAACATCTTCATCGCCGACTCACGGTTCTTGATCTGTGAGCGCTCGGTCTGACACGAAACGACGACGCCCGTCGGCACGTGCGTGATCCGGACGGCAGAGTCCGTCGTGTTGATGTGCTGACCGCCGGCACCTGATGCACGGTACGTGTCGATACGGAGGTCCTCTGTCCGTACTTCGATCTCGATGTCGTCATCGAATTCCGGCATAACGTCACATGACACGAACGACGTGTGTCGACGACCTGACGAATCAAACGGCGAGATACGGACCAAGCGGTGAATCCCTTTCTCTGCCTTCAAGTAGCCGTATGCGTTATGACCGACGATGCGGAGCGTGACCGACTTGACGCCCGCCTCTTCACCCGGGAGGTAATCGACCGTCTCGACTTTCCAGCCTTGTTTGTCAGCGAAACGTTGATACATCCGAAGGAGCATCGATGCCCAGTCCTGTGACTCGGTACCGCCCGCACCTGGGTGCAATTCGAGGATGGCGTTGTTCGCGTCGTATGGTCCGTTCAAGAGGATCTCGAGTTCGAAGTCATCAAACTCCTTCTTGAGCGCTTGAATCGATTCCGCGAGCTCTTCTTGCATCTCGGCGTCCGGCTCTTCCTTGATGAGTTCGAGCGTCACTTCGCCGTCCTCATGTTGATTGGCGAGGTCTTGATACTTGTCGACCATCGCTTTGAGTCCGTTTGACTCATCGATGACTTTTTGTGCCTTCTCCTGGTTGTCCCAGAAGTCAGGATACGTCATCTCGTTCTCGAGCTCGGCGATACGTGCCTCTTTCTCTGTCAAGTTGAGAGACGCTCTGTAATTCTCGAGGCGTTTCGCCATCGCCTCTAGTTCGTTCCGAATATCTGAAATTTCCATAGTGTGATTCACCTTTCCGTAGGAAAGAGGCGAGCGGACCCGCCTCTTCAATAATTAAGCCTGTTGTCTACCGTGACAGTTCTTGAACTTCTTGCCAGAACCGCACCAGCACGGGTCGTTCCGGCCGATGCTGTCTTCTTTCGAACGACGGACCGGTTTCTTCTTGACCGGTGCATCGCTCTTGCCAGAGACGGCGACTTCCTCTTCGACGACTTTCTCGCGGCGGAGGTTGTCCCCGACTTCGGCACGAAGGACGAAGCCTGTCACTTCTTCTGCGATTGCCGCATTCATCGCGTCGAACATGTTGATCCCTTCCGCTTGGTACTCACGAAGCGGGTCGTTCTGTCCGTAAGCGCGGAGGTGAATCCCTTGACGTAACTGATCCATATGGTCGATATGGGACATCCAGTGCGAGTCGACGGCACGGAGCACGATGATCTTCTCGAACTCGTTGAAGCGTTCGGGCGGCGCGAGTTCACGCTTCGCCTCATACTGCTCGTTCACGCGCTCCATGAGGAGTTCGATGATTTCTTCACGTTCTTTGCCGAAGAAGTCTTTGCCTTCGACCGTCTTCTCGAGCGCGAGCGTCTGGTTGGCCCAGTGCGCGAGTTCGTCGATGTTCCATTCTTCCGGTACGAGTTCGATCGGCGTGTATTGTCCGACACCGAGTTCGACCGTCTGCGCCATCATAGAACGGACGATATCCGTGACCGACTCGTTCTCGAGGATGCTCGAGCGGTCCTTATACATGACCTTCCGTTGGTCGGCCATGACGTTGTCGTAACCGAGAAGCTGCTTCCGCGCATCGTAGTTGTTTCCTTCGACACGTTTTTGCGCTGACTCGACCGCTTTCGAGACCATGCGGCTCTCAATCGGTTGCGTGTCATCCATCCCGAGACGCTCCATCATGCTTTGGAGGCTATCCGTTCCGAAGCGACGCATGAGCTCGTCTTCAAGTGACAAGTAGAACTGGGATTTACCCGGGTCCCCTTGACGACCCGCACGACCACGGAGCTGGTTATCGATTCGGCGTGACTCGTGACGCTCTGTCCCGATGATGTAAAGACCACCGAGGTCGATGACACCTTCTCCGAGCTTGATGTCGGTACCACGACCGGCCATGTTCGTCGCAATCGTGACGGAACCTTTTTGACCGGCATTCTCGATGATTTCCGCCTCACGGGCGTGGTTCTTCGCGTTCAAGACATCGTGACGAATCTTCTTCTTCGTCAAGAGTTTGCTCAAGTATTCAGACGTCTCGACGGCGACCGTACCGACGAGGATCGGTTGTCCCGTTGCGTGGACTGCCGAAATTTCTTCGACGACGGATTTGAACTTGCCTTCCATCGATTTGAAGATGAGGTCTGCCTTGTCATCGCGAAGGATCGGTTTGTTCGTCGGAATCGTCACGACCTGCATGTTGTAGATGTTACGGAACTCTTCTTCCTCTGTCTTCGCCGTACCGGTCATCCCGGCAAGCTTCTCGTACATCCGGAAGTAGTTCTGATACGTGATTGTCGCGAGCGTCATCGATTCGCGTTGAATCTCGACGCCTTCTTTCGCCTCGATCGCCTGGTGAAGACCTTCCGAGTAGCGGCGTCCGTCCATGACACGACCCGTGAATTGGTCGATGATCATGACTTGCCCCTCACGTACCATATAGTCGATATCGTGATGCATGACCGCGTTCGCACGAAGGGCGAGCCCGACGTGGTGGTTGACGGCGACGTGCTCGATTGCGAACAGGTTGTCGATGCCGAAGAACTTCTCGGCGAGGTCGACCCCTTGGTCCGTCAAGAGGACCGATTTCGTCTTCACGTCGACCGTATAATCGTCTCCTTCTTTCAACGTACGGACGAACGCATCCGCACGCGTGTAGAGTTCAGTCGACTTTTGAGCCGATCCTGAGATGATGAGCGGAGTACGCGCCTCATCGACGAGGATCGAGTCGACTTCATCGACAATCGTGTAGTAGAGCTCGCGTTGAACACGGTCTTCCTTATAAAGGACCATGTTGTCACGGAGGTAGTCGAACCCGAGCTCGTTGTTCGTCGAGTACGTGATATCACAGTTGTAGGCCGCCTGTTTCTCGACACGGTCCATGTTCGACACGTTGAGGCCGACCGAGAGACCGAGTGCGAAGTAGAGCGGCTCCATGAGTTCTTTATCTCGTTTCGCCAAATATTCGTTGACCGTTACGACGTGTACGCCACGGCCAGTGAGCGCGTTCAAGTAGACAGGAAGTGTCGCGACGAGCGTCTTCCCTTCACCGGTTTTCATTTCGGCGATGTCGCCGTTATGGAGCACATAGCCCCCGATGAGCTGGACACGGTAATGACGCATCCCGAGCACACGCTCCGATGCCTCACGACAGACCGCGAACGCCTCCGGCAAGAGGTCGTCAAGTGTCTCGCCTTTCGCCAGACGTTCCCGGAACTCTTCCGTCTTCGCCTGAAGCTGTTCGTCGGACAATGCTTTGATTGGTTCGGCGAACGACTCGATCAAGTCGGCCGCTTTCTCTGCTTTTTTCAACATTCGTTTCTGTGGAGCAAATAACTCTTTCAAAAAGTTCGCCATACTCATATCTCCTCTGCACTCACTAAAAAATGCATGTTTTTTCCCTAATGTACAGTTTAACCGAAGTGGTGCCACCTTTCAAGGAAAGGCAAAAGGAAACGACCCCCCGAAGCCGGGAGGTCGTGTAGTGTCATGTATATTATTCAGGTTCGATCAAGCCGTACTTCCCATCTTTACGACGGTAGACGACGTTCGTGTTGCCCGTTTCTGCGTCAGAGAAGACGAAGAAGCTGTGACCGAGCATATCCATTTGAAGAATCGCCTCTTCCGTGTCCATCGGTTTCAACGTGAAGCGTTTCGTCCGCACGAGTTCGAGTTCTGCCTCGTCCTCATCGTAGACGGCCGGTGTATCATCAGGTCCTTCTAAAGACTTGAAGTACTCGCCGACGCCACCTTCTTTCCCGCGTCCTTTACGGTTGAGTTTCGTTTTGTGTTTACGGATTTGACGTTCCAATTTATCGACGACGAGGTCAATTGCCGCATACATGTCGAGGTTGATGTCCTCAGCACGGAGCAACAAGTTCGGCATCGGGATCGTCACTTCCACTTTTTGTTTCTCGTTATACACTTTCAAGTTGACGTAAGCCGTCTGTGCATCCGTAGGAGTTGTGAAATACCGAGTCAACTTCTCCAGCTTTTTCTCGACATAGTCTTTGATTGCTGGTGTGACCTCAATGTTTTCGCCGCGAATGTTATAAATCATCTGAACTCCTCCTTAGAAATAACCGCTTGAACCAATGATTCGTCGAACGAGACGGAATCTCCTGCTTCATTTCTTAAAAAAGAAAGGGGAACCAGGTGGCTCACTCATATTATACCCCGAAAACGCTACGATTGAAAACGTTATCATCAGAAAATAATGACAATTTTGTTCCGAATTCAACATTTCCTAGAACGAGCGAAAGGTATAGAAAGAAAATACCCATTCCACTCATTTTTAAACGCCTTTTTTTATTATGTAGACAAAATAAAAAGCCGACTCCCAAGGGAGCCGGCTTCGCGGTTTGAAATTATAATTTTACAACGTTAGCCGCTTGTGGGCCACGCTCGCCATCAACGATTTCAAACTCTACATCTTGACCTTCGTCAAGTGATTTGTAGCCTTCAGATTGGATTGCTGAGAAGTGTACGAACACGTCTTTGCCGCCTTCAACTTCGATGAATCCAAAACCTTTTTCTGAGTTAAACCATTTTACTTTACCTACCATGTGTAAATCCATTCCTTTCACCATTGGAGAATACAGAGGATTGTCCTCTACGGCTAATCTTACCACCTTCTTGTAAACGTGACAAATACTTTCTCAAATATTTGTAAACGTTTCGTCATTTGGCTTTCATTGGAATTATATTTCCCTACTTTTCATATTGTCTTGTTGAATTTACATTTTTTGTGATATATCATTGAAGGGATGATTTAGGTTTGTGCCGTTTGTCTTTAGCCGATCCTGAAAATCTAATACGAGGAGGATGGTGCAGCGTATGCGCTCCTACTATTCTGAGGAAAAATATCGCATCACAAAGCGAACCGTGGCGATTCTCCCTTGCTTTGACATCATGAAGCAGTCACGGATCATTCTCGAGGATGGCACCGAGATTTCAACCCCGCTCCGGCCGTACCAGTTGTTGCAACTTTCTTGCCGCCAGTACAACAGCTCGATCGAGGAAAGAATCTTCATCGCCAAACGCGTCGCCGGCGTAAAAGGGAAAGTCCCTGTCGTGATTGAACCGACAACTGGACTCGTCTTCTTCCCGACGAAGTCTCCAAAACGAGACGATTGTGAATGGTATGCCTGGTCCCATATTCGAGACATACTGAACATTGAGGGTGAGCCGAACGGGCTTGTCCTCACGACTGATGGACATCAAATCCAAACGAACGCAACACCGTACGTCCTCCGGAACCAGCTCAAAGCGACAGGTGAACTTGTCGCCCGGTTCCAACAATTGAACGCGAGCCCCGTGCTCGAGTCCTGACACGCCTTCCGTCGAAAAGACGGAAGGTTTTTTTCTATTGTATCGCTTCATTTTTTTAAAAAGAGGTCGATATTATGGTCGAGGTGACAAACATGCAAATTCAAGCCCAAGCGACCGCCGTCAGTTCGGTCTTACCAGGCATCCAGACGAACCGGACGTACAAGGCCGAACTCGTCAAACAAACAGGACCCGACTCCGCAATTGTCAAGATCAACGGTGAAGAAGTCGAGGTCACATTTAAAGATGGGCTTCCGAAAACGAACCCGTTCCAAGTGACGCTCGCCGAACAGGACGGCGTCTTGATGGCGACCGTCGTTCCTCCAAAGGAAGAGACACTTGAATCCGCACCACCTGCGTCCGCGTCGTCAAAGCTTGATGCGAAGATTCAGACGCTCCTCGCTTCCCTTCCACCTGAAGTACGAAGCGCGGTCAGCCGTCTGCTACAATCCGGACGCTTGCCGATGAACGAAGACACGGTACGCCTTCTCGAGACGGCGTTCAAAGGGGACATGCGGGACGTCATCCTACATTTGAAGACGCTCGACACTCCGACCGTTCCTCGTGAGATGGCCCGGGAAATCGCCGTCCTCTCTTTGAACGAAGCGAAACAACAGATCACACCGCCGGCGCCGAACGCTCCTTACCCACAAAAAGAGCGGTATGTCGAACTCGTCAATCTGTCACGTCCCGTGAGTGAACGCTTCACGCCGACACCGGAAACGATTGACCGGGTCATCCGTGACCTCACGCCGACGACACCGATATCATCGCGTCCGATTGAATCTGAATCGCGCCAAGCGATGCCGCTTCCTCCAATCAACGGGAAGCAAGTGATGGTGAAGGAAGTGACGTCACATCTAGCGACCGTCACGAACACGTTCCGAAACGAGCAGGCGACCGTCACGAAACAACTCGGACAAGTTGCTACGTTGATCGAGACGAACCCGCATGCGGCACGCCCTGCCCTCGAGACCGTCTCGACCCGTCTGACACAACTCGTCCAAAAGACGGACGCCTTGCTTCATACCGACGTGACGCAAGAGAAGCAATTGGTCGCCATGACGGCCAAACTCGACGTCGCGTTGTCGTTGCTTGCGACGAAACCACAAGAGAGTGCGACACTCGTCAAAGAGGTCCGGGCGGCACTGAATGATTTCCGTTATGCGCCGAACCAGACACGCATCGAATATATCCCGCACGGGGCGACACGTGCCGGCGAGATGCCGACCGTCGCGCCACTCAAGCTCGATTCGACATTATCTGGACGACACATCCAGGAAGTAGCGCAACGTGTGCAGACACAGGCACAGCTCGCCCAAGCGACGTCCAATACGCCGACATCAGCTTTATCGGTACGTGGAGATACGACGAACCCCGAGGCGCAACGCCTCGCCTCGTTCTTCCAAGTCCAACAGACGCTCAACCGCCTTGATGGCGGTCAGCTCCATCAACTCTTGTTCGCCCTACCGGCAAAAGTTCAAGAGATCGACACCGGAATCCATGTCCATATCCAAAACCGGGAGGCCGGGGACGTCGTCGACTGGGAGAACAGTGTCCTCTACATTCGTTTGGAGACCCCTCGCCTCGGAGAGATTGGCGTCAAGCTTGAGGCGAAGGACCGAAACCTCCGACTCACGCTTGAACATGACGATGCGACGGTCGAACGTCTTGCCCGTCCCCTTCTCGGGAAGATCGAACAGACGCTCGAGACGATCGGATATAAGAGTGTGACGACCCAGTTCAAACCGCTCACGAAGGCGGAGCGTGTCATCGAAGAGCCAACGATCGCACCGACGACCGGTTATGACTTTAGAATTTAGGAGGTCCCGATGTACCAACGCATGGATTTGACGAAACGAAAGACGGCCGCGGTCGTCCGCTATGACGAAACGACGGACAAAGCGCCCGTCGTCGTCGCCCGCGGGACCGGAGCCGTCGCTGAAAAGATTTTACAGGAAGCACGTGCCCGGGGTGTGGCGGTCGAGAACGACCATTCCTTGCTCGGCCACCTGCTCGACCTTGACTTAGGGGATGCCATCCCGCCCCAACTGTATGACGTGATGGCAGAAGTGTTGTTGTTGATAGAGGAACTTGATTCGATCAAAGGAGAACAAAGATGAATTCAACCCAACTATATGAGATGAGGCCAGAAGAACTCACGCAAGCGATGCTTCATGCACTCGTTTATCACTATGAACGTGCCCAAGACTCGACGATCGCCGAACGGAACCGCCACCTTCGCCAAGCCCGGGAGCTGTTGGTCAAGCTCCACCAAGGACTCCATGACGGCGGCGGAATCATCGCGGCTCAACTCGATGAAATCTATCTTTACATGGCGAACGCCAGCGTCGAAGCAATCATCGACCAAGATAAGAAAAAAATCGCCGAACTACATACGCTCGCGAGCGACCTCGATCAAACGTGGAGCGAAGCGATGGAGCGTGCAAAGACTCAATCTGTCCCGACTGGAGGAAACCGCTATGAAAATTACCAATAACGTCCAAGCCTTAAAAGCCTACTCATCGCTCTCCCTGAATCAGGCATCGATGAAGAAGACGATGGACCGTCTCTCGAGCGGAGTCCGCATCAATAAGGCGTCGGACGATGCAGCGGGTCTCGCCATCTCGGAGAAGATGCGGATGCGCCTCGATTCCCTCTCGATGGCAGAACGCAACACGCTCGACAGCATCTCGCTCACACAGACGCTAGAAGGCGGAATGAACGAAACACACGCCCTTCTCCAACGGATGCGTGAATTATCGGTTCAATCAGCAAATGGAACGCTCAGTGAAGACGACGCCAAAGCTGTCCAGGAAGAAATTAACGCATTGACTGCCGAAGTGACCCGGATCGCGGAGACGACCGAATTCAACTCGAAGAAGATTATGAACGGGGAATATATGCAAGGGAAGAGCACGTTATTCTTCCAAATCGGTGCCGGCAACAACGAAGCCGTCATCTTAAACGTACAAGATATGCGGGCGCACGCACTCGATATCACGACGTTGACACCTGGTGGCGGGGAACTTCCTGCCGTCGACCATGACAACGATTCGACGACACCCACTGAAACGTATTATGCATTGAGTGTGTTGACACCTGAGGATGCGGGTGATGCCATTTCGAAATTCGATGCAGCCATCAACAAAGTGTCACTCGAACGTTCAAAACTCGGAGCCATCCAAAATCGCTTAGAAGCGAACGTCAGCGTCGTCGCCATCGGCTCAGAAAACTTGACGGCATCTGAATCACGAATCCGTGATGCCGATATGGCCCGTGAAATGATGGACTTCGCCCGTCTAAACATCTTGAATCAGTCCGGCATGGCGATGATTGCCCAGTCGAACGCATTGCCGCAAGGCGTGTTACAATTATTGAACTAACCTAAAGAAAGGACGGTTGCCCATATGGACATTCGTCGCATCATGGAGACGCAATCGCTCCTCGGCTCAAGTAAGGCGAAACGCCCCGAAGTCGAACCCGGCGTCTCCTTCCAAAACGTGATCGGTCAAAAGCGCGAAGACCGGGAATACGAACGCTTCCAGCGTCAAATCGCCGCGATTCATGAACAAGGAGAACTGCTCGCCGAGAGTCAGACCGTCGAGGCGCTCGCCGACTACAAACAAATGATTAAAGACTTTATGAAAGAGGCCGTTGACGCGGCACTCCGTCTCGAAGATAAACGCGGATTCAATCGCCGCGGCCGCGCGAAGATTTATAAGGTCGTCGAACAAGTCGACCAAAAACTCCTCGCTCTGACGGATCAGGTCATCTCAGGTGAGGCCTCTCGCCTCTCCTTACTCGACCAGGTCGGTGAGATTCGCGGACTGCTCGTCAACGTCTATGTGTGAGGTGTCGAGATGGCAGAGCATTTATTTTTGAAGAAAGTCAAATGTCCGTATTGTTTACAGGAAAGTAAGACGAACCGTGTCTTATCACGTCACATCCGACCACTCGAAGTCGAGAAGGATGGCTACACGACGTATGACGGACCGAACCCGTATTTATACGAGCCGACCGTCTGCGACCATTGTCACCTCGTCTTCCACGACTCGTTCGACAAGGTGCGCAAACACAACCGAGAAGCGCTCGAGACGAACTACTTCAATCAAGTGAACCCGGATGTGTTGAAAGGTGACCGCTCGTATGAGCACGTCATCCTCCTCTATAAGTTCGCCGTCATGACGGCCCAGTTGAGCGGACAAAAACCATCTGTCATCGCTATGCTCGGGATGCGAATCGTATGGATGTACCGATTAATTGGGGATGTAGCGTCTGAAAAGGAATGGATGCAGCGGACGCTCGATAAATACAATGAGGTGCAAGAAGCGTATACGGACCCAATTCGAACCGGATTACCGTACGATCAACTTATGCTACGGATTGCCGATTTATCGGCCGCGCTCGACTACTACGAGGATGCGCGTCGCTGGTATGGGATCCTCCTCAACAGCAAGGAAGTATCGGAGCGCATCCGGAACCAGGCCCGTGATCATTGGGAAGAGTTTCGGTTAGAGCATGCGTAATCAGAAGTGTGGGACCTCGTGTCTCACACTTTTTGCATACAAAAAAATCGCGCTCATCCACTCACGGACAAACGCAATCGACACAATTGATGGGTGAACCCTCAAACCGAAAAGAGACCACGCGACATGACTCACGTGAAAACCAAAACAAGGCACCCTCATGCCGACTACGCGGTGGCGTCTTGCGCGATAAGACTAGTATAACGCCAATTTTATAATATTACTATAGTTTTTGACCGGGATGAATGTGGGGTATAGTCAAAATGGATACATATGAAAAGGAGGATGTTTTTATGTTTGAAATGCAATATCTCGATACCGTACGTGCTACGTTTAAAAGCCAGAAACAACTCGCTGAGCGCGCGCTCGTCCAAGTGAGTGAAGAGGACCTGCACAAGACACTTGCGTCGGACACACTCTCGCTCGCCTTGATCATCCAGCACATGGCGAATAACATGAAGTCGCGTTGGACCGATTTTTTGACGACAGACGGCGAGAAGCCGGACCGTGACCGGGACGCCGAGTTCGAGGACCAGCAGCTATCCCGTGCGGAGCTCATGGAGGTTTGGGACGAGCGTTGGCAACTGTTGGATAATGTTTTAGCTGATTTGACACCAGATGACTTAGGGAAGAATGTGATGATTCGAGGGGAAGCCCATTCCGTGATTGACGCGATCGAACGCCAAGTGTCGCATTATGGGTATCATGTCGGACAAATCGTCTATCTGTCGAAGCTATTCGCCGGGAGCGACTGGGATGTGTTGTCGATTCCGTTGCCGCATCAGCGTAAATAACAATTCCTGTTGCAACACTTCAACGAGATATTATTTCAATGAAGCACTTTTTTGGACATCAAGACAATTGAATCAGTCAACTTTAATGGGGGTTACAAAATGGATATGACTTTAAAGCAATTACCTGAAACTGAAATTGCATTTATCAGACGTACGGGTAGCTATTTTGAACCACAAGAACATTGGGGGAAATTAATACATTGGGCGACGGAACACAACCTTTACCCTCCATCAAGTCAATTTATCGGTATTTCATTAGATAATCCGAACGATGTTGATCCTCATGAATGTAGACATGATGCTTGTGTCACAGTTCCTAGAAACTTTGATAAAACAGGGCACGGGGAGATACAATTTAAAATGCTAGAAGGTGGTCAATACATCGTGCACCATTTCTACGATACTCCAGAAAAACTGAGTGAGACGTATAAATATATTTTTGAAGAATGGTTACTAGAACGCGAATATTCAGTGGACGAATCTAGAAATACCTTGGAGTTCAATTTGAACAATCCAGCTGAAGATCCCGACGGAAAATCTAAAGTCGATTTATATGTACCCATTAAGAATTAAGATTTTACAAAATGAAAAAATTAAGATACAAGGAACTCTCAAAATATGAGAATCCCTTCTTATATTCTCTATGCTAACCACTATGCTTATTGTGTAGTAATAATCAACCATGAGACTAGGCGTACCGATTTTATTCGGCACGCCTACTCTTATTTTGTCACGTTAAGTGTATATTCGTAGCGGTCTTCTGCCACTTTGTCGAAGTTCTCGTTGAATGGTCCATCGATGACGACTTTCAAGTCCGTCAGCTCTTCTGGTTTTGCTTTCACGAAGAAGAGGACGTTCCCTTCCTTCTTCACCTTTCCTAAAAATTCTCCACCGACGTCATCTGAGAACCATAAATCCGAAGACACCTGTTCCCCTGTGTTCGTCACCAGTGTCGCCTGGTTCGGATGGAAGCTCATCGTCTCGTCGACCGTGTTTTCAACAATCATGTTCATCGCGACGACCGTCACCTCTTCTTGTCCATCGAATGAGTCACGATAAGCTTCCGCGACCGTAAGGCGTGACGTCTGTACCTTGTCGATTGCGAACTGGATTGGTCCCATCGCCTCCGCGATCGTGAGCGCCTTATTCTTCATGTAGATCTTGTTTGTGCCGAGTTCACTCTCTTGAACGTCTTCGTTCTCAGTGGTCGCTTCTTCAGGCGCACTCGCTTCCGCTTCTGCCACGTCTTCCGTATCCGTGGCCGTCGTCTTCAGTTCATCTGCTTCTCCGCATCCGACAAGTAGTGCGAACGGTACCGCCACCAGTAAGCCAAATCGTTTCATGTTCATCTTCATCTCTCCCTTTCCAAAATCAAAGTGATGTGGTTAAGACGAATATAACGAATTGACAAACCGAACCGTATTAAGAAAAAGTTCCAGGTAAAATAAATGTCAAGGTCCATAATCGGACCTTGACATGTATACTTATCCTCTTGATTTCAGCTCTTCTTCTTCGTACGGATCGGGACGATCCTCAAACGGCGTATCGTCCTCGACGTACGCTTCAAGTTTGGGGTCCCGTTCGACGTATTCATCGTACGCTCCCTCTGGACCATAGACGAAATAACGGCGCTTCCGTGACGATATCGGTTTGGACTCTTTCTCACGCATCTCGTTTCCCTCCTCTTTCCAGAAAAGAAGCAACGGCTACATTGATGTTTACCCGATTATAGCGGAAAACAGACGTCATTTCATCTATACCCTTTATATGAAACTTCTCCTTTCCACAGTCGTGTACATTTACAACGATTCGATGAAAGGAAGATTCATATGCAATTATTGAAAAAAGGAATCATGCGGAGTTTCATCTGGTCTCTGCCGTTCGCAATCCTCGCGCTCTATCAAAGTTGGTCAGGTAACACAGACGCCATACACGCCATGCTCGTCTACGCAGGGGTTGCTTTCTCGGGCTGACGAGTGTCATTTACGAGATTCGACAATGGTCGTTCAAAAAAACAGATTTTCATTCATTGGAGTGTCATGCACGTGACGATTCTGCCACTTCTTTGGTTCGGTGGAGCTACGCCAGTCACGTCAATTCAAGATGCCGCGCGTCTCTACGTGAACTACTCGCCACTTATTTGCTTCGCAAATTGAAGTGGGAGCTTCTTGGGAAGACCGTGCTTTTACTAGCCACGATTGTTTACCAAGCTCGTCGGGCAGTCCCTGCCCTGAAGGTTTTTTTAGTCAGCCAACATCAACAGGTTGATGCTCGCATTGATGTCGCGGTCATGATGAGCGCCACACGTACACGTCCATTCGCGTACATCCAATGTTTTCTTCTCGCCTTTTTCGCCGCAAGAGGAACAGATTTGCGTCGATGCGTACCATTGGTCGGCCTTGATGAGCGTCCGTCCGTAGAACTTACACTTGTATTCTAGCTGGCGGACGAACTCGTACCAACTGACGTCGGCGATCGATTTGGCGACCCTGTGGTTCTTCATCATGTTCTTCGATTTCAATGTCTCCACGACGATGACTTGGTTCTCGTCAACGGTTCGTTTTGACAATTTGTGAAGGAAGTCTTTGCGTTGGTTTGCGATTTTCTCGTGTTTCTTGGCGAGGATCAGTTTGGCTTTTTCCCGATTCTTGCTTCCGATCTTCTTACGAGACAGAGCGCGTTGCGCCTTCTTGACCTTCTCTTCGGACTTGCGAAGAAAGCGAGGGTTGTCGATCTTCTCAGAAACCATGTCATCATTTGTCATGATGGCGAAGTGTTCCAAACCGAGATCGATGCCGATCTTGTTCTTAGCCGGAATCCATTGCTCGTCATCCTGATTGACAAGGATGGAAACGAAGAACTTGCCTGTCTTCGTCATCGAGATTGTCGCAGACTTGATGATCCCCTCGAAAGAACGATGCTGTTTGAACTTCACGAAGCCGATCTTAGGAAGTCTCACCTTCCCGTCCTCGATCCGGACGCTCCCGTTCTGATTGTTGGTCGTGTAGGAGGCACGGTCGCCGTGCTTCGATTTGAACTTCGGGAACCCCACAGATTTGTCGCGGAAGAAGTTGGCATATGCCTTGTTCAAGTCCATCTGGGCATTCGCCAGAGACAAGCTATCGACTTCTTTCAAGAAAGGGAATTCGGGCTTGTACTTCGCCGGGGTCGGGAGCTTCTGCTTCGCGTCGGGGTTCAGCCTTGACTCTTCATATAACCGGATACGTTCCTCGAGCATCTTGTTGTAGACGAAACGGACGCAACCGAACGTCTTCATGAAGGATTCTCGTTGTAGCTTCGTCGGGTATAGTCGAAACTTGTACGCCTTCAGCAAAGTGATCACTCCCTTCCTTGTTTTTCGATGTATTGCCTGATGATGTCGATCGTCGCACCGCCGGTCGTCACGAGACAGTAGCTCCGAGACCAGAACATCTCTTTCCACAGTCGTCTCTTGACGTGCGGAAAGTCTCGTTTGATCAGTCGGCTGCTGGCGCTCTTGTAGGCGTTCAGAAACTTCGACATCGCTGTGTTCGGATGGGCCTTGAACAACACACGGATATGATCGCCGTCATGATTCCACTCGGTCAGTGTGATATGGTACGACGCGCCGATTCGTTCGAACGTCTGTCTCGCGAACCCGGAGACGGCGTCGTCGATCACCTTGCGTCTATATTTGACCACCAAGACGAGATGGGAGTTCAGGAGGAAGACTGAATGTTTGTTCGTATCCATTTTCATTGATAGTTCAGTCCTTTTGATTGGTTACGTCCATTATACCAAGCACATACAATCTTGCTAACACCGGCGATTCATCTCCCACCTACGCTGGGCTTCGCCCCGAGACGCTTAGAGGAGGGAGAATTCTCGCCTGATTTAGTTAAATTTCACGGTTAGTGGTCTGATTTTATTTACCGCTTCTTATTTCATTATACGCATGCGTCGCCAAATCAAAGCCTCTTAACACAAAAGCTCGAAGGCGTGCGCCTTCGAGCTTTGTTATGTCTGTTGGTCGAATAGACCGGAAAAGCTAGAATCGACATCCTCATATGGATCGACGTAGGACTTGACCGTCTTCCGTTCCATCCGGGCCGTCCCGAGCGTCATCCCGAGGCGCTGGTGTTCGGCTTCAATGAGACGGGCGATCTTTTGACTGTCGTCGACGAGCTGCCGAAGGACCGTCTGATCGGCTTTCTCCAGATCAGGACCGTGCGCCACAAGCAACTGTTCCCGGTCGTCCAAGAGCTCATGGATTTGTTCCATCCATGTGTCATACGTCGGCTCTTCGGGAACTTTCGCCAGCAACTCTTTTAGACGTTGTGTCTTTAAAATGATCTCATCAATCGGTCTCATGACTGCTTCGCGAGTTTCATCGCTTCCTTCCACGTGTCACGGAGTTCCGTCGTGAAGTCGAGCACTTCGTCGAGGATGGTCGTATCGTTCTTGACGTTCGCATCGACGAGGCGGCGCCACATGTAGTCATAGAGTGAATCCAAGTTCGCCGAGATGGCGATATCTTTATTGAGTGTGAGACGAAGCTCTTGGAAGATGGCTTGCGTCTTTTGGATGTTGATGTTCTTTAAATCAGGGTTGCCCTGGTCGATCGCAAGCTTGGCGAGGCGCATGAACTTGAGCGCCCCGTCATAAAGCATAAGCGTCAGTTCCTGTGGGTTCGCGGTCGTGACCGCGTTGTTTTGATAAGCTGCGTATGGATTGGCTACCATTTAAATTCCTCCTCTTACATGCCTCCGCCTAAAAACTGTTGAAGTGAAGCGGCTTGCGAGTTCGCCTGGTTCATCGCCGTTTCCATCGCGGCGAAGCGACGGTAATAGGCATTTTCTTTATCGATGAGTAAATCGTTGAGCCGTTTGATTCGTGAGTCAATTTGGGTCATTTCACGACCCATTGAATACGTCGGAGCACCAGCACCATCAGCACCGGCGATTCGTGTGATTGTCTCACGTGAGTCTTTCGCCGTATCACGGATTTGCGGGAGGAGTCCCGTCTTTTCATCCGTGAAGAGTTTATACACTTGTTCCGGATCTTTCTCGATTGCGGCTTTCAGTTTCTCTTCATTCAGCTCAATCTTTCCGCCGTTTGTGAAGTCTGATCCGGTCGAAAGACCGATTTGGAACAGTTGCTTCATCTCTTTATCGTTCGATGCCGATGTCGCACTCGACCATTTGCTACGGAGCGTATCCATCGTCCCGCGAAGGATGGTATCACCCCGGAGCATCCCACTCATCGCTTTCTCTTCCCACTTTTTAATCTCATCTTCAGACAATTCATCTCGCTGTGCTTGCGTGAGCGGTGCGAACGAGCGGAATCGTTCTTCGCGCGTCTTCTTGTTCATGAGATCGATCGTCTCATTGTATTTATCGACGAATCCTTTGATGTTGTCAAAGATTTTTTGGGTGTCAGTGGCAGCGGAGAGGGTGACAGCCCCACTCGCAAATGTTGATTTTAAAGTTAACGTCATATTATCAATTGTCACAGTATTCGAGCTTTGTGTCATCGGAATGCCATTCAGCATAAACTGTGCATCTGTTCCGGCTTTTAAGGCATCTCCAGAAGCAATTCCTAGAGCTACTTGTGTGGTTGCATCGAATTCAATCACCGCAGTTGATCCCGTTTGTTTTTGGGTCAAAGCCAGTTTCCCTGAAATCGGTTCAAAAAATGCGGAAATGCCTGTATCTTTACCATTTAATGCTGCAATCAGATTATCTACAGTGGCATCTTCTGATAACTGAATCTTCTGCATCGCACCGTCTTTTACAGAGCGTAGTTCGAGTTCATATCCGGAAGTGAATGTTGCTTTTGTGCCAGCTGGGATATCCGATCCATCTGTCATCGTCACTTTACCTGTCGCGTCAACGCTATAAGTTCCATCAACTAATGGTGAATCGCTTGCATCACGCAATTGAACACTACCGGCTTTTGGCGGTGGTGAAAGTGTCCAATCTTTCGTAGCAGTATCAAGTGTCGCTGAACGAGACGTCGGTGTAAATTTCATATCAGAAATTTTAGTCGTTCGTGTCACAGCACCGTCCGCTTTCGTTAACGGTGTTGCCGTCACTGTCGCGGCAGTTGCTAAAGCAGAAACAGAATCGACTCGAATTGCAGTATTTCCATTCGACGGACCTGCCACGACCGAAACACGTGACTCATCCGATGAACTCGACGTCTTCGCATAGAAATTTCGGCTGAACATCAGATCGACCGCGCTGTTCCTTAAGGTCATGAGTGAGCGGTTGATTTCGCGATAGGCATCGCGTTTCCATTCCGTTGTTTGTTTTTTCTGTTCCAGTTTATCGACCGGAGCACGCTCGGCCTGCATCAATTGTTTAATAATGGTGTCGGTATCGATTCCACTGGCGAGTCCGCCAAATCGGATCGGTGTCGTCATGAGAATCCTCCTTTATACGCGTTCGTCAAAGAGATGGTTAAACTCCATGAACGCCGCAAAGAAATCAAGTGATTTCTTGCTTGGGATTTCGCGGATGACTTCGTTGTTCGTATCCACGATTTGAATATAGTAGTCGTTCAATTTTTCATGTTTCATGAACTTTAAGCCAGTACGTTGTTGGTCTAGGACTTGATTCGCCTTCTCGACGGCTGCCTCTAACTTGGTAACGTGTTGAGGCGTCGGAAGAATGACGATGCCTTCGTCGGCGAGTTTCGCTTGATTCGCTTCGACGAACACGTTTTTCGTTTGTTCATACGGCAAGACGGAAGAAGGTAGGTGAAGCCGGACTTCTGAAATGGTCGGGTTCATATGGTTCTACTCCTCTTAATAAATGTTCTCAATTCATATATCGGTTATTCTATTGAATTATTGAGGATTTCACGAAAACTATCCATAATCTCTGATTCGAGATAGCTTAATTGACTTTGTAAGTCTTGAAATGAATGATTTAAAACAATCCTTCTCGTCGCTTCAGTGTTTGCTGCTTCAAGTGCGATTGATTTCATCGTCAACAATAGCTCTTCTTTTTTATCAAGCATTTCTTGTACTTGTTTGACTTGATTTAATTGATGTATGAGTCCTTCTCGATTCATTAACTTCAGCCCTTTCTTTTTTCTATATCGGTTAAGGGAATGAGATTCATAAGGAATGGGAATAAAACACTATGTGAAAATTATAACAAGGAGTGATTGAAGTGAAATGGGAAGAGTTGACGGTTTTCGAGAAGAGTTTATTACTCGGAGATGGTACAATCGCACGAACAAAGTCAAAAAGTATTCCGAAAAAAGGGCTTCAATACCGAGAACATTTTTCTGTCAAACAAATGGAGTATCGGGAATGGAAATTAAAAGTGGCCCCTCGCATTTTTAGTGGCATTCGAATTCGAAAGACAGGAACGAGCGCAGAACTGTATTCTGAAAAAGATGAACTGTTCGCTTGGCTTTGGGAACAGTGTTACGTTGATTGCAAGAAACATGTCCCCATTCACCTATTAGAAGATTGCACCCATCCTGTCTTTTTACTCGCCCTTTACTTAGACGATGGAAGTTTATCATTGACCAAGTCATCACGGTCTAAATTGAACCAGATCATCCTCACACCGCATATTTATTTATATCTCCAAGCATTTTATCCCGAAGAACTCGAACAATTGAGCACATTCATTGCTCGCACATTCCATCATCAGTTTGTGTTAAGCAAACGATCCGATGGTCATTTTTACACGCTACGTATTCAAAAAACAGAGGAGGCCATACGATTTTTAAATGACTTCGCACCCTACGCATACGCGATTCCTTCAATGCGAAAAAAATTGGATTGGGAGTATCGACTTGATTTGGAAAAAACAAAACATCCTGGCCTCTCCGTAATCGTATCTAAAGCAAAAAATGACTATACAGATGAAGAGATTCATTTCATCATTCAAGCCAAACAGAAAGGGATGACGGATGCTAAGATTGCCGAAACATTAAATCGCACGTATTGGTCCGTCGTGTACAAATGGCAAGATATTAAGAAAAATATTTTAAATGAGGACTCACTTCTATACACATACTAATAAAAAGCCCGACTCTCGATTGGTGAGAGACGGGCTTCATTATGCAATCCGTACATTGCGTATACTGATTTAAAAAGTTGAAAGAAAATCTTAACGAAGAAGTTGAAGAACCGCTTGCGGCTGCTGATTTGCCTGTGACATCATAGCTTGTGCAGCTTGGTTAAGAATGTTGTTCTTCGTGAAGTTCATCATTTCTTTCGCCATATCAACGTCACGGATACGTGATTCTGCAGCAGTTAAGTTTTCTGAAGATGTTCCGAGGTTATTAATCGTATGCTCAAGGCGGTTTTGGACTGCCCCAAGTTTAGAACGTTCAGATGAAACAGAACTGATTGCGCTATCTAGTGATTTAAGAGCCGCTTGAGCACCTGAAGCAGATGAGATATCAATGTTAGAAACACCAAGTGCAGCAGAACGCATATCTTTAATTCCAAATGTGATTGACTGCGATTGGTTAGATCCGATTTGGAATGTCATTCCACCGTTACCTGCAGATTCAGTTTGAGCTTTAGAAAGACCTAAATCTTCAACTGCCGTTTCGCCTGTCAAATCTTTAAGTGAAATTTCACCAGAAGGACTGCTGATTGCCAAACGTCCATCTTTCGATACAGTTACCGCTACATCTTGAACAAATCCTTCATCGCCAGCTGATTTCCCAGTTGATGTATTGTAAGTGCCAATCGCAGCGTTGATAGCTGTCGCTAAATTATCTGCTACATCTGACATATCATCACCATTCGCAGCAGTGAATGATCCACTTACACCAATCAACTGATCATTTAAGGATACGTCAAACGTTTTACCAGTAATATCTGTTCCGTTGTATGTGCTATCTCCAAGATTGGCCGCAGTTGATACAGCTCCCGCAGCGTCTGAAAGGAAAGTAGCTCCAATAGAAGTAGCAGCTCCTGCAGTCGTAAGTGTAACTTCTGAAGTTGTTCCTTTAGAACTGCTTGTAAGAACTAGTTGATCAGAAGAATCTACATATCCTGAAACGTGTCCTACACTAGCTCCAGAATCATCAATTGCTTTATTAATCGCATTGGTTAACACTTCACCAATCTGTTTGATTGTAGAAGCACTTGCCGTAGTTAAATTTGATGCCAACAAATCCTTTTGATCTTGTGTGAGTAAAGTATCCCAATTCACTTCAATTTTCTGACCGTCGACTGTCAATGTATCTGCTTCAAAACTTGCAGATGAATGGTCGGCAGCGATAGCTGTCCCAGAAGTCATCACACCTGAAGTGAGCTTCGCTACTACACCACCGACTGTAGTGTTAGCTGAAGACGAGACACCTTGAGCGCCATTTAAGCTACCATTTAAAAGTTTTTGTGTGTTAAACTCAGTTGTGTTACCAATACGATCGATTTCTTCTTTCAATTGCTTCACTTCGTCTTGAAGCGCTTTGCGGTCTTCTGTTGTGTTCGTACCGTTTGCAGATTGGTTTGACAATTCACGCATACGTTGAAGGATTGAGTGTGTTTCATTCAATGCACCTTCAGCTGTTTGAATCATCGAAATTCCATCTTGTGCGTTACGTGTCGCTTGATCAAGTCCACGTACTTGCGCACGCATTTTTTCAGAGATTGCAAGACCAGCTGCATCATCACCAGCGCGGTTGATGCGAAGACCCGAAGATAGTTTCTCCATCGCTTTACCAGTCTGGTTCGTGTTGAACGACATGTTACGGTGTGCGTTCATAGCGTTTAGGTTGTGGTTAATAATCATTGTAATTTCCCTCCATAGGTTTAAAGTTTTCCGCTCTTCCAAATCCTTTTGTCCGAGCATGCAAGGTTTAGGCCGGCCCCTCACCTTGCATTTTTTGGAACGTTTTATCGTTTCCATACTCTATATCGGAGTCCGTTCTCATCTGTTTAGTCTTTTTCGAAAAAAGTTACACGTTTTGAATATAAATCTTCAAAACGCATAAAAATAGCCCACTCTCGTCAGCTTTTGATGACCAACTCGAGTGGGCTATTCGGACTTACACTTCCACCTTCATCTGTTCCGTCTCATTCTGCAAACTCTCCGCGACGCGAACGAGCTCTGACATCGCTCCGTTCACTTCACCAAGACTAGCTGCTTGCTGGCTCGCTGCTGACGTCACTTCATTCGCATAACGTGATGCCTCTTCGACCATCCCAACGATGCCCGCCGAGTTTGTCACAACCGAATCGATCTGACCACGTGACTCATCGAGGAGTGAATCGACCGAATGGACATGACTGTATACTTCATTTGCCGAATTGTGGATCGATGCGAACGCACCACCTGCTTTTTCAACTAAGCCAACACCTGTCTCCACTTCTGCTTTGACGTTCGCCATCGACGATGACGTATCGCCAACGAGACGCTTCACGTCTACGATGAGATCGGTGATTTCTTGAGTCGAGTTCGCTGTTTGTTCCGCGAGCTTTTTCACTTCTGCCGCTACGACGGCGAATCCACGACCATGCTCACCGGCACGTGCCGCTTCAATTGATGCGTTCAAGGCAAGCAAGTTCGTCTGTGCTGAGATGTCACTGATGACATCCGTGATCCGTGAGATTTCGCCTGTCATTTCTGTCAACTGGCTGTTAAGTGTTGATGATTGCTCCACTTTCCCAGCAATCGCATGCATCGCATTGACGGAAGACGAGGCAAGACCTTTCCCGCTCTCTGCTTCCTGTTGCATCTCGCTCGCTGAATCAAGCGCCGATGACATCTCTTGACGGATGCTCTCCATTGTACGCGCGACCGCTCCGAGCAAGTCCATCGAGTTATACGTCGCACTGACGTTGTCTTCTAACATCTTGTTGAGGGAGTCCATCGCAGAACGAATGTTTTCTCCTGCAACGTTCCCTTCTTGGACCGCTGCTGCGATTTCCTGTGCCGACCCTGTCAATTGGTCCGCCGTGTAACGCATGTTCGTGCCTTGTTCCCGAAGGTGTTCGACCATGTTGTCCATCGACAAGAGTAGACGTCCCATCTCTGAACGATCTGTCGTTTTCTCGTCGGCGAAGTGCACCGTCAAGTCCCCGTTCCCGACTTCAACAGCTTTTTCAGAAGCCATCTCGACCGCTTTCAGTGGACGACGGGCAATCAAGTAAATGACGCCCCCACCGAGTGACGAGATGAGTAATGCCACGACCGTACCGACGAGCATGACTTGACCTTGTTCCATCTCGAGTTCCGTCAAGAGTAATAGGGTAATGTAGCCGACCGCTCCGCCCGTGATAAAGGACGTGACCAAAATCCACGCGAGCAGTTGCGTCGTAAAGTTTTTAAATACTTTCACTGTTTGTTCCTCCTCATTGTGTTCATCACTCCTTATATCGTCCAATTTCCAATGAATGTATAGCGTTTTCAGTTGAACGTTTGGTCAATGAAAAACGTACCCCGTCAAGGAGTACGTTTCGTTAGAATGCTTCGTCGTCTCGTTCGACGTGCGCCACACGTCGTGGTGTCGTCGCCGCATCAATCGCGAGCGTGATGGCAGCCGCCCAGTGCAGCATCATGCCGACAAACGGGATAAAGCCGAGGATTGATGCCGCAATTCCGACCGCCGCGCCGTAAGAGAATCGATTCAGTCGACTGAACGAAAGAATCAACACGATCACGTGGTACACGAACATGAAACCGAGGGGCGAATAGCCCATCCCGATGATAAAGAGACCGCCAAGAAACGGAATCCCGAGAAAGGCTTCAAACGCCGCGCCGAGCCATTTCAGATTTTTCACCATGTGGTTCACCTCATAATTCGATCATGTAAAACTCATAGCCACCATTCTCCGCAAAACCAGCGCGTTTGTAGATCTCGAGCGCCGCCTTGTTTTCCGTCTCGACATCGAGCTCGACTTTCGTCCGACCCATGCGGAACAGTTGTTGAACCATCTGTTTCAACATCTTTGTGCCGTAGCCTTTGCCTTGCTCGCCTGCTTTGACCCCGAACGCATGAATGCTAGCCGCGTCGTCCCCAGTGAGAAGAGCGCGAATCACGCCGATCGGTTTGCCGTCCACTTCGCCGATATACGTCACGCGGTCTGGCGTGTCGATTTGTTGATAGATGTTTTCCGTCACATCGACCGGGTCACCGAACGCCTCGCTGAGCGTCGCGATGATGAGCGGACGGTCGTCTGCTGTCGCCTCACGTAGCGATACCTCGTCCGGTTTCAAGAAGAGCTCCGCCTTTTTCAAGACGAGATTGTATTCCGAGAACTGATACGCCGCCTGAAGATGCTCGAGCACTGCTTTCCCGGACGCTGAATTTCGGTCGATGACGAACGTGAACGCTTCGCAACCGTTCAATTTTGCATCTTGTTTCGCCGTCTCAAGCAGTGCCGTGAAGACACCTTGTTTCCGGTATTCCGGATGGACAAGGGCATTCACCTCATACTCGTTCGGGAGATACGGGAAAAGCATGAGATACCCGACGAGTGTCTCTCCGTCATAAACCGCATAATCGTTCTGCCCGACCGACTCATGCCCGACTTTCACGTCGATCTTGTCGTTCGCGTTGACCGCCTGTTCTAGCGCCTTGACGTCATCCGCTTGCCTTACTTCTTCTACTGTCCAATTCATGTACATCACCTCATGTATTATTGTAGCACAAAGGAAAAAGCCCGCCTTAGCGAGCAGTCTCTTAGTCATTCCGTTCATTCTGAAAAAGTTGCGTCACTTCTCGCATCATCACCAAGATGACGATGACGACAGCCAAGGTGATCAAGCTCTCTTGTTTCGGTAAATCAAATACATACATCGCAACGATAAACAGAAGGGCTACAATCAATCCTTCCGTATAATCCCGTTTCCTCGTTCGCACACGACCACCCATTCCAAAAAGACTGCAAACGATTCAGCCGTCCACAGCCTTTCCATATTATAACGTCCGGAACTCCAACTCAGGGAGTGTCTCAATCAACTCGGCAATCTCGTCCGTATGTGCCTCCGCACCTGGGACGGCCTCTGTCGGTTCGACCCAGAAGAACGTCTTGTCGTTCGTCCCGAGGTAGTTGCCGTAGCCGATTTCTGTCGCGAACGCCTCTTCCGTCAATTCGCGGTCGATCAAGTCCAGGTGGAACAAGAGCTGGTCGTCCCCATCCTCGACGTTATAGTATAAATCGAACGTACCGTAGCTCTTCGTGTCCCCGATGTCGACGACGTCCTGCGCCTTCTCGATATAGACGTCACCCCGCTCAATCGCCTCGACGATTTTTGATGGCAAGACGATCTCATAACCGAGCTCACGGTCACGAATCGTCTGCGTCGTATCCTCTGTCCGTCCCCGGGACGAGACGACACCGACCGTCGCCACCAATGCACCTGTCACACCGAGCGCGAGCGCCCACTTCATCGATTTGTTCACAAGAACCACTCCTCACTTGTTGATGTCTTCACTTGATTATCCCACAAGTTGATGACTTTTCATTAAATATTCTGAAAAAATGTTTCCCCTTACATTGACGAGTGTCCGTCAATCCCATACGATGGTAGTAACGTACTATAGAAAAGAGGAACTGACATGTCTAACGAAACTACTTTGACGCGCGCTCAGCTGGACGCGCTCTTGAAAAACGTCTTCGCCCTTCAAATCCCGGTCATCGAGAAATTCATGACGGATTTGTTTAAACAATATGTCTCGACGGCTTCCACGTTCAAACAGGACATGGACACGATGAAAGCGACGGACTGGCACAAGCATTTCTTCGGTCAAAAAGTGATGCCTCACCTCTTCATCGAGAACCTTGGCTTCGGTGCATCGTTCCGTCACCAAGGCCAAGAGAAGGTCGTCAGCATCCCCGAGAACATGACGGTCGTCAAGCCGGACTCGGACGCGCAAATCAAAGAGATTTTAGAGAATCTCGACCAGACGCTCGCCTCGATGGACGGCGTCAAAAACAAAGGACTCGTCAAGAAGTTCTACAAAGAGACGCTCGAACTCATCTGCCAACTCGGTAGCCGTACCGGTATGATGGATGATTTCTATGACAAAGTCAAAGGCAGTTTGACAACAAGTTGATGACAATCCCCTCGTCCATAAGAGCGAGGGGATTTTTTATGCCTCTTGTCGAACGACGGTCGGGAGCTCCATAAACTGACTCCGACTGTGAAAGACGACCCCGACCATGACGAGCGCGATCCCGGACAAGGCGATCGGCGACGGCATGACGGCATGCAGGAAGACCAGTTCCCCGATGAGCGCGAACAGGACTTCGAGCGCTTGCGTCGCTTCGACGGATGCCAGTCTTCCCATGTCCTGTTTGACGAGATCGGTCGCCATGAAGAAGAGCACGGTCGCGACAACCCCGGACAATAGGGCGACGAGGAACGTCTGCCCGAGCTGACTCGATGAGGGGCGTCCCGTCGTCAAGCCGTACCCGAACAACAATAGCCAGACCGGGAGCGACCCGAGACACATTCCGAGGATTCGCTCGAACACGTCGAGGTCCGTATGTTGCATCATCTTCCGGTTCCCGAGCGGGTAGGCAAATGCGGCGATGATGACCGGCACGACCCCGAGCCAAAGGAAGCGTGGTTCGAACGACTCGAAAAACTCCGCTTGCATCATTACGACCCCAATGAGAATCAAGACCGAGAAGCGAAGTCCGCGCCATGGGATTCGTTCCCGTGTCCCGTCTCCCTTCTTGAAGAGTGGGGACAACAGTGCCCCGGCGACAATCGTCACTTGCCACGTGCCCGCGATCAGCCACGGAGGTGCGACCTCGGCCGCGAGACAAATCGGGACGTAAAACAATCCGAACCCGACCGTCCCCCAAAGAATCCATGGACGAGGATTCGCTTTCAATGCCGAGAGGACTCGCTTGAGTCCACCACGAAATGCGACCACAACTAGCAGTAACGGGATCATCCACAAAAAGCGGAGCGAGGCGCTATAGGCAAAGCTGCCACCCCCGACTTGCATCACTTCGTTCAACACGAACGTGCTCGCAAAAAACAAGGCGGCGAAGACACCGAGTATGAGTGGACGCATCCGATCCCTCCTTTCCGAATCCTGTCATGTTCTCGACACCTTGCCATTTCTCCTGCAAAAAACGGACAGCGCTTCGCCATCCGCTTCATCCCCCCCCTCAGTCATCTCCGGAGTTCGAGCGCGGCGATCCGCTCCATCCGCTCGAGGATTGGCTTCGCCTGATCGATATATGCCTTCACTTCAGCAAGCGACAACGACGCCGCATGCGCCTCTTCATTTCGCCATACTTCATAGACGAACACGGTATTCGCTTCGTCGAGCGACACGTGGACTCGATACGATTCACAGTCCGATGTCGCCTCCATCTCCCGCGCCGCTTCCGATAAAATCGCCACCAGTCTGTCGCGTTGCCCCGCTTTCGTGACAAGCTTTCCAATCAGTGCGTACATTCCCAATCCTCCCCTTTCTCTAGCATCGACTTCTTCCACTTTCCCTATGTGATTTCCTGCTTAGTCGGTTCACACGTGTAGAGGTTAAAAAAACGGACGACCCTTGGCCATCCGTTAATGAATATCGCGTTTTTGGAAGTTCCCGCCTTTGACCTCTGTCACCTCATACACGACGACGAACGCTTTCGAGTCGACATCATCGATGATGTCTTTGATCTTTCGTTCTTCGAGCCGGTTGATGACACACGTGATTTCGTAATAGCTTTCTTTGGAATACGCCCCTTGGATTTGATTCAACGTGGCGCTCCGTCCGAGACGGTCCCGAATCGTCTCGACCATCTCATGCGGTTCACTCGTGATGATTTTGAACGTCTTCGCCCCGCTCAATCCCTCCTCCACGATATGGATCACTTTCGAGGCGATGAAGTAGGCGATGGCGGACAGGACCGCTCCTTGAAGACCGAACACCGTCGAAACGACGATAAAGACGAACGTATTTAAAAATAAAATCAAATCACTCGTCCCGAACGGCAGTTTCCGTGATAAGAGGACCGCCAACATATCGATGCCGTCAAGCGCGCCCCCGTTACGAAGCGAAATCCCCATCCCGAACCCGAGGATGATCCCACCGACTACGGTGATGAGGAGCGCGTCCCCCTCGATGATGGTCGGAACGTGGTGCATGATGACCGTACCGACAGACAAGGACGCAATCCCGGTAACCGAGAGGATGGCGAAACTCTTGCCGATCTGTTTATACCCGAGATAGACAAACGGGATATTCAATACCCCGATGAAAATACCGAGCGGCAGTCCCGTCAGTTGTGACCCGACAATACTGATCCCAGTGACGCCCCCGTCCGAAACGTTATTCGGAATGAGGACCGATTCCAATCCATACGCCGCGATGAGTCCCCCGATGATGTTCATCATCATTTGAAACGCCATCAACCATGTTTTGTTTTCTCGCTTCATCCTATAGACCTCCATCCATTGTTCAACAACCTTGTTAGTTTAACATAAAATGATTTCGAAATAATTTATCGGGAATCATCCCTCAATTCTGAATATTCATGTCAGATTCTCTGTCGTAAATGATTGTCGGTTCGCATCATTTGGTATACTGAAAGAAATGGAAAGGGGGCATCCTGTATGCAGCGTACACCTATGCCTTCCCCGACACCGGAGGAAGTGCAGCGCTTAAGGCGTGAACATAATCCGATCAAGGCTTCTGAACTGTTTGTAAAAGTTGTCCTTTTGCTGCTCGGCTCCCTCGTCTTTGCCGTCGGCTTGGAGGCGTTCCTCGTACCGAATCAAATCATCGACGGTGGTATCGTCGGTGTCTCGATCATCGTGTCGTACTTGACGGAGACGAAACTCGCGATTTGGCTCGTCCTCTTCAACTTACCGTTCATCTACTTCGGCTATCGGCAAATCGGGAAAACGTTCGCCGTCGTCACGTTGACGGCCATCCTGCTCATGTCGGCCTTCACCATCGTCCTGCATGACATCAAGCCGTTCACAGACGACCTCCTCTTGTCGACCGTCTTCGGTGGCTTCTTACTCGGTGCCGGAATCGGGCTCGTCATCCGCGCCGGGGGCTCGCTCGACGGAACAGAAATCCTCGCCGTCGCTTTCACGAACCGGTTGCCGTTCTCCGTCGGGGAGATTGTCATGTTTTTCAACATCTTCATCCTCGGGACGGCCGGATTCGTCTTCAGTTGGGACCGGGCCATGTATTCGCTCCTCACCTATTTCATCGCCTTCAAGACGATCGATGTCGTCCTAGAAGGAATCGACCAGTCGAAAGCGGCGTGGATCATCACGTCCGCACCAGACGATATCGGACAGGCCATCATGGACCGACTCGGTCGTGGCGTGACGTATCTTCATGGAGAAGGCGCCTACACGGGTGACGGGAAGAAAGTCGTCTTCACGGTCATCAGTCGACTCGAAGAGACGAAACTGAAAGACATCCTCGATGACTATGACGAGAAAGCGTTCCTCGCCATCGGCAACATTCACGACGTTCGTGGCGGTCAGTTCAAGAAGAAAAACATTCACTAAACGTGAAATCCCCTATAACCGCTGGACTATCATCGCCAACGGTTATAGGGGATTTTTACGCAAATTTGACCTGATTCCGACCATTTCGCTTTGCTTCATATAATGCTTCATCTGCTCTTTCGAACACGACCGTGCTCGGCTCATGCCCTGCAATCGCTGCACCGATTGAAATAGTCATCGGAATGATTTCACCTTGAAATTCGAGTGGTGTTCGCTGTACCATCTGCACGATGTTTTCTGCCACCTTCGCCATGCCTTCACTACCTTCAATGACGAGCAAAAATTCTTCGCCACCGTATCGTCCGACAAATCCAGACGGCGGACAGCTTCGTTCCAACGTTTGTCCGATATGACGAAGTGCTGCGTCTCCTGCTAAGTGCCCATATGTATCGTTCAACTGTTTAAAATGATCGACGTCGATAACGAGTAACGTCCACGGTTTCCCGGACATTTCCAAATCGTTCATCTGTTCGAGCGTCCGATAACGGTTCGGAAGTCCCGTCAACTCATCAATGGTCGCCCGGTGCGTATGTAGGAGAAACATCCATAGATGCGTCTCAATCTTTTTTGCGGCCCAATAGCAGAGCCAGGCCCCAAAAGATAACATGAGAAAATAAGGAACAAATACATTTATAAAGACCGTCTCATTCACACTGCCGCTCACTTGAATCAAGACGAGGAGCGCACCTAACCCGATGTAGATGGCATACCCTCTCCCTCGACGAATCGGTAAGCGTGTCATGACAAGAGAAAATAAAAAGAAGACAAATAACAGTAGTAACGAGTCTACGAACGGAGCACTCATTCCGTGCAGCGTCGTGCGTCCGATGAAGATCAGACCGAGCGTGACGATAGCTCCGAACGGTCCAGCGAACGTTGCGGATAAGGCAATCGGGATGAGACGAAGGTCGATTCGTGCATCCCCTAATTCGATGGAGTTAATGGTTAAGAGAATTGCCGTCAACCCGTTAGAGACCCCAAACCAAAACCGTACGAACAACGGGGAGGTCGGCTGAATCGGTAAAACTGTTCGCATCACATAGAGTGTGAGCGACATGAATAAAAAGATCAGACTGATGTTGATAAGAAAACTATTAATACCTGTTTCCACCGATTCCCCTCCTTCCTTTCACGTTTCCATCCTATCCCAACCCATCAAGCGCTGTCATCCATCAATTACCGGATTCATGAAAACAGTCGAAAGCTCACGCTTCCGACTGCTTCTGAATCATCTGCTTCATCAAGTTGGCGCTATCTCGTGCCGACTCGTTCTCTTCCTGCATTTGAATGTACACTTCATGACGGTGGATGTCGATATGACGCGGGGCGTCGATCCCGAGCTTCACCTGGTCGCCTTCGATGGCGAGCACCGTAAGCGTCACGTCGTCCCCGATATGGATGGCCTCACCTTGTTTTCGTTTCAATACGAGCATCAGCGCACCTCCGCTTTCGTGCCGCCGAGCGGATAACGGGCCGGATATGCATCGTCTAGGATGACTTGTTTCCCGCGACGTTCCTTTGTCTCGATGACAATCGGCGCCTTCAAATTGAGCGTCGACGATTCGAACGGCTCACGGAGCGTGACGATCGAGTAGACCGAGACGTGTTCCGCCTCTTCGATCCCAAGTTGGTCTTTCGCGCCATCCGACAATTCGAACGCATAGTCCGACTTATGCCAAAACGGGTTCGTCACGACGAACGCACAGGCTTGTTCCTCGATTGACTGAAGCGACCAGAACGGTAAATCCTCCCCGTACGGGATCAACACGAACGTCTTACAATCCGGGAACCCCGGAATCTCACTGACGAACGTGATCGTCTCCGCTTCGTTTATTTCAATCTTGCCAAAGTAGTCTGTTTCAATGAACATGGATTGTCCTCACTTTCAACGCGTTTCATCATACATCCCACCGACCGGCCATATCTCGAGTGACGCCTGTTGACGGAGCGAGATGTCCGTCGTCCATGGCGTGAACGAGATATCGGCTGGCGTGAGCGATACATCAATTTGGGGTGGCGTGATATTCCACTCGATTTTCACATCCGCCGGCGTATACGTCAACTTGACACGATCAATCGATTTTGGCATGTAGCCCATCTCGACGATCGGATACGGGTCGTTCACCTTCTCCGCTGCCATTGAAGGGATCGGATTCCCGTTCTCGATCCGCATCATGCGGTCCCCCTCCCGGGCGATGTTCGCCATCGCCTCACGGGCCCCTTGCTCTCCCATCTGACCGAGGTATTTCCCAAGTTCAAGCACGCCTTTCAGGTTGCTCTCACTTCTCGCCACCGATGAGTCGACCTCAAGCTTCCCCGGTGTCGTCTGTTGCGTCATCTCGGCTTTACCTTGTTGGATCGACAGGTCAGCCCGCCCTTGACGCATCTCGAGCACGGGCCGATTAGATGTCATCTGGATCGCGGCAAACGTCTGCCGCATCTCAAGTCTCGCGAGATTCATGACCGATTACCGCAAGAAGTCGAGAAGCGTCGGCTGGATAATGCGGGCACCTGCAGAAAGGGCTGCACGGTGGACGGTCTCATGTGACTTCAGTTCCATGATGACTTTCTCCACGTCGATGTCCTCGTTATCAGACATGATGGTCTTGGCGATAATCTCATGGTCTTGTAAACGGTTGTCGACGAGCTCCAAACGGTTTGCTCGGGCACCGAGCTCCGCCCGTTCCGTGATCAAGTTTTGACCGAGTGTGTCGAGCGTGTCGAGTTCAGCCGATAGGTCGGCACCAGTAGTCGTTGTCTCTTTTAAAAGTGTACTCAATTTATGAAGACCTTCAAATAACTCTTTACCAAAAACCGTTTCTGGTTGCATGTTCACTTGTACAGTAATTCCTTTTGACACTTCAAATTCGATCTCCCCACTTGTTGCAGGTGCCGTTCCACTCTCATAAATCGAATCGACAGAACCAGCCGGATTCGCTAAATACGCTTTTAACTGGTCGACATTGATGAGAGGTTGATCTGTCTTCGTACCGTTATAAATATACTTTTCACCTGCTTTTGAGTTCGCAAGTGAACCGATGTGTTCGATCAATTGATCGACTTCGCTCTTGATAATGGCACGTTGCGACGATTCATACGTATCGTTCGCCGCTTGCGTCGTCAATTCGCGAATCCGCTTGACGGCTTCCGTGACTTCGTTGAGCGTCGAGTCCGTCAAATCCATCCAGCTCGTCGCCTCGCTGACGTTACGACGGAATTGGTCGACTTCACGTACTTCGGTTCGGTAACGAATGCCTTGCATCGCGACGACTGGGTCCTCTGATGCTTTTTGAATTCGTTTCCCGCTGATGAGTTGTTCCTGAACGCGAGCGAGTGTGTTGTAGCTACTAGATAAATGCTTCAAGTTCGTCTGTGTGAGCATTGTCTGTGTGACACGCATCAGTCATTACCTCCCTACGACACCCATGCCGTTAATGATTTTATCTAACATTTCATCGACGGCCGTGATGTTACGTGCCGCCGCGTTATAAGCGTGCTGATACTGGATCATCATCGTCATCTCTTCATCGAGCGAGACGGCACTGACCGACTGACGACGCTGGTCTGAACTGCTCAACAGGGCGAATGTACTCTTGGCGAGGTTTCCGTTCTGGCTCGCCTCGACAGCCATGTTCCCGATGACGTTTTGATAGTATTTCCCGATGGAAGTCGTCGCAGTGGATGAACCACCCGTAAATGTGATTTGCGCATTTTTTAAGTTTGCCAAGTCAAGAGCCCCGCTACCGTCTCCGATGTTTTGGTCTTTTGAGATGGCGATCAAGTTCAAGTTCGATAAAATTGTCGGATTGACCGTTACGGTCTTCGCATCGCCGACAATAAAGAAATCGATACCTTTTTGACGGGGATTATCTTGAACATTCCCATCGTAAAAAGTCTTATGCAAATCATTAAATGCCGTCGTGAACTCTTTTGCCATGACGTCTAAATCCTTCAACATCTTGGTAAAGGCTCCATCGTGCGTTTCTGTTCCCGTAGCTGAACCGTACATATCAACGAGCGCTTTCAACTTCCCATTTGGTAAATCGTCAAAGACGAGCGTTGTCGTTCCTGCGGCCGCATCTGTGATCTCCATGTCGTTAATTTTCCCAACTCCGCCTGTTAGTCCATCCACTAACGTAATCTTTGTTGGAGTCGGTGTTCCAGGCACGGAAATTCGGATATCAATCCGTCCTTCCGCGACACGTTGCGAGTTTCCACGTGTTTCGCCGTTCGTGTAATCAACAGGCACACGTTCGAATTCAATGTATTGCGACAACTCGTCCATGTAGCGATCGCGCTCATCATACAATTCATTTGGCAGAACACCAAGAGGCTCTGCATCACCGATTTGACGGTTGACGTCACCAATTTTCGTCAACAAGTCGTTGATTTTTTTCGTGACGACGCCCGCTTCTGCTTTCAAGTCCTCTTGTACTTTCGATAACGAAGAAGACATGTAGTTGAACGTTTGTGTCAACGTCAACGCTCGTTGCCGAACCACGCTTCGCGCACCCGTATCATCCGGGTTGACCGACAAGTCTTGAAGTGACGCCCAGAACAAGTCGAGCGATTTAGCGAGTCCGTTCTCAGACGGTTCGTTGATGATGTCTTCCATCCGGCCGAACGCCGCTTCTTTCGTCGCATAGAAGGCGTTCTTCACCGACTCATCACGATACTGTTGATCGATCATGAGATCGCGAATTCGGGCGAGTGTCTCCCCGCGTACACCTGTCCCGAATTGTCCGGCTTTCGTCCCGCCGAAGTTGACCGAGAGCTGTTCGGTCATCCCGAGTGTGAGTCGTTGCCGTGAATAGCCAGGGTTTGAGGCGTTCGCCACGTTATTCCCGGTCGCTTGAAGCGCCCATTGGTGTGTCGAGAGACTGCGGCGTGCCGTCTCTAATCCCATAAATGTTGAACCCATTCCACTTCCTCCTTAAACGTCACGGCTGAACGAGCGTGTTTCGAACGCTTGTTGTCCGTATGTAAAATCATCTGCTTCCGGCATGAGCATATCCAGATGCCAAGTAATATAACGAAGGGATTGTTCGAGTAGCGTCGCGTTCAATTCGTTCTGTCGCTTCAACTCGAACAAGACCGGTCTCAATTCCTCTATCTCTTCATCGTCCAATTCATACGTCCCTTGAAGTCGTTCCGCTTCTTTTTGTGAAATTTGTCGGACAAGTTTCGCTTCTTCTTTGACGAGCGTGCTAAATGCCACCATGTCATTTTGAATGAGTTGCTGTTCTTTCGCGTAAGCCAATTCGAGTAACCGTTTATGTAATGTGAGCATGAGTCTCTCCTTTTTTCAAAAAAAGAGCCGACTAAAGAAAGGGGTGCCCCTTATTTAGTCAGCTTCCGTGCCGTGTTATTCAGTGCGAAGGCCTCAAACGGACCTCGCTTCCATTCATCCTTGTAGAAAGCGTTTAGCGATTTCGCGCGCGTCCCGTGAATACGTGCCCGCATCAATCTCTGCTTTCAAAGCGTCGATTTTTGCGAGACGGTCCGGATGTTTCACCGGTTCTTCAAACCGGGCGCGGGCTTCCGCCGAGATTGACAATTGGTCCGTTTGGCGTGATTGCGCGGGCTTCGGTTCGACTTGCGTTTTCTTTTCATAAGTGTTCGGTAAGTGTACCCACTTGGCTGAATCGATGCGCATGCGTCTTCCCCCTCTTCATGATGTTAATCCAAACGATAAGTGCGGATGCTTGATTGTTTCGTCAAGCTCTCCTGTAGACTGGACAGTTCCTTCTGCATATCTCTCTGGCAGTTCGAACAAATTTTTCCTTCGTTCGTCGGTTGACCACAACGGACGCAGCTGATGGCAAGCGCCGGATTGTCCTTAATGATCAAGCGTCCTTCATGGATATATCGCGTGATATCAAGTTCAGAGACACCCGTCGCTTCGACGAGGGCTCCGATGGTCGTTTGTTTGTTGGCCGGTTCACGAATGAAGTCGCGGACTTTCAAGAAGTTTTTATAATCGACTTCGTTACATGATGGACAGTACGGTGAACGACCCTGTTTCATAAACAAGCGTCCACACATTTGGCAAGATGCTGCATCCATTGGTTTCACCTCTGCTCTTTATATCGGACGCGATTTCGATTTGTTTAGCGCCCGAAATAAGCAAATCGCAGAAACTTCTGATGCACCTGCCTGTCGCAACGAAAATGCCGCCTGATGAAGGGTCGTCCCCGTCGTATAGACGTCGTCTATAAGAATGATTTTCCCACATTTCACTGAAGTTGGTACAGTGAAAGGATTCGTTCGGTGTCGTCTTCCTTCTTTCCCGAGTTCACGTTGACTTGAAACCTCCGTTTTTTCGAGAAACTGTCGCGTTGGACCGATACATCGCGCGAGCACCTCGGCCTGATTGAAGCGACGTGTCTGAAGCCGCTCCTTACTCAACGGGATCGGAACATACGTCACGCCAGATGAACGCGATGCCCGAAGCGCTGGCGCGACCGATGAGGCAATGACGACATCCCCGCTGAATTTAAATCGATGTAGCCAGTCAATTCCTGCCTCATCGTATGCGTACAGGCAACGGACGGTCAAATCGAGACCGAGCGCGAGCCAGCGGATGCAGTCCGGACACGTCTCACCGGTCTCATTCGGTTGACCGCAGCGCGGGCAACCCGTACCGAGCGGCGTCAGTTTCGACTCGCAAGAAGGACACACCCAGTTTCGTCGCCATAATGTGGCAGGAGTCCACGGGACGGTCATCGACTCATGACAAATAAGACATCTCATCGCCGATTCGCCTCCTTGATCTTCCGTATGGCAACATCTTGACGGAACGTCCGCTCCCTGTAAAAGAAACAGACCTCTCCTGTCGGCGCTTCCGGTTTCCGCCCCGCCCGTCCTGCCATCTGAATGAGTCCCCGTGTCGAGAAGAGCCGATGCTCGCTCTCGAGTACCCCGACCTGCACGTCCCGAACCGTCATCCCCCGTTCCCAGATGGAGGTTGCAAGGACGACGCCCTTTGTCTCTTGGAGCCAGTGAAGGGCGTCAGTCCGCTCCTCGGTCTCAGCCGATACCGTCCGACATGCGAGTCCCGCACCTTCTAACATCTCGCGATACCGCTCCAAATCAGGCTTCGTCGGTACGAACAAGAGACGTGGTTTCAAGGCGTGACGTCGACAGAAATCTACGATTCGTTCGTCGGACTGTTTGACAAGTGTCGGGACCGGCAAATCAAATCCGTGATAGCGCCGCGACAGATGAACCGTTGGAAACATCTGTTGCCAAACGGTCGGGGTTGCCGTGATGAACAAGAAGACACCTCTCCCGACCCGACGAATCGTATTCCATAACGCGATGTCAAAGGCAAACGGGAAAGCATCGGACTCATCGACGAGCACATAATCGAAGACGTCCCGAACATTCATGAGTAACGGCGCGGTCGCCACCGTGATCATCCCGACGGAGTCTTTCTCCCCTCCCCCGTATCGTCTCGTGACAGGCACGGTGAATGCTCGTTCGAGCCGTTCGACCCATTCGATGGCGACGTCTTTCCTCGGGGACACGATCAAAACCCGCTTCCCTGCATTGACGACCCGCTCAATTACCGGGAACGTCATCTCCGTCTTCCCGGCGCCGCATACCGCATGTACGAGCCCCGTCTTTTGTCCGTCCCACCACGTGAGCAATTGATTTGCGACCCGTGTTTGGTCGGGGGCGAGCTCGAACGGCATCGTCAGTTCCGTCGTTTCAAGTGGAGTCGTGATGTCCCGTTCTTGTAGAAAATCACAGCGACAGACACGCCCGAGGTATAGACAATTTCGACAATAGGCACAACTTCCGTGATGACAGGTGAACGTCCGGACGTCCGTGCTGAGACAGCGTTGGCAGATACCGAAGCGGATGGCCCGTTTTCCTGCCTGAGCGACAATAAGTTCTCCCATGACCTGACTCCTTTTTGTCATCACGCTACCAAAACGGCTATATAAATGCGATACGACTTATCTAAAACAACGTAGGTCGACTACACAAATAGGACCCGACGAAAGCGTCGGGTCCTATTTGTTACTTCTGTTTGTAGAACATGATCGCCTCGTACGGACGAAGGGACAGCGTCGTCCCGTCGAGCTCAGGCACGTCATAGTTGTGGCTGACGACGTTCACCCGCTCGAACCCTTCCGGAATCGTATACGTCGTTTCCGTTCCATAGAAGTTGGCGACGACGAGAAGTTCCTCGCGGTCGGTCTTCCGTGTATATGCCCAAACGTCCAACGAATCAGGTGTGAGAAGCGTGTAATCCCCATCCGTCAAGACGTCAAGTTCTTTTCGTAATGCAATCAAATGTTTGTAGTGGTAGAACACCGAGTTCGGGTCACGGAGCGCCGTCTCGACGTTCACGTCCTCATAGTTCGGTGCCACGTTGATCCACGGCGTGCCGCTCGTGAAGCCGGCATGCGTCGTCGCATCCCACTGCATCGGCGTCCGCGAGTTGTCGCGTGACTTCTGTTTGATGGCGGCCATCATGTCTTCGTGCGACACGCCCTCCTCCCGCTTCAACTTGTAGATGTTGAGCGTCTCGATATCCCGATATTCGTCGAGCGAGTCGAAGCCAGGATTCGTCATCCCGATTTCTTCCCCTTGATAAATATACGGTGTCCCTTGAAGGCCGTGGAGCACGGTCGCGAGCATCTTCGCGCTCTCGACGCGATGGTTCGTGTCGTTCCCGAAACGGCTGACGACGCGCGGTTGGTCATGGTTGCACCAGAAGATGGCGTTCCATCCCTTCCCGTGCATCCCTTGTTGCCACGTCGACATGATGTCTTTCAATTGAATGAAATCGAACGGTGCAGCGACGAACTTCTCCCCGTTCGGATAGTCGACTTTCAAGTGGTGGAAGCTGAACGTCATGCTGAGCTCGTTCTCGTCCGGGTTTGAATAGCGGACGCAGTGGTCGAGCGTCGTCGAAGACATCTCCCCGACCGTGATGACGTCATGCCCGTCAAATACTTCCCGGTTCATCTCTTTTAAATATTCGTGGATGCCTGGACCGTCCGTATAGAACTTGCGACCATCCGACTCGTCTTCCGGGAAGTCCTGTTCTTTCGAAATGAGGTTGATGACGTCGAGACGGAATCCTTTGATTCCTTTTTTACGCCAGAAGCGCATCATCTCGTAGACGTCCTCGCGCATCTGTTCGTTCTCCCAGTTCAAGTCGGCCTGGGTCACGTCGAACAAGTGGAGATAATATTGCCCGCTCTTCTCATCATATTCCCACGCGTTTCCGCCGAACTTCGATTCCCAGTTCGTCGGTTCGTCGCGCCAGATGTAGTAGTCACGGTACCGCTCGTCTCCCGCCAATGATTTTTGGAACCATTCGTGCTCGGTCGACGAGTGGTTGACGACGATATCCATCATGAGGCCGATTCCCCGCGCCTCTGCCTCACGGATCAATTCATCGAGATCTTCCATCGTGCCGTAAGACGGGTCGATGGCATAGTAATCACTCACGTCATAGCCGTTGTCGTGTTGAGGTGACTGATAGACAGGTGTCATCCAAATATATTCGATGCCGAGTTCTGCCAAGTAATCTAGCTTCGCCGTCACCCCTTTGATCGATCCGGTCGCGTTCCCTTCCGGACTGTAAAAACTTTTCGGGTAAATTTGATAGACGACTGATTTGCGCCAATTTTTCTGTGTCATCAACGACATCTCCTTTTTGTAAGAGTTTTCATTTCAATAAGAAAGAGGGAAGAACTGCCGTCCCTCCCTCCCGAGTCATTGCTTATGCGACTTTGTTTTCTTCAAGTTCACCTTTCTTCATGTAACGCTTCGACAAGATGAATGTGAGCGCGAACGGTACGATGATCGCGATGACCATGCCGACGATGAAGAGAAGGATTTTATCTGTGAAGATGGAGAGGAATCCAGGGAGTCCTCCGACACCGATGGCGATTGCTTGCACATCGTTCAATGTGATGAAGATGGCTGCGATCGCTGACCCGATCATCGCTGAGTAGAACGGGAATTTATTTGGTAAGTTGACCCCGAACATCGCCGGCTCTGTGATTCCGAAGTAAGCCGAGATGGCTGAAGTCGACGCCATGCTCTTTTGTTTCGCGTTGTGCTTGTAGACGAAGAACATCGCGAGTGCAGCCGAACCTTGAGCAATGTTTGAGAGTGCGATCATCGGCCAGATGAACGTACCGCCTGTATCGGCGATCAACTGAAGGTCGATGGCGATGAACAAGTGGTGCATCCCGGTGACGACGAGCGGCGCGTAGAACAAGCCGAAGAGGAGTGCCCCGACGACCGGTACGGCTTCAAACGTGTTGACGAGTCCTGTCGCAATCACGTTCCCGATTCCACGAGTGACCGGTCCAACGATTGCGAGTGCAAGGAATCCAGTGACGACGATGGTTGTGATCGGAACGACCAAGAGTTGGATGGCGTTCGGTACACGTTTTTTCAAGAACATCTCGATTTGGCTCAAGATATAAGCCGCAGCGAGAACCGGCAAGATTTGACCTTGATATCCGACTTTCTCAATTTCGAAGAGTCCGAGGATATCGAACGTCGGTACTTCTCCTTCAAGTGCTGCTGTCCCGTAGCCCCAAGCGTTCAAGAGGTCCGGGTGGACAAGCAAGAGACCCATGACGATCCCGAGCACTTCGCTCCCACCGAAACGTTTCGTCGCCGACCAACCGACGAGTGCCGGTAAGAAGACGAATGACGTGTTCGCCATCATGTTGATGAGGTCCCAAAGTCCTTGTAAGTTCGGATACGCCTCGATGAGTGTCTTTCCGTCGATGAAGAGACCTTCAGAAGCGAGTAAGTTGTTGATCCCCATGAGGAGACCGGCCACGATGATGGCTGGAATGATTGGCATAAAGACGTCAGAGAAGACTTTGACGAGTTTTTGAAGCGGATTCATTTTTTTGCCGCCTGCGGATTTGACCTGGGCGACCGTTGCCGCCTCAAGTCCCGCGAGTTTGATGAACTCGGCATAGACGCGGTCGACATCACCGGCTCCGATGACGATTTGATACACGCCCGAGTTCTCGAACGCCCCTTTGACGAGATCGACTTCTTTCACACGTGCCTCATCGACTTTTGACTGGTCTTTGAGGGAGAGACGAAGACGTGTCACACAGTGTGCGGCTTTGTCCACGTTGTCTTTGCCGCCGATCGCGTCTAAAATCTCTGCGGCAATTTGACGATAATCTGCCTTCATGTTGAATGTCCTCCTTTGTTTGAAAACTGTAAATGAAAACGGTTACTTATGAGTACAAACAAAGTATAACTTATCTATATAAGTTAAGTCAACAACTTATATATATGAGTTGAACATGAAAGTTTTGCGTTGTGATTTACTGTTAAAATTCCCCTATTTTGACTTAGGACAAACAAAAAACCCCTTCCTGTACGAAAGAGGTTTACCTACGGGCGACGTCGCTAAACTGGAACTTGTCCAAGCGGTGACGCGACTCCGTATATTCAAATTGTTGTCCTTCATATAAGAACGTATCGTTCGTGATGACGATGACGTATTCATAGTCATGCAAGTCGAGCCGCTTCCGGTCGAGTTCGGTCACGTCTTCTGCCGCAATCTTTCGTTTGGCATAGCTGATCTGTAGGCCGAGCTCTCCTTCGATATATCCATAAATCGAACGAGCCGCAATCTCTTCTGTTAATCCAGGGACGAGGTCTTTGACGAAATAGTTGATATCTAAGATGACGTTCTCCCCGTCAAAGTTCCGAACCCGTTCGATGCGAAACACGTGCGTCCCCGCCGCCAAATTCATCCGTTCGGCGAGCCAAGTCGGGGCCTCCATCTCTTCAAACGAAGCGACGTGAGTCTGAATAGAACGACCGAGCATGCTCGCGTACACTTCTGAGAAACTGACGATGCCGTTGAATTGAAACTCGATCTGGTCCCGTTTCAATACGAACACGCCTTTTCCGTGATGCTTCCGGACATACCCGTTTTCCTGTAAAAGATCGAGCGCTTTTCGGACGGTTCCCCGGCTGGCCTCGAACTGATGCATCAACTCGGTCTCAGACGGAAGCTTTGAGTCAGCGGGTCTTGTTCCATTTCGCATCTCTTCTGCCAGACGCTCAAAGATTTGGCGATATTTCGCCATTTCATTCCCTCCTCCATTGAAAAAGACGACCTTAGACGGTCGTCTCTCTTACCATTCGCGACGATACCACGTGATGCCGATTGCACCAGGTCCGAGATGCGTTCCGATGACGGGACCGAAATGGCTTCCCGAGATGTGTGCTTTCGGGAACTTCTGTTTCATCGAAGCGAGCTCTTCCGCCTGACGCTCCGGGCAGTTGGCGTGAATGATGCCGATGCAGTAGCCTTCCCCGTCTCCGACAATCGATTCGTCCATCATCTCTTCGATTCGACGTACAGCCTTCTTGTATGTCCGAATCTTCTCGAACGGGACAATCAATTTATCCTGGAAATGAAGGACCGGCTTGATTTGTAAGAACGATCCGACGAGCGCTTGCGCCGCGCTCAACCGTCCACCGCGTTGCAAATGGTCGAGGTCATCGACGACGAAGTACGCACGAATCGAATCACGGACCGTTTCAAGCCGGGCGATGATTTCTTCTGGTGTCGCTCCGTTGTCACGGAGGTGAAGGGCCTCTTCGACCATGAACGCTTGCGGCATACACGAAATCTCTGAGTCAAACGCATGAACCGTCACATCGACCATGTCATTTAGCGCGACCATCGATTGGTACGTTCCGCTGATTCCACTGGAGAGCGTGATCGCAATCACGTCCGTCACATCGTCCGGCAAGCTCTCAATCAATTCCACCGTCTCACCGATGACCGGTTGCGACGTCGTCGGCAGATTCCCCGCCTCGATACGCTCATAAAACGCCTCGGTCGACATGTCAATCGACTCGCGGTACGACGCGCCATCGAAGATGACACTGAGTGGTGCGACATGGACGTCATGTCGCGCCAAAAAATCATCCGACAGATAGGCGGTACTGTCGGTTAAAATCGCAATGTTTCCCATACTATATCCTCACTTTACGTCGTTTCATTTTTCCAATTATGTTAGGATTCCATTCCATATTGTAACACAAAAACGAGGTAAAGCATCGGTGACGCTCAAATCTCGACCCAACCCCGGCGAATCGCATCCACGACGGCTTGTGTCCGGTCGTTCACGTCCATTTTACGAAGCACGGAGGAGACGTGGTTTTTAACCGTCTTCTCACTGATAAAGAGCATGTCACTGATGTCTCGGTTCGAGCGACCGTCGGCGAGAAGGTGTAACACCTCGACTTCACGGCGCGACAATAATTGATAGATCGGGTCATCTGTACGGCTCTCGACGCCACGTCCCGCCTGTTCCCCTTTGAATTGTAAGAGACGGCGGTAATCCTTCAGTACGTTCGTTGTCACTTTCGGATGAAGATACGCCCCATCCTTTGCGACGGCACGGACTGCCGAGATCAATTCTGTCGATGCGACTTCTTTTAATAAGAACCCTGATGCCCCTGCTTCAAGCGCATGCGTGATATACGACTCATCATCATGGATTGAAAGAATGAGGACACGTGTCTCTGGTGACAGGAGTGACAGTTGCTTTGTCGCCTCGATCCCGTTCATGTCTGGCATGTTGATATCCATGATCAAAATTTCAGGTTTTTGCTCGCCCGCGATGCGGATCGCTTCGCGCCCCGTGCGCCCTTCGGCGACAACCGTAAATTCATCCTCTAAATCAAAAATCCGCTTCAATCCTTCACGGAACAGTTCGTGATCATCCACGATTGCAATGCGTGTCTGTGTCATTTCCATGTATGTCTTCCCCCTTGTTCTCTCACGGAATCGGAATCGACATCCGGACGACCGTCCCTTTGCCGACTTCCGAGTCGATGGTGATGCTTCCGTTCACCAATTCAATTCGTTCGCGCATTCCAACAATCCCGAACGACCCTTCGCCAATCGTGCTCGACTCAAACCCGACACCGTAGTCGCGGACGTGAATGTGAATCACATCACTCGCCTGCTCGACATTGACGATGATTTCGGCAGTTTTTGCATGTTTGATCGCATTTTGGACCGATTCTTGAACGAGACGGAACACGTTAATCTCCAGTTTCTCCGGTAATCGCGCACGCGACCCCCGATAGTTGAGACGTGTCTTGATCGCCGTATACTCCTCCGTTTGATGGAGATAGCGTTCGAGCGTCGGCAAAAAGCCCAAATCGTCAAGCGACATCGGACGTAAATCATAGATTAAACGACGGACGTCGACGAGTGCCCCACGAATCAACTTTTTCAATTCATGTAATTCGGCAAACGCCTCGTCTTTTCCTCGTTTGTCAAACGTCTTTTCAATCAGATCGGCCCGTATCAAAATATGAGCAAGCGATTGCGCTGGTCCATCGTGCATCTCGCGGGCGAGATGGCGCCGTTCGCGCTCGGCCGCTTCGAATACACCGATGGCCATCTCTTGCTTCTTCATCATGTCCGAATACTCTTGCTGTAGGTCATCCCGTAAGAAGTTCAAGACGACACTCACACGACCGATCAACTTTTCGGCACGTTCGATCGTATCCTCTAAAATGAGCAGACGACGCTCTAAGTCATTCCGACGTTGCTGTGCCGCCATCTCTTCTTTTTGAACAAGAAAACGCTCGAGTTGCATTTGATTCGCCCGTTCGTAGGCTTCACGAATTTCTTGTTCACTATGTATATGAAACTTTTTACTGACTTGAACGAGCTTGGCCTTTGAAGCTTTCACGATTCGGTCGAGTCGATCGGATTCCTCGATGTAGAACTCGATTTTATCCGTCAATTCTTTCAACTCATTTTGAATTGCTGAATATTCAGTTGCAGAACTTTCGGTTATACGGACAATCTCCTCTTTACTTTCCGTCACCGTTTCAATCATATTTGTTATGATATGTTCTAAAGCTGTCCGATCGGTAATATGATTCACGATGCCATCCCCTAATAGTTCGGTAGTTAATCCTCATCTATTCTTATATATCGTCCCACCCTAAACAGGTTTACAGCGGACATGAGAGATTTTCTATAATTCCATTCGCTATAAGTAGCGTATGTGCCTACTTGAATTCTAAAAAAAATATTCAAAAATAGAAAGGAGAATTTTCAGAAATGTCTATTGAGTCAAATTATACTATAAAACAAAGTGGAACATACGAAGTCGTTATCCAAAAATCAAAATTTATTGCTCATTTCAAACGTGTCGAAACCGAGGAAGAGGCGCAGACGTTCATCCAAGCCATCAAGAAAGAGCATTGGAACGCAAACCATAACTGTTCCGCCTACATCATCGGGGAACGAAACGAGCACCAGAAAGCGAATGACGACGGTGAGCCGAGCGGTACGGCCGGCATGCCGATGCTCGAGGTGTTACGCAAACGCCACTTGAAAGATACAGTCGTCGTCGTGACTCGTTATTTCGGTGGAATCAAGCTCGGTGGCGGCGGACTCATACGTGCCTACGGTGGAACTGTGAGCGAGGGACTCGATGCGATCGGAATCGTCGAACGTCTACCGATGCAACAATTGACACTCACCGTCGACTATACTTGGATTGGGAAAGTCGAAAATGAGTTGAGACAGTCTAGCTACCTGCTCGATGACATCATCTACGCCGACCTCGTCACGTTTCATGTGTCGGTCCCCGTGGAAGAGACAGAAGAGGCACTCGCTTGGCTAACAGACATGACGAACGGTCAAGGTCAGCTTCAAACTCATACAATCCGCATCATCGAACGTGATTTCAAACGCTGAAACGCCTATACTAAAAGAAAAGACTGAAATGAGGAAACAACATGGAAACACCCCCACGCAAGAAAAGATCACCTTGGAAAATCGTCCTCATCGTGTTGGGTGTCGTATTGCTGGTCGGTGGTTCCGCTTTCGGCTATTTTGTCTTCAAAGCGAATGAAACCGCCGAAAACGCGAACAAGGCGTTGGAACGTGGCGACAAGTCAGAACGTCGCGACGAGACCATCGACTTGACGAAAGATCACTTTTCCGTCCTGTTAGCAGGAGTCGATGGCGGCGCCTCGCTCGAGGAAGGACGGACCGATTCGCTCATGGTCGCCACGTTCAACAAGGAATCGCGGCAAGTGACGCTCGTCAGCATCCCACGTGACTCATATGTCGACATCATCATCGACGATGAGGATCCGTTCAAAGACAAGATCAACCATGCTTACGCTTACGGAGGCATTGACACGACCATCGCGACCGTCGAGAACCTGCTCGACATCCCAATCGATTACTATGCGACCATCAACTTTGATGGAATCGAAGATTTGGTCGATGCGGTCGGTGGCGTCGAGATCGATGTCCTCATCCCCATCTCCGGAAAAGCGACCGGAAATGTCGAGCTAGAGCCTGGCGTTCAAGTCTTGAACGGAAAAGAAGCACTTGCCTATGCGCGGATGCGGAAGCAAGACCCTGCCGGCGACATCGGTCGAGCCGGTCGACAACAGCAAGTCATCGAGGCCATCATCAACGAGGCGACGACCATCAACTCGTTTACGAAGCTGAACCGGATCATGAATGCCGTCGGCGAGAACATTCGAACAAACATGTCGTTGTCAGAGGCTTCTCAGCTTCAACCGTACGCAAAATCGTTGAAGTCGTTTAACCGAGAAACGCTCGAAGGGAACGATTTGACGTTAAACGGTGTGTATTATTACGAACTCGACCCTGTTGACCTTCGCGATGCTCAGGCGCTTCTGCAAACGGAACTCGGCATGCCTGTGACAGCGGATGAACCATCGACAGACGAAACGGACGATTCGATGACCGAAACGACCACATACTAAAAAAGTAACCGGTATCGTCACGCGATACCGGTTACTTTTTTACGCTCTAGGTCGTCCGAGCAATCGTCGGGACGTACGGATGATAGGTTTATAGTTCGGATGAATCAGTTCAGTCGATTCCACGATCAATTCGATGACAATTAACACGACGATGAACGTGATGACCGCACCGAGCATCGTCGTCTTGGCGAACAAGATGGATGAGATGCCAAAGAATAAGGTCATCCCGTACATGAGTAGGACCGCCTGCCGTGTCGTGAAGCCCATATCGATCAACTGGTGATGCATATGCGATTTATCCGGCGACATCGGCGGTCGTCCCTGGACGAGTCGACGCACGATGGCGAAGATCGTATCCGAGATCGGTAACCCGAGCAAGAGGACCGGCACAACGAGCGAGAACAACGTCACGTTCTTAAATCCGATGAGCGAGAAGACAGCGAGCATATATCCGAGGAACAGTGCCCCCGTATCGCCCATAAAGATTTTCGCCGGGTAGAAATTATGGACGAGAAACCCGAGTGTGCTCGCAAGGAGCAAGAGCGCCATCATCGTCAAATAGACGTTTCCCTGAATGATGGCCAAGACAGCAATCGTCCCGAGGGCGATGCTCGACACACCTGCGGCGAGACCATCGAGACCGTCAATCAAATTGATGGCATTCGTGATCCCAATCAGCCAGAGGACGGTGATCGGGATGCTCCATGACCCGAGGTAGAGTTGCTGGTCGAACGGAAGATTGATGAGTTCGATTCGCATCCCCGAGTTCAAGACGACGACAGTCGCAATCATCTGCCCCATCAGCTTGACGCGGGCCGATAGTTGGAACCGGTCATCAATCAGTCCCGTAAGGAGAATCACGACAGCCCCAATCAAGATGGCATCGTTATAACGACTCGTCGGAAGCAGCAAGGCATAGCCGATGAAAAATGCGATAAAAATCGCGAGACCCCCGATTCGTGGCATCGTCCGTAAATGTACTTTTCGTGCGTTCGGATGATCGACCGCACCGATGAAAAATGCGAATCGACGAACGAGCGGTGTAATCAAGATGGCCATCACAAAACTGACCAACATGGCAATCCATAGCATGGGCCGACAGTTCCTCTCTCAAAAAAATAGACTCTGGCGAATTATATCACATTTTGAATCGAGGAGTGGATATCAGTCCGTTTACAATAAAAGCCGATGAGGCGTTCCCCATCAGCTCTGGATCATGAAAGTGTCGCTGCCACTTCTTCTGTCGGTTCGTATGTATACAAGCCGCGACCGATTTTTTTGATTTCCGGGTTGACCCCTTCAATCTTCACCATCAATTGGTAAATGTTGCTGATGTGATGACGGTAACGAAGTTCAAGTTCCATTTGAATATCACGTACACTCATCGTCTGACGCTCCTTCAATAGATCCGTCACTTGATGAACGTACACCTCGAGCGGATAACGCTGGTTCACACGTCGTGGACGTAGGCGTTTTGACGCATCAGTCATTGGGTCCTTCTCTTCTCTATCTCGACTCAATTCCGCAATCAAATACTCGGCACGTCGTTGCAATTGACGATACGACTCTTCAATTTCCATTAATTCTCGATAAATGTGGTCATTGACATTCGTAGATTCCATACACAAATCCCCTTCTACATCCAATTATAATTTGGAATTCCCTAATTTAAATCAGCAATTCCTAATAATCCCTCTATATCTTCTATAAAAGTGTAACGGATTTGTAATGTGTTTGTCATCTCTTTTTGGGCAATTCTGTCTATTTAGGACTTTTGACTCAAAAAAAGACGACGACTGTTCGGGGCAGTCGTCGTCTCACGGAAGATGATTGTAGCCATTTACACGTGAACGCGTTCGAGGATGCGTTCAAGTGAAAGTTCGTCAGTAGAAGCGACGATGAGGTCTGCATGACCAAGCATCGATTCTTCTCCGACGGCGACAGCAAACATATTTGCCGCTTTGATTGCAGTTACGCCGGCAGCCGCGTCTTCAACGCCGATGGCGAGTTCGGGTTTCACACCAAGGGCAGAAGCGGCCTTCAAAAACACTTCGGGGTGTGGTTTTGACTGGGCGACAGTTGCTGCATCGACGATATGGTCGAAGTAATGGCGGACACCAAGTGCATCAACGACCGCAAATGCGTTCTTTGAAGCAGAAGCCATTCCAATTTTGAGTCCCGCCTCTTTGATTTCATCGAGGAATGAAACGATACCAGGAAGAAGATCGTCGGATGAGATATGTTGAATGAGTTCAACGTAGTGCTCGTTTTTCTTTTGTGCGAGTTCTTCTTTCTCTTCCGGTGTGAAATCGTTCTGTTTACCGCCGAGCGTAAGAATCCGCTCAAGCGACTCAGTTCGACTCACGCCTTTGAGCGTTTCGTTGAATTCGCGGTCAAATGGAATTCCGAGCTCTTCACCGAGCTGCTTCCAAGCGAGGTAATGGTACTCTGCCGTGTCAGTGATGACACCGTCCAAATCGAAAATCACTGCTTCAATCGTTGACATACATGCTTTCCGCCTTTCCTTCAAATGCTTGTGTCGTCAGACTACATTTAGGGAACTTGACAAGTACCCGCCGCACGTTTGGTCAATGATGCAAACGGTTGCACTTGTTCGATTTCTATTATAAATGAAAACGTTATCTTGATGCAACCGTTTTCGCAAAAATCAAAAAAAGAGAAGAGCCTGTGCTCTCCCCTTTCTTATCACAGCTGAATTCCGACCACTTTCACGTTCACAGAACGTGGTGTCATCGCAAGCATCGTGTCCATATCTTGCGTGATGCGCTCTTGGACGGCCGTCACCGTTTTGATGATCGACTGTCCGTAAGCGATGTAAAGCGATAGGTTGATGGTGATGCCTTTGTCCGACTCATCGACTTTCACGTGTTTCATGAGCGCACGCTCTGACAATTTCGTGTCTTCTTGCGTGAACGAGACGTATTTCGTTTCTTTGACCGCGACCGCGGCGATCATTTCAACGACGTGACGTGATACGTTCACGTCGCCTTCTGTGCTGTACATTCCATTTTCGTATGGCATAGGGTCACTTCCTTAACTCTAGTTTCGTTTCTTCTTAATAAAGTGTAGCGGAAATGAAGCGTTTAGAAAAGACTTTACCCTTTTACACCCTTCGTATTTTGGACTCGCTTCACGTCAATCTCGACGAGCGGACGCAAGAGACGGACCATCGGTGGACTGATAATCACGAGGACCATCACAAAGGCGACACCGAACAAGACGAGCAGTTGCATCCAAGATGTCGGCATGAACCCAGCCGGTATAAACGCCTTCCAGGCGACAACAAAGAAGACGTGGACGAGATAGACGTACAGACTATACTGCCCGGCACGCGAAAAAATCGGGAGCTGTCGTCCTGGGATGATGAGCGCGAAACTAATTGACATGAGGAGCGACACCGTATAGACGATCAAAAAGGCGAACGGTCCACTCCACATCGCCTCTGGGACGACCGTGTCATAGGCGAAACGGAATTTGAACAAGTTGCCGATATGATAGAACGTATCGTCTTGCTGGACGCGCATCGAGACCAAGAGCCCCAGCGTGAGCGTGGTGAAGACAATCGCCCCACCGATGCGGTATCGGTTCCGGTGCTCGGCCCGTTTCGGTAGCTCAAAGAAGTTGAGCGTATTTCGCTCGGACATCCAGTTCCCAATCAAGAAGAACGGATAGAACATGATGACTTTTCGTAACGCGAAATACCCCGTCGCCTCGGCTTGGAATCCGAACAGGAGCGCGAATAATAGGGCATACAACACGTAGCCTTTCAGTTGTGTCACGTACGGGGTGATGATGTACCAGAAAATGATGGCCATCAGATACCAAAGCGCCCAGTATGGCTTCAACAAATTCAGTCCCGGATTTTCAAGCGAGAAAATCGGAATCCCTTCTGTAAATGCGAACCATGACCCAAGGATGACCTGCCAAATGACATAGACCACGAATAGCTGGATCACGCGCAAATAGCGGTTCTCCCGATAAAAGTAACCGCTCAACATGATGAATAACGGCATGTGGAAGGTATACAGGAACAGATACACCCACTTTGGTAAAATGTCGTCATAAGCGCCGCGGACATCGGTCAACAAGTGTCCGAAGACGACGAGTAGGACGAGTACTCCTTTAATATTGTCATACCAATAATTTCTCATAACATTCCCTCTAGTTCTCTATGATGACTGCAATGAAGCTGACCTTCATGTTTTCACGTTCTCTTTACAGACAGAATCCATATAGGTCTTGGAAAATTCCCTCACCTATCATAAGCGATTCCTCCACAAAGTGAAATTACGTTTCAACAAAATTTTCATGTCTTCACTGTCATCATTCCCATAATTCGAAGAATGCAAGCCGAAACGTCAAAAAATCCTCACGATTCAGCATGTTGTGTGCGTATTCAAATAGACGGAATTGGGTACAGTATAGTATAGTAGTGTTACTTAATATTCAGAATATTCTAATAAAGGAGGTGGAGAGAATGGCATCGATCATCCGGAATCGACATCATATGGTGCACGACCCAAAACGTTCATTCTCTAACTTCGGATTCTGGTGGTTCATCAGCGTCTTTTCCGTCGGATTGCTCCTTGTCGCCTTCGAGTCCGTCCGCAACGGGTTCTCTGCCATTCATCCTGTCTTATCTAGCATGGTTTTCCTCGGTCTCACGTTCGTGCTCGGTGTCTGCGCCAAGCTGGCTCGTGACGTCTGGTGGCTCAACTACTTACTTGAGCGCACCCAAAACCGCTACTTATACATCGGTGGCGACACGCTCCAAAGTTGGCAGTATACGCTCGACTCGATTTGGTTGCTCACGCGCACCTCACAAAAAAAGCTCGGCCGATTGTATATCCAAATCGACCGAACTGTGCGTGCTGAGGAAGCGAAACGTTTATTCGCCGCCTATTTGATTGACCGAGGGGTCCTCGTCGTCTATTCTCGTCCGAACAAACCGAAAAAAATGGCTTGAATGAATCAGTCGAGGTATGCGGCAATCCATGTCCGTGCTGCCTCGACTTCTTCCATGCGAAGTTCATGTCCTCCCGAGTGATAGAAGAGCTCGACGTCCGCTCCCGCGTTTCGGAGTGTCGACGTCAGCTCTTCTGTTTCTGTTTTCGGGCAAATCGGGTCGCGTTCGCCAGCCGAGATGAACACGTTCGTTCCTGACAAGTCAGGTAGCGTCAATGAACGGTCCGGTACCATCGGGTGGAATAGGAGTGAAGCAGTGAACGCCGGATGACGGTAAAGTGCCGACCCGATCAAATTCGCCCCGTTCGAATAGCCGAGCGGGATCATCTTGTCTCGGTCGATACCATACGTTGTCGCAGCTTCATCTAAAAACTGAAGGAAGCGCTCTGTCTGTTTCTTTAAATCTTCAAGGTCGAGCACCCCTTCCGCGTGGCGACGGAAGAAACGGGACATCCCGTTTTCAATGACATCCCCTCGAAGCGTCAAGATGTTCGCCTCGGTCGACAGTTCTTTCGCGAGCGGAATCAAATCCTGCTCGGTCCCTCCAGTTCCGTGTAATAAAACGAGTGTCGTCTCTTTGGTACCTTGAATGAATTGATGAATCATATGCGTTCTCCTCTCGGGATCGTGATTGTTGGTAGTGTGCGGACGATTTTATCTCGGTCCGCTTCGAGCCATGGCGGTAAGCGCAACGTCTCACCAAGCGTGTCAACGGATTCGTCCACGGTGAATCCAGGTACGTCCGTCGCGAGTTCGTGCAGGATGCGACCGGCATCATGGAAATAGACGGAGCGGAAGTAGTTTCGTTCTTTCACTTCGGTCGGTCTTAACCCAAGGTCAAAGATGGCATCTTGCCAGGTCGGATAATGTTCTCCGTCAGAAATGCGCCACGCGATGTGATGAACTGTTCCCGTCCCAGGGACCCCGTTCGGTAAAATCGTTTTCTTCACATCGATGACGTTCCCGTAATCTGCTGACCCTTTCAAACGGATCCACTCTTCATCCTCTGCGACCCGTTCAAAGCCGAACAGTTCCGTCAACAAGCGCACGGTTTCGTCCGGTGCTTTCGACAACAAGGTCGCTCCGGCGAATCCGACAATTGCTTCATGTTCTGTGATACCGGGGATGACCCAGCGTGTCTGTTTAGAGCTCGGTCGGGCGACGAGTTCGACGACGAGTCCGTCCGGGTCTTCAAATAAAAGTGATGCCTCGCTGAACCGTTCAGTGGCGACGGTCGCGATGCCGTGCTGTTGTAGTCTTTCTTCCCAGAACGGTAAACTTCCTGCCGGTACGAGATAAGTCGTCACGCCAACCTGTCCGCTCCCGACCTGCCCTTTCCCTAAGCCCGGGATCGGGAAAAACGTGATCACCGTCCCTGGTGTTCCGACTTCGTCCCCAAAATAGAGATGATACGTGCCCGGGTCATCAAAATTGACGGTCTGTTTCACGAAGCGGAGACCGAGTACCTGTCCATAAAAATCTAGCGTACGTTGCGGGTCTTGTACCATCGACGAAATGTGATGGATTCCCGTAGACTGCGTTTTCATTGTCATCCTCCTTTTATTATCTTGATTTCAAGATAAATCATTTACCAGAAAAAGTGAAACTTTTTGCTCAAGGTGGCGTACGATAGAAGAAGAGACATTCTAAGGAGGGAATAGAATATGGCATTACATATCGAACGCGTCACCAAGGAGTTTGGTGACTTCAAAGCTGTCGACGACCTCACGTTCCGCGTCCCACAAGGGGAAATGTTTGGTTTGCTCGGTGCAAACGGTGCTGGCAAGACGACGACGTTCCGGATGATCCTCGACATCTTGAAGCCGACCGATGGGAGTATCACGTGGAACGGTAAAGCGGTCGACCATCGCATCGTCGGCTATTTGCCCGAGGAACGTGGCCTGTATCCCAAATCCCAAGTGCGTGAACAGCTCGTCTTTCTCGCAAGCCTAAAGGGCATGCGCGGGAGCGATGCCAAACGCGCGGTCAAGTCATGGCTCGAACGCCTTGAAATTCCTCAATATGAAACGATGCGCGTCGAGCAGCTATCAAAAGGGAATCAACAGAAGATTCAGCTCGTCGCCGCCCTGCTCCATAACCCGGAACTCGTCATCTTAGACGAACCGTTCAGCGGCCTCGACCCGGTCAACGTTGAAATCCTGAAGCGTGAAGTTCTCGCGTTGCGTGACGCCGGGACGACCATCGTCTTCTCGAGTCATCGAATGGAACATGTCGAAGAATTGTGCCAACACGTCGGCATCTTGAAAGGTGGCCGTGCCGTCGTAAGCGGTGACGTCCCGACAATCAAGTCGAGATACGAAGAGCCTGCCCTCTTTATTGAAACGGATCAGATTCACATTCTCGAGTCGCTCCCAGTCGTGGAGACAATCGAGCCTTACAAATCCGGTCATCTCGTACGCTTACATTCTTTCGAAGACAGTGACGCCGTCCTGTCGGCACTCGTCCGTCATCAGGCGAACGTGAAGACGTTCATGCGCCAACCGGTATCGCTCAATGACATCTTCATCAAGGAGGTCGGACAGCATGTTTCATAACTTTGGACCGCTCTATGCGTTCACACTCAAATCGAGAATTCGTTCAAAAGCATTCCTCATCTCGACGGCGCTAACCATCCTGTTCATCTTCGGGTTTACGAACATCGACCGCATCATGTCTACGTTTGAGGATTCCGAGCAAGCGAGCGCACTCGTCGTGTCTGAGAACAAAGAAATCGTCGACACGATGAAATCACTCGGCTATGAAGACGTCGCCTCTAGCGAAATTACGGAAGAAGAGGCACGGACCGGCATCAACGACGGAGAGTATGGGGTCGTCGCTTTTGTTGACGGCTATGATGCTCGCGTTATCTCCGAACGCCCGGAGCAGGAGTTCACGACCCTCTTGCAAACATCCTTACAACAGTTGCGCAATGCGGAATTGATTGAATCGTCCGATGTCGACCCGACCGTCATCGCTGCCCTCAGCGAACCGATCCAACTCGACGAGTCCTATCTCGGACGCGGTGGAGAGAACTCGGATGAGCTCCTCTCGTCTTCGGCGCTCGTTTACGTCATGTTGATGCTCCTGTACATTTCGATCATCACGTACGGATCGATGATTTCAACAGAAGTGACGACGGAGAAGTCATCGCGTGTCATGGAGCTCATCATCTCCACGACTCATCCGGTGACCCATATGCTTGCGAAAGTGACCGCTATCGGGACACTCGCCCTCATCCAAATCGGAATCTTCCTTGGGTTTGGTTATGTAAGTGCGAGTGGTAGCGAACTGGCGACGACGGTCATCGAGAACGCCGGCAACGCACGGGCTGTCATCTATCTACTCGTCTTCTTCTTGCTCGGGTACTTGTTGTACGCCTCACTCTTCGCTGTCCTCGGTTCACTTGTCAGCCGTGTCGAAGAGTCACAACAAATGGTCATGCCGGTCATCATGCTCCTCGTCGCTGCGTTCTTAGTCGCGATGTTTGGATTGAACAACCCGGATGCGACCATCGTGACCATTCTCTCGTTCGTCCCGTTCTTCGCTCCGATGCTCATGTTCCTTCGCGTCATGCTCGTCGATGTGGCCGTATGGGAAGTGGCGCTTTCGATTGGGTTACTCATCGGAACGATTGGCATCACACTGTGGATTGGCTCGAAATTCTATCGTGGCGGCGTCTTGTTCTATGGAACGAACGCTATTAAACAATGGCGACAAATATTACAAAACCGTCAATAACGTTTACAGCAAATTCGTTTTCGTTTACTCTAAAGAATGTGCAAAATGAGGAGGAAAACGAACTATGCGATCACGATTACTCGCAGCCTTAATCTTTACGTTTATGACGACGCTCACGACGTTCATCTGTTATACCGTCTTCTTAGACGCGGATGCGTTATGGCAAATCCTGCTTGCCTATGCAGGCAGTGCGTTCATCGGAACGCTCGCGTTTTGGTATCCGGTCAGCAGACGCTCTCAAACGTCCCGCTTCGGTGGCGCATGGATCGGCATCATGATTACTGCAGCGACACTCATTGGCTTCACCGTCATCCGTTTCACATTCCGCGGGGACGCAGCAGCATTGCTCGACTGGCAAACGATGCTGGCGAGTCTTGCCTACACATTCGGTTATGTCGGATGGGTGCTCACAATCTTGAATATCGTGCTCGGCTTCTTACTCGCCGGCACACGTCCAAAAGTACGCTACGAAGCGCGTCCGACGCGCTGATTGAAGTGACCAGGGATTCTCCTGGTCACTTTTTGTGTTCACTTTGGGGTGTTGCACTTAATTTTATAATTCATCGTGCACAAAAAAACCGTAGAATGCTCTACGGTCATTGTAATTTATAGGATTTGTCCACGACGCCATACTCTGAGTACTGAAATGAGTTATCCGCGAATTGGTCTGGGACGAGACGTTCCACATAGCGGGCGAACGGGACGATATGACGCGTCGTGTCATGTGACCGTCCGAGGTCAAGTACCGCATCGACGAGCGCTTCGAGTGCATGGTGTGACGTCGGTTCCTCGTCTTCTTTGAAAATGCGATGTAACTCCTCTTCGTGCATCAAGTCAAAGATGCGCATCCGTACTTCGAGTTGCCGTTGCATTTCTTCGACGGACTTCCCGTGCATCGCTTCTTCATAGGCGAGCTTCATCTGTTCGAGTTCCGGTACTTTTCCTCGCATGAGTACTTTGAGCGACTCGCCCGTCCAAATATGGCGGGCCAAATAGTTCGGGTCGATTTGCAAAGCGTCTGCGAGCGCCTCTATGTAAGGCATGGTCGGATAGACCTCACTCAGTTCGGTACGTCGGATAAAGTACGGTGCGACACCAATCTGTTCTGCAAGCGTCTCAATCGACAATCCGGCCCGTTCCCGTAATATTCGTATCCGATCCCCGTATCCCCGGTATGGTGCATTTTTTCCATCCATCTCATTTCCCCCTTCCCTCTCTTCATTATAATTCCCGCATTCGCAAAAAAATACTCGGAAGCCTAAGCTCCCGAGTCATGGGTCGTCTTCTTATTTCTTTGTCAACTCGACGACTTCCGAAGATCCAGCTGTCACCGTGTCGCCTTCTGCGACAAGTTTGTTCACGCCGAAGCTGTCGTGGTTCGTGACGATGATCGGAGTGATCGTCGATGGCGCGTTCGCTTTGATGAAATCGAGGTCGAACGTGACGAGTGGGTCGCCTGCTTTGACAGATTGACCTTCTGTAACGTGTGTCTCGAAGCCTTCGCCTTTCAAGTTGACCGTGTCTAAACCGATGTGAATCAAGTATTCCGCACCGTTGTCCGCGTTGATACCGATCGCGTGTTTTGTTGGGAATACTGTCGCAATTGTTCCGCTAACCGGTGAGACGACTTTTCCTTCTGTCGGCTCGATTGCGATTCCGTCACCCATCATTTTTTGTGAGAAAACTTGGTCCGGTACGTTCGTGATGTCGACGACCTTTCCTGTAAGCGGTGAAACCGCGTTGAGTTGTTCTTCTTTACCACCAAAAAGTTTTTTAAAGAATCCCATAGCTTAATCCCTCCAACATGTTCTATTGAATCGAAGTCTACACTTTTATACCCGAAAAGCTAATACTTCAATCCCTACCCCATTAACGGTATAGTTGTAATAAGGTAGTGCGAAATCGTTTTACACATCGTAAGAATACGAGTGTGCAATCGCTTTTGCAAGCCCTTTTTACACTTTGTAAAAATTTCACACGATGGAGGCGCTTACAATGACGACTTTCACAAAATTGTCATATGAACGGCCCGACTTGGACGCTTTAAACAGCAGATTGTCGGACTATTCTGCCGAATTACAGCAAGCCAGCACACTCGAGGAAGCGAACGAACTCATTCGCCAAATCAACAAAGAACGGAACGACTTTGAGACACAAAGTCAACTCGTCGCGATCCGACATTCGGTCGACACACGCGATTCGTTTTACGAAGAAGAACAGGCATTCTTTGACGACGCACTTCCGGTCTATGAGAAGGAGATTCAAGCGTACTATCGCGTCTTGACGAACCACGAGCTTCGCACTGAACTCGAAGCGGAATGGGGCAGCCAACTGTTCTCTCTCGCCGAGCGCGCACTTGAAACGTTCGAGGAGTCACTCATCCCGAAACTGCAGGAAGAAAACCGCCTCGCGACAGCTTATCAAAAGGTCATGTCCGCTGCGCAAATCGAGTTTGACGGCAAGACACTCAACTTGTCACAGTTCGGCCCATATCTTCAATCACCAGACCGTGATGTCCGAAAAGCCGCATCTGTCGCCCGCTATACATACCTGTCAGACAATGGCGACGAGCTCGACCGCATTTATGGGGAACTCATACGGGTCCGTACGGAGATTGCTCATGCGCTCGGCTTCCCGTCGTTCGTCGAACTCGGTTATGCACGGATGCAGCGTGTCGGCTATGACGAGTCGATGGTCGACAACTTCCGGAAACAAGTCCGTGACGTCATCGTCCCGCTCGCTTCTGCTTTGAAAGAAAAGCAGGCGAAACGAATCGGTGTCGACCACCTCTATTACTATGACGAGTCGTTCGTCTTCCCAGACGGAAACGCGACACCGCAAGGCGATGAGTCGTTCATCATCGAAGGCGGAAACAAGATGTATCGTGAACTCTCAAATGAGACGGACGAGTTCTTCCAGTACATGCAGGAACGCGGCGCCCTCGACTTGACGGCGAAACCAGGGAAATCTGGCGGCGGATACTGCACGTACTTACCGTCTGAAGGACTTCCGTTCATCTTCTCGAACTTCAACGGGACGGCCGGCGACATCGATGTTCTCACGCACGAAGTCGGTCATGCCTTCCAAGTGTATGAAAGCCGTCATTTGACGACACCGGAATACGCCTTCCCGACGTATGAGGCGTGTGAAATTCACTCGATGTCGATGGAATTCTTCTGTTGGCCATGGATGGAGCTCTTCTTCGGCGACCAAGTCGACAAGTATAAGTTCAATCACTTGGCAGGTAGCATGACGTTCCTTCCGTATGGCGTGCTCGTCGATGAGTTCCAACATGTCGTCTACCGCAACCCGGAGATGACAGCAGCCGAGCGTCGTCAGGCGTGGCGCGATTTGGAGAAGGTCTATCTCCCGCACCGTGATTATGAGACGAACGACTATCTTGAATCGGGCGCATGGTGGCACCAACAAGGTCACATCTTCCAAAGCCCGTTCTACTATATCGACTATACGCTCGCGCAAGTGTGTGCGTTCCAGTTCTGGGTACGCATGCATGAAGACCGCGAAGCGGCATGGAGCGATTACCTCACACTCTGTCAGGCAGGCGGAAGCCGCTCGTTCCTCGAACTCGTCGAACTGGCAGGTCTCAAATCACCATTCGCAGACGGCGTGTTGAAAGAAACGATTGATCAAATCGAAGACTATTTGTTGAGCCACCCGCTCGCAAAATAAAAAATTGAGGCTGGGACATAACCCAGTAGATTTATAAGAAAGAGGCCCCCGTGAGCGACTTGTTCGCTCACGGGGGCCTCTTGTCATTTTTATGGGTTCGTGCACGCATTTCGGACTAAACAGATAGGGACGACCTCTGATAAAGTTAAAGTGACCAAACCATAACTTTGGAGGTGCCCCTATGTACAAAGAGTATACCATGAACCAATTGGTTTTGCCCCTAGATTTAGAAGTCCGGCTCCAGGAAAACGATATCGCCTTCGCCGTCCATGACCTCGTCGACAGCGTGTGAAACGTGAGCTCGGCTTCGCCCTCATGGCGGTGAACCTACGAAAGTTCATCGCCAATGGCATCGGCGGAAGTGCAAAGAAGGGGTCCGGCCACCGAAAATCGGTGACCGGACCCCTCTTTTTATCCAAAAAGCTTTAAAACCGGCTAGTTATGTCCCAGCCTCTTTCTGCTTCAAGTCCGAGCATGGCGCCGACGTATTGGGACGCGGTCAAAAAAGCGATACAGGCGCACAACTCGCTAATCTCCGCGTCGGAAAACGTCTCATGCAACACAGCAATCGCTGAAGCCGGCGTCTCTCCTTTCATCCGTATAAAGACCTCGGCGAAGCCGACGGCGAGTGCCGTCCGCTCGTCGAACGAGTGGATAGCCGGTTTCCCTTTCGCCTGACAATAAGCACATCCGTTTTGTTGCGCAAGTGTTCGACGGACTTGTTCTTTTAGTTCGGCGGACAATTTCCCGTCTCCCGTGATCGTCTCACCGAGTGCGGACCATTGTTGCATCATGCGCGGATTGTATCCGAGCAGTCGCTCGAATGGTGTCGCTCCTGTATTTGTTTGTCGAATCCGTGTCATCTCGTCACCCCCTGTATCTAGTATAAAAAGGAGTTCGAATGATTCCCATTTCATTCCGAACGTGTTCACGGTAAAATACATGCCATACAGAATGAGATGAGGAGGAATCCTTTCCATGTTAAAAATTGATGAAACAGACCAGCTGATTTTAGCTGAATTGACAAAGGACGGTCGTCTCTCGATGAGCGAGCTCGGTCGTCGTATCAACTTATCGGCCCCGTCCGTCGGCGAACGCGTCCGACGGCTCGAATCGTTCGGCGTCATCCAAGGGTACACAATCGAGGTCGACCATAACTTGCTCGGTCAACCAATTCAATGTCTGATTGAGGCGACCGTGAAGAACAGCAACTATGAGGCGTTCACGACATTCTTGAAACGTTACGAGAACGTCGCGTTTTGTTATCGCCTCTCGGGGAGCGCCTGCTTTTTAGTCAAAATGCATTTCGCGACATTCGCCGAGACCGAGCAGTTTATCGATGCCGCTATCCCGTATGCGCATACGAAGACGACGTTCATTTTCTCTGAAATTGATGTACAAACTAAGTGGACTGAATCATGAGATATTATGTCGAAGAGACGAAGAACGCATACGAATCATTCTGGTGGTTATCCGATCATCTAGCTCCACATTGGAGAAAAAATCGGCCTCCCCTCGAATCTTTCAGCATTGTAGGCGATCGATTAATCACCTATGAAGACGGACTTTTGTTCAAAAAAACATGTGATGACCTATTGTTGCGTCATTTTATGACAGATAAGAGTGAAGCGAACTATACGTTTTGGTGGCTAAGCATTATTGGAGATGGGTCAAAAAGAAGCGAGAGAATCGTTCATTACTATAAGTATTGGAAAAGACTCGAAAAATATTATGATGTACATGGCTTTACATCAAGAATTGAAGAACCAATCACAGTGAATGAGGAATTGGGTTACATCGGAGTAGCCGAATTTAATTTGAACTCGTTACCTTTGGCAGTAGAGATGATGAGACATTTTTCTAAAACAAGTTGCATTCTATTCAAAGAAAAAAAAGAAAGTGAGGCTTCTAATCAATCATCTAAAGAAATCATGCAAATTGCTTTGGCGCATGAATTTGAAATAGGCTCCTTGTTCAGCTTCTCAAATCTGATCCCGACACTCGCTTCGCATCATTACAATACATGTCTTTGGAAATTTTATAGTACCGAGGAAGAATTGTGTTGTTTTTATCGGATAACCGATTAAGTTACTCGATTCAAAGGAAAGGGTCCAGTCACGAATATATCAGTGACTGGACCCGCTTTTATGGACAAGCTTCAAATCACATCAAGCGGCTCTTTCCCACTTGGTGGCGGGAATGCCGCATCAAGTGCCGCATAATCGTCTTCCGTCAACTGAAGTAAGAGTGCTGCCGCATTCTCTTCCACGTGTACCGCCTGCCCGGCTTTCGGGATGGCGATGACGTGTCCGCTCCGAATCGTCCAAGCAAGTAAGATTTGCGCGACTGAGGCACTATACGCCTCCGCGATCCGATTGATCGTCTCGTTATTGAAGACGTCTTCTTTCACGTCACTTCCTTCAGCGAGTGGAGCGTATGCCATGACAGGAATCCCTTGTTCTTTTAGATAAGGAAGGAGGTCGTACTCAATCCCGCGACTGCCAAGGTGATAGAGCACTTGATTGACCGCACACTTGTCTCCATTCGGTAGCGACAGCAATTCCTTCATATCGTCCACATCGAAGTTCGAGACCCCCCATGCCCGAATCTTCCCGTCCGCTTTCAGCTGTTCCATCCCTTGAACCGTCTCCTCGAGCGGGGCATCACCTCGCCAATGTAGTAAGTAGAGATCCAGATAGTCCGTCCCGAGTCGTTCGAGCGACGCATCACATGCGCTGACGAGTTTGTCGCCATACGCATTGTATGGATACACTTTCGAAACGAGAAAGACATCTTCGCGTCGGTCTTGGATTGCTTCCCCAACCAACTTCTCAGACTCCCCTTCCCCGTACATCTCCGCTGTGTCGATGACATGGAGTCCGCAGTCGATTCCTGTCCGAAGCGCCTCAACCTCGGCATCATGCTTCGATTTGTCTTCCCCCATGCGCCATGTACCTTGTCCGAGTGCGCGCATCTCGCGCCCGTCTTTCAATTTGACGACGTTTTGCTTTAAAGCCGCAAGTAATAAAGAATGTGGTAGTCGTTGATTCATAACGTTTCCTCCTTTGTCCATGCTTCATGTAGTGGACCCGTCGTCCCGAAGACGGGGTCAAACTTCGGTTTTTCGACTTGTTCGATTCGCTTTACGTTGTCCGGTCGTTCTTCCGTCTTTCCTGTCAATGTGTCATAGTCGCGACCGTCCGGGTATGCCCCGACCACTTGAAAATCTTCGCTCGCCTCGATGCGACGATGTCCCGTTCCCGCCGGTAAGATGAGGACATCACCTAGGCGGACGCGGACGAGGTCACCGTTCGTCCCTCCGAGTTGAAGCGTCGCTTCACCTTGTAATATGCCCAATACTTCATGCGTGTTGCTGTGATAGTGATGATAGTCGAACACCCCGTTCACCCAACTGTTCGTCCATTCATTATGGGCAAACGTCTCTCGCATCCCGCTCGGGTCATCAAAGACGCCACGATAGAGGAGCGCCGGATAATCCGGATGGTTGGGAATGGAGCCGTCATCTGTAAACAAAAAAGTTTTCACGTCCATCCTAATTCCCTCCTTGTCTCTGTCCCTGTACCCGACTTATCACTACGAAAAACGGTCGCCCGTATTGGACGACCGTGATGGTTATGAAATGACCTCTTCACCGGACTGATTGATATGGCACTCGCCCCAGGCGCACGTGGCGTCCAAGATTGGCTTGAGTGACCATCCAACTTCCTTCACAAACTGTCGAGACGGATCGTTGACGAGAACCAAGTCATCGATGAATTAGGAAAATATGTACTTCCACATTTTCCACCATTTGATTGAGGTTTGCCCTACTCCTATTTTAAAAACGAAGCTGAAAGAAACGTAAAACAAGCCAGAACCGGGAGTCGGTTCTGGCTTGTTCATTATCGGACTTCATTCTCCAATTGTTTCAACTTTGTCGAGTAATACTCGATGATGTCACGGCGTCGGATGATGCCGATGAAGTATTTGCCGTCATCGACGACCGGCACGAAGTTTTGGTCCGTGATCGCATCGACAAGTTCTTCGATTTGTGCCGTAATCGAAACCGGCTTATAGCGAACGCGTTGCTTAATGTCTTTTAGACGTGTCCGGAGCACTTTTTCATAGTCTTCTTCCCCGCGAAGCTGTTCTGCGAGTGCCCAGAGTAAATCCCCCTCTGTCATCGTCCCGGCGTAAAATCCGTTCTCCGAAACGAGTGGGACAGACGTGAATCGATGATGCTTCATCTTTTCAAGTGCTTGTCGTACCGTTGATTCGGGGTCCAAATATTTGACGTCTTCTTTCGGATATAAAAAGAAAGCGATATTCATTTAAATCTCTCCTCAATCTGTTAATCCACCCCGCTATTGTACCATGAATGGTAGGACAGGTTGAACTAAATCCATGTTCTAATCTGGTTTCATCCCCCTTTCTCCAAAACAACACAAAAAAACATCGTGACTCTAGTCACAGCGATGTTTCAGTGATTCAAAAAATGGAAGGGAACTCCAATTGAATTATACCCGTTTTCGTTGGTTCTTACCCTTATCGACATACAAAAAGCCCCCGATTCGGAGGCCATCGATTATTGAACAAACTGCAACAACGTATCGTTAAATTTCTCTCGTTCATCCAGCACCGTACCGTGTCCGCTCTCTTCAAAGCGCTCGATTCGCGCATTCGGGATGCCTTGCTCCATCTGTTCGGCAAACTCAAAAGGACAAATTTTGTCGTGCACTCCGTGAATAATCAACGTCTCGACGTCAATCTTCGGCAGGGCATCGCGCAAATCTTCGTCGCGTAACGCTTGTGCCGAGGCAATCGTCCCATGGCTCGACGCGACGAGCGCGAGATGGTGGAACCAGTTTTGCATCGGTTTCGAATGTTCTTTCTCGAAGAAGATTTCTCCGAACCCTTCGAGCATCTTCGGTCGGTCTGCCCGTGTATCGTCAATCAATGCGTCGACTTCGTCCGTTGTCATTCCATATGGATAATCTGCACGCTGTGTGAAGATTGGTGCCGCGGCTCCGGCCAAGACCAATTTGTTGAGTCCATCCTCTTTATAGTCGGCTGCGTAGCGAACTGCAATCGCCCCACCCATTGAAAAACCGACGAGCGTGAAGTTTTTTAAGCCAAGTCCGTAGACGACCATATGCACATCAGACGCCATTGTCTCATAGTCATAACCTGTCGCCGGGGCATCAGATTTCCCGTATCCTCTGAAATCAATGCCGATGTAGCGATATCCCGCTTCGACGAGCGCATTCTTCTGATACTCGAACATATTGTTGTTTGCTGGCCAACCGTGCAAGAAGACAATCGGTTCCCCAGACCCGACATCCTCTACGTATAGATTTGTACCGTCATGTGCTGTAATATATCCCATCATCCAACCTCCACAGTCATTATTTAGCGAAAACACTCACAACCTCATTATTCCCTATTCCGACTTCGAGAAACCCTCTTATGTGTCGCGCCAGAGCGCTTCACCTTTTAGATAACCTTCAACGGCTTTCGCTCCTTCTCGTAAAACAGCTTCTCGCCAATCCGCGTTTTCCGGATAGAACATCGCCATGAATTCGTTTTGAATACTGTTTCGTGCCTCAGGGTCCTTTGTCCCTTCAAAGTACAGCCGGTTCTCTAAAATAATCGTTAAAAATTCACGGATGGATGCTTTTGTCGACGTCCCAAACGTACCGAATTCAAATAAGGCAGAAACGAGACCCTTGTCCGGGTATTCCGTATCGCGCACGTAGTAAAAATGATTCGTCGAATCTCCGAGTACCTCGTCCGGGTCATACACGTTGACGTTGTCTAGACCGTACGCTTGTTTTAACTCATCTTCCGTGCGACCGTCCCGTTTGCTGATGACCATCGTCACCTCGTTCGTCGGTCCGAGTGCGGTATGCCAATCGAGATGGACGACTTTTCCATAGCGCTCAAGTAAATCATGTTGAATTCCCTTCAAAAAGATGGCAGACGGTTCGCCTTCTTCTCCCCCGTAATACACCCCTTTCGGGAATTGATATTGCCCCATCCCTTTTGCACCACTCATCGCTTTGAAGCCATCAAGCTTAATTCCAGAGCCGAGAAATGAATAGATCTGTTCACGTGCCTCATGATAGTCGTCAATTACTCCGTCCGGTACGAAGAGATGGCGCATCAGCTCATATTCACGGTTCACGTTATATGGGACTGACTCACGATCAATGACGTAATTTCGGTTCAAATCGACATTGTGTTCATTGACACGTCGAAAGTGTTTCATCCCCCATGGATTGACAGCATGGATGAGACAAATTCCCGTCGTCTCATGACGGACATGCGCGAGTTGTGTTTGAACAAATTGATGGGTCACCGCGGCGCCCGCATACCCTTCAATTCCATGTTCCCCGATTGTCATGAGAATCATCGCTTTTCGTTCTCGTTTCGGCTCCCCTAAAATGACGTCGATACTCTCGTCCCCAATCGAGTGTGTCAACAACTCCGCTTTCGGATAAAATCGTTTCACTTCAGACAGTAAGTTCAAGAACTTCTCTCGCGACTCTTCGTAAGATGATGAAAAATACTGGCTCATCGCACTCTCCTCCAATCTCTCTTCTCTCTATCTTTTCCCATCCTGAGGCAATCTAAAAACGCCTCCTTTGAGAGGAAGCGTTTCAATCAAGGGGTGCGGATTCGTTTCGAATGTTGACGTCGGAACGCCATCATATAAAAGATTGGTCCAATTAAGACGGCACCGAACAACCAGTAGAGACCAGCATTCGCATACAGTCCTTCGAAAGAACGGAACACCCAAGCGAGAATGGTGAAGGCGACCATCAACTCGATGGTCCACAGTAGCCCACGACGAACCGCTAGGAAGACCGTGTTCTTTTTTTGGAAGAAGGCTGCGACGAATGCGATTAAGAATGCCGGAAAACTCGAAAGCCACAACATTCGATTCAACGAACTTTCAGCAAAGTACGAGTTGCCGAGAGACACGGTGATCAGAAAATGCATCAAGAGGACTAGCACGACGACAATCCAACCGACCAATACATCCCGTTCCATTTTTTTCATGGATATCACCCTTTCTATTGTGACAATCTCCTTAACAATTAAAAAACTATATAAAGACAAATTTACTATCACGATAATAAAAGGTAGTATTAACTTAATAAATGCAAATATTGGAGGTTATTATAATGGAAAAGTTTTCTTCAGATATTCGTACTGTTTCTCAACGCATCAAACAACTTAAACACTCAATTTCGACAGAAGAAGCCACGAAGACCGCTCTGATTATGCCGTTTTTCCAAACGCTTGGATATGACGTTTTCAATCCAGCAGAATTTACTCCTGAATATATTGCTGATGTAGGTATAAAAAAAGGCGAGAAGGTTGATTATGCCATTATGGAGGATGGTAAACCAACAATTCTAATTGAAGCTAAATCTATTAATGAACGATTAACAAAACATGATTCTCAATTATTTCGGTATTTTGGAACGACACAAGCAAAATTTGCAATCTTGACAAATGGTGACATGTATCGCTTTTATACAGATTTAGAATCTCCTAATGTGATGGATAGCACTCCTTTCTTTGAAATCGTATTATCAAACATTAAAGATAATGAAATCAAAGAACTATATAAGTTTAAAAAACAAGAATTCAACGTAAATACAATTCTTTCGACAGCGGAAGAACTTAAATATCTCAGTGCAATTAAAGATCAACTAAAGACCTTGTCTCAGTCACCGAGTGATGAATTAATCAAACTACTCATTCAAGAATGCTACCTTGGTATGAAGACACAAACTGTGGTCGATAAGTTCCGACCAATTGTTTCTAAAGCCTTCAATCAATTTATCAGTGAAAATTTAAATGAACGAATCAAGCATGCAATTTCAGGTGAAACAGAACCCACTGCAATGCCAAATATAGATGATCCTGTTTCCAATGAAGAAGAGCAAGAAATAACGGTCGATATTCCAGCACAACCAATCATTGAAACAACTCAAGAAGAAATCGAAGGATATGCGACAGTGAAAGTATTATTAGGATCAGTAATTGATAAAGACCGAATTTTTTATAGAGATAACGCTAGTTACTTCAATATTTTGATTGATGATAGTAATCGGAAATGGGTTTGTCGTCTACATTTAAATTCATTAACGAACAAATACATCACTTTCCGAGATGAGCCTAACGTTCGCCACAAAATTAATCATGTCTATGAAATTGAAGAATATACAGAAAGACTTCGAACAATTGTAAAAGATATCATTGAAGTAAATTAATCTTTCGAACAGGCATAGAGAACAATTATCGTTCTTTATGCCTTATTTAATATTTACCCGCTTTTCATTTCTTCTCGTCTGCTTCAAGAAAAAACGCACTCTGTTCTCAGAATGCGTTTCGTGTATTATCCGACCAACTCCCGCGCCCACGCTTTCGCGCGTTCGAGTTCGCCTTCCTTCAACATCTCCGTCGTCCCATCGACGAGGAACGACTCTTTCTGGACATCCGTCGCCCCTTTTTCAATCATTTCCCCTTCGACTCGATTGACGGCATGACCGAACCAGTCGATGATTTTTCCAAGAATCGGATTCTGTTTCTCTTTGACGATACTTGTGTCAAAGGCAGCCGTCCGTTTTCCTCGTAACGCATTGTCCGAGATGCCATCCAAAAACACTTTGATGTCTTCCGTTTCGTATCCCCCATGTGTCGGTGAGCCGATGATGACCAGGTCGACATATGCCAAGTCGCTTAATCCAATGTTCAACACATGTTCCATGCGTGCCTCATGGTCTTTCGACAGTTCCTCTTGCATCGCATGGGCAACCTTTTCTGTATGACCATACAGTGAGTCAAAAATAATCAAGATGTTCATCGTGAATCCCCCCTTTGCCGAACCTTTCTGTATTCCCCTTCCCATTTCTCCTTTCGTTCATGCTTCTTTTTTGTACAACGAACTTCGCTTGAAGAACGACCAACTTATCATGATGATGCCCATCCCGAGCAGCAAATAGCCGAAGAACGTGACAAAGTCGCGCGTATGATAGGGTGCTTCGAATCGATACTCCGCTCGCTTCCACTCCGAACCGTCCTCGACCGCAATGACGTCTTCCACAGACTCCCCGTCGACTTCACGGTACACCGTCCCAATCGGATATCCGTTCGAAGCATTCCCGTAGTAACGTCCCGTCTCATCATTGACCACTGTCTCCACTTCACCGATCACGTCACCGAGTGCATCCTCTTCGATCGTTGTGTCGAGCACTTCATATGCGTTTCGGTCGAACACGACAAACGTATAGGCCCAGGAAAGGGCAGATGCGGGCAGCGCAGTCGAGAGTGAAAGGAGCATCAAGAAAATCAGTCGCCTCATTTGAGACTCCAGACGAATGTCGCCGAATCACTGACGTCAATGTCATCTGGTTCGAGTTCGGGCATCCGTGATTCCGAATAGACGACGTCCTGACTATAGAGGACGTTTGTAGGCGAGAACAGGTGAATCTCTCCCCATGTGTAGTCAATTTGAAGCAAGTCCCCAAGCTCGGCGCCTGCTCCTTTCGCAAGAAGCTCCGCTCGTTTCTTCGCATTCTCCGCAGCACTCACCAATAACTGATCCTCAATCGCATTCGGGTCTTTCATCGTGAAGCGAATGGAGAGTTTCGGATTTGCCCGAGATTGACTGATTTGTTCGATGACGTCCGATAGTTTAGATGTATCGAGCGCAAATTCGAGCTTCGTCTTCTGTTTACAGACGTATCCGACGAAGCGTGACCGATAATTCTCATCTCGATCACGGTAGCTCTCATATTCCGTATCGATCGAAAAGTCACTCGTTTTGAGGTCCGTCTTGTCAAAACCAGCACGCATGATGGCTTTTTGAAGATGGGACACCGCACTTGCTGCTTCGGTCATCGTATCTTCATATCGTGGTGCTTTCGAGACGAGGTCCATGTGAATCACAATCAAATCCGGTCGAGATGAGACGTTCCCCGTCCCTTTTACGGTAATCTTTCGTTCCATATCCATTTCCCCCTTATCGATTTGAGTTCTCCATTATTCTGAAAATCGCGTCATCATCCAGTCCTCTACTTCATCGAGTGAGTCCACACCTTGTAAGGAGGGGTAAGCATCCCGCTCGAACAAGAGTGCGTTCGGAGTATCTAAAAATAGATAACGCTCCCCATCCGGAAAACCGTAATCGGCAATATCTTTCAATCGGAGCGTGGCATCATTTTGTTCCCAGACAAACTCGTCATCATATGGAATCGGCATGAAAATTCCTTCCATGCCCTGTTTCACGTGCGAGATAACACTCATATGTTTTGCCTGTCCAGTTTCCCCAATTGCATCGGCACGAACAATCAAATCTCGCCCGATTTGCACATCCCCTCGATACACATTAGATACGTGTATCGTGATAAGTGACTGATATTCGGTCTCTCCATTGAAATCAATCTCGATATGTCGAATGTTCGTGACCGTTCCTCGGACCACGACCGGATTCCATTTCGAAAAGAGTTCATCTTCGGTCATGTCCATCATATTTTCCTCGGAAATATCTGATGTCACTTTTGATTGGTCGACAATGTGAACGGAATTCGCAGTGGAATCCGTAGATAATGGGATGCGTTCGTTCCAGACATTCGATGTGAAGAGCATGAATCCTGCAGCGATCGCAACGAGAAGTCCCCCTCCCCATTTCAGTCGTTGATAAGGTTTTCGCTCTATCATCATCGATTCCTCTATATACCGGTCATCGACTTCACCGAGTAGTCGAAGGATCTGGTCATTTTTCATACACGAACCCCTTCTGCTTCAAGCGCTCGCTGTAACGCATCCCGTGTGCGTTTCAAGGTCATTTTGACATGGCTCTCCCCGAGCTGATGTGTCGTTGCAATTTCTTGAATCGAGTGTAAATAGAAATAACGTTGCATGAACATCACCCTTGTCAGTCGAGGTAGGTCTGCTAGAAATTCATTCAACACGTCGACGAGGTCTTCGTCTTTCATCGATTCCGTAAGGACATGTTCTAGTTCTTCATAGACGAGCGGTACTTCCCCACCACCACGTTTTTTTGCATGATTCTTCTTATAACGCTGCAGTGCGAGATTTCGCACGATCTTCGTCAAATACGCTCCGAGTCGAAGCGGACGTGTCGGCGGGATCGACTCCCACGCTTTCATATATAAATCGTTCAAACACTCCTCTGTGTCTTCGCGATTCTGTAGAATATTATAAGAAACACGATGACAATAGCTTCCGTATTTCTTCTTCGTAGCGACAATCGCATACTCCGATCGTTCCCAGTACCAATCGATGATGACCTGGTCATCCATCCAGTTACCCCCTTCGTAATAACCCCTCTATAACTATAGACCCCAATCTCATATCATTCGTCACAATCTATCAAAAAAACCTCGTCGTCGAGACGAGGAATGTTACCCTGATCCATCATTTCTTCCAAATCGATACGGCAAGTCCGCCAATGTAGCCAATCATCGCCCCGCTCGCAATCCCATATACCAGCTCGATATCGAAGAAGAACGAGAGAATCACACCGAGTGTCGTTCCCGCAATCAATCCGAAACAAATGATACAGTCTTTCCATTCTGGTGAATCCATCTTGCTCCTCCTAACCATGCGCTCAATCTGACGACTTCATCTCTCCAATCGCTTTGAGACCTTTTAGTGTCCTGACTTTCCGAGTATGATGTTGTACCGCATAAGCCAACATTGCGACGACAGCTATGTTCAATAGGACGGTCCACTGCGCATATGGATTGGAAAGATTCGCTATCACCACAACAAAGTTAGCGAGTCCCACTGCGCCATACAGTTGGATGATTCGTTTTTCTCGCTGAATCATCGAATCAAAATCCGAATACAATTGGAACGGTCCGTCACTCGTTCGTTTTCGTAAGAAAATCCACCGGTACGACGTGTCGACCACTTCGATGCCCACTTCATCCAGGAATGCCATATACGCCTTCGACTCGGGATGCGAAGGTAAGTTAGACAATAGTTCGATTCGATACGTGTACGTCCCGGGTTCGACTTGTTTGAACACATATCGCATCAAACGAAAGGATTCGAGTGCCCATCCGCTTTGAGCCATCTCGTTGAGCCACTTCTCTTCCTTCTCATAATCAACAAAGATGCGATAAATCGTTTTCGTCTTCATGTGTCCAACCCCTTCGTCCATTCATGACCATGTCGCACCAGTTCTTCTAGCCGATTTAATTCTGACCGGAGTGCCTTCCGACCCGCTTCCGTGATCTCATACTCTTTCTTCCGCCCCGTACCTTCGAGCGCCTGAATCCATCCTCTGTCTACTAGACTACTGAGGGCGCCGTATAACGTACCTGGGGCGAGTTGAACCCGCCCATTGCTCAATTCTTGCACGAATTGCATTATCCCATACCCATGCCTCGGGACTTGCAGAGATAATAATATATAATAAACCGCCTCGGTTAATGCGCCTGTACTTGACTGTTGTGTCACGTATCCCGCTCCTTTATATCGTTCTTCGTTATATCGTCATCCGATATATCAAAAATATCCTATTTTTGGTTAATTAACAAGAGCTGTGACAAAATATTATTATTTTGGTCGTTCTTCGTATCGTTTTGGCAATCGTGTTTTGTTTGTCATGACATCATAAAAAAGAGACTCAGCATGTACTGAGCCCCTTGTTGTGTACTTCATGGTTTATTATGAATTTTTCAATAATCTACTTAATCATTTTCTTGTTTCAATCGGTCGATAATGTTGTCTTTCTTTATTTTTGAAACGGAATATAGCATCGAGGCACCCACAATCATGAAAATCATGATGACGACAAACAGAATGCTATTCCACGGCAAGGTAAACGGAGCATCAAACGTATTGATTTGCGCTCGATAGATGAGGTACATGATGAGAAGACTGACGGGAATCCCATACGCAAGGGCTTTTACCCCATAAAAAATGCTTTCATAGTACACCATCTTATTGAATCCTTTCGGTGTCATCCCAACTGAACGAAGCATCGCAAACTCACGACGACGAAGTGAGACGCTCGTTGAAATCGTATTAAAAATGTTCGCAATCGAAATTAGCGAAATTAGCACGATAAACCCATACACAAATATTGATAAAAGTAACAACATCTGTTCTTGTTGTTCCCGTTGTTCCGATACGTTAAAGACATACAAATCCAAATTCTGTTCCGCTTCAATCACTTGTTGTGTGTCCTCGGGATCATCTGAATTCAACGCGATTGACGGACTCGATTGTTTCATCAAATCCCCGATTGCGTCTTCTTCAAACGTCCCTTCTCGTACTATCACATCGAGCCATCCAAGAGAACCTGTCATCACACCGGTCGGGGCGATATCTGTCATAGCACCAATTTGAATCGTTCTAAGCGGTGCCGCGTCGCCCGTTGCATTCTCGTCCCTCAATTCAAACGTATCACCGATTTCTGCTTCGACCGTCTCTGAAGTGATGAATTTTTTCTGATCCATGTCTTGATACGAGATCTCATCAATCAAGACGGCTCCTGGTACGTCCCCGTCTTCAAAACGACTGACAGGCGCTCCGATTTGTTTCAAGTACGCATTGAAACTTTCATCATCTAATTGATAGAGGGATACGTAGTACATAAATTTTCCGTCAACAAACGACGATGCCAAATTCTCGTTCTCGATAATTGCACTCGGTAATTGAGATTTGCTGACCATCGTTTGGACCGTTGCATTTTCAAAATATGTTCCGTTCGTCACATGATCTAACGATTCATAACGTCGTAAATCATTTTGATCAAGCGTTGAACCATTCACAAGAATATCGAAATCATATTCTGCTTGAGACATGTCAAGGGACTGTTCGAGACGATCAGTGAAGTAACTGACCACTAAAAACAGGACGATACTGATGACGAGCGAGAAGACGGTAACCAGATATCGTTTACGGTTGCGCTTCGTATTCTTCAACCCAATCTCTGCTTCTAAACCGAAAAGACGACGAACTAGTTTTGACGTCTTCACTTGTTTTGACGTCAATCGTACATCTTGCGTTTGACGAATGGCGTCAATCGCAGAAATCTTTGAGGCTCGACGCGCCGGAAGATAGCAGGAAATGAAAATGGTTACGCTCGAAATAAAGAGAGTTAATAGTAAAGTAATCGGTGTGACGACAACTTCAAACTTCTCCGTCACGTTTAACGCTTTTTCGGCAAATGCATTGATGAATAGGAATGTGAACGCAATACCCGTAACCCCCGCCAGGATACCGAGTGGAATGCTAATCCCCCCAATGACCATCCCTTCAAAATAGACCGAGTTCCGCTTTTGTCGCTTCGTAGCCCCGACACTTGCCAACATTCCGAGGTAACGAGAACGCTCCGACACACTGATGGCGAATGCGTTATAGATTAGAGAAATCGAACCGATCACAATGACCGCCATGATGATTCCACCAAATCCATATAGCGTTTTACGCAAGCCATCGTCATTTGTCACTCCATAATAACGAAGCAACGAGGAATTATAGGCGACACGTTCTATGTTCTGTTCGGTCATCAACTGTTTCGCTTCCGAATAAATCGAGTTGTCTACATCGTTCAAGGCGACGAACGTATCGACTTTTGCTCCATTCAATTCTTGATCATCGATGAATCCGACGACTGTATACCCTGGCGACCAAGTCGGTTCCCAGTCAGGTCGAGCCATCGTTCCAACAACCGTCAATGTCACCGTATCCTCAATGTTTAATTGTTCGAGAATCGTCTCATCTTCTCGGATCAAACCATCATTTTGTGTCAACACGTAACCTGATGACGGATCAATCCGCTCTCCAATCTCCAGTGTCAATTCATCACCGATGTTATAGGTGACGAGGGCATTTTGGCGAATCCCTTCTGAAATGACGACTTCGCCTTCTTTTTCCGGTAGACGCCCCTCAGTCAAGTCAATTGGAAAACTCTTCAATCCGGATGTGTTATAGTTTCGAACATATAAGTATGGTTTGTAAGCATTTTGTGACTCTTCTAGTTGAGCATAACCATCATTTGAAAGGATGACAGCCTTCGTGTTCGCATCATCCCGAATAGCTTCGACTTGCTTTTCGTTTGTATCTAGATACTGAACATGCCATTCTCCGTTATCTGCGATGTCTTGACGAATCATCAAATCCAAAAAAGAAGATCCGAGCGTTGTGACAGCTGTAATCATCGATACAGAGATGATGACTCCGATGATTGTAACAAGCGAGCGTCGTTTGTTCTCGCGCAAATGCCGAAGTGTCATTTTATTGATGATGTTCATGCGCGGACGACCTCATTCTTCGCAATCTTGCCATCTTCAATCGAAATGATACGATCCGCCTGTAAGGCAATCCGCTCGTCATGGGTAATGATGATGAGCGTTTGATTGAATTTCTTATTGAACAGTTTTAACAGGCTCATGATTTCTTCACTATTTTGACTATCCAAATTTCCTGTCGGCTCGTCGGCTAAGATAATAGCTGGATTACTAATCAGTGCCCGCCCGATGGAAACGCGCTGCTGTTGCCCTCCCGATAATTGATTTGGTAAATGGGTCAATCGGTTTGACAAGCCCAAGATACCGATGATGCGTTCCAAGTGCGCGATATCCACTTTTTGTTCATCTAATAGCATCGGTAACGTGATGTTCTCTTCGACCGTTAAAATCGGAATCAAGTTATAAAACTGATAAATCAAACCGATTTGTCGACGACGGAAAATGGCAAGCTGCGTCTCGTCCAATGCATAAATGTCTGTTTGATCAATCAACACCTGTCCACTCGTCGGCACATCGACACCACCAAGTAAATGCAACAATGTCGATTTCCCCGAACCCGAAGGCCCGACGATACAGACAAATTCACCTTTCTTCACCGTGAACGAGACGTCATCGAGCGCTCTGACCTCCATCTCGTCCTTGCCGTATACTTTCGATAAGTTTTGCACTTCTAATATGTTCATGTTTGCACCCTCCAGTACTTGATCTACTTCGAGTGTACCGAGTGAGTGTGACTCGTCTGTGACTCGAAAGTGACGATTTCGTCACTTAGCGGTCAGACAACTGCTTTATAGAAGCGAATATGAAAATCCGTTCCGACCCCAGGTTCGCTTCGAACAGTCAACTCACCTTCCTGGCTCATAATGATACTGTGTGCCATGGCAAGCCCAATCCCGACACTTTCTTCGCTCGCATTCACACCTTTATAAAACCGTTGGAAAATGTACGGGAGGTCTTGTTTTGCGACGCCAATCCCCGTGTCACGAATCACAATTTCTGTATACAGCGTATTTTCACTGAACTCGATGAATACATCGCCCTGTTCCGGCGTATGCTCCACGCAATTTTTTAAGATGTTGATGAGTGCCTCTGTCGTCCACTTCAAATCACCCTCGAATGTAACATCTTTTTCGCCTTGAACGTGAAGTCGTTGCATTTTAATATCAATCGGTACGAGCATCGGTTCCGCTACGGCTTCAATGAGCGCAGGGACGGATACCAATTCGCGCTTGAAATGTATTGTCCCGGCATCAATTTTTGATAGTTTGAGAAGAGAAGACAAGAGCCACTCCATTCGTTCAAGTTGTACTTGTATGTTATGGGTGAATTCTTGACGCTTTTCCTCGGATAGACGAGGGTCACTGAGGAGATCCGCCATGACGGTCATCGAGGTGAGCGGTGTCTTCAATTGATGGGAGATATCGGAGATCGCATCCGTTAACTTCTGTTTATCTTCTTCAAGATGCGCTCCTTGTTCAGATAGCATTTTCGTCACTTTGTAGAGTTGGCTCTTTAACAAACTGAGCTCCCCTTCGCGATTATCACGGACATCCAATGTATAGTTGCCATTACTGATTTCTTGAAGATATCCCGAGAGCTGCTCGATTTCTCGATAACGCCATGCCGTGAAACGATACGTAACGCCGAAAAGTATGATTGCTAATAGGACGACCAGAACGGCCGCCTCTATGGACATGAATAAGAAGGCAATACCTACAGCTATTCCAATGAAAAATAGACAAGTGAACAAGTATATTCTTATTTCTTGGTTTCGCAACATATTAACGCCCCACCTTGTATCCGATTCCACGCACCGTCGTAATAAGCATCGGTTGTTGTGGATCATCCTCTAGTTTCTCGCGGAGTCGCTTAATATAAACGGTCAACGTATTATCGTTCACGAATTCCCCACCCACATCCCAAATCTGATCAAGTAGCTGGGTCCGTGACAACACTTGCCCTTTATGCCTCCCAAAGATGAGCAACAAACGATACTCGAGCGCTGTCAACAAAATTTCGTCCCCATTCTTTTTTACTTTTGCATCTTGCGTATTGATTTCAACTGGACCAATCGTCAACAGAGGCGAGCGTACGTTTTTATTGTATCGACGAAGTACCGAGTGAATTCGTGAAACGAGTTCTCGGACACGGAACGGTTTCGTGATGTAGTCGTCCGCTCCCATATCGAGTCCCATCACCACATTCACTTCATCATCGAATGCCGTCAGAAAGATGACAGGGATGTCTTGTTGTTGCTTCACGAGCCGACATAAGTCATATCCACTCCCATCTGGCAGTGACAAATCAAAGAGGCATAAATCAATTGTATGTAACTGTTGTTCAATCATAAGCGTCGCGTCAGCCACGTTTTGGCATAACGTTGTTCTAAATTGTTCTTGTTCGAGTGAATATTGGAGACCGGAGGCGATCGTCCGGTCGTCTTCTACGATTAGAATATGCATGGTATTCCCTCCTGACTCTTCTCCCCATAATATAGCAGTCTTTATTCAAGTGAGGCGAGAAATCAAAAATCCCTAACGAGAAATCTCGTCAGGGAGGATAATACGTTATTTGCATGCGGATTAGGATGTTGTCACTCGAAGGCACTCCGGTCGTACGAATCCGACTTCGCCTAAGAATCGTAATGCATCTATCGTCAACTCGTCGAGCTTGATGGATTGAACTTTCGGCTCGGTCTGTTCATCGACCCACACTTTCCAAATCTCGACTTCCTCCGCCGTCTTCAAATGGTCGGTTATATACTCGACGAGCTGTTCGGCTCTCGCATCGGAATAACGCCAACGCAACTCTACTACGTGCAGTTTTGAAGAATACGCCTCGACGTTCTCCACAGCATAATAGAGACTATGTTTAATCTCAATCTCGTCAAGCTGCTCTTCCGACTCGACGTTCATCAAAATCTTTTCATCACGGTCGAGGTCCTCAACGTCTGTCAGAATGTCAGGCAACTCGAATCCTTTTTGGATGGCCTCGTTGATAGATAAGAACTCGACATATGGATTTTCGACTTCTTTTAGTGGGTGATCGCTCACAATAAATTGGAATTCACTCATGTAAAAGCCCCCTCTTGTTTTATTGACACTCCCACGATTAAAACCGTGGGATTCTGAAGTGCTTGTGCGAGCGCAGTCCATTTCTGTTTTGCTCAAGCCTTCAGATGAGGGTGTGCCATCACCCCTCCTGAGACAGATCATATAGATTCTCAGGCTGATTGACTTTTACCATCAACCACAGGTGCGGTTCGGATATTCATCGCACCGACTACATCTCGATGTTTATTAAATCCGCAAGAACACGAATAGGTACGGTCTTTCGCTTTATTCCGACTCCCGCAAGAAGGGCATGTTTGAGATGTGTGTGCAGGATTGACATATTCAACCTTGATCCCTTCTAGTTTCGCCTTGTACTCGATAAATAATGCCAAGCGATAGAACGACCATGTATGCAGATTCTTATTGTTTTTACGGCTTGTTCTTGCCGTCTGCCGGATATTCGCCAGCTTCTCTAGGCGAATGACAGAAATATTGTTCTCTTTTGCGAAGTCGACGATCTCACGGCTCACTTTGTGATCCTTGTCTTTCATCCAACGCTGCTCCTTGTTGTCCAGTTCCTTGATCGCGTTCAGCTTCTTCTTTTGACCGAGCTCTTTCCGTCTCGCCCGGAACTTGCGTTTCATGCACTTGTTTTCACGACCGTTCCCAAAGAACCTCACCTTGTCGCAATCGGTCGATGCGACCGCCGGGACTTTGAGACCGAGGTCGACACCAAGAACCTTCGTACCGGTCTTCTCCGTCGTGGGGATTGTGACAGCGATTTGAGCCATCCATTTATTTGACTTCTTCGTGATACGAAGCGTACCCAGCTTGTTATTCAGAAGGGAGAAGTTACGATTGTCTCGATCGACCATCTCGGCACGGATCTCTGTCCTTTTGACCTTCCCGTCTACCATGATTGGAAGAAAAACGGACTCAAAATCGAACGAATAGTTCTGGTTGTTCCATGTGCAATAAGGTTTCTTCAGGACAGGGACGACCTTGTATTTCGAATTCTTCACTTTCCGGAAGACACTCTGGGCATCTTTGATGACCTGGTTCTTGACGGCACTAGGCAAGGGCGAGGAGACATTCTTGCTCGTCAACTTGAGCGTCACCTCGGCTTTCACCATGTCCGAGACAAGTCGGTTGGTCGTCTCGATGTATGTCGCCATCATATCTTTTAGAATCGATTCCTGTTCTTTGGTAGGATGAAGCTTGATATTGACCGTCAACGTCTGGGACACGGTGTCACCCCCTTGTTTTTTGTTGTTCAACATAACGTTTAATCGTTTCGCTCGATACATTTCCAGCGGTGGAGACGAAATAGGATCGTGTCCAGAGACTCGGCAAATGTTGAAGATGAGGAAATTCCTCTCTTAACTTTTTAGATGTTACTCTCTTTATTTTTGCCATGATGTCAGCAGGACTCAGTGTTGGAGGGGCGTTAAGGAACATATGCGTATGATCTTTCTCGCATTCCAAGGCTATAATGTTGATATTCAGTTCTTCGCATATTTCGGACATCAAACCTTTGAAACGTGTTTCTACATCGTTACGAAGGAATATCTTTCTTCTGTATCGAGGACAGAAGACGAAGTGATAATTGATTAGAGAAACAGTAATATGAGTTCTTCTATAGTTGGTTTCCATATTCATATCGTGTCAGTTTAACCAACAAACTGCAACAAGAAGATTTCCAGATACTTAAAGCGCCAAAACCTTCGGACTCTTTACTGACACTCCGCATCCTGCCGAGCTTTTATCCCACCCCTAAAGGAGTGGGCTTTCCCGCTCGAAAATTCTGTAATGGGTCGCTATCGTTTGATTGCACGAATGGATATGAAAAGACCAATCACATATCCGATGATTGAACCGATGACAATACCGTACATAAACGGAAAATCAACTAATAAAGAGATGACGATTCCGCTAACCGTGCCAAATACAAGTCCAAGCCCGACTGCTGATTCGCACCATTCGCTCATCTTCACCCCTCCTCTTCTTTCCACTCATTACATACGAATCGACCATATGAAACGTTTCATCGTCATCTACTATTTTTCATATAAAAAAGGGACTCAGTATTCACTGACCCCCTTCAAAAACTATTCGACTGTCGAGACCGCCTCAGCGAGTGCTGCCTCTTCTTCATGATATTTCTCGACAAAGGCATCGAGCAACGCTCGTACCTCATCCGTCGATTTCGTTTCCATCAAGTTATGACGGAGCTCGCTCGCCCCACGGAATCCTTTGACATAAATCTTGAAGAAACGGTGCAAGTTCGAAATCGAACGCGGCACGTCTTCCTGGAATTTATCCTGAAGGTCCAGTTGCAGACGCAATAGATCAAGATGTTCTTCCATCGAATGCTCGCGTGGTTCTTTCTCGAACGCGAACGGGTTCTTGAAAATCCCGCGACCGATCATGACACCATCGACCCCGTATTTTTCAACGAGCTCGAGTCCCATTTGACGGTCGAGGATGTCCCCGTTGATGGTGATGAGCGTATCCGGCGCAATCTCGTCCCGCAACTTTACGATGTCTGGGATCATTTCCCAGTGCGCGTCGACTTTACTCATCTCGTTGCGCGTGCGCAAGTGAATCGACAAGTTGGCGATGTCTTGTTTCAAGAGATGCGTCAACCAGTCACGCCACTCATCGAGCTTCGAATAGCCAAGTCGTGTCTTGACGCTGACCGGGAGACCACCGGCTTTTGCTGCTTGAATGAGCTCAGCCGCAACTTCCGGACGGAGAATAAGACCGCTCCCCTTCCCACGTTTCGCCACGTTCGGGACCGGGCAACCCATATTGATATCGAGTCCTTTATAGCCCATCTCGGCCATCCCGATACTCATTTGACGGAAATATTCCGGATTGTCTCCCCAGATGTGGGCGACCATCGGCTGCTCATCCTCAGTGAACGTCAAACGACCACGGAGGCTTCCTTTTCCTTCCGGATGGCAATAGCTGTCCGAGTTCGCGAATTCTGTGAAGAAGACGTCCGGGCGTCCCGCGTGGGCGACGACATGACGGAAGACGACATCGGTCACATCTTCCATCGGGGCAAGTATAAAGAACGGACGCGGAAGGTCGCGCCAAAAGTTTTCTTTCATCGTAAAATCAGTTCCTTTCATCCATACAGTCCAACAAAATCACTCATCTATTCTATTATGTCCGTCGGATTGTATCAACTGACATTACTCATGATCCGTTTCTTTCGAGCGAATGAGTTGAAAAAAGTGCGGGAATCCTTCGGTCAATAAGTAATGAAGCACACGATTCGTGTATTCCGGTTCAATCGTTCCCGTGCGAAGTAGCGTCTGGAGCACCATCCCGTCAATCCCGGCCATCGTCCATGTGGCGACCGCCTGAGTCATCGGCCCTTGCTCGACTCCGTAAGCCCGTACAAAGATCGTCTCAATCCGTGTGATCCAGTCTTGATATTTCTCTCTGAACTTTTGTTCGATCTCCTCATTGCCAATCATCGCTTCGTGGGCGAGATAAAATTGAAGTCGGCTCTCCGCATCTTTTTGAAGGCGCTCCTGCATACCTTCATAGATTTCCTGGATGATCACCGTCGCTTCCTTTCGATCGTCATGGGAGACGGTCTCAATGCGTTTTACCTCACCGAGCCCCTCGTCCATCACGTCATATAGAATCGCCTCTTTGGACGTGTAGTAATGATAAATCGCACCCGTACTGAATCCGGCCCGCTCCGCAATCCCTCGGAGCGTCGTGCCTTTGATGCCCTGTTCGACGATGATTTCACGCGCAGCTTGTAAGATTTTCAACTTTCCTTCGTTCATCATCATCTCGCACCCTCCTCTGTTTTCAACGCTCATTATACCATAATGATGTGGCGAACTTTCGACACTTCCATGTGAGCTCCCACCTCTTATTGACAGCGCTTACAATAGTTTGTTACAATTTTCACATAAACATAACGAACGTTCGGTATGTTTAGCCATTGCATTTATTTCTGTTTATCTCATTTTCGAAAGGAGTGTCATGTTATGTTTTTCTTCGAATCAATGCCTTGGTATAACGTCGTCATGTGGTTCGTCGTCCTTGGACTGCTGATGGGGTTTAACGAGTTCGTCCGTTCTGGTAAACGGGCGAGCCAACTTATGTTCATGGCGTTACCGATCGCACTGACTCCAATCTGGTTGTTTGTCGTCGATTCGGAAATCACGTCGTGGTTCCATTGGGTGAAGGTGTATTCGGCACTCGCCGGCGCGCTCATCTACATGGTCATCCGCTTCACGAACTACCATAAGAAACATCCTTGGTATTTAGTACTCGTCCCGGCCATTCTTGCCATCAATATCATGGAGGCCGTTATACGGGAGTTTCAAGTCGGCTTCATGGGATTTGATGGAGTCGTCGACGGTATGAATTACATCTCCGGTGGGTGGAACTACGTGAACGCCTTCGCCGGAATTTTGAACATCCTCACCATTTGTGGCTGGTTCGGCATCTTTGCGACGTCCGGTAAGCGAGTCGATATGATTTGGCCGGACCAGACGAAATTGTGGATCATCGCATATGGGATTTGGAACATCTCCTACGTCTATTCGTGTGCACCAGGTAACGCATTTTATTCCGGATTTGCGTTAAACATTGCCGCGACCATCCCTGCTCTCCTTTGGGCGAAAGGAACATGGATGCAGAACCGTGCCCAAACGCTCTCAATTTGGATGATGTGGGTTATGACCTTCCCTTACTTCTTTGCGGTCGGCAGTACGTTCAATGTGAGCGTCTCTTATAATCCGGCAGCGAACTGGACGCTCGCCCTCATCAGTCTCGCCCTCAACGTCGTGCTCGCCGTCATGCAGGTTTCACGTATTATGAAACGACGTCTCAATCCGTTGAAAGACGAGATGTGGACCGATACTGAAGAATACAAACGAGTCGATGCGTTACGAGAAACAGAATCCCCTAATCCTAAGACAGCATGACAACACCCCATAGTAGATGGAATTCGAATTCCGCTACTATGGGGTGTTTTTTGTAGGACTCCATTGTAGTCGTAGAGAATAGAAACACGAAAGGATGATGACAATGATTTTGTGGATTAACGGTGCATTCGGTTCGGGCAAGACAACCTGTGCCAAGATACTTGAGAAACAATTGCCGAACGCGTTTCTCTATGACCCGGAGCAGGCTGGCTTTTTCATTCGGGACCAATTGCCGAAAAGTCTTCAACAGTCCGATTTTCAGCACCATCCGGAATGGAGGGAGTTCAACTATCGAATGCTGTCGAAGATTGCCACGTCCTTCGATGGGGTCATCCTCGTTCCGATGACACTGGTGGACGCAAAGTATGTAGATGAAATCATCGGTCGACTTCAGCGGGACGGGATCGACGTACGTCACCTCATCCTTGAAGCGAATCGACAGACGCTCGTGAAGCGACTGAATAAACGCTTCGAATGGTTCAACTCTTGGGGCAAAGCGCAGATCGACCGCTGCCAGTCCGCATTCGAATCTGACATCCGTGCAGAAAAAATTATGACCGACCATCGCTCGAAGTCAGATGTTGCGCGAGCGGTCGCCGATCACGTCGGTCTCACACTTTCCTCAAAATGATTCAGATTCATACATCGCTTCGACCGACTCGTCTTCCCATCGAATGACGAGCTCGCTTGCATGGGAAAGATTCAACTCCACCGTCTCACATGTCGTATCCGTCAACCACATGCAGCGGAACAACAGTTGCCGATACCCGTATAATTCATCGACGATCTCGAAGCGCCCCATTTGAACGAACTGACCCAATTGTTCAATCGGACACACCGAATAAGACGATTCACCAAAACGGACGAGCGACGAAGCATCCCGGTCCACGTTCGAGATGGTCACGGTGGCACGACCCGTCCATACCGCTTCCCTTTTGAACAAGTCACGGATCCCATCCATAAAGACGAGACGGATTGTCGAACCCGTCACAGTCGCTTCTGTGATGACCGCATCATGCAGGGAAAGCGGGACGTTACGAGTTCGAAACGTATATTGCTTCATTCAATCCCTCCTAAAGATTACTGTTATATTTTTCGTTCTCAATCACCTAATCAACATGAAGATGTTCCGATTTAGTATAAGTATCCTAATAAATCGAGCTTTCCTTCCATCCATCGCTTATCCCCGACCGCTCGTACCATCAGTTCGTCAAATGATGTCTCACCAATCCCGCGTGTCGTCTGGTTCTCATCATTGATTTGAAGCCACGTGCATGTGTTGGATACCGTGTGAAACCCGATGCGTTCGTAAAGGTCTGGTTGGTCTGCGAATAACAGAAGAAAGTCGATTGAGTATTCTTTTCCGAGGGCAATGATTTCTTGCATCAGGGCCCGTCCGACCCCACGTCCCCGAACTTCTTCCCGGACACACAGATCGATGATGCCGAGCACGTGAATCGGTTCTCCGTTCATATTCATCACACGAAAGTCTAACCCGACTTGTCCAATGATCCGTTCGTCTTCATACGCGACGATTCGGATAAATTGAAGGAAACGCGTGTTGCAGTAGCTCGGTCAGTTCCTTATCCATCGATTCTGAAACGGTCATCTCGAGGTGTTGCTCGATTTTCATCTCTTCTTCCCTTCCGATTGAAAGCGCCCATACCGAACGACATGGACCCCGTTCGGCATCAGCTGTTGCTCGATTACGTCGAGTTGTAGTGGCAAGATGTTGCCGTCCGGAAAAAGTCGTTTGCCTGAACCGATGATGATGGGATACACGATCAGTCGAACTTCATCGATGAGATCGTTCGCGAGTAGCGTATGCACAAGTTCGCTGCTTCCCCAGACGTGTAAATCGGATCCCTCTTCTTGTTTGATTCGTTTTAACGCTTCGACCGGTTCTGTCAGAAACGTCGTTGATTCCCATCGTGAATCCTGTGATTGCCGCGTGACCACATACTTCATCGCCCGAGTGGCTTCCCGCCAGACATCATCATGGTTCGGCCAATAACTCGCCCATTGGTCATAAGTCTTTCGCCCGAGCAACAAATCAAACTCACTATGCATTTGCGTCCGAATCCAAATGCCAAGCTCTTGACTCGAAAACGGCTCCGTCCATCCCCCATGCATGAAATCCTCACTCAAATCTTCTTCCTTCCCACCCGGTGCTTGAATCACACCGTCCAATGACAGATGTTCAAGTACAATGATTTTCCTCATCTCCGACTCCCCTTTCGGCTGTTTGCAAAAAAGCCCCCGATTGAGTCAATGAACTGAACCCTGAATGATAGATACTTGATAAAAAGTGCTTATTCAGGGTTCAGTTCACTTTTTGTAGATAAACATTGTTAAATCAACAAAAATTAGCAATCCATTTTATATGCTAATTGGATTGCTAAAAGGTTTGTTATTTTATGTTTTGTACTATTAAACTTAACACGTTAGATGATGGCACGCTACTCTGCTTATATTTATTCAGTATGAAGTAACAATTGATCTAAATCCATTATTTTAATTTTCTTTTTCGGTAACTGTTTAATCAATCCAAGTTCTTCTAGAGTAGTAAATTTACGGCTGATTGTTTCTGGTGTGGTACCAAGATACGAGGCTAAATCCTTTTTGGACATTGGTAAGATAATCGTTGGACTATCGCCACTTCCCTTTTCAACATTCTCAGCTAAAAAGGATATGATGCGGGTTTCTACATTTTCAATCGCTACTTGTGTGGTTTGTTTTTCAGAATCCTTTAAACGCATCGTTACTTCTGACAGTATTTTTAATGAGATCTGCGGATATTCCACCAAATACTTCTGTAAATCACCTCGTTTAATTAAACAAATGGATGTATTTTGTAGTGCTTCCGCATAATTCTCATGAATACTTCCAGGTTGGAAAACGGCGACTTCACCTGTAAAATCACCAGGATTTAAAATGCGAACAAGTTGTTCTTTTCCAGAATCCGTTAAGCGGTAAATCCGAGCCTTACCTGAATTGATAATATATAAGGTATCATCTTCCTCATCTGCACGGAATAACATTTCCCCTTTTTTAAGATGAAGTATCTTGGCAGATTCCGCAATCAAATCCATTTGTGAGTCTTCCAAATGGTTGAAAATGGGAACAATGCGAATACATTCTGCATGTCCATGTTGGTGATGACAACATTGGTTTTGTTCCAAAATAACCTCTCCCTTTTATAAAAAGCCTAAGAGGGCATCCTAGGATTCCTTTCTATTCACTCGATTAAGCAGGTTTTACCTTTGATTTGACAACAGAATATCCTAAGTCTTCAATTGCCTTTTCGATATCGTTAATAGCGACTGCTTCTGAATCAAAATCTACTTTTACTTTACTTGCATTGAACATTACTTTCAAGCTATCTTGATTCACACCGTTTATTCCTTTCACCGCATTTTCAATCTTTTGGAGACAAGATGGGCAAGATAAGGTTTCTAATTGAATCGTTGCTTTTTGCATAAATCATTTCCCCCTTCATTTTTTAACGACCGTAAACCAATCTATTCTTTTGTTTTTGAGTTCCTTAAAGCCTGATATGCTTTATCTACTTCTGATAACATCTCGAATGTGCCTGCATACGTTTCACATACATCTCCAGGAATGGTGTAGTTGTCTGTGATTTTTCGTAATTGAGCAAATTCAGCATCTAAGTCAGGTTTGTTCGTACCTGCGTCTTTTACTTTTCCACTAATTGTTTCAAACAATTCACGTACTTCAAAGGCTTCTGGGTGATTCTTACCATGGGCCCGTGTAATTGCAGTGGTGTATAAATCAAGTTTTTCAAAATGGTTTGTTATTACTTCGTTAAATGTTTGTTCAGAAAATGTTTGTTCAGACATTATTCGTTCCCTCTTTCTTGTGATTTTTTGGTCTTAGGCCGATTTTACTTTTGATTTGACGACTGGATATCCTAAGTCTTCAATGGCTTTTTCGATATCGTTAATGGTGATCGTTTCTGAATCAAAATCTACTTTTACTTTACTAGCATTAAATAATACTTTTAAGCTATCTTGATTAACCCCATTTAATCCTTTCACCGCATTTTCAATCTTTTGCATACAAGATGGACAAGATAATGTTTCTAATTGAATAACTCCTTTTTGCATGAATTATTTCTCCTTTCATCTTATCTTTGATTTTTTTGTTTTCCCTCTTCTTTTTTTTTACAATTTAAGTATAGTTCAGGTTCAACGAAATGAAATTGATGCAAATCAAGTTTTAAGAAAAAGTAGGGGAGTATTTTGTTCTTCCTACCTGAATACTTCCCCTTTATCATTCATCAAGACTGGTTTCTATTAAAATTATTCTCTCAAACGGTATCGAAGCAATCTCATACCATTCAAGATGACTACTAAGATACTTGCTTCATGAACCAACATCCCGATTGACATATTCATCCATTCACTAAATAGTAGGCTGGCAAGTAAGACTAATACCACACCAACTGCTATGGTAATGTTCTGTTTCATGTTTCTTGAAGTTGATTTTGTTAAGCCTAATGCGTGTGGTAAACGACTAAAGTCAGAATTCATTAAAACAACATCTGATGTTTCAATTGCAACATCTGTTCCACTTCCCATGGCGATTCCGATATCTGCTAAGGCTAGTGAAGGACTATCATTCACTCCGTCACCGACAAAGGCAATGATCCCGCCTTCTGCTTGCATTTTTTCGATATAAGCAGATTTTCCTTCCGGTAGCATATGACCATGTGCTTCTGTTAACCCAAGTTCTCTAGCAACTAAATCTACGGTTCCTTGGTTGTCCCCAGAAAGAACGACAAGGTTTTTGACCCCTAGTTTTTTCAGTTTTTGAAGATCTTTTTTAACACCTGGACGGATTTGATCCCGAATACCCATCAGAACGTTTAATTCTCCGTCGACCGCAGTTAACACAAGAGAATTCCCATTTTTCTCAAAGCGTTCGACGTCTTTTTTAGCTTTTTCGCTTAATTTCACATTTTCCTTTTCCATTAAAGCTACGTTACCAACGGCTATACGATGAACACCTATTTTTGCTACAATTCCGCCACCTTTAACGACTTCGGTTTCTTCAACAGTAGAGAAAGTTGTCTCGCCAATATCCTGTAGGACAGCTTTCGCTAGTGGGTGGTCCGATTCACGCTCCACACTTGCTAAATATCCTAGAACCTCTTCAGTATTTTTTCCGTAAAATTCTTTTTCGGCAACTTCAGGGTTTCCTACTGTCAATGTTCCTGTTTTATCAAAAACGATAGTATCTACTCTGCTAAAGTCATTGATAACTTCACTACCTTTTAGGAGGACACCATTACGTGCACCGTTTCCGATACCGGCAACGTTGGATACAGGTACCCCGATAACTAATGCACCTGGACATCCTAAAACAAGAATCGTGATAGCTAGTTCAATATCTTTTGAGAAAAACCAAACAATAAAACCAAGGACTAACACAGCTGGTGTATAGTATTTTGAGAATCGGTCAATGAAACGTTCTGCTTCTGATTTGGAATCCTGCGCCTCTTCCACTAATTCGATAATTCTACCAAATGTTGTATCTTCTCCAACACGATCAGCTCGAATTTGGATCGTTCCATTTTCTAAGATAGATCCTGCAAATACTTCAGAATCAACCTTTTTACTTACAGGTAGCGATTCTCCAGTAATACTTGCTTCATTAATGTGACCTTCACCAATTAACACTGTTCCATCTACCGGAACTTTTGCACCCGTTTTAACTAATAAAATATCACCTTCGTCTACATCATCGACATCTACTTCTTCAAATTCTCCGTTTTCCATTTGCTTTAAAGCACTTTCTGGTGCCAGCTCTGTTAATTCTTTAATGGCAGAACGTGTTTTGTTCAAGGTACGTTGCTCCAAGTAAGAACCAAATAAGAATAAGAAAGTAACGATGGCTGATTCCTCATAATTTTGAATCAATACTGCCCCAATAACTGCAATGGTAACTAAAACATCAATACTGACAACTTTTACTTTTAATGCCTGATAGGCTTGAATCGCAATTGGTGCTACACCAAGAATAGATGCAATGATGAGCGACCAATTGAAAATGGCCATGTTGTCTAAGGAAAATCGTCCGAAGAATGCAAGTGCAATCAAAATTGCACTGATCAGTGTAATGGAATTCTTTTTACTTAATATATATCTTTGCATGTTGATTCCCTCCAATTTCATTTTCATTTGTATTCCTTGTTGATGACTCTAGCATAGGATGTTTCTATGAAATAAAAATTGATTCGAATCAAGTTCTATTGCAAAAGTGAAAAATTATAAAAGAACAGCATAACAAAACCAACTGTTTTACGGAACAACTCTTATATATTGTCGAACATACAATCACAAAAATTCATTATATTGTACATTCTTTATTCAGCAGGCTTTAGAAAAGCATTATAAACAGCAAACTAAACCGCTCGGAAAATGAACTGAACCCTGAATGATAGACACTTGATAAAAAGTGCTCATTCAGGGTTCAGTTCACCGGAGTAAAACCACTATTTTCTTGTAACATACAAATCCATTCATCAATGGTAAAATTTTGTGCACTAGTTGGATAATAATTTATTTCTTTTTTCAAATTATCATCCCCCCTTTACATTATTTTTCTGTCAAAGTAAGTCGAACAAGCTTAGATTTTTATCAAATATTTTTTTTAGCTTATTATTTCTTTCTCTTCGAACTGTACTTCCTACTCTTTCTTTTTACACCATCATCAGTTTTCACAACATTGCTTCTATTCTTCTTTTCAATCTGCACCGCTTCAAATTGCTCTTTTGAAATGATTGCTGGATGATTATTTTCAGAAACATAATTCTCTTGATGTTCCCCGGCATTCAATAGCCTCACTACACCAATATATTTTTTCATTGCTAAACATGACATCAATGGTTCGTTTACTCCATTTTTCTTTCCCTGTTGGTGTTTGATATGCTCCCCAATAGAATAAACAGATTGGTTATTTCATCTGTCTACCTATTGGGAAGCATATCACTCTACGTTGATCAGGCATCTCCTTACCTCCTGGCACTTATGTTTTTTTAGACTAATAATATTCAATGCGATTTCTAACTATATGATTAGTCTAAATACAACACAGTTATGCCCTACATCTATTCTGTCGACTCCCCCATCCAAAATCTATTCTATCAACTCAACCCCGATTTTCAGGGCATCTAAAGCCAATAATAAAAAGGGTCCCACCTGTTTATTAACATAAAATAAACTTAAGTGAAACCCTATAAACCTTGCTCTATCAATGCTTGAACAGCTAGTGTATTTATTCCCTAGACATCCACGCCACCGTCTCCACATGCGCCGTATGCGGGAACATGTCGACCGGTGTCACTTCCATCAAGCGATAACCTCGGTCGGCGAGGTAACGCATATCGCGCGCCTGTGTTGCGACGTTACACGAGACGTATACGATTCGCTTCGGTCCCATCTCGACCATCGTCTCAAGGAACGATTCGGCACAGCCTTTACGTGGTGGGTCGACGACGATGACGTCCGGGTTTACGCCCTCTTTCTTCCACTCTGGAAGCACATCTTCCGCTGCACCACATGCGTACGTCACATTATCGATCTCATTGACGAGCGCATTCTGTTTCGCATCCTCAATCGCTTCCGGAACGACTTCGACACCATACACGTGTGCCGCTTTCCGGGCGAGGAAAAGGCTGATCGTCCCGATACCGCAATAGGCATCGACGACTTGTTCCGTACCTGACAGTTGTGCGTACTCCAGCGCTTTCCCGTACAACTTCTCCGTTTGGACCGGGTTGACTTGGAAGAACGAGTGCGGAGAAATCGTGAACGTGAGTCCTGCGATTTTATCCTCAATCGTCTCATGACCATAGAGCAACTTGTTCGTCGCTCCGAGGATGACGTTCGTCTTGTCCGGGTTGACGTTTTGCATGATCGACGTCACGTCTGGAAGACGCTCGACGATATCGGCGACAATCTCATTCACGCCTTTTAGTTTCGTCGTCTTCGTGATGAGGACGATCATGAGTTCACCCGAATGGTACCCGTAACGGGCCATGACGTGACGGATGACCCCACGTCCTGTCTTCTCGTCATACGCCGGTACGCCACGTGCATCCAACACATCACGGACGACTTGGATCGCCTGATCATTGCGCTCATCTTGAATCAAACATTCGCTCATCTCAACGATGTCATGGGAACGAGGGCGATAGAAGCCTGAAACGAGACGGTCTCCTTCTTGTTTGAACGGGACTTGTGCCTTGTTGCGGTAGCGCCAAGGTTCAGGCATCCCGATCGTGTCATGGACCGGCACGTCGAACTGCCCGAGACGCTTGAGCGCATCGACGACGCGTTCTCGCTTCTGGCGAAGTTGTCCTTCATAACTGAAGTGTTGCAGCTGACAGCCACCACATTGATAAAAAATCGGGCACGGTGGCTCGACGCGGTCGGCGCTCGCTTCTTTCACGTTCAACAACCGGGCGAACCCGTACTGCTTGTTCGTCTTCGTCACGACGATTTCGACCGTCTCACCCGGTAACGCGTTCGGCACGAACAGCGTATAGCCGTCGACACGTGCCACACCCGCCCCTTCGTGGGTCAGGTCGTGGACGTGGACATCGAGACGATCATTCTTTTTCACTGGTAGCATACGAATGCTCCTTCCATTGCAAATAGGAATGACAGATGTCGTCATTCCTATCTTTTCACTCTGCTTTATCGAGCGAAACATTGAACAATTGCTTGATCATCTGTTCGCGTTCATATTGTGCATTCAAATCTTCCATCTCGCGAATTCGGGCGTTCGGCGCGAGCACCGTCAAGTGACGGAATAAGTTCCGCATCTCACCTGTACACTCCCCGCCATACTCGCCGTCGATGTTGAGACTCATCGGCTCGGTCGTCTTCATCCGGACGCGGCTCGTCTTCACGTGCTCGACGAGTGAGCTGGATAAATGCTCACCCCGCAGGAGTAGGCGGACGACGTGGATGAATTCGAACAAGTTACATTTCCGCAAAATGAACAGATCGAACAACCCGTCATTCAACGACGCGTGTGGTGAGATTTTTTCAAATCCACCGACCGAGTTCGAGTTCGATGTGAGGAAGACCATGACCTCGCCTTGGAACGTTCCTTCATCGTGCTCAAGTTCGATATACGTCGGTTTGATGAGAGGCAGTTTCTCCATCCCTTTCACGTAATAGGCGAGCTGTCCGAGCGCTGTCTTCAACTTCGATGGCACCTCGTACGAAATCTCGGTCATGATGCCACCGCCGGCGATATTGATGAAATAATGGATGTCACCTTTTTCGCCTTTGATTTCCCCAAGGTCGACCTGCATCTCGAACCCGTCACAGATGACGTCGAGTGCGCCGACGACACTCAGTGGAATCCGCATCGCCCGGGCAAAATCGTTCGTCGTCCCGACCGGAATGAGTCCGATTGTCGGACGATTCTCAAGCGGTGCGAGCCCGGAGATGACTTCGTTCAATGTCCCGTCTCCACCTGCGGCGATGATGAGGTCGAACTCGGCCGCTGAGGCCCGTTTTGCTTCGAGCGTGGCATCACCAATCGCTTTCGTCGCATACGTCGACGTCTCATAACCCGCATCCTCGAGGCGGTTCAAAATGTACGGGAGTTCCCGTTTGATCACTTCTTTACCAGATGTCGGGTTATAAATGACCCGCGCACGTTTCCGTTGCATATTGATTCTCTCCCCTATGCTCAACTCGAGCGAACAGCGAGACACAAGTGTCTCGCCGCCTGCTTAGCGTTTCGCGATCTCTTCGTGGAACAAGCCATCGAGGAGTGCCGGGTTCGCCATCCCTTTCGTCTGTTTCATGATTTGGCCGATGATGAAGCCTTTCGCACGGTCTTTCCCGTTCTTGAAGTCTTCGATCATTTGCGGATGCGCCTCGAACAATTCGAGGATGTAGCCACGGAGCAAGTTCTCGTCCGAGATTTGGGCGAGTCCGTTCGCTTCCACATATGCTTTCGGCTCAGCACCTTCTTCCATCATCGCCGTGAAGACACGCTTCGCGATTTTCGATGAAATCGTCCCTTCCGCAATCAAGCGGATGAGCTCAGCGAGTGATTCCGGTGTCAACTTCATCGTCTCGATCGTTTCATCCGACTTGTTCAAGTGACCGAGCACTTCACCCATGAGCCAGTTCGCTGCCGCTTTCGGCTCCGCACCGGCCGCTGTCGTCGCTTCGAAAAAGTCCGAGAACTCACGCGTCGACGTGAGGGCTTTTGCGTCGTATGCCGAGAGACCGTATTGGCTCATGTAGCGTTCACGACGTGCTGCTGGCATCTCTGGAATCGTCGCGCGGATGCGCTCTTTCCATGCCTCATCGATTTCAAGACGGACGAGGTCCGGTTCTGGGAAGTAACGGTAGTCCGATGCCCCTTCTTTGACACGCATGAGAATCGTCTTTTTCGCCGCTTCGTCGTAACGGAGCGTCTCTTGACGCATGACGCCACCTGAGAGAAGCAATTTGCGATGACGCGTCTCTTCATAGTCGAGTGCCTTCAAGACGTTTGAGAACGAGTTCAAGTTCTTGAGCTCCGTCTTCGTACCGAACTTCTCTTGCCCGAATGGACGGACCGAGATGTTACAGTCACAGCGAAGTGACCCCTCCTCCATCTTGACGTCCGAGATGCCAGCAAACGAGAGGACTTCTTTTAAGCGCTCGAGATACGCGACCGCATCTTTCGGTGAGCGCATGTCTGCTTCACTGACAATCTCGATGAGTGGTGAACCGCTCCGGTTGAAGTCGATGACCGAGTGCTTCTCGTCCGTATGGTTCATCTTCCCAGCATCTTCTTCCAAATGCACGCGCTCGATGCGGAATCGTTTCATCTCTCCGTCGACTTCGACGTCGACGTGACCGTTTGAACCGATCGGCTTATCAAACTGCGAGATTTGATACGCTTTCGGCGTGTCAGGGTAGAAGTAGTTCTTGCGGTCGAACTTCGTATCTGTCGCAATCTCACAGTTGAGTGCCATTGCCGCTTTGATGGCGAGGTTGACCGCTTCTTCGTTCAATTTAGGCAAGACGCCCGGGTGTCCGAGACAAATCGGACACGTCTGTGTATTCGTTTCGGCACCGTAAGTGCGTGAGCAGCCACACCAAATCTTCGACTTCGTGCTCAGCTCGGCGTGCACCTCGATCCCGATGATCGTTTCAAAGTTCATCGTACGTCCTCCTTAGAGCTGTGGCATCTTGAAACCGCCGTTTGCTTGTTCAAAAGCATGGGCCACGCGGTAAAGTGTTGATTCATCAAAGTAGTTCCCGATAATTTGAAGACCGACCGGAAGTCCTTCTGAAAGACCTGCCGGAACCGAGATAGCCGGGATACCGACCAAGTTGACCGGAATCGTCATGATATCGTTCGCATACATCGTGAGCGGATCGTCGAGCTGTTCGCCGAGTTTGAACGCTGTCGTCGGAGCAGTTGGTCCAACGATGGCATCATACTCTTCGAACACTTTCGCGAAGTCCTGCTTCATGAGGGTACGGACTTGTTGGGCTTTCTTGTAGAACGCATCATAGTAACCAGAGCTGAGGGCATAAGTCCCGAGCATGATCCGGCGTTTGACCTCGTCCCCGAACCCTTGTTCACGCGAATATGTGAACACTTCGTCGAGCGTGTCCGCTTCGGCGCGACTTCCATAACGGATACCGTCGAAACGAGCCAAGTTCGAAGAAGCTTCTGACGACGCGAGCAAGTAGTACGCCGAGAGGGCATACTTCACAGACGGAATCGAAACCGTCTCGATTGTCGCACCGAGAGACTTGAGCGTCTCGATCGCTTTTTCAATCTGTTCACGGACGCCAGGTGCGACACCTTCTGCCATGAACTCTTCCGGAAGTGCGAACTTCATGCCCGTCAAATCCTGGTTGAGCGCTGCCGTATAGTCCGGCACTTCGACTTCAGCCGACGTCGAGTCCATGTCGCAATGACCCGCAATCGTATTCAATAAGTAAGCATTGTCTTCAACGGTACGCGTGAGCGGGCCGATTTGGTCGAGTGACGACGCGAAGGCGACGAGACCGAAACGTGAGACGAGACCGTATGTCGGCTTCATCCCGACGACACCACAATATGCGGCTGGTTGACGAATTGACCCACCCGTATCCGAACCGAGGCTGAAGAGGACTTGCCCAGCTGCGACCGATGCCGCTGAACCGCCTGAAGAACCTCCTGGTACACGAGTCGGGTCCCATGGGTTGCGGACCGGTTTGAACGCCGAATTCTCGTTTGATGAACCCATCGCGAACTCGTCCATGTTCAACTTTCCGATTGTGACGGCACCGGCATCATGAAGACGCTCGACGACCGTCGCATCGTGTGCCGGGACGAAGTTCTCGAGGAATGTCGAAGCACATGTCGTCCGCATCCCTTTTGTGACGATGTTGTCTTTCACACCGATCGGCATCCCAAAGAGCGGATTGTCTGATGTTTTCGCAAGCTCATCCATGCGCTTCGCTTGCTCGAACGCATCCTCATTGAGCGTCAAAAACGCACCGATTTGATCATCCGTCGCTTCGATGCGATCGAACGATTCTTTGACGAGGTCCGTGACCGTGACTTCGCCTTCTTTTAATAACGTATGCAGTTTCGCTACACCGTGGTCAAATAAACTCATGAAAGGCCTCCTTACTCAAAGACCGCAGGGACACGGACTTGACCGTTCTCCCAGTCAGGTGCCATCCGTTCGACTTCTTCACGTGGAAGCGATGGACGGACCTCGTCTTTGCGTAGTACGTTTTTCAAATCTAGGGCATGGGTCGTTGGTTCGACACCCGTTGTATCCAGCTCATCGAGTTGCTCGGCGAACTCGAGAATTTTTGTCAATTGCTCCGTGAAGTGCGTCACTTCTTCATCTGTGATCGCAAGTCGGGCAAGTCCGGCGACGTGCCGAACTTCAGCTTCTGTAATACGAGCCAAAATTCCCACCTCCAACAGTTTTCAATACATCGTTCATTATCATACCACTTTTTCATAAGACAAAAAAGGAAATCTATCTTGTGAGAAAATGTCTCCTTTTTAAGAAACTAGGGGAATCCATCTCGAATATTGACCCGCTTTCGAAATCAGCTATACGGTTGATGTGCGATTCTGATTATGCTAAAGATAGAAAAGTTTCGTAAGGAGGAATCGTATGTCGATTCGGAATAAACTCATCACTGCGTTTAGCATCATGTTTGTGCTGCTTCTTGGTGTAAGCGGTTACTCTTGGTATGCCTTGAACGCATCAAAAGCAGCCCAGGAGGACATGATCGTCTCTTGGGTACCAGGAATTGACCAAATCCATCAAGTGGATAAGCAATTGCTTGAAATTCGCCGTCATTTGATTCGTCACGCACTCGTCGAGGACGCGGTGACGAAACAAAATATCGAGCGAGACATTCAAGCATCCGTCGCCATCTTAGAACAACGGATGGACGGTTATGAAGCCACGATTATCATGGAAGAAGATCAACAGCTCTTCGATCAGGCAAGCTCGAATTGGACTGACTATCAAGGCGTGATGAGTGAACTCATCCGTATTTCTAACGAAGAAGGAAGTGCTGCCGCAGAAACATATATTCGCGATAAAGCGGATGCAAGCGCTGACACGCTCTCGAACTCTCTCGGTCTACTCGTCAACTTGAACCGGGAAGAAATTCAGACGGACACAGCGGCGGCGGCTAAGTCGTTTGAACAAGTACAACTCACACTATTCATCGTCCTCGGGATCGCGGCTGTCATGACGATCCTCATGATGCTCTTCATCTTCCGCTCCATCTTTGAACCACTTAAAGAGTTCAAGACGAAGATGCGTGAGCTCGCCACGAGCGAAGGCGATTTGACGACGTCAATCCCTGTGAAGCGCCGCGACGAGTTCGCCGGACTCGCACGCGACTTTAACCAGTTCATCGCCAACTTACGTCAGTTGATTCTTCAAGTGAACGACGTGACGACTGGCGTGACGAAACAATCAACCCATATGTACGAAGAGTTGAAAGAACTTGATACGTACATGACGACGACCGCTGCGACGACAGAGGATTTGACCGCCGGTATGCAACAGACGGCGGCGAGCGCTCAAGAGATGAACGCTTCCGCCTCGGATATGGAGCGGACGATTCATCATATCGTGACGATGGCCGATGAGCGGAAAACCGAAGCGAGACAAATCGATGAGCGTGCCCTCTCCCTCAAGTCACATGCGGTGGAGGCGAAAGAGAATGCCATCAGCGTCCTTCAGTCGACACGCACGAACTTGGAGAAAGCGATGCAAGATGCGAAAGCCGTCCGTGAAATCGCGACGCTCACGAACGACATCCTCGACATCGCCGCACAGACGAACCTCTTGTCGCTCAATGCCTCGATCGAAGCGGCACGTGCCGGAGAGGCCGGACGCGGATTCGCCGTCGTCGCCGACGAGATTCGAAAACTCGCCGAGACGAGCCGGGCGACCGTCGAACGAATTCAAGTCATCTCGACGACCGTCCTTCATTCGGTCGATCATTTGAATGAAAGCTCAGGACAGATGCTCCACTTCCTCGACACGAACGTCTTGAAAGATTATGACCAACTTGAAGAGGCAGCCGGACAATATAGCGAGGACGCAGGTCGCTTTGAAACGACTGCGACCGAGTTTGCCGCCGCTGCCGGGGAGCTCGAACAATTGACATCGAACATGATTGGTGTCATCCAGGACGTTGCGACGACCGTCAACAACGGAGCGCTCGGTACGCAAGAAATCGCTGAAAAAGTGACGATGTCCGTCGAACGTTTCGCCGAGTTGAACCATGCGACGGAACAGTCGCAACAAAAGATGGAAGAACTCGATTCACTGATTCGCCAATTCAAGGTATGACAAAAACCCGCCGACACGTGCTGTCCGGCGGGTTTTCTCATCAAGCGGCAGAGGACTGCCCTTCTTTTTTCCGTTCGAGTTCGAATCGTTTCGTCTCCGCGACGACCACACCGGAGAGGAACAAGAGTCCAATCAAGTTCGGGATGGCCATGAGACCGTTGAACACATCCGAAATCGACCATATCAAATTCAAGTTCGTCGTCATCGCACCGAGCCCCGCGACTAAAATATAGAGGACACGATACGGGACGATCACTTTTTCACCGAGTAAATAGTACGCTGAACGTTCGCCGTAATAACACCAGCCGAGGACGGTCGAATAGGCGAAGAAGACGAGCGAGATCGTCACGATGATTTCACCAATCGGCCCTAAGAAGTAAGCGAACGAGGCTTGCGTCAAGGCAATCCCTTCAAGCCCTTCCGTATATTGACCGCCCATGACGATCGTGAGTCCCGTGATGGAACAGACGATGAGCGTGTCGATCAACACTTGTGTCATCGAGACGAGTGCTTGACGTCCCGGGAAATCGGTCTTCGCTGCCGCAGCCGCAATCGGTGCAGATCCAAGTCCTGCCTCGTTAGAGAACACACCGCGCGCGACCCCGTAGCGAATCGCGGCACCTAACGCGCCCCCACCGATGGCTTCGGCACTGAAGGTGCTCGAGAACATCGTCGACAAGGCACCTGGTACCAATTCGAGGTTCATGATGAGAATCACGAGCCCGCTTCCGACATATGCAAAAATCATGAACGGGACGAAGATTCCGACGACTTTTCCGATTGATTTGACACCACCTAAAATGACGAATGCCGTGACCGCCATCATGACGATCCCTGTCACAACCATTGGGACGTTGAACGAGTTGTTCAAGGCGAGACTGATCGAGTTCGTTTGGACCCCGTTCCCAATCCCAAAGGCTGCGACCGATGCAAAGACGGCGAACAAGACGCCGAGCCATTTTTTCTTCAAGCCGTGTTCTAAGTAGTACATCGGACCCCCGGCAATCTCACCGCGTTCATCGACGACACGATATTTGACCGCCAGGATGGCCTCCGCATATTTCGTCGCCATCCCGACGAAACCAGATAACCACATCCAAACAACGGCACCCGGTCCCCCGAGGACAATCGCCGTCGCGACACCGACCATGTTTCCGGTACCGACCGTGGCCGCCAATGCCGTCATAAGTGCTTGGAAATGCGAGATGTCCCCACGTTGCTTTTTCTTCGGTTGTTCTGGTTTTGGTATAAATGCCTCTTTCAGACCGACCCCAAGTCGCGTCACTTGGATAAATCCGAGACGGACGGTCAGGAAAATCCCTGTCCCGACGAGTAATATGAGTAAATGTGGCCCCCAGACGAGATTGGATAAACTCGTCAGCCAACTTTCAATTTGATTCACCGTGTTGCTCTCCTCCTACGTTCTTGATTTGAGCGCTCTCCCTATATTTTTCAGAACATTCACAAGCGAGTCAAGGTACACCGCCTAAAGAAAGCGTTTTCAAAACGTTATATTATTGTAATATTTTCCCTGAACCCTTGTATCTAAAAGAATCTTAAAATTTATTTCGAAATATGATTGTAATATATATTCAACTGCATGAGCCCGGATTTCATGATCAATACGAACCGTTAATCGATAGACTACATCTCAATCAGAAATGGAGTGGTTGCAACTGTATAAAGCACGCTCGAAACGGCTTGATAGCAACGACCAATTACGGGCAGGCGAGACTCTTAAGGGAACAAAAAAGACTGTAGACCCATGCGTTGTCTACAGTCTGAAACCGTTCATGACCTTTCCTTCAGTTTCTCGTTTTACGAACGAATGGCAGCCACGACTTCTTCGACGTGACCTTTCACTTTGACGTTGCGCCACTCTTGTTCGATATAGCCGTCCTCGTTGATCAAGAAAGTCGAACGGACGATGCCGTAATATTCTTTCCCGTAATTTTTCTTCAACTGCCAGACGCCGTAAAGCTCGGACACTTCATGTTCCTCGTCCACGAGTAAATCAAATGGGAGGTCATTCTTGGCGATAAAGTTTTGATGTTTCTTTTGACTGTCGGCCGATACCCCAAGGACGACCGCGCCTTCCATCTTCGGCAACGCATCGCGGAAATCGCATGCCTCGGTCGTGCAACCAGGTGTCGAATCTCGAGGATAGAAGTATAAGACGACTTTCTTACCGAGATAGTCCTTTAATGAAACCATCTCTCCGTTTTGGTTCGGTAATGAAAATGTTGGTGCGAGCATCTGCTGTTCCTCCTTAGCCAAACGATGGGTCGACAAGTTGTTCGTCATAGCCATCGATCGCTTCTTCTAATTTTGTCTTTAACGGGTCAAGCACTTCGATATACTCGACTGGATCTTCCGTTGCAGCCGCTTTTCGGAGCGTCTCCTCGTTATCGGTGAACCACGTCTCATACGCTTTGAAATAGTCGGTCATGATGGTTTGGTTCTCCTCGACCGTCAACGTTTCCGCCATGAGCAGGAAGACGTTATTGTCTGCCTCGAGCGCCATATAGTCCGTCTGTGCGTTGACTTGGTCATAGATCGGACCAGCCTCATCTTCCGGAATCTCAGCGAGACGGGCGTTCGCTTCGGCATTCACTCCGTACTCGTTCGCCTGGACACCGATGAGTAACTCTCCGACCTCGGCAATCACGTCTTTTGGTAAAGCGACCGGTGTGATGACGAGTGACCACTCATCCCCTTCCTTCACAGCGATTTTACTGAGTCGGTTCGGGAGCGGGTTCCCTTCTTCATCGATCATCTCATGGACAAGGAACGCCACGTCTTCCTCTTCGTTGACCCAGCTCTTATAAATCTCACCAGGAGACAATTGACGGGTGACGGCACCAGTCGCCGGAATCTCGGTCAACCGGCCAGCATAATCAATTGATGCGAGTGCCTCGGCGTCTCCAGACTCGAGTGCCGTCTGATAGTCTGCGTACACGTCCGTGACAGCGTCCGGCAATGCGCGGTCTGTCTCTTCTACCACCGTCTCTTCCTCGTTTCCACATGCCCCGAGCATGAAGACGAGGAGTAGCGGAATGAACCATTTTTTCATGTTGTTCGTCCTTTCTAAAGCCGTGTTCTCCCCCATCCTATCACGTCTCGATTTCTTGCTCCAATGCCATGTGTTTCTGGAAAATTGTTTCACTAGGATTTCTACGATAATTTCGATACAATACAGACGTAAGCGCTTTAACGCTCAACATCACTTTAAGGGGGAACGAGAATGATTCCATACAAACATGAACCATTCACAGACTTTACACAAAAAGAGAATGCCGAAGCAATCCAAGCGGCAATCGAGAAAGTGAACGGTGAGCTCGGGAAAGACTATCCGCTCGTAATTGGTGGGGAAAAGGTTACGACGGAAGGTAAAATCACGTCTTACAACCCGGCTAACAAAGAAGAAGTGATCGGTCGCGTGTCAAAAGCGAACCAAGAGCTCGCAGAACGTGCGATGCAAGAAGCACTCACAGCATTTGACTCATGGCGCCATGTCGACCCGGCTGTCCGCGCCGACGTCTTGTTCAAAGCAGCGAACATCGTCCGCAAGCGTAAGCACGAGTTCTCGGCTTACCTCGTCAAAGAAGCGGGTAAACCGTGGAACGAGGCAGATGCGGATACAGCGGAAGCAATCGACTTCATGGAATATTATGCACGTCAAATGCTCGAACTCAAACCAGGCAAGAAAGTGGAGAGCCGCCCAGGCGAATACAACCGGTATGACTACATCCCACTCGGGGTCGGGATCGTCATCAGCCCATGGAACTTCCCATTCGCAATCATGGCCGGTACAGCAGTTGCGGCCATCGTCGCCGGTAACACAATTCTCTTAAAACCAGCTTCGACGACGCCAATCGTCGCTGCGAAATTCGTCGAAGTGATGGAAGAGGCAGGTCTTCCAAAAGGCGTGCTCAACTTCATCCCGGGACCGGGTGCAGAAGTCGGGGACTATCTCGTCGATCATCCGAAAACACGCTTCATCAGCTTCACAGGATCGCGTGATGTAGGACTCCGCATCAACGAACGTGCGTCTAAATTGAACGAAGGTCAAATTTGGCTCAAACGCGTGATCGCGGAGATGGGTGGAAAAGATACGATCGTCGTCGACGAATCAGCCGACCTCGAGCTCGCTGCACAATCGATCGTGAAATCGGCATTCGGTTTCTCTGGTCAGAAATGTTCGGCTTGTTCACGTGCCGTCATCGTCGACAGCGTGTATGATACGGTACTCGACCGTGTCGTCGAACTCACGAACGAACTCTCTGTCGGAAACACAGAGAAGAACGAACACTTCATGGGACCAGTCATCGACGCATCGGCCTTCAAGAAGATCACATCGTACTTCGATGTCGCAAAAGAAGAAGGACGCATCGTCGCAGGTGGGAAAGCAGACGATTCAACAGGCTACTTCATCGAGCCGACTGTCGTCGCAGACGTCGACCCGAAAGCACGCCTCATGCAAGAAGAGATTTTCGGACCAATCGTCGCCTTCACGAAAGCGAAAGACTTCAAAGAAGCAATCGATATCGCGAACAACACAGAGTACGGCTTGACAGGGGCGGTCCTCACACGTGACCGTATGAATCAAGAATACGCTCGCCAAAACTTCCACGTTGGGAACCTTTACTTCAACCGTGGTTGCACAGGCGCAATCGTCGGCTATCAGCCGTTCGGTGGATTCAACATGTCAGGTACGGATTCAAAAGCAGGTGGCCCGGATTACATCCAACTCCACATGCAAGCGAAAACAACATCTGAAACGTTCTAATCAAAAAGGAGACGCTCCCCCGAGGGGACGTCTCCTTTTTAGTGTGCTTTAAATGTCTGCTCGAACATGGTGACGATTCGAGCCGTAAGCGGGATGTCCTCTCCTTTTCAGTCCTTGGTTGTACCCCGTTCCGTCCCAACGTTCGTGATGATACAGTGTGATGGGATAGGCCATTTGAATGAAGTAATTCTGAGGGACTGTGTTTGTAAATCCTTCAACATTTCGCCGTCGACACGCACATGGTCGCGCATGAACACCCATTCCTGGTCGGACAGATCCATTTGAAAAACCGGGTGGTCGCCACCCGGTTTTGATTAGACTTGCTTTAACAGATTGGCCATCTCGATGGCAGAAGTCGCCGCTTCCCACCCTTTGTTGCCTGCTTTTGTTCCTGCACGCTCAATCGCCTGTTCAATCGTCTCCGTCGTCAACACACCAAAGATGACAGGGACTTCGGATTGATAGCTCGCCTGGGCGATCCCTTTTGCCGCTTCGTTACAGACGTAATCAAAATGCGGGGTCGCACCACGAATGACGGCTCCGAGCGTGATGACCGCGTCGTATTGTTTGCTCATCGCCATTTTTTTCGCGACGAGCGGAAGCTCAAATGCTCCTGGGACGAAAGCGAGCGACACATCCTCTCCCTTCACTCCATGACGTTTCAAGGCATCCTTCGCCCCGTCAAGCAGACGCATCGTGATCAAGTCGTTGAACCGTCCGACGACGATTCCAATCTTTAAGCCTTCTCCAACTAAGTTTCCTTCAAATGTATAGGTCATGTCCATGTTCCTCCAATATGATTCATTTTGAGTTGTTTCGTCAGGCGATACGATTCGTTCGCTTCATGCGCACCGACATGAATCGGAACGCGTTCGACGACTGTGATGCCACATGATTCCAAGGCATCGACTTTATCGGGGTTGTTCGTCATGAGCCGGACACGGGTGACGCCAAGATCACGAAGCATCGCCGCGCTCACCCGATAGTCCCGAAGGTCCGGATGAAACCCTAGTGCCACGTTCGCCTCGACCGTATCCAATCCATTCTCTTGAAGAGCGTACGCCTTCAGTTTGTTCAACAGTCCGATGCCTCGCCCTTCTTGACGCATATAGAGCACGATGCCCGATTCCTGCTCGATTCGTGCCATCGCCGTGTCCAGTTGCGGACCGCAATCACATCGGAACGAACCGAAGACGTCACCGGTCAGACATTCGGAGTGAATGCGAACGAGCGGGACCTCCTCAAGTGTCTCCGTCACGAGCGCCACATGCTCTTCACGGTCCATTCGATTCTCATACCCTATCATGCGAAACGTTCCTTTTGAGGAAGGTAGGGACACGTCCGCAACACGTGTGACGAGGTTCTCCTCCATATATCGGACTAACGCTTCGATAGTGATGAATGCCAACCCGTGGCGTTCAGCGACTTGTACCAAATCAGGTACGCGTGCCATCTCCCCGTCCTCTCGAATGATTTCACAGATGACCGCGACCGGCTCACTTCCTGCGAGTCGCGCCAGGTCGACAGACGCTTCGGTATGACCTCGGCGAACGGAGACGCCTCCCTTTTTCGCAATGAGCGGGAACAGATGTCCCGGACGTTGAAAATCGGATGGACGGGACGATGGGTTCGCTAACTCACGAACGGTGTGAGACCGTTCACTCGCCGAGATGCCAGTAGTCGAATCGATATGGTCGACACTGACCGTGAAGGCGGTACCGTGTGGGTCTGTACTGTTCGTCACCATCGGCGCGAGGTCGAGACGAACCGCCACTTCTTCTGCGATGGCGCTACAGACGAGCCCTTTCCCTTCCGTGATTAAAAAGTTCATCGTTTCCGGTGTCACCTTGTCACCGAGTACGACAAAGTCCCCTTCATTCTCACGGTCCTCGTCATCCACGACGATGATGGGACGCCCTCGTCTCAGTTCCTCAATCGCTCGTTCAATCGAATCAAACATTACCATCCCGCCTTTCCATATCCTTGTTCTGCCAAGGACTCGAGCGTCATCTTCGACTGCCCGACGACCTTTTCCATATATTTTGCCAACAGATCACATTCTAAATTGACTACATCACCCGTCTGTTTCATCCCAAGCACGGTCTCGCTGTATGTGTGTGGAATCAAGGACAAGGTAAACCCACGCTCTGACACGTCAAACACGGTCAAACTCGTCCCATCTACACATATCGAACCTTTCGGGACTATGTAGGAAAGGAGCGCACGATCACATTGGATGTCGATATAGACGGCATTCGCGAGCGGTCGTTTCTTCGTGATGCGCCCGACCCCGTCGACATGTCCGGATACGAAATGTCCACCAAAACGTCCGTTCGCCGGCATCGCCCGTTCGAGATTGACTTGTGTTCCCGGCTTGACCCCATCTAGGCTCGACGCCTTCAACGTTTCTGGCATGACATCGACAGAGAACGTCGCGTCATCGAACGTCGTCACCGTGAGGCAGATCCCATTCACGGCAATGCTGTCCCCGAGCTTCACATCGTCAAGCACTTTCACAGCGGACAAGACGAGTCGTAAAGATGGTCCGTTACGCTTGACCGCTTTGACCGCTCCGATTTCTTCTACGATTCCCGTGAACATCAGAGCGCCCCCTTTCGAAGGACGACTTTCAGGTCGGGTCCAATCGTTTCGACCTGATGAATCGTAAAACGGGATATCCCATCGATCGTCCCTTCCTGCTGTGAGCGATAGACGCCATGCTTCCCACCGAACACCCGTGGTGATTGATAGGCGACCCATTCATCCACGTAGCCTCCGTCAAGAAGTGAGGTGACAAGCGTCGGTCCGGCCTCGATCAACACACGCCCAATCCCATTTGCGTATAGCGTCTCAAGAACCGTGCCGAGTGACGTATAATCGAATAATTCGATACCGACGGATTGAGCTCGTTCACGTCGTTCTGCCTCATCTGACGAAGTGAAGAGGAGCACCGGAACGTCTTCGGCGGTACGTGCTAACGTACTAGCGAGCGGTAACCTCAGGTCACGGTCGAGCACGACTCGTTTCGGCTGTCGCGTCACGCGGTCCAATCGAACCGTAAGCGATGGGTCATCCGCGAGTACCGTTCCAATCCCGGTCAAAATCGCGTCGACCGTGGCACGAAGTTCATGCACATCACGACGGGCTTCCGAACTCGTCACCCATTGACTCTCCCCCGTCTCTAAGGCAACTTTCCCATCGAGGCTCGTTGCCGTCTTCAAGATGACGTATGGTCGTTTCGTCTCAAGCGACCGCAAAAATGCCGGATTCAAGGCACGCGCCTCTTCCTCAAGCAGACCCACATCGACTTCGACACCGGCCGCTTGCAGGCGCACGATCCCATTGCCTGCGACGAGTGGATTCGGATCTTTCATGGCGACGACGACACGTTTGATGCCCGATTCTACAATCAAATCGGCGCACGGTGGTGTCTTACCGTGATGCGAGCACGGTTCGAGCGTGACATATAAAGTCGCCCCGGATGCAGCCGCACCGGCCATTCGAATCGCATGCACTTCAGCATGTGGTTCGTCCGCCTTAAGGTGGGCACCCATTCCGACGATACGTCCGTCTTTCACGAGAACGGCACCGACGAGTGGATTGACACCGGTCTGTCCATCGGCTGATTTCGCCAATTGAATGGCCTGTTCCATGTACTGTTTCATCGTTCTCCCTCCTTTTTCCGTACAAACAAAAGACCCTAAGGAGCAGTCCTTAGGGTCTTGGTGGGAGGGTTTCGTCAAATTTTGGCAAGCCAAATAAACGTTTTCTATACAGAAAAGCGTACGACGAAGCACAGGTCACGTGGACCTGTTTTTTGTTCCTTCTCCCATCCAGACTATACTGTCGGCTCTAGAGTCTCACTAGATCCACCGTTCGCACACGTGCGCCCGGGTCACGGACTTAGGGCATAGGCCCATCACCGCCGGTTGGGAATTTCACCCGACCCCGAAGGAATATTTGTTTGTACAGGTTTACTGTATCGCAATTGTTTTTATTTCGCAAAACAAAAAACGCTACTCGTGAGAGTAGCGCCTCGATTATGCGAGAAAGAGGACGACGAGAAGCCCGACAATCCAGCAGTAATATGAAAAATACTTCAATTCGCCTTTTGCCATGATGTGCTGGAACCACTTCAATGAAATGGCCGTCAACACGTATGATGCGATAAATGCCAAAAGGAGCGGACCGAACAAGTCACGCGTGTCTGGGTTTGTGAACAACGTCGGACCATCCAAAATCATCGTGCCGAGACTGATTGGAATGAACAGGAAGAACGAGAATCGAAGCGCCGACTCCTGTTTGATTCCGAGGAGCATCGCCATGACGATAGTCGCCCCGGAACGGCTGATCCCAGGAATGAGCGCCACGGCCTGAGCAAGTCCGATCAATACGGCGTCACGTAGCGTAATGCCACCGTCGCCCTTGTTTCCTCGCATATTCCGGATGAACCAGAGGGCGAGTCCCGTAATGATGAGTGTATAGCCGACTGTCGCCACGCCACCGAGCACCTCGGCGATCCAGTCACCAAACAGGACACCGAGCACACCAGCCGGAACGGTCGCGACAAGTAACAGCCCGATGAACTTCACGTCGACCATCGTCTCATCCGACCGGTCTTTCTTAAATAAAAACGTCCACAAACTCATGATAAGACGAACGACGTCTTGACGATAGATTGTTAAAACCGCAAGAAGCGATGCAAAGTTTACGAAAACTTCAAATGACAATCCCGGCAAGTCAATGTTAAATAGTTCTTGGAAGATGACAAGATGTCCGCTCGATGAAATCGGGATGGGCTCTGTGAACCCTTGAATCAATCCAAGTAACGTATAAAATAACCAAACTGTCATAGTGATGATCCTCTTTTCTGTTTTTCACTCAATGCGGCTATTTTAGCAGAATCGGTCTTTCATTGACCAGCCATTAAAATTTTTTTGCCGTAATTTCAATATTTGATTGATTAGTCTGAAAATTAAATTTATTATAGAAGGGTACTCATCTGGAGCGAAGGCGATGACCCCAACTCTCCAGCTGGGTACTTTTTTATAAAAATATTACAAATTTGGGTGATTAAAACTTTATGTTTACATTTCTCTCGAAATTCGATTTAATTTGTAATAGAACTGTTACCATTTTTTGAAATTATCAACTGCGACTTTAGTCCTATCCAATTCCTAGGAATTGTTTAAAATTTTTCAAAATCACGTTAATAAATCCGAAAAACAATCCGATAGTATGATTGTAGGAGCATTTTTTTATCTTTCTCGGTTCAGATTTGAGTCCACGGAAGGAGGAACCATCATTGAATCAAACGCTATCCACTAAATCCCATCACTTGTCTACCGAACAGCAAAGGATGATCCATTGCATTCGTCTTCTCGGGGACTTGTTGAAGGAACGTCCACGCCGTTCTGTCTATCGCCGCTTCGCAATGGAACAGAATTGGCCGTCTCCTGAGTCGATCATTCGTCAGTTCGGGTCATGGGCTGAGGCACTTGCCATCGCAGGCTATGAATGGCATGGAGAGTCAACCGTCGAATTGCCAGACAAAATGCCGAAGTATACACGCGAGGACATCATCGAGACGCTCGCCATTTATTCGCGAGACATGGGCTCGATCATCACCTTGAAGAAGTATCAGCAATGGCGAAAGCTCCATCCGAAGGCACCGAGCCATTACCATATCGTCAAAACGTTCGGTTCGTGGCATGATGCCTGTGCCGAGGCAGGACTTGAGGCGAGTGTGACCTATTCGAAAACAGAACTCTCGAACGCTCTTCGTGAAGCCATTCAAGAAATGGGCTTCTCGCTCTCATTTGAAGCGTACCGTGAATGGGCAAAACGCAACAACAAACCTTCGACGAAAGCAATCTTGCATCGCTATGGCTCCTGGTCAGCCGCCGTTCATGCGGTTGAATCTGAACTTTATAATACGAACTCATAATCATTTCATACGAAAGGAGGATCCACCATTTTGGGGATCCTCCTTTCATCTGACTTCAGTCGATAGATCATGATAGTGGGCGACACGATCTCGCCCGTTGAATTTTGCCCCGACATACATGGCCCGGTCCGCATGTCGCAAGACCGTATCGAGGTCTTCATATTCATAAATCGTTTCAATCCCGATACTCGCTGTCACCGTGATACGCGTCCCTTCCGTTCCAAAATCATGGCGCTTCAAGGCGTCTCGTATCTTTTCACCGATCAGATGGGCGGCCGCCTCATCCATTCTCGGGAAGACGAACACGAACTCCTCCCCTCCATAGCGCGTCACCAAGTCCGTCGCTCGAACATTGCGAGTAAAGAGTTGACCTGCTTCAATCAACACCTCGTCCCCGAACGCATGTCCGTACGTGTCGTTGATCGACTTGAAGTGGTCCAAATCGATCAAGAAGACAGAGAGTGGATAGGACGCCACATCGTTCAAACGTTCTTTCGTCCAACGGCGTAGCGCTCGCTGATTATGCAATCCCGTCAACGGATCCGTCAAGCTCTCATGTTGCAAACGGTTGCGTTCGTCGATGCGCTCGATGGACCACGATAACGTCTTGAGAAGACGGTTCACTTCAACCGCAATCGGGGTCTCGTATGCCCCGTTTGCTGTCGTCGATACCATGCAGCTGACCGCAGTTTCCGCTCCCCAAACGGGTTGAATGACGAGCGCCGAATGATGTAGTTCTTGTTGCTGTTGCTGCAATTCGGGATGCCATTCATGAAGCGAGTCATAGACGAAACATGGCTCATCCTCATCTTGATAGCGTTCAATCGTGAAGGCATCTGGCACACTCGGGATGACGCGACCGGTCATATCATAAAACGTCCGCTCCCCGTTTCGGTTGACCTGCAACCATCCACGTTCCACTTCGACGATATCACGTAGACCGTTCCAAAACTTCTCAATCAACAGTTGCTCGCTGTCCACTCGGTACAGCTGTTCTTTCAAGCGTTCGACTTGGTCGACTCTCGATTTGGTTTCTTCCGTCTCCGTCGCTTTCGACATCGTCATCTTTAGGACAGATAGTACGAAGAACGTGACGATGAGCCCGACATAACCGAAGATGAGATACGACTCGATGGCAATCATCGCGAACAGTAGTTCGAGTGATACGACAAGCCAGTCAAAGCGAATCAGTCGCCACATAATCGGGAACGGGATCCGTTCTCCAACCATGAAGTAGGATAAAGCAAAACTCATCGTCAGGACGAGGAACAAGGTCCCTAAAAACGCCAACATGGCCACGCCTTGTTGCATCAAATGAACGGGCTCTCCGATTCGTCCACCGAGCGCGATATAGGCGAGCCCTGGCAACAAGACGAGTAGACATTCAATCACCGTGTTGAGCGGATAGAAATGAAGGAACCGTCGACGCCCGACGCGACGATTGAAGGCTCGCGCCTGAAACGTGAAGAGGAGCAGTTGCCCCATCAACAGGGCGGGTGCGAGCCCATATAAGAAGAATGTGATAAAGACAAACATCTCATGAAACGTGAAGTGAAGATGCCTGCGCTTTAAGGGATTCATGACGAACAGTGCCCCAAGCGTATAGATGAACCAAAACAACGGCCAGTCGAACGCCTCAAGGTTTTGGAAAGTCAAATACGTCACTCCCGTGAAGACGAGTGTCCACGCGAGCCAGCTCCGAACTAGGTACTTCCGAAATCGCATCGTCTTCTCCCCTTTTCTCGTTCATTTTTTCTAGTATGACCCGTATTGCAAAAACATTCCAGCAATTGTTTGAAAGTTGAGACAATGAAATATTGAAAGAATTCCCAATTCAATGTTTCGTTATGCTAAATGTCGGCAACGACTTGTATAAAGGGGGCTCACCATGGACTTTTCGCTATTTCTGATCATGTTTTTGTTCATCTACTCAATCACCATCACACTTCTTTATCTACGGAAACAAAAAAACACGTAAAAGGGCGGCCCCTCGCAGAAGGACCGCCCTGAATCATGATTTTGCTTTCAGATAAGAAATGCCGATTGACCCTGAGCCCGTATGCGCCCCGAGAAGTGGTGCGAGTGTATCGACCCGAATCGGAATCGTGTCACCGAGTCTTTGTTTCCACTCTTCGGCAAGTTCAGGGACATTACCATGGAAAATCGAGACGTCCTGACATTCGCCTGACTCGATTGCCGCACGAAGAACTTCGAATAAATGAGCTTGCGCTTTTTTATACGTCCGAACGATTTGATACGGGACAATCAATCCTTCCTCAAATCGGAGTACCGGTTTCAACTGAAGCATGTTCCCGATGAGCGCTTTCGATTTAGAGATTCGTCCGCCCTTTTGCATCTGCGTCAAGTTTTGAAGCGTCAACTCGATGCGGACGTCCTCAACGCGCGCCTTCATGTAGGCTTCCACGTCTTCAAGCGCATCGCCTCGTTCGACCCGTTCAATCAATTCCTCGAACATGAGTCCCATCGTATAGATGCCTGCCCGTGAATCGAAGGCGAGCAACTTGAACTCCGCAATCTCAGCCCCTTGAACGGACGCCGAATACGTTCCACTCAAATCCGACGATAAATGAATCGCGATGCCCATATCGTACTCTTCTTTCAATTTTTCATAGAGTGTGACGAAATCCCCGATCGCGGGCTGACTCGTCGAGACACGCTCTCCCGCGTCTATCCATTCATAAACCGTTTTCGCGTCGACCTCGATTCCATCTTTATACGGCTGGTCCCCTTTGACGACATAGAGTGGGACGATGTGGATGTCAGGATGTTGCGCTAATGCATCTGGAAGGACAATCGTGCTGTCCGTGATGTAAGCAATCTTCATAAAGAGTTCTCCCTTAAAAAAAGTTTTTAGTACCTGGTTATATTATTTTATCACAGGTGAAGCGGTTTCACTATTTTTTCAAAACATCCTGTGTGCAGCTCGTCCATTCATTTCTAGAAAAGGGTATACCATCTATAACGAATAAAGGAGGCGTGTGTGGCATGATCGAACTACGGGACGTCAGCAAAATCTATAAGACAGGTGACGTGGAAACGGCCGCCTTGAAAGACATCGACCTCACCATCCGGGATGGCGCGTTCGTCGTGATTCTCGGTCCGAGCGGGAGCGGGAAGAGTACACTGCTCAACGTCATCAGCGGACTCGACACGGTCACCTCGGGAAAAATCACGTTCGGCGACACCGTGCTGACCGACCTGTCCCCCGAACAGATGACGTCATTTCGACGCGACCATCTCGGCTTCATCTTTCAACAGTACAACCTTCTCCAAAACTTGACCGTCTATGAGAACGTCCAAATCGGATCCGACTTGACGAAAGATCCGTTGACGATTGATGAATTGCTCGAACAAGTAGGGCTCACATCGGCACGTGACAAATACCCCTATCAACTATCGGGTGGCGAGCAGCAACGAGTCTCCGTTGCCCGTAGCCTCGCCAAAAATCCGGCCATCGTCTTTTGTGACGAACCGACGGGATCGCTCGACGAAGAAAATTCGAAAAAAGTACTCGAACTATTGGAACGATTGAACGAGACGTATCAAAAAACGGTCGTCGTCATCACACACAATAATGGAATCAGTGAGATGGCGGACGATGTCATCAAGATGAACTCTGGTCGGATTGTGGAAGTGATCCATCATGAGACCCGGGTCGCGGCACGTGACATCCATTGGGGATAAGGGGATGGCGACATGCTGTATAAAAACGTCTGGAAGACATTGAGTCGGAAGTGGATGCAACTCCTCGCCATCGCCATCATCATCGTCATGAGTTCACTCACGTACACGATGATGTTCTATGGCATCAGCGGGATTGAGGTCCCGACCGAAGAGTATCTGGAAGAATCGAACCAAGAAGACTTTGCGATTGACATGCTCAATCGGGTGACGGAAGAAGAGTTACGCGACCCCGCTGTCGCCACGCTTGCGGAAACAGGAGCGTTCACATTGGCTGACATCAAACAAGCCGATGCGGAAGTCTTCAATCGTCTGATCGCATCGCGAATCGCCGCCGTCGAACAGGAGATGCCGGATGCCACGATTGAACTCCGTGATTTGAAAGCTATCACCTACACGTTCGATGACACCGAGCATCGGGGATTGATCGTCAAAGAATCAGACACGATTAACCGCTCCTACCTCGAGGCCGGTGATCGACCGAGCGCGAATGATGAAATCGCCCTCAATAAAAAATATGCAGAGGAGAACGGCATCGACATCGGAGACACAATCGACATCGGCAAACCGTTCACGGTGAGTGGATTTGTCCTCTTTCCTGACTACACGCTCCCACTCTTCGATGATAACTTCTTCAACTTGGACCCTGGTTCACAGACCCTCCTCTTGATGACGGATGAATCGTTCGAAACATTCGTCGGGCAAGAGTCGTTCCGGCTGTCCGGGGTGACCGATCAACCGATTAAGACCGACCTAGAGCTCCCGTTCGTCGTCTCGGTCATGGAAACGGAGAACATCATTCGAAGCGGCGCCATCTACAGCGAGATTTCATCCGGCAAGGCGATGGCGCTCGGACTCAGTCTCTTTATCGTCTCCATCGCTGTCATCATCGTCGCCATCCTGATCTCGAATATGCTCGAGGCGGAACGAGGACAAATCGGACTATTGAAGGCGATTGGCTACGATCGTCGTCAAATCGCCTCGCCTTACTTGGTGCTCATCTTGATCTTCGCATTCTTTATGCTCATCATCGGTTATTTCCTGGGACTCTATTTCGCGAACCCGTTGAAAGAACTCTATCTCGACTTCTATCTCTTACCGTCCATCACCATCGCCCAAAGTCCACTCGTGTTCGTGACAGCCGTGTTCGCCCCGCTCCTCTTCTTTGCGCTCGTCGCGGGAGCCGTCATCTATAAAATTATGGGAGAGAGCGCCCTCGCCCTCTTGTCGCCACGGGACAACGTCTCATTGAATCGACTCAGCCGATTCGTCAGTCGACTGTTGAAACGGGCGAGTGGCAAGACGAAGTTCAAATATTTGTATGCCGTCAAGAGCACGGGGAGTTTCCTCATCTTCTTTCTCGGGATCCTCTTCTCGACGATTCTCATCGTTTTCGCCCTCATGATGAACGGGGCCGTCGACCGTATGACCGTCGGTGGATTGAACGAAGCGGTGTATGAATACGAGGCGTATACAGACGGGGCACCCGTTTTAGAAGAAGGACAAGAACCGTTCCTCACCTATCCGTTCGCCTTTGTCGAAGATAAGCTGATCACCTTGAAGGGGCTCGACTTCGACAACACCTTGTTCCCCCTCCGAAACGAAGATGGGGATGCGTTGACACTCGAACCTGACGGCCTTGTCGTCTCTTCCTCACTCGCCCTGAAGCTCGGGCTCGACGTCGGTGAAGACATCGATGTCGCACTCGACGGGGACACGTTGACCTATCCCATCATCGGGATTGCCGATGAATTCTCCGGGGATTTCGCCTACTTGCCTCGGGCGACGTTAAGTGAACTACTCACGGACGGTTCGACGGATGACCTGTTCAACGGCATCTACGCGACGGAACGCCCGAACGAATCGGACTATCCGACCATCCTGTCACGTCAAGGGTTGATCGATCAGTCCGAATCGATCAATCAATATATGAATTTCATGATGAACGTCTTGATTGGCGGGGCGTCCCTCATCGCTTTCAGCATCCTGTTCGTCTTGACGGCGCTGACGGTCGAGAAGAACTATTACGTCATCTCCTTGTTGAAAGTGATGGGTTATCAAAAACAGGAAGTTCGCTCGATGATTCTGAACAGTTATTTCATCTATGCGCTCATCTCTGCCCTCTTGAGCATCCCGATCGCCTTGTTGACGCTGCGGATCTTCATCGTCGTCTTTGCAGAAGATTATGGGCTCGTCCTCCCGCTTGAATTCGAATGGATCTATATCGTCTATACGCTCGGCGCTGTCGTTCTCCTCTTCTTCATGAGTACGTTCGTCAGTCGACGGAAGATCGATCAAATCCCACTTCAGGAAGTATTGAAGACGTATCAAGAATAATTCATGCCAAAATAGGGCATAATAAAAGATAGACCAGGTCTCTCCTGAGGAGGGACCTAACTTTTGCAGAAAAGGATGATATACATGAATCGTACACAAGTTATGCTCGCCATTCCCGGAAACTGGTCTTCCGCAGAAGGTGTCAGCGAACAAATCAGTTTACATAGCGAAGGCTACACGATGGCCGGTCTGTTGTTGCTCGAAGATGAGACAGGCAAGGCGTTCACCGTTGAAGTCGTGGAACGTGACCCAGCCCTCGCCGAGGCGATGATTCACGCGAGTTCTGGCGGATTCACCCCGAAAGTGGCGAAAGGAATCGCCCGTCACACGCATGTCGTCTACTTGATTGTCGACGTCAACGATTTGACAGACGTCGCCGCGGCGCGTCGTGCCGCCAACGCCGTCTTGAACGCAGGTGGACTCGGGGTCATGGTCGAATCGGCAGGTGTCGCTTACTCGAAAGACGAGTGGCAAGAGTCAAAAGAAGAAGATCTCGCACTCGACTACTCGCTCCTCACGGCCATCACAGAAGAAGAGAACGCCTATATGTCATGGGGAATGAAAGCGTTCGGTCATGCGGACGTGGCCGTACCGATGACCCTCGACATTGAAGATGCCATCCACGTGATCCATTCGTTCAACTTCCACCTCATCTCCGGTGGCGCGATGTTCGGCGACGGCGACCATTTCGCCTTCGAGGACGGGCGTGCCTTCACGGTCGAGATGGGAGAAGACGAGCGGACGACCATCGACAACTTATTGCATAACCCGTTCGGTTTGATTTACCTCGTCCCACAAGCAGCAGAATAAGAAAGAGGCTGGACATAACCCAGTAGATTCATAAGAAAGAGGCCTCCGTGAGCGAACAAGTCGCTCACGGAGGCCTCTTGTCATTTTTATGGTTTCGCGCACGCGTTTCGGACTAAAAAGAGGGGTCCTGCCACCGAGAATCGGTGACCGGTCCCCTGTTTTTATCACAAATCTTTAAAATCGGCCAGTTATGTCCCAGCCTTCTGTTCATGCTCGTCTCATTTCTTGCATGCGTTCGAGTTGATGCGTCAGTTCGCCGATTGGCACGAATCGTGCCCGGCGAAGCATTTCTTTCCCGTTGATGAAAAAGAGGACGACCGGAACGGTGAAGATGGAGAAGGCGCCTGCGACTTCCGGCACCTCGTCCGAATCCACCGCGACCGCCTCGATTTCAGGGAACTCTTTGAGCATCTCTTCGATTTGAGGTTTCAGCGCATGACAGACACTGCATCCCGGATGTGACACGTAGACGAGCAGCTGTTCCGTGCTCGCAATCCGTTCATTCAATCCAGTCAAGGTTGTCATTGCTTCCATCTTACATTCCTCCTACTTGATTAAGCGTTGAGCCACAAGACACCAACCGTCTCGAATCCGGCATGTACCGCAATCGAAGGACAGAATCGAGTCCGTACGACTTCGAGACCTGGCAGTTTCGACTCGATGAGTGCGACGAGGTCATCTTGCATGTTCGGTGCAAGTGCCGTCTGAACGAACACCCGATTGTCCTTCACACCGTTTTCCGCGTGACGACGTTCGAGTTCACCGACCATCTCCGCATAAGCCTTCTTCAGTGAACGGGCCTTTTTGAACGGGATGACTTTCCCCGTCTCATCAACGGTGATGATCGGCTTGATGTTCAAGATGTTCGCAAGGAACATCTCACCGGAAGAAACGCGACCGCCACGGCGCATCGTCTCCATGTTTCCGATGATCATGAAGAAGTTCTTCTTATCGCGCCATGCTTCGATAAGGGCGACGATTTCCTCCACTGACTTGCCTTCAGCTTCAGCGGCCTTTCCGATTCGGACGAGTTCTTGCTGCGCCTCGAGTGCGGCATGCGAGTCGATGGTATACACGGTAAAGTCAGCCGCTTCTGCCGCTGCTTTCGAGTTTTTTGCCGTACTGCTCAATCCGTTCGAGCAATGGACGGCGATGGCACAATCATATCCCTCTTCTTTCAAGCGTTCGTAGCGGGCGATGAAGTCTCCGAAGATCGGTTGTGACGTCTTCGCTTGTTTCTTTTGGTCAATCATATACCGATGTAAGTCTTCAAGCGAGAGTTTCGTTTCACTATAGCCGTTCCCGTCCACAATCAATTGAATCGGAACGATATCGACACCGAGACGGGCTGCCTCTTCTTGAGAGAAGTTAGCCATACTGTCGGTAATCCATGCGATTTTTGTCATAACTAAAAAGCCTCCAATAGTCGTTCATTTTTGTCCAATCACATTATACCTTATTTCCCGCCCCTATTCCTACTCGACCGAACGGAACGAAAAAACAGAGCGACACGCGGTCGCCCTGCTCTTCTTCATTTGGTCGAGATCAATTTTGTATGGGCGAACTCGTCGTGCGGCAACTCGAGGTCTTTATTCGACTTCATCTGTTGGAGTGCACGGATGAGCGGAATCCCAAGCGTCGCCGGGTAGACGACGTCTTTATAGAGTGTCCGCTTGATGACTTGCTCCAATGAAAGCGGGCGTCCATCCGCACTCACGACCTTAATTCCGACGACACGGTCTCCTATCGTCTGACCGTTTCGATACAACATACAATAGACTTCTCCGGCCATCGTCACAACGGTCGGTAAGTAATACCGTTTCACTTCTTTGTCTGGCCAAATCTTTTGACGGACGGCCTTTTCAATCAATTTCGTCGGTGTCTGAAAGACGAGTTGGTCGATTTGACCAGCGACGGCTCGTTTCCAAAGTGGGACTGCCACAGCAATCATCCTTTCTCTCGGTTCTAGCCTTTCAATTCCTCTTTTACCAGCTGACGAAACCCTGAGAACGGACATCCACTTCGAGCGAACAAGTTCGGTGTTTTGATCTGATTGTCGTAATGCTCGTGAAAAACGTGCGTCGTCGCAGGAGAGAGCGGCGGGATGAGCCAACTCCATTGCCCGGTGACGTCACGCCCCGCGTCCCGTTCGTTTTTTTCGAACCGCTTGAACTGTTTGGCGGCCGTATGGTGGTCGACAATGGTCACACCTTCCCGCTCGAACGATTGCAGGACGGCGATGTTCAATTCGACGAGTGCCCGGTCGCGCCAAAGCGACCGCTCTTTCGTCGTATCGAGCCCGAGTGACCGTCCGACGAGCGGCAACAAATCATAACGGTCCGTATCGGCCAAGTTCCGTGCCCCGATTTCCGTCTCCATATACCAACCGTTAAACGGGACCGACGTAAACCGAAGCCCTCCGATTTCAAGCTCCATATCCGCAATCGCCGGGACCGCGTGCCATTTGATGGTCCGTCCGTCAAACAGGTCCACATCCTCGTGCTGAATGTCCACCTCAAGTACGGCCTCGTTCGGCAACTCAAACAAGCGGACGTCTCGTCCGTCCGTGATCATGAGCGGGAGGATATCAAACGGCGTACCGGCTCCGACCCATCCGAGCTCTTTCGCGCGCTTCGTCATCGTGACGGACATCGGGTCTCCGATGATTCCGTCCGGCGTCTCATATCCCGCGTACCGAATCAACTGTGTGTTCAATAGTTTGAACTCGTTCGGGAGAACCGTCATCGTCGAACGGATTTTTCCACCGTTCGTAGCGAACCGAAGATGGTTGACAAGATGGTCGTAGACAGCCTCAAACGTATCAGCGTCCCGTGCATCGATCACATGGAGTGTCTGCCAAAACAAGCGGCCGATGCAACGATTCGAATTCCGCCACGCCACCTTGGCACCTTCACACAACTCTTCCGTCGTCAACGAATAAGTGCCCGTGCGCTCAATTTCATCTTTGATTTGTCGGAGACGTTCGGACGGGTCGTCATGCCATTGCCGCATCCAGTCGCTCGCTTGTTCATACAGATTCATATCTAAAATCTCCTCACTCGATTCTCTCTTTTTCCATCTTAGAGAAAAGGAGACCCCTGTTTCAACTATCTATTCTCACACGCGACACGTCGGGTACTTAGAACCCCTCTGGTTGATGAACGAGTTCGATATAGTCGGTGACTTCTTCGTCTCCGCTCACTTCCTTCTCAAGGGCGGTCAATTGAGCCTCGATGGTCGGACTTGATTCGTATTCGGCGGCATATTGATATAACACATTCGTCACTTCGGTCATTCGACGCAAGCGGACAGGAAAGTCTGTACCGGATGCAAAACGAATGATGAACGTGACGTCTGAATTGCTCGAGTCAACCGCTCTCAATCGTCAGGATGAACCGTTTCTCGGGTTAACGCCTGTTCGTGATACGGCGCAAACTCTTCCGCATCGGCTGGAGATCATGCGCAGTCATCGAACAGCAGTCCCATCTTTTCGTTCGAATCGATTAGTTGACCATTTGTATCGAGTACGTAAATGGTATCCGAATACTGTTCAATCAGGAGCGAATCCACATGGAACGGGGGAATCGGTCCAGTTGACAAGATATCCGTGACGTCACCATTGACGCGATGAATCCACTTTTTGAAAATCGTCATACCATCTCTCCTTTCGAAAGAGATGGAAGTTTCAAGCGTAAATTCTCTTGTTCATACAAAATGACTAGTTTTTGAACTACTCCCACCTACGCGTTGCTTAGAGGTGGGAGATTCCTGAGTTATCCTCTCTATCGAGAGAAACCTGATCAGGCTAACCCCGTCGTCCCGACGGTTGAAGAAGCTAAGATTCGTTCAGCTTCTAATTTCAAATTCATACCTGCGTTAATATCGCGATCATGATGGACTCCGCAATTCGGACACGTCCATTCACGTAGTTCAAGATGTTTCACGTCTTTGTGTTGATGGCCGCAACTCGAACACAATTGGCTCGAGGCGAAGGTCTTCCCGACCTTCACGACGGTCTTCCCGTACCAACCGGCCTTGTACTTGAGCATGCGATGGAACTCCGACCAGCTCACTTCGGAGATCGACTTGCTCAACTTGCGGTTCTGCTGCATGTCCTTCACCTGCAGGGTCTCGATGCCGATGACGTCGTGGTTTTTGACGATTTCGGTCGACACCTTCTGCAGGAAGTCGGTGCGTCTGTTGGCGATCTTCTCGTGGATGCGGGCGACCTTCCGCTTCTGCTTCTGGTAGTTCTTCGCCTCGGAGAGTCTCACCTTCTTGTTCAGGGCGATGCGCTGACGACGGGACAACTTGCGTTGCTCGCGGGCCAGTTTCTTCTCGAGCGTACGGAAATAACGGTCGTTTTGGTATACGGTTCCGTTTGATAGGATGGCGAAGTTCTTCAGCCCGACGTCGACGCCGACCGATGAGCCGGTTTTCGGCAGCTCACTGATCTCATGCTCTACGAGAAGGGAGACGAAGTATTTGCCCGAAGCTGTGCGTCGGATCGTGGCGCTCAGGATGCGACCCTCGACCTGTCTCGATTTGGCGAAACGCAGCCATTTCAGCTTCGGGAGTTTGAGTCGATTTCCGACGATCGAGACCTCGGGGAGCTGGGAATTGCCTTGGATGTTCGCCGTATAGGATTGGACGGGGTTTCGCTTCGACTTGAAACGGGGATGATTCCCCTTTTTCTTGAAGAACTTCTTATACGCGTCGGCCAGGTGTTTGACACTGTTCTGGACGGCCGTGCTGTCCACTTCCGTCAACCAACTGAATTCTTGTTTGAGCATGGGAAGTGCTTTCGAGCAGGCATCATACGACAGTCCCTTGCCGGTCGCTTCATGGGCCGCGTCCCATTTCGACAGGAAATGGTTGAACACGAACCGCGAACAGCCGATCGTCTTGGTGATCAGGACCTCCTGTTCCTTCGTCGGATAGATCCGGAATTTATAGCCCTTGTGCTTCACCATGTGACGTTCACCCCCTTTGAAGATATTTTACCCGAAGGAGAGGTTGGCGATTCATATCCCACTTTCACGTAAGCTCTGTCCTTAACGTTTAGAAGTGGGAGTATTCTCGCTTAATTTTGATAAAGCATTAATCACCAATTACCCATCACTGTGCCATTAGAAAACCCCACTCGTTTCTAAGTGGGGTCAATGATTAGTTCCGTTCGAGGACGAACGTCTTGTATGCAGGCACGCTTACTTTTCCAGTCGCACGCTTGATTGTCTTCGTTCCGGCACGGTCGCCATCGACAATCACGTTCCAGTTCCCTTTTGGAAGGGTGACTTGGACATTCGTCGGGTTGGCGTTATGCGTGATGAACAAGTCGTTCTTTTGACCCGGTGCATCTTCGTCAATCGTGTACGTGATGACGTTCGCTTCCGCTTTGTGGAACGTCAAGAATCGTTTCACATCGCTCGCTTTAGTCATCCGAAGACCTGGATTGGCTTTACGCATTTCAATCAAGCCTTTCATGTATTGGACGTCCGCCTTGCGGTCGGCTGCCCGTTTCCAATCGAGCTGGTTGATCGAGTCCGGTGATTTGTACGAGTTGTGGTCGCCTTCCTTCGTACGCATGAACTCTTGTCCGGCGTGAAGGAATGTCGTCCCTTGGCTCGTCAAAATGATGCTTGAAGCGAGTCGGTGCATCTTCGTCTTGTTCACTTCAGATGCGATCGGGTTCGTCAACTCCAGCTTGTCCCATAACGTGTGATTGTCGTGGGCCTCAACGTACGTGATGGCTTGCGTCGGTTCTTTCGTGAATCCTTTAATCGTGTCGCTATACGCGATCTCACCGACGATTCCCGTCTTCACGCGATTTTCCATGCCTTCTTTTCCGTTGACGAATCCTTTGTCCTCATCGAAGAAGACGCTACCTTTCAAGCCGTCACGGATGTTGTCATTGAAGTGGGCGATACCCGGCATGTCGTAGGCGTTCTTTTGATTTGCTTTTAATTCAGCATCGAGCGGCGTACTGAGGTCCCATCCTTCTCCGAAGACGAGAATCGACTTGTCGACTCGATTCAACTCCGAACGAACTTTATTCATTGTGTCGACGTCATGGATTCCCATCAAGTCGAAACGGAATCCGTCCCAATGATACTCTTTTGCCCAATAGACGACAGAGTCGACGATCAGTTTTTGCATCATCGCCCGTTCAGAAGCGGTATCGTTTCCGACACCTGTACCGTTGGCGAAGTCACCACCTGCTGTGTAACGGTAGTAGTAACCCGGTACGATTTTGTGCAAATTCGACGCCTGCGCATCGAACATATGGTTGTATACGACGTCCATGACGGCACGTAAATTGTTGTCATGTAACCCTTGAATCATCTGTTTCATTTCCATGATACGTACTTTCGCATCGTAAGGATTCGTTGAATACGACCCTTCTGGTGCATTGTAGTTTTTCGGATCGTATCCCCAGTTGTACGTCGCCATCGGATTCGTTTCATCGACCGATGCCGTGTTGAAGTCATAGACCGGAATGAACTGAACGTGTGTCACGCCGAGGTCTTTGACATGGTCGAGTCCCGTCTTCGTTGCTGTTTTCTTTCCATCAACGAGAAGACGCGTTCCTGGTTCGATGACACCGAGGTACTTCCCTTTGTTTTGAATGCCTGAGTCGTATTTGTCCGTCTTCACATCGAAGATCGAGAAATCACGGACATGCGTCTCATAGATGATTGCGTCTGTCGATTGTTTCAACTTCGGTTTCATTGAATTCCAACGTTTTGGATCTGTCTCTTTCAAATCGACGATGACACCTTGGTCACCGTTCACGCCGACAGCCGTCGCATACGGATCGACCGCACGGACCTTCCCTGTCGCATGGGTCACTTGGTACGTATAGCCGATGCCGTCTAGGTCACCCCGCACTTCTGCCACCCACGTGCCGCGTTCACCGCGTTTCATTTGAATCACTTTCTTCAAATCTTTATCATTTGTTGGTCGGTTCGTCGGCATGTTCCATAGTTCGAGCTCGACTTGTTGAGCCGTCGGAGCCCAGAGAACAAATTTCGTTTTCGACTTTTGGTACGTGACACCGAGTTTACCGTCATATGCATATTTTGCATCGAATTCTTTTGAACGAAGCACCTTGCCGGCTTGGAGCGTCTGTTCTCCAAACTCCGGGTGCGAGGCTTTGATGACTTTCGCTAAGTCGATGTCTGACTTGAATTGAATCGTCACCGACTTGTCGCTAGCCTTTTCAATCGATTCCACCGTTGCCCCGTCCACGCTCAATTCATCGATGAACGCATCCGTGATGACACGGTTCGTCGTGAGTGTCGCTTGACGGAACGTGTCCGCCGAGAACGAGACGAGCTTCGGAGAGCGATCGATTTGAGGCTCTGAATAGTAGATTGTCGAATCTCCTTCAACGAGCCAAATCTCTTTTGCAGTCCCGAGAACGAATCGGTCTTCCCCATCCTTCTCCGTCCATTCTCCTTTTTTCGTGATCAAGCCCATGAGTCTCTTCGATTCTGGGTTGGCGAGTTTCACGTTCGCGACGGCACCGAAATCATCAGCCCCATCGAATACGATGCTCTGTCCGTCCCCACCGTCTGGCCAAGCCCAAAGACCCCAGTCCGTATATGTATTGTCGTAACGGAAATAATGAACTTTCATATCGATTTCCGTCGAAGCCGTCTCTCCGTCCGGGTTTGACGTATAGATGGTCGGGTCGCCCGACTTGATCCACACTTCGGCGACGCCATCTTGAATCATGTCGCTCGTGATGAAGCGGTCATTTTCAGACCCCTTATCTTTGTCCCAGTTGTCCGTGCGGACGATGAGACCGATTTTTTCAGGTGAGTCGACCGGAAATTCGTAAGCCGCCACCTTTCCGAATGCATCCTCCCCGTTGAATGTGAAGCCTTTGTTCGGGAAGTAATCTGGGCCGTTCGCCCAAAGCCATAAGTTCCAATCCTTTTCGTTATCCGGCGCCTCTTGATAATGGACGACGACAAGTGTCGACTTCCCTTTATCTAAAGCGGACGTCGGCATCGGAAACATTGACAGAATTAGTGCAAACGTTAGCACAACTGCCCATACGGGTTTCCACTGCTTTTTGACCATGAGGGTCCCTCCTTGTAGCACCATTTTGAGAAAACGCTTACACAAAAATTGTAAACGGTTTCCTTGAGTGAAGCAACGTTAATTTAGAAAAGGGTCAATTGGCATCATTTTCTTTACAGATTTTACAAACGGGAAAGCCCATATCGGGCATAGCACGCCTTTAGGCATAGGATGAGAGTGAGTTCGGATGTGAAAACATCCGACGTTCGGGTATACTTATCCCATAGACAAGAACAAGTCTCTAAAACGCCTGTGTCCATCGCCCCTTGAAAATCGTATACGGTTCGGTCATGAAAACATATGACCGGTAAAACGATGCCTGTCGTCATGCAAAAGACGCTAAAACATCAGATGGACACACCTGCAACGACCTGTGGTGGATGGTAACAGTCCACCAGCCTGAGAATCTATATGATCTGTCTCAGGAGGGGTGATGGCACACCCTCATCTGAAGGCTTGAGCAAAACAGAAATGGCCTGCGCTCGCACAAGCACTTCAGAATCCCACGGTTTTAATCGTGGGAGTGTCAAAACCTGTCTAAGAAATATGAACTAAAAAGACGGGTCCCACTCATCATCACAGGATCCGTCAAAGTTTATTCCATTCTTCGAGCGACTCCAAGTAGTGAAGATAGCTCATCTTGATTTCTTCATCTGTTAAGTCCGCCGGTAAGAGGGAACGTGGGACTAGACCTGTGAACTTGGCGCCTCCGACATGTGCAAAAATATAAGAGGCGACTTGCTCTGACATGTCTCTTGTCAAAAAACCGGTCACATACTTCCCATCCTTGCTCTCGAAGACGATGTCGAGTCGGCGACCTTCCTGTTCATCGATAATCAACTGGTTGTAAAGTCGATGTGCCTCATCTTTGTACTTGTATCTCATCCCGCGTCTCGCATTGTCATCAATCTCCCACTGATGGTCTTGTCGCTCTTTCGCCGTGAAGATTTTCTCGAGCATTCTTGGGTCATCAATCGTTAAGCAACAAAAGATATGTTCATACGACAGTTGATCGTCGTTCACCAAGTCCATGATGTCCGTCTTCGGGATAATCTTTGCCTTGTAGCGCACCATGACACGACGGACGACTTCTTCTTTGTCAAAAATGAGCCACTGCTTCCGTCGCTCAAACTTCTCATGTAACATCTTATACTTCATTCACTTCACCTCATTTCCAGCATATCAAAAACGACGCCCGCAAAGGACGTCGTCTTGCTTAGTTCCCGTATTTTTTGAACAACTGATAGTTCTTATTTCCACCTGACAAGTTGTACACGTCGGTGAATCCGAGGTTACGCAGCACGTTCTGGGCCGCGTTCCCCGTCACCCCACCGTTACAGTAGACGACGGTCGGTTTGTCCTTGTCCATGTCTTTCGCCACTTCCCGAAGGTTACCGAGTGGGACGTTGACCGCACAATCGACACACGCCTTCTCGAACTGTGCTGCTTTCCGCGTATCGATGATTTGCATGTCTTCCCCGGCATCGATTCGCGTCTGAAGCTCGGCCGGTGTGATGAGTCGAGCCGCCTTGTCGATACTGTTCGAAAGCACCATCCCCGTATACATGACCGGGTCTTTCGTCGTCGAGAACGGTGGTGCGTAGGCGAGGTCGAGGTGGAACAAGTCGTCGACTTTCGCCTTGAGCGTGATGACCGTGACGAAGACGTCGATTCGTTTGTCGACTCCTTCGAATCCGACGATTTGGACGCCGAGCAGTTGACGTGTCGCACGGTCCGCGACCGCTTTGATCGTCATATCTTTTCCACCCATATAGGCAGGCTTGTCCGGCTTCGTATTATGAAGCACCTCGATATCGTATCCGAGTTCGCGTGCTTCTTTTTCGGCCAGCCCCGTCTGTGCGACGGCAAGTCCGAACACTTTGAAGATGCCCGTGCCGAGGATGCCGCGATGCTCGAGATGACCGCCCGTGATGACGTCCCCAGCGGTCCGCCCCATCTTGTTCGCTGTCGAACCGAGCGGACGCCAAATCGGTTTGCCCGTCACGATTGAGAAGCTCTCCGCGACGTCTCCTGCCGCATAGACGTCTGGGATATTCGTTTCCATCCGCTCATTGACGACAATCGCACCCGTTTCACCTAGTGTGACTCCCATCTGCATGGCGAGCTCGACGTTCGGACGGACTCCCACAGACAAGATGACGAGGTCGGTCTCAATCGTCTTCCCACTCTCCGTGACGACTCGTTCGACGTGTCCGTCACCGGCAAGTTCTGTCACGGTCTCTCCGAGCATGAGCTCGATTCCATTCTTCTCGAGGTGCTCCTCGACGCGACACGCCATGTCCTTGTCGAGTGGCGGCATCACTTGTGGTACACGTTCGATGATGGTCACGTCCACACCGCGAAGCTTCAACTGTTCCGCCATCTCTAGACCGATGAAGCCGGCGCCGATGATCGTCGCATGTTTCGGGTCTGTCGAATCGACGAAGGAGCGTGTCGCCTCGGCATGTTGGATGTTTCGAATCGGGAAGACATTGTCCGACTTCACCCCTGGAATCGGTGGGATGATGCTTGACGCACCCGTCGCGAGGACCAGGACGTCATAGGCGTCCGTGAACGTGTCACCTGTCTCTAAGTTTTCGACCGTCACCGTCTTCGCGTCTTTATCGACGGCTGTGACATTGTGACGTGTCATGACGTCGATGTTGTAACGCTTCTTGAAGAAGGCAGCGTCACGTGGCGTCAAGTCGTCACGAGACTCGACCTCTCCACCGACGTAGTATGGAATCCCACATCCCGAATACGAGATGTCGTAGTCCCGGTCGTAAATCGTAATCTGTGCGTCTTCGTTGTTCCGACGTGCTTTCGCCGCGACCGATGTCCCGGCAGCGACTGAACCGATGATGACTAGTTTCATATATAATCCACTCCTCAATAAAGTAATAAGCTGATATATAGACCGAGCAACGTGATAGCCAATGTCGGAATCGTCAAGATGATCCCGACTTTAAAGTACTGTCCCCAGCCGATTTTGACCCCTTTCGTACGAAGGACGTGGAGCCATAGAAGCGTCGCTAGCGACCCAATCGGGGTAATCTTTGGACCGAGATCGGAACCAATGACGTTCGCATAGATTAACGCTTCCCGAATCTGTCCGGTCGTATGCGTCAAGTCGATAGCGAGCGCATCAATCATGACGGTCGGCATATTGTTCATGACAGATGACAAGATGGCGGCCAAAAAGCCCATCCCGAACGTGGCACTGAAGGCGTTCACCGCGAACCAGTCGATAAAGTTTGCCAGTACTTGAGTGAGTCCGGCGTTTTGTAAACCGTAGACGACGATATACATCCCAAGCGAGAAGAAGACGATGGCCCACGGTGCACCTTTCACGACTTGAGTCGTCTGTACCGCTGACGAGCGATTCGCCATCACGAGGAAGAACAAGGCGATCACCCCGGCGACGAGCGAGACTGGAATCCCAAGCAAGTCGCTCGTGAAATAGCCGATCACCAACAAGGCGAGCACGACCCACGATAAGCGGAACATCGTATGGTCTTTAATGACGGACGAAGGTTCAGCCAACTGTGAGGCATCATATCGTTTCGGGATGTCTTTCTTGAAATATAGATACAAGACGAGCAGACTCCCCGCGACCGCGAACACGTTCACAAATGCCATCCGCGCGGCGTACTCGGCGAAGCCGATATCAAAGAAGTCGGCTGAAACGATGTTGACGAGGTTCGAGACGATGAACGGGAGACTCGCCGTATCGGCGATAAATCCGGATGCCATGACGTATGCCAAGACGATCGCGTCCGGCAGTTTGAGAGCCCGGACCATCGCTAAGACGATGGGCGTCAAGATGAGCGCTGCCCCGTCGTTCGCAAACAATGCTGCGACGAGGGCACCGAGTAACGTGATATAAACGAAGAGCTTCACGCCGCCACCTTTGGCGATTCGTGCCATATGTAAGGCGGCCCATTCAAAAAATCCAATCTCGTCTAAAATGAGCGAAATGATGATGATTGCGATGAAGGTGAACGTCGCGTTCCAAATGATGCCCCACACCGTTCCGACGTCATCAAGATTGACGACACCTGAAACGAGGGCGATGACGGCCATCCCCATCGCCGAGTAACCGATGCCGAGGCCTTTCGGTTGCTTGATGATGAGGAAAAGCGTCACAAGAAAAATTAAACTAGCAATCCACTGCACAATGAGTTCCTCCTATAGTCTCTATTGTCTCTCTCCTTACATCGCACAATCCGGCTCACAATCACAGCTCGGTTCGACGGTTTCTAGATTGGCTAACAAATCGGTGACGAGCGGATAAAAGGGGCTCGTCTCGTTCAATCGGTAATGAATCCACTGTTTGTCTCGACGTTCTAACAGTAGTCCCGCCTGACGTAACATTTTCAAATGACGGCTGATCGCCGGTTGCGAGATATCGAAACAGTCGACGAAACTACACGCACACTGCTCGCCTGCCTCCATTTGTTTCAACATCGTCAATCGGGTCGGATCCCCAAGCACCTTGAGCACCTTGCTCAATTCTTCAACGGCATACATCTTCTCCCCACCTTTCATATAACAAATTCGTTATATAACCTGCACGTTATGAAATTACCACAATTTTTCATCCGAAGCAATTGTCATTTTGGACTCAATTCGGTATGATGAAACACGTTGAAAATGAACGGATTCCATTATTTTGATTTTCGTGAGACTCGAAAATTAAATCATTATAAATAGAAAGGTGTGTTCTTTTGGAAAGATTGAATACGTTGAAACACGAATGGTTCGGAAATGTCCGGGCCGACATTTTGGCCGGGATTGTCGTCGCCTTGGCACTCATCCCTGAAGCCATCGCCTTCTCCCTCATCGCGGGAGTCAACCCGATGGTCGGGCTCTATGCCTCCTTTATTATCGCGATGATCATCTCCGTTGCCGGAGGTCGTCCGGCGATGATCTCGGCTGCGACCGGTGCGATGGCGCTCGTCGTCGTCTCGCTTGTCGCCGACCATGGGCTTCAATATTTACTGGCCGCTGGTATTTTGACCGGAATCATCCAAATCATTCTCGGTTACCTCGGCATCGCCCGCTTGATGAAATTCATCCCGCGTGCCGTCATGGTCGGATTCGTCAACGCGCTCGCCATATTGATTTTTCAGGCGCAACTCTCTAACTTTGAAGGAGAGAGCTGGATCATCTGGGCAATCGTCGCCGCCTCGCTCGCCATCATCTTCTTGTTCCCACGTGTGACGAAGACCATTCCGGCACCGCTCGTCGCCATCGTCGTCATGACGGTCCTCGCGATCACGCTTGGACTCGACACGAAAAACATCGGGGATATGGGAACGATCTCAGCGACGCTTCCAGACTTCTTGTTCCCAGATGTGCCATTCACGCTCGAGACACTCATGATCATCTTGCCGTACTCGATCTCACTCGCCTTCGTCGGCTTGATCGAGTCGCTCTTGACGGCTCAAATCGTCGATGACATGACAGGAACGGACTCGAACAAAAACCGCGAATCGCGCGGACAAGGCATTTCGAACATCGTCACCGGATTCTTCGGTGGGATGCCAGGATGTGCGATGATCGGACAATCGGTCATCAACGTCTCGTCTGGTGCCCGTGGTCGACTCTCGACATTCACAGCCGGACTTGCCCTCTTCATCATGATCATGACGATCAGTGACGTATTGATGCTGATCCCGGTCGGCGCGCTCGTCGGGGTCATGTTCTTCGTCTCGTACGCGACGTTCGATTGGGGTTCGCTCAAAGCGATGCGTACCGCCCAAAAATCGGATACGGTCGTCATGCTCGTCACCGTACTCGTCACCGTCGTCACACATGATTTGTCACTCGGTGTACTCGCCGGGATTTTGACAGCAGCAATTCTCTTCGCTGCTAAAATCTCAAAAATCGATCTCGAGCGAAAGATCGATGCCGACAAGGCTCATTACATGGTGAACGGACAGCTCTTCTTCGCCTCGACGTCTGAATTCGTCAATCAGTTCGATGTGGCAGAAGACGCGGAAGCGGGGATCAAACACGTCACGATCGATTTTGCGAACACACATCTTTGGGACGACTCTGCCATCGGGGCAATTGATAAGGTCATCTTCAAATATAGGGAAGTCGGAATCGAACCGGAACTGCTCAACTTGAACAAAGACTCGGAAAAACTGCTCAACACGCTCGCCCTTCACTTGAAGCAACAAGACGCGAACGCAGGGCACTGATTCACCGTTCCCCCGACTCGTGAAATCACCTATACTAAAAGTAGAATGTGCGAAAGAGGAGGAGTTTTCATGGGAAAGGTATTTTTAGCGGCAGACGGTTCTGCCCACTCGAAACGTGCGCTTGAAAAAGCGATTCAGCTCGCAAAGGCGTCGAATGCATCGATTGACATCGTACACGTCATCAGTGCGAAAGAATCGAAAGAAGCGGCCCTCAATTCGACAGGAAAGATCGACTTGGAGACGAAGCGAAAGCAGATGCTCAAGCCATTGTTCGACTTGACGGAAGCAGAAGGCATAGCCTACGAATACATCGAACTTCGTGGGGAGCCGGACGTCGAGCTCGTCAAATATGCGAACCATGAGCCGTACGAATATGTTGTCGTCGGATCACGCGGATTGAACACGTTCCAAGAGTTCGTGCTCGGTAGCGTGAGTCATAAACTCGCCAAACGTGCTCTCGCTCCTGTCATCATCGTCAAATGATGCATCGTCCTCATCTCCATCGTGAGATGGGGATTTTTTGTGTCACATACAGGGGACATCCTGTACGTGTAGAATGTGTTTAAGAACAGTCTAATTCAAAGGAGGTTCTCACGATGGACATCGTAAACGACCCGAATACCCTTTTTCTCATCTTACTACCCGTTCTGATTTTGCAACTCATCTTACTCGTCGTCGCCTTGATTGACTTGTTCAAACGCGACGTGACGAACGGTCCGAAATGGGTATGGCTTCTCGTCATCGTTTTCATCAACATACTCGGCCCAATCATCTACTTCTTATGGGGGCGGACACCGCGATGAACATCACACATGTAACGAAAAAATTCGGCTCCTTCACGGCGCTCGATGATGTCAGTTTCGAATTACGACCCGGCTGCACGTCCCTCCTTGGGGAAAACGGTGCCGGGAAGACGACGCTTTTGAACTTGCTCGCCCGCGTCACCCACCCGACAAGCGGCGACATGAGTGGACATGAACGCATTCGGATCGGCTATTTGCCTCAGCGCCCGGCCCTCTATCCATCGTTGACACCCGTCGAGACGATTCGGTATGCCGCTGAATTGACGGGGACCAAACATGTCGATCCGATTCAACTATTGAAACGGGTCGGGCTCGAACCGGTCGACCGTCCGGCAACGAACTTATCGGGCGGGATGCGACAGCGACTCGGGATCGCCCAAGCGCTCGTTCATGACCCGGAACTCTTGTTACTCGATGAACCCGTCTCCGCACTCGACCCTCGCGGTCGACGCGAAGTGCTCGATCTGTTGAGTGACTTGAAACGAGAGCGGATGATCCTGTACTCGACGCACGTCCTGCCGGATGCTGAAGAGGCGAGCGACTGGGTGCTCTTGCTTCGCCAAGGCAAATTGCTTATGGAAGGAACCGTGACCGACCTACTCGGTTCGAAGTCGACCATCGAGTTGCGTCTCTTTGATGATGAGACGAGTGAAGCAGACTGGACACAGTTAGAAGGCGTGGCTCGGACAACGAAACGGGGTTCCACGTGGACGTTTGAGTCAACGGACCGGAATCTCGCCGAACGGGCGATTTTGCGGCGCGTCCTGGAACGGAACGTCACCATCCAATCGCTACACGTCGGGCACCCGTCACTCGAGTCCCTATTCTTGGAGGTGAACGCCTGATGCGTATCGCAATCTTCAAACAGGAGTGGCGAGAGGCATGGTCGAACAAGCGGCTCATATGGATCCCAATCGTTCTCATGCTTCTTGCCTCGATGCAACCGCTCACGCTCTATTTCTTACCGGATATCCTCGCCTCCGGCGGCAACTTACCGGACGGCGCCGTCATCGAGCTCCCGACGCCGACACCAGAAGAAGTATTGATTTCAGTCAGTGAACAGCTCCGTCAAATCGGACTTCTCGTCGTCTTGTTGTCGGCGATGCACACGTTCAGTCATGAGCGGACGAACGGGACGCTCGCCTGGCTCAAATCGTTACAGATTCCGACGTCTCGCATCGTCGTCAGCAAATGGGCCCATTACGTCCTCTTGACGGTCGGTGGCCTCTTACTCGCCCAATTAGCGGCGGCGTACTATACGGTCATTCTTTTCGAGCCGTTTGATGTACCCGCATTTCTCGTCTCGACGGCACTTCTCGTCTGTCATTTCGTCGTTCAGCTCTCCATCTTCATTCTCCTCGCTGCCATAATTGAGAGCGGGGTCGTCGCGGTCGTCTTGACGCTCGGTCTCCATTTCGTCATGTCGCTCCTCATCGGATGGGTCGACCTCGATTGGATGCCATGGATGCTCGGTCCACAATCGAGCCAGGTGCTCCTGACCGAAGTGGATCTCGTGTGGCCACTCGTGACGGGAACCGTTGTCGTTCTCATCTCCCTTTTCGTGGCATCGAAACGACTTCGATTCATGAGTCATTCGGCGTAAACGTCTGACCTCACAAATGATTCATTTGCCACTATCTTCACTTGGATAAAAATGGTTATATTATTTTATATAGCATTTTTTGAAAATCGGGAGGCTTACTCATATGAAGTGGAAGACAACTACCCTATTTAGTTTAATTGCCGGCACCCTCCTTACCTCTCCCCTTCTGACACATGCGGAAGGTTCATTCCAACAGACGGAGAATGGCATCGTCTATACGTCGGGTGACGGGACGGTCTTGACGGGATGGCAAGAAATCGACGGCCATACATACTATCTGAATGAAGATGGCATGCTCCTCACAGGTTGGCAGGAAATCGAAGGGGCTACCTATTACTTTGAGACAGACGGTCGACTCGTCACGGGTGCTTATGCGATTGACGGCACGACATACACGTTTGACGAGAACGGAAAGCTACTCACCGGCTGGCAGGAACGGGACGGTCTCGTCTACTATTACGATGAGACCGGTCAACCCGTCACGGGATTCCAGACGATCGCCGGCAAGCGCTATTACTTCAACGAGGATGGGGTCCGTCTCTCGGGATGGCAGCAGCTTGGTGACGCCAAGCATTATTTCTTCCCAGACGGCACCATCCGTACAGGGATGTATACGATTGACGGCAAGAAATATTATTTGATGGAGCAAGGGAAGATGGCGACCGGATGGCAGACGATCGGCACACGTCGCTATTACTTCGGGGATGACGGGATACGTCGCCAAGGACTCGCTCGGATCGGTGACAAGATGTACGGTTTCCATCCCACTTACGGATACCGCCTCGAAGGACTCTATCGCATCAACAATCGACACTATTTGTTCGGAAAATACGGCGACCGCAAGTATGGGCTACAGCGAATCGATGGTGTCATGTATGGATTCCATCCGACGTACGGGTACCGACTAGAAGGTATCCATAAACTAAATGCACGTGTCTATTCATTCGATGCATACGGACGACGCGAGTATGGGTTCCAAACGGTCGATGGGAAGAAGGTCGGATTCCACCCAACCTACGGATACCGGCTACAAGGGAAATTCCGATTGGATGGGAAGACGTATCACTTCCACTCGACGGGTGTCCCCGAGAAAGGATGGAAATATACGACCCAGTACGAGTATTACGCTCCCGCGTTGACGAAGAAGACGGATTGGCAAGCCATCGACGGCAAGTGGTATTACTTTGACACGTATGGAAAGATGTATCAAAACCGTCGTGTCGGCAACGCCTCGTTCGATGCGCGGGGCGCCTATTCTCAGGCACTGTCCATCTATAAGATGAGCGTCCCACTCTATCGTCAGTTCCCGATGGGCTATCCGTCCGGCTGCGAGTTCTTCTCCCTCAAGATGGCGCTTGAAGAGAAAGGTCGTGCCGTCAGCGCCTCGACCTTATATAACGAGATGCCAAAGAGCATGTGGAACGCGCGTTATGAGAACCGTCTCTATCGCTGGGTCGACCCGAACGTCATGTTCACGGGAGATCCGAAAGGGACGCTCGGCAAATATAAGAACTACGGGATTTATCCGAAAGGCATGGTCGGATTCGCCAGCAAATATCGTCCGGTGAAAGACTTGTCCAACCAAGGCCTCGGCTCGATCGAGCGCGAACTGTCGATGGGTAACCCGGTCATCGTCTGGGCGAGCGTCGACTTCAACAAACCGTACGGCTACTTCAACTGGTACACCGCTTCGAACAAGAAGTTCACCGGCTACGTCAACTATCACGTCATGTTGGCAACCGGCTATGACAAATCAAACTTGTATATCAACGACCCATATCGTGGACGCTTGGTCATCCCGAAATCAAAAGTGAGCGCCGTCATGAGCGCGACCGGATGGAAAGCGCTCGCGGTCAGATAAGTAAGAAGGAACGTGCCTTTAATCGAAGGGCACGTTTTTTGTGTGCGATTAGGAAAATAGTACGAAATTAAGAAATATAAATTCCTATTTTTATGATTAAATATTGAAATTTAATTTCTGGATGGTACACTCCTGTTAAGAAATTAAAGCGCTTACATGAATTAAAGGAGGAACTTCTGATGAAAAAATGGATGGGTGGTATGGCCGCGTTGACGATCCTCACGACTTCCATCGTCTGGTTGGATGCCGATGCGAAGTCTGAACCGAAAAAACCAAAGGTCGAACTCGGGGTCGACCGGTTGATGGAAAACCCGGAAATCTTGAAAGGAAAACGGGTCGGACTGATCACGAATCCGACCGGGATCAACGCGGAACGTACGAGCATCGTCGACCTGTTCGACCAGTCCGATGACTTCGAATTGACGGCACTGTACGGACCGGAACACGGCGTTCGAGGAGACGCCCAAGCCGGGTCGACCGTCAGCTCCTACATCGATGACGTGACGGGATTGCCCGTATACAGTCTATATGGTGCCACGAAGAAACCGACGGCTGAGATGCTACAAGATGTCGACGTGCTCGTCTTTGACATCCAAGACGTCGGGACACGCTACTATACGTATATCTATACGATGGCGTATGCGATGGAAGCCGCAGCCGAGAACGATATTCCGTTCGTCGTCCTCGACCGTCCGAACCCACAAGGTGGGCTTCGCGTCGACGGTCCGGTGCTCGACCCGGACTACTCTAGCTTCATCGGTCTTTATCCGATTCCATTAAAGCATGGGATGACCGTCGGAGAACTCGCGCGACTGTTCAACACCGAGTATCAGATTCAAGCCGACCTCGAAGTCGTCAAAATGAAAGGATGGAAACGTTCGATGATGTATGAGGACACGGGCCTCCCGTTCGTCATGCCGTCCCCGAACATGCCGACGACCGACACGGTCAACGTCTACCCTGCGACCGGATTGTTTGAAGGGACGAACCTATCCGAGGGTCGCGGGACGACGAAACCGTTTCAGCTGATCGGCGCGCCGTATATAAAAGCGCATGACTATGCGAATGAGCTGAACGAACTCGAGTTGCCGGGTGTCGCCTTCCGGGCCGCCTCGTTCACTCCGACGTTCTCTAAGCATGCGGGCAAACTGACGCACGGGGTTGAGGTGTATGTCACCGACCCGGTTCGATTCGAATCGACGCGAACCGGGATTGCGATGATTCAAACGGCTCATGACATGTATCCGGACGACTTCGAATTTTTAGCGAACGACTTCATCACGAAACTGACAGGAAACGCCTACGTGAAAGACATGATTCTCGAGGGAGCTCCGCTTGAAGACATCCTGATGAAAATCGAGAACGAGCGGGACGCCTTCCTCCCGATTCGAAAAGAGTATTTGCTGTATAAATGACGCGAGGATGGGCTCACGAAGAGTCCATCCTTTTTGTAATGAAATGGTAAAACCAAAAATCACCCAAACAATATAGAATATAGGGAGTCCCACAAAAGGAGTCGATTCCATTGAAGAAGCATCTCTCTCTACTACTCACCATCATTCTGACACTCGGTGTGATCGGGTCGCCCTTCTCTATCAACCGCGTCCAAGCCTATTATGAGACGTCGATCAACACAACCGGTTACGTGACCAACATTAGTCAACTCAATGTCCGGCAGTCGCCTTCTTTGAGCGCGAAACGACTTGCACTCATTCCGCGAGACGGTTCGATGCGTGTCCGAACATCGTTCCAATTGGACGGTGTGCGCTGGTATAAGATTCAATGGGGCAGCGGCTACGCTTATCTGCCCGCCAAGTATGTCCGCTTGTCCACTGCCGAGGTGAAATTTACGAAACCGACGTACGTCAAACCGTCGAGCGTTTATTTAAAATCACGTCCGCTCACGACTTCTTCGAACGTCAAGTTCGTCCGGCAGGGTACAGAACTTGAGACTGTGTCATATCGCTATACCGGCACATCACGATGGTACAAGGTGCGCTACGGTTCATACACCGGTTACATCCTCGCCAACCATGTCAGCTTCACGTCGCCCGTCAATGTGTTGACCGAGACGAACAAAGAACGAGATGCTGCCGGCCTCTCTCTTCTCGCCGCTTCGAGTGAGGCGAACCGTGTCGCTCAAGTCCGTGCCGATGAGATGGCGCGTACGGGTCAATTCTCACACACGCTCAAGGAGAACGGCACACCCGGGGACACGTTAGACGCTTACCGTGTCCTATATCGGGGCTGGGGAGAGAACATCTATAAAGGATCGAGCGACCCGGTCCGGGCGGTCGATGCGTGGATGAACAGTAGTGGTCATCGTGCGAACATCTTGAATGCGAATTATACGCACCTCGGGATCGGCAAAGCGACCGATGCCCAAGGGTCGACCATCCATGTTCAAATCTTTTTAACGAAATAACCGCTGAAGGGACAGTCACGTCGTGGCTGTCTTTTTGTTCGGCAAAACAAAAAGCGGATTTGCATCCGCTCTTGAACCTGACACTCCTTATATCTCATGCTCTTTCACGAGCACACGAAAACGCGGTCGGACGGTCAATTCGATTGACGTCACGGTCCGCTTTCGATCTTCAGCTAGGACGATCAATAACTCTGCGTGGTCTCGCCGGTCTTCTAAAATCTCGACCTTGCTGACGGTACGGAGCAGTTGATAATATACAAGCTCCCCGTCCCCACCTTTAATATTGATTTCAAACTCGTGATAGCTCGGGGATATTTTAAAGTAGAACGTCTCTCCATGCTTATTCGTGAAACGAAAAATCGACTCATCATAATAGAACGGGAGTGTCGAATCCATTCGTTTCGGTTCGACTGTACAAAACGCAGAAAGCACGATTTCGTCTGGGAACAATGCCCCCTCTTGTTTATTGAATTGCCATCCTTTCATCCAAATCCCTCATTTCGACACTATAATTATCTGAATAATTAGATTATTGCACATTTCATGCGTTCCGGACAGGTAAATTCGTGACAATCCTCGAACACCTTTGTGTAGAACGAGGAATATTTCATATGCGAAAGGAGTATCACGATGTTCATTATCTCGCTCGACCATGTCACGAAACGGTTCGGGGATACGATCGCCTTGAACGACCTCAGTCTGAACGTGCAAGCAGGCGAACTGTTCGGGTTGCTCGGACCGAATGGTGCCGGGAAGACGACCGCCATTTCGGTCATGTTGAATCTGTACGAGGCGGACTCCGGTTCGATTCACATTTTTGGAAAAGCGATGCCAAAAGACGAACTGGCCATCAAACGCCGCGTCGGGATCGTGCCGCAACACGTCTCCGTCTATGACCAGCTGACCGTCTATGAGAACATCCAATTTTTTGCGGAGCTGTATGGCTTCAGTCCGAAAGAAGCGAAACAAAAGACCGAGGCCGCGCTCCACTTCGTCGAGCTCGATGCCCATCAAAAGAAACGCCCGCCCGAACTGTCCGGCGGTCTCCTCCGTCGCCTCAATATCGCCTGTGGCATCGTCCATGAACCCGAACTCATCTTCATGGATGAACCGACCGTCGCCATCGATCCGCAGTCGCGAAATACCATTCTAGAGAACATCCGCGAACTGAACCGCCGCGGTGCCACCATCATCTACACGTCTCATTACATGGAAGAAGTCGAACTCCTCTGCGACCGGATCGCCATCGTCGATGAAGGAAAGATCATCGCCGAAGGGACGCAGGACGAACTGAAAGACCGTGTCATGACGCTCGAGACGGCCCGGATCAAAGTCGATGCGCTCACACCTCACTTGCTCGAACGACTCGATGCACTCGACCACGTTCAAAAAGTGGAGTATGAAGAGCCGTACATCGAGGTGTCGTTAGACAAGGACACGCCGCTCGCCCCGCTCCTTGAGACGCTCCATCAAGAACATGTCCATTTCACTTCCATCACGGTCGACCGTCCTTCCCTCAATACCGTCTTTTTGGCATTGACGGGGAAGACGCTTCGGGAATAGGAGGGGCGTCATGTGGACCTTCATCAAATATGATGTAAAACAGCGACTACGGGACCGAGCCACCCTCTTTTGGATGCTCATCTTTCCGCTCATCCTCATCTTTGGACTAGGGACGATGCTGTCGGCCGTCTTCAGTGACACGTTCAAACTGCCGGTCACGAACGTCGCCTACGTCGAATCGTCGACCGACCAGTATCGCGAGCCACTCGAGGCCTTTTTAAAAGAAGAAGACATTCAAGCTTTCATCCGACTCGTTCCATACGCTGACCTCCCATCTGCCGAACAAGGTGTGAACGATGGCGATGCCGACGTCATACTGCAACTCGACGGACCTGACATCACGCTCTTTTATGAGGAACCGACGACCGTCGAGTTCGACGTCCTCGATGCCATCCTCGGTCAGTATACGGCAATCGCCAATCAACAGATCACGCTCGCCGAAGCAGGCGTGTCGGCCCCTTACGAGAATGAGGCGTGGCTCGATACGGAAAGTGTCGACCTGGCGGGACGCACCCCGACGTCGCTCGAGTATTTCACCGTCACCATCTCGATCATGACGGCATTGTTCGGGTCGTTTTATATCACGGCGATGGCACGAGAAGAACAGCCGAACACAGGCAGCTATTTGCGCATCCAAGCGGCACCCGTCCGAACGGTCGAGTATCGACTCGCGCGGACGTTCAGTCGCTACGTCATCATCTTGTTGCAACTCATTCTCTTGTTTTGGTTCAGTCACTTCGTCTATCGCACATTCGACTTGGCGAACGTGCAGTTCGGCTATCTGATCCTGTCTTGGCTCGCCTTGACCGCGTACGGGGTCGCCATCGGATTCCTGATCGTCAACTTGCCGAAGTTGAGCGCGACGACAAAGGATGCGATCGTCAACGGCTTCGTCGCCATCCTCATGATCTTATCCGGTGGCTATGTCCCCGGTTTTGACCAAGTGACGCTGAACTACGCGCCGTGGGCTGCCTACGTGTTCATGCCGATTTTCATGCGGGACGGGATGCTAGCCGTCCTCCTGCGGGAAGGGGACATGAATCTGTATTGGCAAAGTCTCGGATTGCTCGGGATTCATCTCCTTATCTTGATCGCATTCAGCTACATTCTCTCGAAAGGAGTGAAGCGTCATGGTACTCATTAGACATGTGGCCAAACGGATGCTTCGAAAGAAAGGACTGTGGGTGTTCACCTTCGTGTCGATGTTCGGTTTCGCGCTCATCCTCTCCTTCGTCGGCGGAACGTCCAGTTTGAACGCATCCATCGGGATTGTCGACCGGGATGGTGGACTCCTCGCCGAACGTCTCATTGACGAGGCCGAACGATTTGGTCGGGTCACATTGCTCGAATCGAGCACGGAGGATGTCTTGTTAGAAGGAGAAGATATCGTCCTCATCATTCCAGAAGACTTCACGGAACAGGCGTTCACAGGAGACATGCCCCGCCTCTCCTTCTCTGCGATCGCCGGGAGTGATGCCTCGTTGATCGAGCAGGCGCTGAACGGTCATCTGTCCCGCGAACGTCAACTGCTCGAAGCGAGCAACTATGAGGAAGCGACGTTCGAAGAGCTCGCATCCATTGAGACGGCGAACGGTTACACACTTTCAAGTGAACCTTTTCAGGAAAGTGTCGCCACGACCGCTCGGACACAAGCCTTCTTCGGTCTATTGTCGTTCATCATGATGTCGACCTTTCTCCAGTTCATCCCCATGTTTGTCGCAGACGACCGGGACGAGAAGATTTATGCGCGGTTGTTTGCCTCACCGGTGACACCACGGCGTTACTTCGCCTCCCTGCTCCTCGCCTTTTATCTCGTCGGCTTCGTCTACGTGATGCTGTTGATTGGTGTGAGCCTCGCTCTATATGGTCAGGACGTATGGACACATCTTCCGACCGTGTTCGCCTTGTTTTCTTCCTATTTGCTCGTCTGTCTGGCACTCGGTGGTCTCATCGCCGTCTTTGCGACGAATCGGGAGAAGGCGAACATCTTTCAAATCTCGGTCACGATGGCATCCGCTATCACCGGTGGGGCATTCATCAGCCTCCTTTGGTTACCGGATTCATTGAAACTCGTCGGTCGTTTCTTGCCGACCTATTGGTTAAATAACGGTGTCATCACGATGTATGAGGGACAGTTCCCGTTCCTCTCCATCCTTGTCATGATCGGCATGACCGGCATCGTCTTCCTCTTCACCATCCTCGTGTTGAAGAAACGACCCCTGACCGTTTGAAAAAGCGAGTCCCCCACATTCAGGAGGACTCGCTTGTTTATTGTTGAAGTGTCGGCACGACTTTTTCAAAGAAGACGTCGACGAGCGTCGGATCGAACTGTTTCCCTGCCTCTTGTTTGATGATGGCAAGTGCCTCGTCAATCGTCTTCGCTTGTCGATACGGTCGCCCCGTCACCATGACATCGAACGTATCGGCGACGGCGATAATTCGCGAGGCGAGCGGGATGTCATAATCACTCAAGCCTTTCGGGTACCCTTTACCGTCCCAACGTTCATGATGCGCCAAGACAATCTCGGACAAGGCGACATATTCGGGTACCGTACTCAAAATATTGTAACTGATTTCCGGATGGCGCTTGATTTCATACCATTCCGATTCGGTCAACGCGCCAGGTTTATCTAAAATGTCATTACTGATTGCCACTTTTCCGATATCGTGTAAAATGGCGGCCGTTCGAATCTCATTCACTTCGGCACTCGTGAAGCCCATCGCTTCCGCAAGTTTCCCCGCTAAATTGGCGACCCGTTGAGAGTGCGCTTCTTCGCGTGGAATTTTCTCATACAGCGTGCGCATGATGATTTGGATAGAATGGTGGCGTCGACTCTGCTTTTCAGAAACCTTATGGTGATACATCCGGTCTTCCGCTAAGTTGAACACCTCGGCCAATTCGACATTCGAGTCATATTTGACCGCTTCACCGAACGATGCGGAAATTGGTAACCCTTCTACCGTCTGTTCGTGGAAGAGACGACCGAGACGGTCCGACAGTTGCTTCGCCTCATCGAGAGTCGTATTCGGGGAGATAACGACGAATTCATCGCCCCCGACTCGCGCCACTTCATCTTTCGTGCGCAATTTATTTCGTAAAATATTTGCCGCTTCAACGAGCAGTTGATCTCCGACCAAGTGACCGAACGCATCGTTCGTGAGTTTCAGACCATTGATATCGATGACGATGAGTGTGAGCGGATAAAAATGCTCATCATCATAGCGCTCCAGCGCCTCTTCAAAGTAACGTCGGTTTTTGATACCTGTCAATTGATCGTGATAACTGAGATATTCAATCTCTTTCTCGTATGTTTTCTTCTCCGTGACATCTCCGATATAGCCGTGCCATAAGACATGGTCTTCCGCAATCTTCTCTGGCCGGGATGATCCGAGAATCCAGATGGTTCGTCCGTCCTTGGTCAACAAACGAAACTCTGCATCCCAAATCGTCAAATTACGATACGATTCATCAATCGACTGCATGACAAGCGGATAATCATCCGGGTGCATCCGTCGGAAGACAAGACTCGCGTCCGTCTGTACCTCTTCTGCCGAAATCCCCAGCATATCTTCAAAGCCCCGGCTAAAGAACGGGAAGTTGAAGCTTCCGTCAGGCAACAATTCGAATTGATAGATGGCACCCGGGATTTGGTCGGATAGTTTCGTCAAGAGGCGATCCCGATCGGCCAATTTTTCTTCCAATTGGACTCGGTCTGTCACGTCCTTGGCGATCGCATAAATGTAACCCTCTTGAAGTTTACAATGCCACTCGATTGAGCGATACGTGTCGTCGATTGTCCGGAAGCGGTTGACGAATCGGAACAACTCGCCACGTTCTTCAAGCTCCGCAAATCCTGCTTCCGTGATCACCTCATCATCCGGGTGAATCAGACTAAGAAAATCGATATTCTCTAACTCATCAAGCGAAAACCCTAATACGCGCTCCCACGTCTCGTTCAAGTGAAGCACTTGCCGTGTGTTGAAGGCCATGATGCATTCCAAGTCGAGCGTGCCAAATCCATCGAACATCGATTTCTTCGTCTCACCCACTTGATGATCGGCTTTCGTCAATTGCTGGAGTACATGGACGAGGTACAACTCGACGAGACCGAGGCGGTTCGCTTGCTTCCCCTGTTCCATCACAATCGTCAAATCTCCATACAAGACGCCATCTTGTTCGATTTTAAAGAGAACCACTTCTCCAAGTGAGAAAATCCGAAGTAGATTTTTGACGAGTCGTTTCGGAAGGGCACCATCAATCAGTGGGTCAATCCCATCGAAGACAAGAGGATTCGATTGTTTGAACAGGTCACGCCGCTGATCCGTCATCGGCCATTTCCTTCCGACCGGATGAAATCCAAGGATGTCGAGACTTTTCTCTAACATCTCATCCATGCCCGATAATGCCACTGTCGTATACGATTCGCCATCCTCTTCCATCAAATTGAGTGCGACCGCCTTCGCTCCCGTGAAGTCACGAATCTGATCAAGAAATTGTTGATTCATCAACAAATCACTACCGGTCGAGACGAAGCGATGCGATACGTTAACGAGTTGTTTTAACGCATTGTTCTCTTGAACGTGTGGCGTGATGTCGTGGAACATGACGGACACAAATCCTGTCCGTTGACTAAACACAGACATCTCGAACCAACATTTATTACGGCGGGAATAGTGTTCAAATGTCACGGTACCGCCATCACTGACGACACGTGCCACTTGAATCATCCATTCTCGCTCACTATATTCAAAGTCTTTTAGGGCGCTTGACACCTTTTTTCCGATGAAGTGTTTTCGCTTCCCTTTCATGATCTTCTCAAAGGCAGGATTCACTTCAAAGAATTCATAGTCAACCGGCTCCGAAGCGTCGTCGTAAATCACTTTAAACTCGACGTAGCCTTGGGGCATATAACGCAACAATGTGTCGTATAAAGAATGATGGGAGTTTGTCACGTCACTTCCTCCTCAGCAAATAAAATCTCTACTCAGTTTACCTCATTTGTGATAGATTCCCTATTTTTTCCGAACTCATTCCCAACTTTTTATTTAAAGTTTTCGTAAACTGCATGCTCTTCCCTTGCTCTATTCCCTCACCTTTGTTAGACTGATTTCGAAAACCGATATCGAATTTCGATATTAAGGAGATGACACGTATGGAAGACCGCGTCTTGCGGAAGCTGTTTCTCGGATTCATCCATATCCATATTTTGCACCATGCCGCGGAACATCCCGTGTACGGAGCATGGATGGTCGATGAGCTTCGGGAGCACGGTTACGAGATCAGTGCCGGTACGCTCTACCCGATCTTGCACGGGATGGAGAAAGACGGGCTCTTGATTCGTGAAAACGAGACGGTCGATGGACACGTTCGCAAAAACTACGTGACGACCGAAAAAGGACGTTCTGTGTTGGCGGAAGCCCGTCAAAAGGCATACGAGTTATTCAAAGAAATTAAGGAGTGAAGATATGACGACAGAACGTGTGACGTTCAAGACGTTACTAGAAATTTTATTCGTTTCAACGAGGCTCGGTCTCACCTCATTCGGTGGTCCTGTCGCCCACCTCGGTTACTTCCACGAGGAATATGTGAGACGACGCAAATGGATGGATGAGAAAGCTTACGCCGACCTCGTCGCCTTATGCCAATTCTTGCCTGGACCGGCGAGTTCACAGGTCGGGATCGGGATCGGGATTGTCCGCGGTGGCATATTAGGTGGGATCACCTCGTTTATCGGCTTCACGACGCCGTCGGTCGTCGCCCTCATTCTGTTCGCTTTATTGTTGTCAGGGCTCGACGTGTCCGACTCAGGCTGGCTCTACGGTTTGAAGGTCGTCGCCGTCGCCATCGTCGCCCATGCCATCTTAGGGATGGCGAGCAAACTGACACCTGATACAAAGACCCGAACGATTGCCTTTTTCGCCTTGGCGGGCGTCTTGCTCTGGCAGACGACGTTCAGTCAGGTGTTGTTCATTCTCCTTGCGGCACTCGCAGGATTCCTGTTGTTCAAGCCGGACCGCCTCGATGCGAAATCGAGCGCGTTCCCCATTTCGAAACGTCTCGGGGCCGTTCTGCTGTCGATATTTGGGGCGCTTCTCGTTATCTTACCGATTTTACGGGAGACGTTTGAGAATCAAACGATTGCCTTGTTCGATAGCTTTTACCGGGCCGGTGCCCTCGTCTTCGGCGGCGGACATGTGGTCTTGCCACTACTAGAACGAGAACTTGTACCAGCTGGTTTCTTGAGTGAAGAAGCCTTTCTTGCAGGATACGGTGCCGCTCAGGCCGTTCCTGGTCCGCTTTTCACGTTCGCTTCTTATCTTGGAACGGTGATTAATGGTGTGCCGGGTGGCATCCTTGCGACGGTCGCCATTTTCTTGCCAGCCTTCTTGCTCATCCTCGGGGCACTTCCGTTTTGGGACGCGCTCCGCTATAACCCGAAAGTCGCCGGCGCTCTTATCGGCGTCAACGCGGCAGTGGTCGGGATTTTGATTGCGGCATTCTACAGCCCGATCTTCACGAGTACCGTCAACGATGCGTTCGACTTCGTGTTCGCCGCCTTCCTGTTCGTGATGATCGCCTATTGGAAACTGCCCCCGTGGGCACTCGTCATCGTCGGGGTACTCGGTGGGACGTTGATTAATCTGATGTAAAGTGCAAGGGACCTCGTGTCCCTTTTTTTATTGGATTTTCACGTCATTTGATTGTTAATCTTTTGAAACCATTCCCTCTTCCTCGCTCGTTATACTGAAGAATGGATTGAAAAATAAGGGAAATGTCCGCTTTACTAGAAAGGAAGTGGGGGCATGAAACCACTCAAACATACAACGTATATGCCTGGTCTCGACGGCTTGCGCACGTTCGCCGTCTTGGCTGTCATTTTATATCATTTAAATGTACCTTACATATCCGGGGGATTCCTCGGTGTCGATGTCTTCTTCGTCCTTTCCGGTTACTTGATTACCGGCATCTTGATTCGCGAATGGACGAAGACCGGCACAATCGATTTGAAAAGATTCTATGTCGCACGTTTCCGTCGTTTGTTGCCGGCGCTCGTCTTGATGCTGTCTGTCGTGATGACGTATGTGACGCTGTTTGACCGCTCCTTGCTCGATACGGTGCGACAGGATTCACTGGCGGCACTTGCCTATGTGAACAACTGGTGGTATATCTTCCACGAAGTCTCCTACTTCGAAAGTTTCGGAAAGCCATCGCCGCTTCAAAACCTATGGTCTCTCTCAATCGAAGAACAGTTTTATGCGGTCTGGCCGCTACTCCTACTCGTCGGTCTCGCGTTCCGGAAGCGATTGCTCCAACTACTCGCTGCACTTTTATTCGTCTCCGCCGCCTGGATGGCATTCCGATATGTACCAGAAGCCGACCCGAGTCGCGTCTACTACGGGACCGACACACGCTTGTTCGGTCTGCTTATGGGAGCCGTCCTCGCGTTCGGTTGGCGCCCGGACACGTTTAAAGAGACGATTCCGAAGATCGGACGTCACATTTTGAATGGGGCTGGCGCCATTTCGCTCATCGCCATCGTCGGCATCATCCGAACCGTCAACGCCTACGACGCGTTCCTCTATTACGGAGGCTTCTTGCTCGTCGCGTTCCTATCCGCCCTATTGATTGCCGCTGTCGCCCATCCGGCGACCATTTGGTCACGATTGTTTGGAAGCGCTTGGCTTCGCGTGATTGGCACCCGGACGTATGGGATTTACTTGTGGCACTATCCGGTCATCATTCTGTCGACACCGCTCGACCGACTCGGGACGTTCTCGCCACTTCTTTCCGTCGGACAAGTGGCGTTGACGCTTTTGATCGCCGAGTTGTCGTATCGTTTCGTCGAGACACCGATTCGCCGAAATGGATTCAAACATGCGTTCCGTCAGCTCGTCTCGACACCGACGCACCCGAGCGCACGCTTCGCCGCCACGGCATGTGCGACCGCGCTCTCACTCGTTCTCGTTGGGAATTTGACCATCCTGGCGTTCTCTGAGTCGAAGCCGGTCGAAGATGAGATTCCTGTCGTGAAAGTACCGATGCCAAAAGATGACACACCGGACGTTCCGAAAGAACCGGAATCCGAAGAGGCAGAGGATGTTCCGTCCGAAGATCAACCGACAGATGAGAACACAGCACCAACTGAAAAACCAGAAGAACGAACATGTCCACCGGCTCTCGCGATTGGCGACTCGGTCATGCTCGGATTGAACGAATACTTGGCAGATGCCTTCCCGAATATGAAAATTGACGCCCAAATCGGACGTCAAGTTCGTGATGCAATCCCAGTTGCCTCACAGTACCAATCCTATAATGCTCCGGGGCACGTTGTGTTCCTCCATCTCGGAACGAACGGTGCCTTCAAAATGGAGCAACTCGAAACGCTGCTCAAGCAGTTCGAACGAGCAGATGAGATCTATTTGATCAACACACGTGTCCCGCGTCCATGGGAAAGTGAGGTCAATGAAAAACTCGCACGGGCAAGTGAACTTCACGAGAACGTGTCCCTCATCGATTGGCATGAACGGTCAATCGGGAAAGAAGCGTACTTTGAAAGTGACGGGGTCCATTTGAATATCAAGGGCGCCGAAGCGTTTGGCCACGTACTGAACGAAGAAATCGGCTGTCAACCAAACTAGGCTCTTGCGAGTGCAAGAGCCTAGTTTTTTTCTTTCATAAATACATAACGTCCCAACAGCTTCACATACGCCAATACTTCACGAATGAGATATCGCCCTTTCGCAAGCGGTGGGGTCGGTGCATATAGGGCATCGCTCTCGAGCTGAAAATACAGTCTCGCAATCAGACGGGCCCGCGGCACATGAAAGTCATTCGTCACAATCGTCACACCTGATGCTCCGTCCCAAAACGGACGGCTATGCTCAAAGTTCTCGATTGTCGACGTCGATGTCGCTTCCACATGAATCCGCGTAGCATCGATTCCTTGCGCCATCAGTTCTCGTTCAATGACACACGCCTCCGCCATCCCTTCATCTGGTCCCTGTCCACCTGTTGCGATCAGTTCGACATGAGGATGTGCCTTCGCATAGGCGGCAGCCACGTCAATTCGATGTTGGAGCGCCCGGGATGGTCGTATCCCATTCACTTTCGCCCCAAGGATGATGAGGAACCGATATGTTCCAGTCGCATTTTTTCTCATGTTGTCACCCCGCCTTCGTACGTTCTTTCCTAACTTTACTCAAACAAAGAAATGATTGCACGAATCCGCTCTTTTTTACAATTTCAAGTAAGTATATTTACATAAATATGAAAATAACATTTGAAATATCCAAAAATTGTTTTATGATAAGGGAGGTAAGACTTCTTGAGGGAGGACTGGTGAACCATGACAGATTCAGATAAGTGGTTATCCACCCGCTTCTTGTATACACGCGATGCACGACTGTTTGCAGAGATTGAGGTTGTCGAGCTCGACCCGACTCACTATAAGTTCGTGATTCATCCGACACCGCTTGGCGCCGGGGAATCTCCCTATATGCGACAAGGTCCGTTAGACTCAGACCATCTCCCCTCTGCCTTTTCCGATGTGAGCCGTGTGTATTCGAGACAGCTGGATTGCTTGCGTGCCGCGACGCGTCTCGTCTCTTCGATTGGACCAGCTCGCTTCACAGCACATTGACCAAAAGAACGGAGTCGCACAGTTGCGACTCCGTTCTTTCTTATTGCTTCGATCATTTGACGATGATTGGAATCGGCTGATTGATTCCTTGATATGTCGCTCGTAGAACAACCAAATGGTCTTGCTGATCACGTTTAATCGTCACGTTATAACCTTCTTGTTGTGTTTATTCGGTTTCGTCGGACAATCGCTGAAGGGCTGATCGTAACTGACTGATCTCGGTAGACTGATTCGATTGAATCGCACGAAGTTCATCAAGGTGTCGCTTAGTCGCCTCGAGCTCATTGCGCATCGCTTCCAGTCGTTGCTCCCGATCCGCTAATTTCCACGAACAGAGCCGATTCGCGCGACGGGCATGCAGTTGGTCGTAACGAACGTGTGGATAACGAGCCACCAAATCGATTTCCTTAGGTCCCTCTCGTCTCACCTCTTCGAGCAGATCAAGGAGAAGCCGTTGCGCCGCTTCATCACGGAAATGTTCATCCACGAGTGCGGCCGAGAAACGTGCGAGCTCTCGTCTCGTCGTCTCATCCATCAATTCGAGGATGGCATCACCGATTCGACCCGATGTGTATCCATCGTATTTCGTCCCGATGCCACCAAAGTTCGTACTCGCAATATCTTGCCACGTCGAAGGTGTGACCAGCCCCTGATAACTTTTGCTCCCGACGGCGATGGTCGGTTTGCCGACCGCCATCCCTTCTAGCGCAGAGCGCCCTGGGGCGATGACGAAATCGGCACGACGCATCACTTCGGGTAAATCGTCTTGCTCGACCCAACCAAGCCAGTCCATCGTCTGACTGGTCCCTTCAAGCGCTTCCTCATAACGTGATGCGTATTTTTCCCGTTGTGTCCCGTCCCCGACAATGAGCCAATCAATCGGTAAAGACTTGATCCGCTCGTCTTCTAGCGCATCCAAAAAGACATCTAAAATGAACAGTTTGTCCGCATCTAGTCGCGAGGTGAATAGACCCGTCACGCGCTCTGACGACACGCTCGTCACATCCGGGACGAATGCATCATCGACTCCATTCGGAATGACGATGAGCTTCGATTCGATGGCCGGACAGTGCTCCACGAGATGGGTCGCGATCCGTTCCGAGACGGCGATCACTCGCGAGACGCTCGTATGATACTGCTCAATCTCATCATAATACATCCCATGGATGACGAGGACGAACGGGATGCCGTGTGTCTCTGCCACCGCTAGGCCGACCTGTCGTGAATCGAACGGATGGGCATACACCAGATCGAAGGATTGTGTCACTACCACATCGATCACACGGGTGACGTCCTCATTGGAATAATCGGTTCGTATGACCTGCCCACCGAGCGCCTCTACCTCTTTGGCAAAGGGACCTGGCTTACAGACGACGGTCACCTCATGACCCTCTCGAATAAGCACTTTCACAGATGAGAGAATCTGTCGATGAAGCCCACCCATCGCGGAGTGGAAGAATACCGGTAGCAATACGTTCATGAAGCGCACCTGCCTTTTCGAAGGAATTGCGTTCGATCACAGACCTTCTTGATACATCGACCCGAGTCCTGTGATTCGGTCATTGTGTAAGAACAGAACCGCATCGACATCGTTCTCTTCCGCATATTCCGCGATGCTGACATCGTAGTCATCGAGATAGCGAACGTCGATTGCCGATACCGTCCCGAACGACTCGCCAAGGTAGCCGAGTACCGGGTTCGCATAAGAATCTTTCAACACGAGGAGATGATCGTCATTTTTCGGATTCTCCTGCGTGATTTTCGCGAGGGCGTAGTTGTCACCCATGAACAAGTTGTAGTAGTTCGTGAAGTCGTCCGTGTTGTTCAACACGTCTTTGTCGAGGACGCCATGTCCACAGTCATCCCCGTTTCGACAGACCGTCGTCGTGAATCCGTCTTTCGGTTCGAGATACGTGAACGTGTCCGCCGATTCGACATACGGCATCGAGATTTCCCGGGCATGAGACCCGTAAAACGTCCCGTCGACCGTCTTCACGTCCATCTCATCCGCGGTCAACACCGGTGCATCCGGGAACTGCTCGCTTAAGCGGTCCATGATTTGACCGTATGCGAGAAATGCCCCTTCCGCTCGCCAGTGGTGATCGGTTTTGAAATAGATATCCTCACCCGGTTCGTCACCGAGCGTCTCCTCCAAGTCGATGAGCGGGATGTCATTCTCTTCGATCCGCTCATGTAACTCGTCACGATTCTCCGCATCCGCCGACTCGATGTAATCCGGGAAGATGTTTTGTCGCGTCGCATAGACCGGCTTACTCGGTGCCGAGGCGAAGTAAGACGGGATGCCGGCATCATCCATCTCTTTTTTGAATTCTTTGAAGAATACACCGAGCGAAGAATACTGACTTTCGTTCGCATCCGGACCGTATAAGAACCCATCGATGCTGATGACGCCGTTATTCATCTGTTGTTGCAGCACGTTCAGTTGCACCCAGGCCTGCGTTTCAATCCACAGGTTTCGCTCAAACACCTGGTCGTTCGCCGACGCCTCGAACTCCTCCATGTACGACCCATTTAAAATCGTTTCGATGGATAGCTCAGGACGCTTCGCCAACATGCGTCCCTCGGTGGCCGAGCTTTCCTGCTCGTTACCGAAGGCATAAACGGCAAGTCCATAAAAGATGGTGCCAAGGAAGCCGAGCAAAAGGATACTGTTGACCACCCAAGAGAGGCGCCGTCCTTTCGAACGGACTTGTTCGCTTTTGGTTTGTTGTTCCATTGTCAGCCCTCCTTAGAACCGGAAATAAATAAACGGATTGAATGTACTCGAGACGACGTACGAAATCGAGATGCCGAAAATGAGCAAGATATAAGCTGCTCGGGCAAGACCTGCGCTCGCGGCAAGAACCGGACGTTCCGAGTCCACCTCGTGGCGCAAGAAATGAGCGACCAGCATCTTCGGAAGCGGTGTGGCAGCAATCATCGCCAACAGAAGAACCGTTCCGTATTGGACGAGATAGAAGTATGCCGTTTGATCGAACACTTCACCGCCGTGTAAGCCGAACATGACTTGCAGATAGTCAATCGCGTACGTGAAGTTATCGGCACGGAAGAATACCCAACCGATGACGACGACGAATAATGTGAACACATGCGCGAGCCATGCCGGCCACGCAGCGAGCCATTTCCCGAGAAATGCCCGTTCGAACATGATGAAGATCCCGTAATAGAGACCCCAGGCGATAAATGTCCAACTCGCCCCGTGCCATACGCCAGTCAATAACCAGACGATGGTCAAGTTGCGATACGTCTTCCATGGGCCTTGACGATTCCCGCCGAGCGGGATGTACACGTAGTCTCGGAACCAACTTCCGAGCGAGATGTGCCAACGACGCCAAAACTCAGACACCGATTTCGAAATATACGGATAATTGAAGTTCTCAAGGAAATGGAACCCAAACATCCGACCAAGACCGATGGCCATATCCGAATAACCGGAGAAATCAAAATAAATTTGGAGCGAGTAGGCGATGATTCCAATCCAGGCGAGTGTCGTCGACAGGTCCCCCGCCGATTGACTGAACACTTGGTCGGCCACATAACCACAACTGTTCGCCAAAATCATCTTCTTCCCTAGACCGATGACGAAACGTTGGATCCCAGAGACAAAGTCATCAATCGTCTCACGGCGGTCCACGATCTCATCTGCGACCGTTTGGTAACGGACGATCGGTCCGGCAATCAATTGCGGGAAGAACGAGACGTAAAGTGCCAAGTCGAACAAGTTCTTCTGGAGACGCCCATCGTTCCGATACACATCGATGACGTAACTCATCGCTTGGAACGTGAAGAATGAAATCCCGAGTGGTAGCGGGATCTCCGGGTCATTCAGCGAGAAGCCGAACACCGAGTTGACGTTCTCGACGAAGAAACTCGCATACTTGAAGACCCCAAGCATCCCGAGGTTTCCGAGAAGCATGAGCGCCATCGTCCATTTGATTTTCTTCGCATCGTCCCGATACTTATCGACCATAAAGCCGAAGAAGTAATTCATGACGATTGAAGCGAGCATGATGAGGACGAAACGTGGTTCACCCCATGCGTAGAAGAACAAACTTGAAACGAGTAGAATCGTATTCTTCAGCCAGCGTGGTGACACGAAGTACAACAACAGCACGACCGGCAAGAAATAAAATAGAAATACCGTGGAACTAAATAACATACCGAATGGTCCCTTTCTCCCTTAAGACTTGCTCCGTTCAGCGGAACGTTACATAGAGGTCATCGAATCGTACTGTGATCGGGTCAAGCGTCTCGACGATGTATTTGTACGACATCTTGAAATACTTGGCGCCTTCCATCTGTTTCACGACTTCTTCAATCGGATTCATCCCCGGATTCAACGTGAGCGAGAAACGTTTGTTCGAAAGACGCTCCTCATCTGAGTACTGCATGACGTACAGTTCAAATCGAACGGTGCGATCGCCTTCGACATAAACGGCAGTCTTCATTTCCATCTCGTCCCCTTCATCCATCTTGGCGTCTGCCAAAAAGATTTTTGACGGTGGAATCTCAAACTTCAAATCAAACAATTGGACGTAAATCGAGTCCGTTAACGCTTGTGGTAAAAATGTGACTTCTGTCTTGTATTCTTCTTCGCGCATCGACATATGGTTTTTATGCGGTCCGCGCGGATAGTAATGATAAATCGCCGGACGAATTCGCTTCGTTGACATACAAGCACCTCCGAATCGTTAGGATGATGATACAGAAAAGAGTTGCTGTGCTGGGCACAAAACAACTCTATTCGCTTTCATTTAGTTGGCAAGGATAGCATCGACGATTCGACGTGACGCCTCACCATCACCGTACGGGTTCGATGCTTGTGACATCGCTTTGTATGCCGTTTCGTCAGACAAGAGCTCATCCGCGAGTGAGAAGATGTTCTCTTCTTCGATCCCTGCGAGTTTGAGCGTTCCTGCAGCCACACCTTCTGGACGTTCTGTCGTGTCACGAAGGACGAGGACAGGTACACCGAGAGATGGTGCTTCTTCTTGTACGCCACCTGAATCCGTTAAGATCAAGTGCGACGTCGCCGCATAGTTGTGGAAGTCGAAGACGTCGAGCGGTTCAATCAAGTGGACACGTTCGACATCGTGAAGAATCTCGTTAGCGAGTTCACGAACGACCGGGTTCATGTGGACCGGATACACGACTTCGATGTCATCATACTTCTCGATCAAGCGACGGACCGCACGGAACATGTTGCGCATCGGCTCACCTAAGTTCTCACGACGGTGCGCCGTCAACATGACGAGGCGACGACCTTGTGAACGGATGCTGTCGAGCAATTCGCTCGCATAGTCGTCACGGACTGTCGTTTTGAGTGCGTCGATTGCCGTGTTCCCTGTGACGAAGATCATCTCTTCGTTCTTGCCTTCACGAAGGAGGTTGTCACGCGACGTTTCCGTCGGTGCGAAATGAAGGTCGGCCATGACACCCGTCAATTGGCGGTTCATCTCTTCCGGGAACGGTGAATATTTATTGTGTGTGCGCAAGCCAGCCTCAACGTGACCGACTGCGACTTGGTTGTAGAAGGCTGCGAGTGATGCCGCGAATGTCGTCGTTGTGTCCCCGTGGACCAACACGATGTCTGGTTTCGTTTCAGCGATAACTTCGCCCATCCCTTTCAATACGCGTGATGTGACATCGTAAAGCGTCTGCTTGTCCTTCATGATGTCGAGGTCATAGTCCGGTTTGATTTCGAACAACTCGAGCACTTGGTCAAGCATTTGACGGTGCTGCGCTGTCACGACGACAATCGGTTCTACCCCTTCACGTTTTTTCAACTCAAGTACGAGTGGTGCCATTTTGATGGCTTCTGGTCGCGTCCCAAAGACGGTCATGACTTTTTTCATAGGTCGTTTCGCACGGTCTGACTTCGCCGTGCTTCCTCCTCCCAATTGCTCACGCTTCGTTCGATACAGCGACCGACGAATGGCGTGTTTGTAGTTGTTCTTCTGTCAAAGGCGGCAAAATATACGTCTCCCCGAGCTCCGTCGCATCGACGACCGTCGTACGACGTTTGAGCTTATCGGCTTTAAACGAGTCTTGTTGCTCTTTAGACAAGTTGCGGAACCATTTCAAAAACTTATTGTACTCCCGAACGACTTCATCGACCGGTCCATATTCGCGCACTTCTCCGAACTCGAGCCAAAGGCCGAGCGTACAGAATTGGCGGACTTGTGAGACCGAGTGACTGATGAAGAAGATCGTCTTCCCACGATCTTTGAACTCGTTCATCTTGGCGAGACACTTGTCGGTGAACGTTTGGTCCCCGACCGAGAGCGCCTCATCGATGACGAGAATGTCCGGGTCGACGTTGATCGAGATGGCGAACCCGAGACGGGACTTCATCCCGCTCGAGTACGTCTTGACCGGCTGATTGATAAAGTCGCCGATATCGGCGAACTCAATGATATCCGGGGTCAAATCGATGATCTCCTGTTTCGTCATCCCGAGCATCAACCCTTTGAGCTCGATGTTCTCGAGCCCCGTCAAGTTGCCGTTCAAACCAGAAGAGATCGCAATCAACGCCGTCTTTCCGTGAAGTTCGATTTTCCCGTGCGTCGGCGGCATCACGTCAGCCAGCAAGTTCGACATCGTCGACTTCCCTGACCCGTTGATCCCGATAATCCCGACCACTTCCCCGGGTGGAACTTCAAACGTGACATTGCGGAGCGCGTAAAACTGTTTGCCCCCTGCTTTACTGAAGAAGATCTCCTTCAGCTTATCAGATTGCTTGTTATAAAGCGTATATCGTTTCGATACGTTTTCAAATTTAACCTGGTACATAAGGTCCTCCTCAAATGTAATCGATGAAGTGTCGACGGAAACGCAAATGAATCATCGACCCGACGAAGAAGAGAACGACGACGATGGCCCAGTAATAGAGACCGTAAGCCCAGTTAGTCGCCAACCAGTCGGTTCCGAGGAACATCGACCGATATCCTTCGACTAAATAATAGAGCGGATTGATTTGTAGGATATTCGCGAGCTTCGCCGGCGGCACCCAAAAAATCGGTGTCAAATACATCAACATCCGCATCATCGACTGAAGAAGGTTTTGAAGATCGCGCACGATTGTCGTGAGCGCGGACGTAATCAAGGCGAGCGAGTACAGTAGTGCGAGCGCACTGAACGCCAAGTAGATAAACCAGAGCGAATGTAGCCCCATCGGGAATCCGAATGCCCACATCAAGATAAACGAGACACCGACTAGCGCCACGTGGCGATAGAAGAGTGCGAGCAAGACGTATGCCGGAATCGTCGAGATTGGGAAGCTCATTTTGGAGACCATGCCGATTTTCGAATAGACGGACCGGGCCGTCGAGGTGATCGCCGAGGCAATGAAGAACCAGACGACAATCCCTGCGACCAACCATGGCAGAAACGGCACGCCATCAATCGGCCTGCCGCTTCGAATACCAAATCCAAATACGAACCAGTAAACTCCAATCTGCAATAACGGTGTCACGAACTCCCATAAAAATCCGAGGTACTGCATCGAGTTGTTGCTTCGCGTCTCATACGTGGCGAGACGGAAAATCAAGTACAAGCTCGACTTTAGCTCTGAAAGAATAGCTTTCGCGGATTTAAACATGTTCATTCACCTGAATCAAAGAACGAGATTCGTTTCCTTTGTATATTTGTAGAGGTTGCCGTAGTTGACGACCGCTACGTCTTCACCTTCTGGTTTCACGATGTTACGTGTGTCGAAGATCATCGGACGACGCATCGTTGACTTGAGCTCTGCGAAGTCGAGGACTTTGAACTCGTTGTGGTCAACCAATACGAGGACGAGATCCGCGTCTTTGAGTGCTTCTTCTTTTGAAACGAGCTCGAAACGGCTTGATGTTGATTTTTCAACGTGTGAGTCGTGAACAGAGATGTTCACGCCACGGTCAAGCAAGATTTCAGCGATTTCAACCGCTGGGCTCTCACGCATGTCGTCGACGTTTCCTTTGTATGTCACGCCAAAGACCGCGACTTTCGCATCTTCGATTCCAGCAGTCAACTTCTGAACGTTGTCTGCAACGTAGTGTGGCATCGAGACGTTCGTCTCACGTGACAAGTTGATGATTTTCGCGAGGTCAGGTGATTTCGCGACGATGAAGTACGGGTCGACCGCGAGACAGTGTCCACCGACACCTGGGCCTGGGCTGTGCAAGTTGACACGTGGGTGCTTGTTCGCCATCTCGATGACGTCAAGAACGTTGATGTCCAAGTCGTTACATACTTTTGCGAGTTCGTTCGCGAGTGCGATGTTGACGTCACGGAACGTGTTTTCCATGAGTTTCGACATTTCTGCCGTCTTCGCATCCGTTTTCACGATTTCACCTTCAACGAATGTACCGTAGACGCGTGCGCCTGCTTCTGCACATTCTGTCGTGATTCCACCGACGATGCGGTTGTTGTGCACGAGCTCATGAAGGATTTGTCCAGGCAATACGCGCTCTGGGCAGTGTACGAGATAGATGTCTTCACCGACAGTGAATCCAGCTTCCTCGACGAGTGGTTTGACGAAGTCGTCCATCGTACGTGGTGCGATTGTCGACTCAACGATGATGACGTTGCCTTTTTCAACGAATGGCAACACTTTGCGTGTCGCATCTAAGACGTACGTCAAGTCACATGATTTGTGCTCGTCGTCGTTGTTCGGTGTTGGGACCGCGATGATGAAGGCATCTGCTTTCTCTGGTGAGAGTGATGCACGGAACTTCCCTTTTGCCACGACGTCTGCGACCATTTCGCCGAGACCTGGCTCTTCAATGTGGATCTCTCCACGGTTCAATTTATCAACAACATGTTGTGAAATATCGACTCCGACGACGTCGACGCCATAGTTCGCAAAGACAGCCGATGTCGGTAATCCGATATATCCAAGACCTACTGTACATACTTTCATTGTGTGGTAACCTCCAAATGTTTTGACGCGCTTTTTAAATAGCGCATTGTCCATCATTTTATTTCACATTCGATAATAAAACAATACTCATTATACTCTTGAACAATTCTTCGGTGCAATTACATTTTCATGACAATATCGTCGAAAATTGTTCGTGTGTTTTGCCTGAAATGATTTGTTCCATCTCTCGATAGAGACGATCGAGCGCGAAATGTTTACGGGCATACGCCTGATAGGCTTTTGCGTCCGTCATCAGCTTCTCGTTCTCTTCTTTATAAGAAAGAATCGTGTCGACAAATTCCATCGTATCCGTGACGAGCAGTTCGTCTGGGTAAATCGTCTCCGCGCCCGTCCAGTGGCGGATGAGCGGATAAGACCCTGCGGCCATCGCTTCGGCCGGTGCGAGATGGAAACTTTCCAAGTCACTCGTCGAGAAGACGAAGCCGATCGATTGGAGCCATGTGTCGACGTCATTACCGTGTCCATCGAAATGGACGTGGTCACGAAGGTCCGACTCCTCGATGCGTTTCAGTAACGCCTCGTAGTACGAGCTCTCCTCTTCGCGCTTCCCGATCCAATAGACATCTTTTGGATGGTGTCCTTTGAAGTGGAGCTGGTACCGTTTGTCCGTCTTCAGCAGCTCTTCGAGGACGTCGAGCGCGAGGTCCGGACGCTTCAGTTTCGGGTTCATGCCGATCATACCGAGACGGAACGTCAAATCGTCTGCCTGTTTCGGTTTGTCGAGCTTGTCTGCGTCGACGGCGTTGTAGATGACCGTCATCTGGTGACGCGAGATTCCGAACAGACGATGCATCTCTTCTAACATATACGGTGAGACGAGGATGATACGGTCGATGTTGTCGAGCGCATATTCCCGTGGAAATGGTGTTTCTTTCTCCTGACGATGAATTCGGACGATGAGGCGCTGATGCGGCAACTTATGTTGCGAGTACCAGACGGCGTTGCCGAGGCCCCATTCACAGAAAATGACGTCTGCTTGTGCGAGACATGCCTTGCTGTGATTCACATCATGAATCTTGTGTCCGTCCCACTGGTCGACGAGGACCCGGTAGCTCGGGTCGGCCTCAAAACGTTCCATGAACATGCGGATGAACTTCAAGTCATGACCGGCGAAGAGGATCGTCGTCTTCTGCATCTCCCAAATCGCGTCACGGAGACGTTCGAACGTGCTGGCGAACGTATAATTCTTCGCCATGTTGTAGAGCCGTTCCGCCGCATCCTTATAGATGGCTGGATGCGTGAAGGCGAGTTCAACCTTTTCGATAAATTCGTCTTCCGAATTGACGAAGAGCGGGTAGCTCGACCCGAGCAACATCTCGTGCATCTTGTTGCGGTTGAGAAGGACCGGCTTCCCGAGCGCCCCATATTCGAGGAGCTTCGTCGACAACTCGAGGCTGTCGTCAAGGTCCGGGTGGCGCCACGAGATGCCGATGTCGCTCTCTTCAATGAGCGTCTCGACGTCCGCACGCGGAATGCCTTTCAACCAGTGGACCCCTTCGTCCGTTTGGAGACGATGTGTCACTTCTTTACGGAAGTTCGGGTTGTTCGGGTCTTGGTTGAACTTGTCCCCCGCCACCTTCAACTCGACGTCCGGCATCCGGACCCGTACCTTCTCGAGCGCGTCAAGAATTTCAGCCGAGTACCAGAGCGGCGCGAACTTTCCAGTATAGACGAGACGTTTCGCCTGACGCTTGAACGTCGGCGTCGCCTCGCGCATGTTCGGGATCATCGGGTTCAAGATGAGGAACGGCTTCGGCGTCTGTAAAAACGTCTCGAAGTACGCCTTCATCTCCGCCGTCTGACAGAGCATGCGCGCCGAGCGGTCCGCAATCTTCTTCAAACGTGCCAACTCTTCCTGTGACGCGGCCGATGAATCATGCGTGAAATCCGTGAGATAAGTCCACGTCTTTTTCATCGTATGTTCATAGTCGGAGAGCGCATAAGCGAGCTGGAACCCACGGATGAACGTCATGTCATACTGTTTCGTCTCGACGAGCTCGTGGATGAGTTGGGCCGCCTCTTCCGGCTGGAGCACCTTCTTCTCATAGTACGGCTCGTCTTTCTTCGTCGAGTCTTCCGTGAAGACGTCGATGAAATTGACGCGGTCGAGCTGTTTGATCGACGCCGTCACTTCCGGTTTCACAATCGAGCGCTTCAAGAGCACGTCGACCTCGATGTTCGGGTCCTGGTTCAACATATGCACGACCGACGTGAGCCAGATGGCCGATCCGTCGATCAAGTTCAAATTGACGTCCCCGTATACGAGGATCCGTAGCGGTTGCTTCGTCATAACGTTACCTCCTGACGGTCCGCTTCATCCATGGCGGCACCGGCTTTCACATATTGATACGGGTCGACACTGAAGATGCGTTTGCCGGAACGAGCGAGTTCGTTCAAACTCTCGTCCGCTTCAAAGATGTGGAGCGCCTCCTCGACCGTATAGAAGCGGAGTGCCGACGGCTGCACGATCGAGCGGGACGGTGTCGCGTCAAACACATAACGATACGACTCGTCATGGTCCTGTTTGACGAGCTTGCCGTCATACGCATAGTAATCCTCTTTCGTGAGGACATCCGCTTCCGCATAGCGTGCCGCGAGCAGATAATCGCTCAAGTAGTTCGGACCGTAATAATCGTCCGACTTCAAATGGGCGACCCAATCGTACGACTCGACCATCTCTGTGAACGAGGTATAGTGCGTCAAGTAGCTGCGCATATACGTCGAGATCGATGGCGTGTTGTACGTGTTGTACACGTCGATGTGATCCTCGAACTTATCGAGGAACATCATGAGGTGTTTATGCTCATAGTTCTGTGCCTCGAACTGGGCGACGACGCGTTCTGCCTCTTCGCGCGACTTGATGAAGGCGACGACGGCAATCTTCTCGTGGTCGACGCGGTACGGGATACCGACGTCTTGGACGATCTTCGCCAGACGTTGCGTGTACGTGTGATACGTCAACACGTGGCGCATCCCACGCATCGCGATGTCCTCATAGAACGAGTCATCCGTCATCAAGCGGCGGAACGTCTCATCTAAGTCTGACTCCCCATCGTCGAGGAAGACGTAATCGCCAAGCATGGCGTCGACCCCGACCGAACGGGTGCTGACGACCGGTGTCGCGCAGGCGAGTCCTTCGAAGACACGACGTGAGAACATCGTTGGTGAATCGTTGACCGAGTTGACGTTCAACATGACTTTATACCCTTTATACGCCTTGGCAATCTGGTTGTACTTCAAACTGCCGCGAATGGCGTGACGGAACTGTTCCGGGAATTGGAGCTGGTCGCTCTCCCCGCGTTGGTTGATCGCATAGTTGCGGTCGTAAATGGCAAGACCGTACTTATCCGCCGCCGCGAACAAGCGGTCCATGTCGGCTTTACGCGATTCGTGACGGTTCGCATAATACGAACCGGCGAAACACGCGTACGGCTCACGCGTCCCCGGTAAGCGGATCGGGTTATGCTCTTTCGGCTGGGCCGCGAACGGTAACGCATCGACCCGGTCATGACCACAATCTTCTTTATAATTCGGGACGCGGTTCATGTCGGTCGTATACACATAGTCGAATCGCTTCGCCGTCTCGATGAAACGGTCGTAGTGAATCGGGTCTTCTTTGTTCCAAAAGACGGTCGGGATGTTGTGATAACGGCACCAAGCGAGAAGCGCGTCGAGCTCTTCCCATGTGTTCGTGCCATATTTGACGATTTTCTTCTCCCATGCACCGGCGTTCCCTTTCCACGCCGATTCGACGACGAGGACGTCCGGTTGCTCATCGAGCAGCACCGTTTTCCAGTTGTCCGGTGTGAACGTGATGAGCTGACATTCTGGTTTGTAGGATGCCATCGTGAACTCATCGAAGATGGCCGCGACCTTCAGTTCGTGTAGTTCACGTGGGATTGGTGCGAAGAAGCGCGCCTCGCGCACGTCCATCCACGTCGGGTTTTCTGTACCGTCGCTGACGAGTTCTTCCGCGACACGGATGCGGTCAACCCGAGCCTCTCCGACACCGTCGACACGTAGGGCGAAACGAAGGAAGCGGATGCCTCGGTCAAAATAGAAGACTTTCTCGCTTCCGATTTGAACCTGTTGCATGATCTGACGCTCCGTCGCCGAGTAGGCGATGATGTAGAGGACGACGTTCGCCCCTTCATCGGCCACACCGTCGAGCGTGACACGGTAACGACTGTTCGCCTTCACTTCATACGGGAACTCTGTCGGGAGCAGTTTGAAGCTGTTGTTCATCTCGGCATACGAGATGTAGCGACGCTGATCGTCCTCGCCTTTCAATTGGACGACGAGTTGGTCATCTCGACTCTTCAATTTGATGAGGTCGGGTGCTGGGATCGTCCACATGTCCGGTTTGAGGGACAAGACGTCTTCACGGCGGACACTCTTCTCGCGAATCATTCCGATATTCAAGTTCTCAAGCTGCCCTGACCCGTTCACTCGGATGAAATAGCGGATGGAACGGTGTGACGGTGCGATGCGGACGATACCGCTCAGTCCAAGTGGCACCTCGATCAGACGGTCCTGTCCTGACACCGTATACGTCGCGATGAAAAGCGACGCGTCCGCTGTCCCCGTACGGTCTCCTTTTAAATAGAACCGATACAAGTCATCATCCATATCACCCGTCTCGAAGTCGATGCCACGTGCCGTATCGACGTGTGGGAGCGCAACCTCGTCGACGCCATAGTGCGTATATTGATTCCCTTCGGCGCGCACGACGAGCGTATCCCCATCGAAGTGAGCAATCTCACTCTGTGGCTTGAGCGAGCGGAGTGACGCCGACGTAAGCGGATAACGGAAATCAAAAGCATCAAGTGATACGTTCGCAGCCGTCCCTTCGACTGTCCAAAGCGACAGCTTGCCGAGCATGAGCTCGACGAGGCTGAACGCTCCTGCCCCGTTGACTTCAAGATGAGCCCGGACGATTTGTTCACCCATGCCGAGCGTCACATCGACCTGATCGCCGTCCTGCACCGTCACGTAACGAGTACGTCCGCCTTTACGCACGACTTCTAACGTCAACGTTGGCATCAAGCCTTCACGCGATTTGACGCGCATCATGGCCGTGAACGTCTTTTGCCCTGCTTCGACCAAATCGTTCACGGAGATGATGTCTGAACTTGCGTTCGGTCGGAACGTCAAGATGACCGGCTCGTCCCCAGAGAAGACAAGGTCCGTCCCTTCAACGTGTACGTAAGGTGAGCGTGTATACCAATTCGGTACGACTTCACGTAGTTGATGCGATTTGTTCGGGCGTTTGTTCAACACTTTACGACCGAGTCGCTTCGACCGTTGTACCCCAAGGTAAGCGGCGCGACGTGCTTTTTTCTGCCAATCCATCCTCATATCCTCCAAATCATCGAGTCTTTCGAACTCGATTCTTTATTTGCGAATGCGTCGTGCAACCGCCTGTGCCTTCAAAATCGCTTTTCCGGCTTTCGATTGCACAAGACGACGATACTTCTGATTCAACACATCATATTTACGTTTCAAGTCACTGAGCGCTTGCTCTTTCTTCTCGAACGTCTTCACGGTCCATTCAAACGTGTACAGAAGATCTCCATACTTTTGAACGAGTCGTCGATGCTTTTGACGTAATAGACGTTCATCGTGTTTCAAATGACGAATCTCTTCTTCCTGCAGTTTGATTCGCTGTTTCAACAATCCGATTTCTTTTTCAAATTCGTTGCTCATGGTCTCACCTCACAAGTATGCGTCAAAATAGAGACGCTTCAATTCTTCTGTTTGTCCTGATTCATATAAGTCGACGAATTGTTTTACAATCGGCGTCTCTAATTCCATCGGACGATACTGTTCGATGATTTCATAAAGCATACCGGCATTGTCGACAAACTCTTCCGGTTTGCTGCGGCGTAAGAAGACGAGGTACCACATCGAGAAGAACCGTTCGAATCGAGTCGAGCGGTATTGGTCGAGTACGCCTTCGCGCGCGAACGCTTTCGCCCGTGCCGTCTCCCGGATGACACACTTCATAAAGTACTTCTTCGTGATCGTATTGACCGTCGAACCGGCGACGGCCGCGTAATAGTCATGGATCGTCAAGTCGAGCAGGGCGACGCGTCCTGCGTTGAGGAACATCTCTTGGAAGAAGAGTGAGTCTTGCCCGACCGCACCGATGACTTGTTTCAAATCATGCTTCTGGATGAAGTCTTTTTTGATGACCATCGTCTGGATACTCTGCACCTTGAAGTTGTGCTCGAGCAAGTACGCTCTCGGGTCTTCGATGACGCGAACGCCATCTTTTTCAAGACCGTCTAACTCAATCATCGCCTCACGGTTCGCAAGCTTCAACATACTTCCGACTGCGAGGTCGAGCGAGTCGTCCTCTTGCATGACACGGAACAGTGCCGCATAGCCGTCGTTGACCGCTTCATTGTCCGGGTCAAGGAAAGCGATATATGGCGTCGTCGCGAGCTCCACCCCTTTGTTCCGTGGACGTGAGGCGCTCCCGCTACCGCCGTCGTTGAACGAGTACGTGTAGACGTTCGGATACTTCCGGACGAGACGTTCGATATAGCCGATCGTCTCTTGGTCCGTTGAACCGTCGTCGACGAGCCAGATTTCCATGTCTTCAAACATCGAGCTACGGCGAAGACTCGAGAAGCACTTGTTGTATAGATAGCGACCGTTGTTATAAATCGGGACGATCATCGAAAGCTGATAGTCACCTGGTTCGTTCGGGACGAGCACGTCGTCTGGGGCGAGGAGTTCGAAATGATCGATAGCATAGCCTTGACCTTCGACGCGTTGGTCGTTCCGAAGCGTCTCAAGCGACACGTGACTAGCCGCGAACATCGTCAAGGCCACATCAGCATAATCTTCTACGAACTCATGGATGGTGTCCTGCCCTTTCGTCACGAACGAGACGTCCGTGTATTTGAAGGCGTTGACTAAGTCTTCCACATAGTAGTCGAGATAGTGATGACTGTCGTCAAACACGGTCACAAAGTCGGCTGTACGTAGGTCGACTTCTTGTAGCTCCGCTTCGGCGACGAAGCGCTTGTGCGGATACGACTGACGCTCGAACTGTTCGCGCGTCGCCGTCACATCACCGCGACCAATGACGAGGACGTCGCGACGGATTTCATGGTGGATGCCGAGAGTGAACAACATCTCACTGAAGCGGTCGTACATCGTATGATTCGAGAAGATGGTCCGGACACCAGACAGTTGATGCTCGAGACGCTCTTCGTCCGTCTTAAACATCTCTAAAATCCCTTGTGCGTCCAAGGCGCTTGTCGCGATGAACACGTTCGGGAAGTCGTTGTTGACGGCCACGTTGTAATTCGTCAAGACGAGTTGTCCGCGGGCCTGTGCCTCATAGATGGCTTGCGCGCTCATCGTCGGACTGTGCTTCACTTCATTGACGTGAAGCACCCAATTCGATGTCTCTCTCAGCTTCTCCATATCCTCAGGGTCCCCATGGACGAGGACATCTTGAAGCGACTTTGGTGCGAGTGACGCTTTCGACTCATTCGCCTCACGCATCACATAGAGTTCTTTGTTCGCATCGCGAACGCCTTGCGCGAGCGTCTCCAAATCTTTTGCGAACCGCTGGACGGGAAAACGGTTCGTCACGACGACACGGTCTGTCTTGCCACGCGTCATTCCAATCGGGTTCACATGAAGCGGGTCGACTCCCGGGCGGATGACGAAGACCCGTTCATGCCCGGCTTCTTCCATATATTCCGTTACACGCTCCTCGTTTGCCGTGAAGATGTAATCACATTGTGCGGCAAGTGAAGAGAAGCGGTCGAAATGATTCGTATCGAGTGTCGTTTCGAAGACGACACGGATCTCCTTTTGTTTCGCCTTGCGAATCAAGTTTCCGAGCCAGTGACGAGAGTGCGAGCGTGGCGTCCCCATGTGATGGAAGGCCGTCGTCTCATCTTCTGTGAGCGCTGCCGAGATGAGCAGGAAATCGATGTCTTCTGCTTCAAGCAACTCTAAAAAGCCTGTCACGTTCTCAAAGTAATGGGTGTGACAAAGACGTTCGAGCTCTTTGGCCCGCTTGACCGGTCCGACGAACGCGACATGCACATTCGCCTTCTCATAAAAACTGCTCCCGTTCGACTGGATGCGTGTCACATCAAGTTCTGGGAGGCGTTTCCGAGCTGCTTCGAGCTCTGCCTGTAATGCGGTTTGTTGTTCCTCGAACAGTTTGTCATCTAGACGCGGGCGTTGCGCCTGTCTCGACAAAGAAGGAAGTTCATCTAAGGTAATCAAGTCATCCCCGACCAATGCCTCTTTTCGGTTGACTCGTTCTTTTTCTTCTTTTAACCACGCGATATGCTTTTGCACGTCGCGTAGCGTCGCTTTTACATCCATACGTCCGCTCCACCTTTTTTAAGTAATCAGTATTTCTTCATCTTATCGTATCTTAACAGAGTTACATGTCGGTCGCAATTTGATGACAAATGCACACGCCCGAGTTTCCTACAAAAAAGACGGACCCATAAATGGATCCGTCTCGAGGAATACCTCACTCATAATGATGACATGTCAAAACGTCTAATCAAGTTGATTCCAAATCTCAAAGAAATCTTCTAGTCTTGCTGAGAATTCTTCATCTGACAGTACTGCCTCATGCAATTCAGTAGAGACAGATAGATATTCGCCCCTACCCGTATCATAAAGAACCTCTTCATCCGCTTCGGACAAGAATAGATTTGAACTACCCCCACCTACGCTTCGCTTAGAGGTGGGGATTCCTGAGTTATCCTCTCTAACGAGAGAAACCTGATCAGGCTAGCCCCGTCGTCCCGACGGTTGAAGAAGCTAAGATGCGTTCAGCTTCTAATTTCAAGTTCAGTCCTGCGTTCACATCACGGTCGTGGTGGACCCCACAAGCCGGGCATGTCCATTCACGCAGACCAAGATGTTTCACGTCTTGGTGTCGATGGCCGCAACTCGAACACAATTGGCTCGAGGCGAAGGTCTTCCCGACCTTCACGACGGTCTTGCCGTACCAGCCGGCCTTATACTCGAGCATGCGAAAGAACGCCGACCAGCTCACTTCGGCGATCGACTTGCTCAACTTGCGGTCCTTCTGCATGTCCTTCACCTGCAGGGTCTCGATGCCAATGACGTCGTGGTTTTTGACGATTTCGGTCGACACCTTATGTAGGAAGTCGGTGCGCTTGTTGGCGATCTTCTCGTGGATGCGGGCGACCTTCCGCTTCTGCTTCTGGTAGTTCTTCGCCTCGGAGAGTCTCACCCTCTTGTTCAGGGCGATGCGCTGACGACGGGACAACTTACGTTGCTCCCGTGCCAGTTTCTTCTCGAGCGTACGGAAGTAACGGTCGTTCTTGTACAATGTGCCGTCCGATAGAACGGCGAAGTTCTTCAGCCCGACGTCGACGCCGACCGATGAACCGGTCTTCGGCAGCTCACCGATCTCCTGCTCTACGAGAAGGGAGACGAAATATTTACCCGAAGCCGTGCATCGGATCGTGGCGCTCAGGATGCGACCCTCGACCTGTCTCGAGTTGGCGAAACGCAGCCACTTCAGCTTCGGGAGTTTGAGTCGATTCCCGACGATCGAGACCTCGGGGAGCTGGGACTTGCCCTGGATGTTCGCCGTATAGGATTGGACGGGGTTTCGCTTCGACTTGAAACGGGGATGATTCCCCTTTTTCTTGAAGAACTTCTTATACGCGTCGGCCAGGTGTTTGACACTGTTCTGGACGGCCGTGCTGTCCACTTCCGTCAACCAACCGAATTCCTGCTTGAGCATGGGAAGTTCTTTCGAGCAGGCATCATACGACAGTCCCTTGCCGGTCGCTTCATGGGCCGCGTCCCATTTCGACAGGAAATGGTTGAACACGAACCGGGAACATCCGATCGTCTTGGCAATCAGGAGTTCCTGTTCCTTCGTCGGATAGATCCGGAATTTATAGCCCTTGTGCTTCACCATGTGACGGTCACCACCTTTGAAGATATTTTACCCGAAGAAAAGGCTGGCGATTCATCTCCCACTTTCACGTAAGCCCTGTCCTTAACGTTTAGAAGTGGGAGTATTCTCGCTTAATTTTGATAAAATGAAATCTTTGATATTCCGTGTCACTAATATCGCATCTTGCTCATAAGCTGCACTCAGAATCCTCGCATCCGACACTTGCATGTGTTGCGGTGTGAGTTGACATTCTTCATGAATGCGCGACCCATATTTAGCTTTTAGAATGGCGCTTAACTCCCTCAACTTATTCTCAATTTCACGCGTACTTTTCTCATAGACGATTTGACAATCGTTCACAGCATCGAGAATACGTTGGCGTTCATTCGGTTTCGGCGGGATTTCTGCCAATAGTTGTACATCTAGTTCAACTTTCACCTCTTCAGGAATCATCAAAATCGCATTAGAATCCTCTTTGATTTTTTTCCAAAAGTGTTGACACTGCTTCTGATGTTTTTGTGCCTCAACGTCATTAGAACGCGCACTCAAATCTCGAATCACATTCGTATCAATCACGTATTTAACAATCATCATTTCACTCTTTCACTTCATCGACGTCCTGTAATAATACAGAAGCGAGTCGTTCGGACGATCGTCGTTGTTCTTGAAGTTCAAGCAAAAGTTCTTCTAAGTCAGGATGACTCACAAATTGTGAGGAAGGGATTCGCCATTTCCCTTTCCCGTTCAATGTACGATGCGCTTCAATTTCATTTGCCATACACTTCCGCCTTACCATTTGAGGAGAGATGGAGAGTAATTTTCCGACCTCAGTTACAGTAAGATATTTCGGCAACAGATGAATGAGGTTTTCTGAAACGGTGTATTGACTCACGATTGCTTCTTCTCGTTCTGACAATTTGATATCAAGGCTTTGCTCATATTCTTTAAGCGCATTGATTGCACGGCGAACAGCACTTTGACGCTTTAGGTCATTATTCAATTCAGTGGCGACTTCTATTTTTTCAAGTTGAGCATCCCGTTCAAGCACCTTCATGATGTCATCTTTATGATTTTTGTAATCTTTCAGCATACATCTCATCCTCACTTTCGAAACAAACGAAACAAACGAAACTTAATTATATTATACCCGCTCTTCTACTTATTGAACAACTTGATATAAAAGTAATTTGATTGAAGCACCTCAATAAAATAGACACCCGTTCCAAGTAGCTTGAAACGAGTGTCCATCGATAGTCACAGGGCAATTTCTCTTTAGAAATTCGTCCCTAAAACCATTATTCACTTACTCTGCAGCATTGACGTCGACGATCCGTCCTTCAACAGCCGGTGTGACTTCTTCACCGAGGCTGATCAAGTGATCGCGGAAGTTTTCCCAGTCGATGAGACCGAGGTCATTGACGCGGCCTTCATCAAATGCTTTCTTGAACTCAGCGTAGTTGTCTCCACCTTGCGCTGTGAAGAAGTTCGTTGCGACTTTATAGCTCGTCGCATCATCTACTGCTACGAATTCTGAGCCGTTGTTGTATTCCAAGCTAACGATGCGCTCGCCAGCCGGTTTCGAGCTGTCGAACAACACTTTGAATCCAGATACGTGGAGGAAGCCACCACTTTCGAGCGGGTAAACGCCAACGCTACGCTCAAAGGCCGCTTTCAATTCGCTACCTTTCAAGTCCATGATCGCGAGCGTGTTTCCGAACGGTAATGTCGTCAACACTTCACCTGTCGTGATTGGACCTTGGTCGATTTTCGCACGGATTCCACCACCGTTTTGAACGGCACCGATGACAGCTGAATCATACTCTTTCGCTTTCGTGAGCATACCGTCTGTGATCAAGTTTCCGAGCGCTGTTTCGTTTTTACGAACACTCACACCGGTTTCATTGCCTTCGTCATCTACACGTGGGTTGAGAAGTGGTGCCGTGAGTGAGACGCCGATTGGGTCGTTGCTGATGCCATCAACCACTTCTTTGAACGGTGCGAGAAGTGAGACCGCGTATGGGTCCGGCTGAAGTGGCTTCACATCAATCAAGCTACCTGCATGTTTGACGATTTTCCCGTCTTTGTCGAACTCGACATCGAGTGTCCCGAGGAACTCGCTGTATTGATATGCTTGAACGATCAATGTCGGCTCAGTTTTGCCTTCAGTGACCATGACCGGCTGGTTCAAGCGTGAATGTGTGTGACCACCGACGATGATATCGATGCCATCTACGTTCTCAGCAAGCAACTGATCGTTGTCGAATGCTGGGTTGTCGTTATATCCAAGGTGTGAGACCGCAACGATTTGGTCGACACCCATCTCTTCGAACGCATCGACTGCTTTTTGTGCTTCTGTGATGTAGTTTTGGAATTCGATTGGCCCTGGGCTAGCGATTGTAGCCGTCTCTTCTGTTGTCAAACCGAAGAATCCGACCTTCTTGCCGTCGACCACTTTGATGACTCCTTCATACAAACGACCGTTATACGCCTTATCCGTCGTTTCGTTGCGGTACAAGTTCTTCATGTATTGGTCTTTTGAATAGTCCACGTTCGAGCTGACGAACGGGAAGTTCGCATAGCGGACGAAGTCAGAAAGTTCTTTATGTCCTTGTTCCGTACCAAGGTCGAATTCGTGGTTACCTGGCACCATCAAGTCGTATTTCATGTAGTTCATGAGTTTGAGGTCGGCTTGACCTTTGAACTCGTTGAAGTAGAGCGATCCTGAGAAGACGTCCCCTGCGTCGATCAAGAGGCTATCTGGCTTCTCGGCACGAACTTGCTTGATGGCTGTCGCACGGTTCGGTGCGTACTTGAGCGCTGCGTGCGTGTCGTTCGTGTGCATGATCGAGAGCTTGTATCCTTCTACTTTATATGGAACTTCGAGTGTGATCGTTTTTCCGCGGTTCGTGTATGTAGCCGTCGCGACGAATTCGCCGACTTCATCTGTGTTGATCCCGCTCCAACGAACTGGTTTTTCGTAAGTGCCGCTCGCGAAACGCACATCTTGCTTCACGATTCCGACTGCTGGCTTCCCTTGTTTGAACACGAGTGGCTCAGACGGCGGAAGGATTTCAAGTGGATGATCGAGGACGCGTACACGTTTCTCGATGTACATGCCTTTTCCTTTTACGATCCCACGTGCTGTTTGGAACGTGCCGAGCTTCTCGAGGTCAACGCTTGATTTGTACCAGTAGATTGGCGCCCCTTTATATGTAGCGTCGAGTGCTGCATCCAAATCTCCTTTGTATACATACCCTGACTTCGCCTTGACGACCGATGCTTTCGGTGCAGCTTCTGTGACAGCAGCTGGCGTGAGTGATGCCGTCGATACAGCGGCTACGGCAAGCGCTGTATACAGTTTACGTGATGATTTCTTTGCCATGTCCAGTTCCCCTTTCGGATTTGCGAACAAGACACATAGAGGAAAGCGCTTACATCGTTCGACTTATATGTAATCTCATTGCCCCAAAGTCGTCCGTTTTTCCCCCATATGTACAATTCGCTCTAGTTCTAACGTACCGGAAACGCGTCCAATAAACAATCACAAATTGAAGATTTTTAACCTTTTTACAATTTCCACAAAAAACGATTCCCTCTTTATGACAAATAGGCGAGAGATGGCAAAACCATTTGGGATATAATGGTTTCTAGAAAGAAGGAGGTACATTTATGTATAAAAAATTGTTAGGTTTTAGTCTATTATTCGTCGTCCTGTTCGGGATGCAGTCCGTCGAGGCGGCATCACCGTCGTATAAGACAGTCCAATCCACCCCACTGAAGGCGTCTACGCAAAAAGGGGCCAAGACCTTGATGACCGTGAAGACGAACACGAAAGTCGCGCTCCTCAGCAAGACGAACTCTTGGGCCCACGTCCAAATCGGTAAAACGAAGGGGTATCTCTCCATGCGGTCCGTCATGCCGCTCGAGACACCGATTGCTTCCTATGATATGAACGAAGTCATGAGCTATAAGGGCACGGACATCGTTAGTATCTCCGGGACCAGCTACAAGATCGACCCAGCACTCAAGCCATTCTTCCAAAAGAACGGCACGGCACTTAAAAGCATGCTAGTCGTACCGAAAACAAAGGACCGTACGTTGATCGGTTGGAAACAGCTCAGTTTCTTCCCGCTCGGTCAACCTGCCAGCTCGCTCGTCATCGACAAAGCGGCAGCGAGTCGGATCGACAGCTTATACATCCCTTGGAATCCGATGTCACCGAACTTCACCTTGACGACGGCAGGACCGCTCCGTCAAGTCGTCGCGAACGCACATGCGCATGACCCTGCAATCGATGGTGAGGTACAAAAACTCACCTTGAACGGTCAGATCGAGCAACTCCATACGGCAGGGGAAGTCCAGATCGCCGGAAAAGGAACAATCGAACGGTGGGACATCTCAAAAGATACGGAATATTCATATGAGATTCCTGTTCGGTATACAGGAGAGGTCGGCTTCTTGAACATCCGCAACACAGATGTCGTCGTACGCGGGACGAGCACGCTCAAAGTCCGTACCGTCGCGGCACCGACGAAGACGCATGTCCTCGGAGGAAAGAACGGCGTCATCGGTTCGATCAAGCCATCGAAGACGATTCGCGGGAAGAAAATGGGGAAAGCCGAACTCGCCATCGACAAGATGTTCTCGAACGTGAACGAAGCATCGGTCACGGCTACTCTCGACACGTTGAACATTCCCTACACGACAGCGCGTGTCGGCGACTATGTGACGGCACTTCGCCAAAATGAGGCGGCTGGACCGAGCAAACGCCTCGTCAACTCGGCGACCGACCTGAAAGACATCGTCCGTCTCGTCGATGCGGTCATGACGACGAAACAGACGACACCGGCCTACGTGCATACGTCAGATTCTCAACTGAAAATCCAGACGTTCCATGACCATGTCGACAACGCTTCTTATTACAATCAATATACACGTGCTGTCACCGCAATGGTCGCGGATGGCACATTGCAGTCAATCCGTTTCAAACGTCCACTCATCGAGAAGAAAGAATGGTATATCAGCCAGGAGAAAGATCAGACGTTTGTGTACGATTTCCCTGTCGGATCGATTCGACTCGTCACCATCGACGGCAATACGACTCGTAGCCTCGTCATGGAAACGAAAGCAGTCGAGCGTCCGAACTACCCGGAATCTCGAATCGAACTCGTCTCCATCAATGACAAACCGCTCTCTGCCTATCAGAAAGAGCCGCCTGCCTTTGAGGCGAAAGTGATCGAATCCGGATATCGGACGTATGTCGCCATCCGTTCGAGTGACAAGGAATGGTTACGAAACACTCACTTCTTCTCCGTCGATGTGAACGCAAACTATCGAGATGGGGGTCCGGTCTCAACGGACAAGATCAACCTCGGAGGATGGAAATCGTCCGAAACCATCATCTTTGAGATGCACGGAGCGAAACGATTGAACAACCTCACGATCCGATCATTCGGCTACAAAGACGCCGTCTACAAGTGAAGCCTACAAAAAATGACATCCTCGGCTGAGGATGTCATTGTCCGTTCGGCTGACTGATGATCGTCAACCAGACGTTTGAGTATACGCCCGCTATAATCGCGTAATCGTTCGGGTCCGCCAAATTGAGCAGGCGCCCGTCTTTATAGAAATATAAGTTCGTAATGACGCCACCACCTGATGAACCGATGGTGATTCCACGGGCCGTGAGCGTCTCGTCCGGGTCCGTGATGATCGAGACGACCGAGTCGAAGCGGTCCCGCTTGACCGTCAAATAACCGCGGTTTTGATCGATATACACTTCTTTAAATCCACGTGGGTAATGGGAAGCATTCCCATGAATGTACGGTCCTCTTTTCGGGTCGAGGCGAAGCGCCATCCCGCTGAACGTCAACTGTTCGCCGGTCGTGGACGGAAGAATGAAGTCATTCGCTTCCGCATCGTCCGCCGCGCGCGTCCAAAACACCCCCGCCACCAGCAACATCGCGACAAGCGTTACCTGAAGCCCACTCATCATTCTCTTTTTCATCCGTCTTTCCTTGCGACTCATTAGGTCCTCCTTCATGCGTTTTGCCTAGAACTAGTTCAAAAGAATGCATGACTTTATCCCTATCATCATCCAAACATTTTCGCATATGTAAATGATATACATGATTCTTATACAATTATTGTAATATTGTTGGCAAAAATCATCAAGGAAAAACTCAAATTCGTCTGATTTTTTTATAATCGAGTCAATACGGAATTCGGATGACGTGCTTCGTCCCGCTCTCAAGCCAATATGAGACGATGTACCTATCCCCTGTTTCTTCCACTTGCGTCTTCACGATGCGAGAATGCGTCCGGTCGAGTCGGATGAGGGTCAAGAAGCGGACGTCCGTGCCACATTCGATGGATACGACCTGTGGACGACTCACCCATTCGAAATCACGAGCCGACACGTGACTTTCTTCGATCGTCATATACGATTCTTCCCCTGTCATGAGTTGGACGATCTGCATGGCGCGATTCGACGCATCCATGAACCGGACGTTTTGGGACTCCGGCGACCCTTCGACGAGGTCGAGCCCCGGCGCCACATGGAAGCGCTGAACGAACAAATCCGGTTCTGGTGACGTGATGCGGTCGAAGACGACGAGCGTCCGCGCTTGATCGTAGACGACCTTCCGAGTGTGGAGGGCCTCTTTTCCGATGAGACGGCTCACCCCTGTCGCCATCACCTGCTTTCCAGTCGGTTCAACAGATACAATCCCACTTTCTCCGACCCGCTCGACCGACAAATCGAGCTCGTCCCCGAGGCGATGCACCGTGTTGTGTGACGTGACGCGCATCGCCTCCAAGCGTTCCTCGCAGTCCGCATACCCATATCGCCCCGTCTCGACGATGAAATCACGCCCGAGCCCATACAGTTCGAGGCTCAGGTCGTCCGCATGCTTGTGGGCCGCACCGTGATAGCCCGCCGTCATCAAAATATAGGTCGCATCACTGAAGGGACGCTTTACATGGGTCCAATATTCACGCATGACGGCATAGTTCGAGCCGAGGTTCACCATCCGTTCAGACGGACAAACCCCTTCCCCTCCCCCGCTCAACGCGTAAGCGAGTGACGGATGTGACTCGACGTCCGGAATCAGATGCCGTCCCCGAATCTGTCCGCCCGTGTCGCCGACCATCGGGAGGGTCCGATTCGGCTTGATCAGATGGACGAGGCGGTCCGGCATCGCGTCGATGACGTCAAACCGGTCGGATAACGGGAAGCCGTTCACGTTCGCCCAGTCGACGAAGCGGCTCAACATATGATAGACGTACACGTGATAGCCCGGCGAATGTTCGAGATGGGTCCCGTCTGTGGCGAGACTCGAATCGAGCTGGGCATCGAGACGCGCGCGGGCGACCCGTTCCCATTCCGGGCTCCGGTCGAACTCTGGGAAACAGGAGGCGATGGCGAAGAGCGCCATGTTCTGGAACAGCCCGTGATTATGGCGCGGCCGATAAAACGTCGGCGTCGCCAACAAGACGGCATGATCGTACAGCATCTTCAACAGCTTCTCGGTCATGGATGGGTCACGTTCGATCGGTGCACAGCGGTACGCCTCAAAGAATCCGAGCAGATGGAACACACGGATCGCCGTGCCGTGCTCATGGTACGCCTCACGTTTCCGACTGACCGTGAATGCAGGATGACGTGTATGCCAACTATCGACGATACGGGCGGCGTGTTCCACATAAGCCGTCTCTCCCGTCACCTCGAAGGCACGGGTCAGCTGATGGACGGTCGTCAAATAATGGAGCTGGAGGTAAAAGGAGTTGTTGTCCACCCGCGGCACCATCTGATCCCAATCGAACGTGGCGACGTCCGCGACACGTAACGCGTCGGGTGCTGCCGGAATGTACCAGTCGCCTTGTAAGACACCGTCCGCAAAGCGAACGGCCTGGTCGTCCGTCAATCGCTCATATCGATACGGGGCGATCGGCCGCTTGTCCTGGATGTACTGATGCACGAGCAGGCGGTCCATCCGGTCGGACAGCCTCGCTTTCGTGAGCGGGCGCGTCATGACGAGCATCGTATCGGACGCTGAGACGAGCGTCTGTCTGCCGTCAAGACGAACGACGTAATAACGACCGTACGGGCGTATGAGCCGACCCGTCCCGGTCTTCTCGAGTCGCGCCTCCGGTACGACCCGTCTTCCTTTCCACTGATAACACATCGTCCCCGCCGAGATGACGACGTCCCACCCGTGGCTCCCCCGTGCCGCGAGCGAGCCACCAAATTGGGCGACGAGTCTTGCGATTGAATGTTCCATTCGTTCCCTCACTTGTCATTTGTTATACTTGAAAATTCTACCTTAGCAAATGGTGGGATTCAAGAGTTACCCAGTCGTTCACACAAAAAAGCCCAGCTTTCGCTGGGCCCTGCTCATTTTGGTACGTTGATCGTATTCGTCGTGCCGTTCGAGAGCGTATACGTGACGACGTATTGCTCCGGTTGCTCGGCTAACGAGGCGTCGACGATCGACGTGCTCGTCCGGTCAATCCGGATGAGCGTGAGGTAACGGACGTCATCCCCATACTCGATCGAGACGACTTGTTCACGCGGCTTCCATTCGAAGTTGCGGACAGACAAGTGACTCGGCTGAATCGACATGTACGACTCTTCGTCCGTCTCGAGCTGCATCAACTGGATCGTCCGGCGCTTGTCATCCCGGAACGTCACGTTCTGCGCGTCCGTCGAACCGGCGTATGGCTTCAAGCCGTCGCCGAGATGGAATCGCTGCACGAACATGTCCGGAGTCGGCGAAGTGATCTTGTCGTAGACGACGAGCGTCTTCGCCTTGTCATAGACAAGCGTCCGGCGATGAGTCGCACCTTTCCCGACGAGGGCACTTTCTCCGATGGCGATACTCGTATCGCCCTTGTCCTCGACCGATACGATTCGGCTCTTGCCGACCATACTTTTACTCAAGTCAAGATTTTCCCCATAGCGGTGCACGGTGTTGTGCGCCTCGACCTTGAACACTTCCCGGCGTCGTGGGTCCTTCGAGTAGCCAAAGCGTCCCGTCTCGACGATGAAGTCACGGGCGAGCCCGTACAGATCGATGCTCAAGTCATCGGCGTGCTTGTGACCGGTACTATGATACCCCGCCGTCATCATCACTTGGGTCGCTCCCGAGAACGACTCTGGTGGACGTGACCAATATTCGCGCATGAAGCTGTACTGGTCGCCGAGTTGTTTCGTCAACAGTTGCGGCACCGTCCCCTCTGCCCCGCCACTGACGGCGTAGGAGAGTTCCGGATAGTTCTCGGTCTTTGGAATAATGTTCATATCTTTTAAATAACCAGTCGTATCACCGAAGATCGGGAGCGTCCGGTTCGGCTTCAACATATAGGTGAGCTGGTCCGGCATCTTCTCGATATATCCCGACCGCGACGGCAAGACGAAGGCGTTGGCGTCGGCCCATTCGATAAACTGCGACAACGTTTCATACACATATACGTGGTAGTACGGTGAATGCTCCAGATGGACCCCGTCAGGCGAGATGCTAAAGGCGAGTTGGGCCTGAAGGCGCGAGCTCGCGAGCGACTGCCACGTCTTGCTCTTGTCGAACTCTGGGAACGTCTGTGCAATCGCCGTGAGCGCCATGTCTTGGAAGATTCCATGGTTGTGCTCTTTTTTATAGAAGTCAGCGGATGCTAAAATCTCGCCATGCTCGTACAGCGTCTTCAAGATGAGCTCGGTGAACGCCGGGTCTTTGTTGAGCGACGTCTGCTTGTACACGTCCCAGAAGTTCAATAGATGGAAGACGCGGAGCGCAGTGCCCTGGTCGTTGTATCCCCACTTGAGTCGTTTATAGTTATAGGCCGGATGCGCTTTCGTCCAGCTTTTGACGAGACGCTCGCCATATTTGAGATAGGCGAGGTCGCCCGAGTCGTTATACGCCTGCGTCAATTGGTTCAACACCGTCATGTAGTGGATTTGGAACGGGAACGAGTCATTGTTGACATCCGGGACGTCTTTATGCCAATTGAACGTGTCGATGTTCGGTACGGACAATTGTTTCGGCTCCGCCGGGATGTACCAATTGCCGGCGAGTGCCTGATCCGCATACATTTTCGCATCTTCGGTCGTCAAGCGAGCATACTCATACGGGATGTGGGCATCGGTCTCTTTCATGTATGTATGAATGAGCGGACGGTTCGTCGCCGATTGGATCCGTGATTTCGTCAACGAGCGGGCCGGGACGACCTCGGCTTGACTCTTCTTCACGTAAATGCGTTTGCCGCCTGACATGGCCAGATAATACCAACCGGACGGGCGGACGATGCGATACTCTTTCGTCGCGTTCGTCTTCTGGAGCGGGACTAACTTCTTGTCTTTCATTTCTAGGAGCGTCGTCGACGGGGCGACACGGGCGTTAAAGTCCGAGTTTGCCGCCGCATCGGCCGTGAGCGGGGCGAACAGGAGCATCCCACTCAGCACGCCGATCGATAATCGTGTATACAAAGGTTTCATGATATTCCTCACAGTTTCTGTTTGATTTTACCCTGTAAATTATATCCACCTATCTATGAATAAACAACTTTATTTTGGATTATATTTACCTTTTTTATTATTTTTTCAATATAAAAACACCCACTTGTTGAGGAGTGGGTGTCATAAATCAATAAACCGTCAACTTCCGTTCCACCGTGGCATAGCCTGCCCGATAGATGCGAACGGTCATCTTCGTTCCTTTTTTCTGTTTCGGAATGGCAATCTTGAACGATTGACTCGACCCGACCCGTGTCGTCTTTCCGACTTGGCGATTATTCGCATACACTTTGACGCTCGCTCTCGCATCCGCTTTTCCACTTACGGACGTACTCGTCGTGCGGATCGCCGAGACACTCGCCGTCCGGAAGGCTTTGAGGATCACGGTCGTTGTCGCGGATGATGTGTTTCCAGCGGCATCACGAGCCGTCACCGAGATCTTTTGACCAGCGAGCCAGTTCGACACGTTCAAACGATAGATGCCTTTTGAGTCCGCTTTGGTCGTATACGTCTTGCTACGATACATGATGCGGACGGTCGCTCCCGCTTCTGTCTTTCCAGTGATTTGCTTCAGTGGGACGACCACTTGTTGAATCGTCGGTTTGACCGGTGGCGTCTTGTCGGCGACTTTGAAAGTCATCGATTTTGTCTGCCCAAATGCATCTTTCGATATGATGCGAAGCGATTCGTTCGCCACGAGCGGTCGAACGATGGCGACCGCAAAGTTTCCGTCCGCCTTCGCACGGTTCGAGGTGATGCGTTTCCCAGACTTGTCGTAAATATCGAACGAGATGTATGGATCTAGTTGCCCCGTGATCGTCCGACGGTCTGAAGAAGCTTTCAAATTTTTCGGCGTCGTCAACGTGGACGGACCTTGGAGTGTCTTACTGAATGTATAACGTACCGTACCATCCTCGTTCCGAAGTCGCAGTTCCACATTCACCGGATAGCTGACAGGCTCTGGCAAGTTAATGGTCGTATCATAATTGGACAGATTAATCTTTTGCCCATTCACAATCAAGTCGTAGGCAGAGTAACTGATCCGGCGTGTTTCGTTAGCCAACCACAGTTTCGTTCCGCCTGCGTTGATTCGAACGTCCTCGATGCGATAGTCGAACACGTCCGGCGTCAACGTCCGTTTGTTTCCGACCTCATCCACGACGGTGACCGGAAACAGATTCATTGAATACTTGGATACAGGATAATCAAGCTTAAAGGAGAAACGTCCCGTTTCATCCGCACGTTGTGTAACGTCACCTGTTCTTCCGAAACGTACTAACGTGAGCGGGTCTGTTTTGCCAGAGATGACCTGGTCCCCATATAAGAGCCGATCGAGTACGAGCGATGGAGGTGTGATGTCTTTGACAGTAAGTGTGACCACTCGCTTTAATCCGTTCGGGTTGACCACCTGAATTCGAATTTGGCTCACGCCTGCTTCTTTAAATGTAGCCCCAGTATTTGGTTTTAAGTCAAAAGCATAACGCCATCTTGAAATCGAATCAACCGTTTCCCAAGCCCCGTTAGTAAAGTATTCCACTTTCAAGTCATCAATGAGGTCATCACTCTGTACCCGAACCGTTTCTGTCATTTCAGAGAGAGTCGTCGTATTAGGTTGACCATTGATCGTCAAATTTGGTGCAGTCTCATCTTTTGGCGTAAACTCATATGTTGTGATATTTTTCTTGTCGCTACTCTCGACAGCGAAACGATAGGTCCATTTTTTTAACTCTTGTTGAAGTGTGAAGGAGAAAGCGCCGTCGGTCCCGGTCTTCACTTCCATTCTCGTGCCCTCAGGATTCCATTCTTGGACGCGATTATAGAAGACGACCGTCGCATTCGGCTCTGCATGACCCGACACCACTTTCTCCCCTTCGATGAAACGGGTGAGCGTCGGGGCAGTCATCGCTTGATGGATGCCATCAACATATGGAGAAACCTGTTCTCCCGTACTGACTCGAAGTCGATAAGTCGAACCGTACGGAATATGAACCTCACCTTTTCCTTCGTATAATGAAGTACGAGCTACTTCAATCTCCCCGTTTTTACGCATAATCTGCACTTCTGCTTCCCGAGCCGGTAAGGATGCCTCGATATACATCGTTTCATTCAAAAAGCGTACCGTCGGCTCGGCAATCATGCGTTCTTCTTTTACCGAGATGGACGTAGATAACCGTTGCATCCCGAAATCTGTTTGAAGATAGAATTCATATACTCCCGACTCAAAAAGCGGTAACTCCGTAGAGAACTTTCCATTAGAATCTGCTTGTACTGAGAAATCCCCGTTATCAGAACGGATGAATAGCTTAGCATTCGGTTCTGTTTCTCCCGATAGTTTGCCCGATACGGTAGATGGTGTCGCCTCAATCGTCAAGGGGAACGTAGAATCCACGTACTGACGAATCGATTGTTCCGCTAAAACAGTTCCATCTTTTTTGTATGTGATGGTTTTATGCGACGTTCCGTCCGTTCGAAGTGAAATATAAAATAGTCCTGACTCGTCTACCGTTACTTTTTCTCCATCATATGTGACAGTCATGTCGGGATCTGTCACACCGTACACACCGAAATATTGGGCGACGGAATAGTAAGGCTGCTCCGAAGTCAAACGGACCGGATCAATCTTCACTTCTTTCTCGACAAGCACTTCATTGTTTGGATGGAGCACTTCCACTCTACCTGTGAGCCCTTTAATGTAGTCATCGAACGGAATCGACAACTCTACTTCGAAATGACCATTCGCATCCGAGACAGTGGAAAGGGTCCGGTCATAAAGAGTGAGACGGACATTCTGATAAGGCAAGGTCGTACCGTGAACACGCGACTGACTCCATTGCATCGAGTCGACCTGAATCGGTAAATCAAAAGAATCATCGAACGAATAGCTTCCAGTGACACTTCGTTTCCCATTCGACGCTTTCGTATAAGCTTTCACTTCGGTACCTTGTTTTTTGGGAATTGAAAGTATCTCGACGCCCCGATATGTTTCACCATCATAAATCGCGATGATTTCATAACCAGGATTTGACTGAAGCTGCATCTTTCCAGATTCGACTCCATAAAAGTTTGGCGGGATCGGACCTTTTTCAATCACGGAGGCACTCACTCGCTGAACTGGTTTGTAATAGACGTCATCCTTTTGATAGAATGTCACGATTCGTTCCCCTATTGCCTCAGCTAATGAGACAGTGAACGTTCCGTCCGATTTCACACTAACAGGTCGAATCGTTTGATCCACACCATAATATAATGGCTCTGTGTACGATGTCTGTCCCATGAGCGTCTTGCTGTCAGGCTCAAATGCCTGAACGGTCAGCGTGCCCGATGCTTCGACAGGTGACAAAGTAGATACTAACAAAATCATGACCATCAAAATCATCATTTTTTGTTTAATAATGGATTTTTTATTCATTTTTCATCCCTTTTTTCTTTTTATTATGTAAAAAAATAAATTTTTCCGACATTTAATATATCACCACCCTCCTCATTTAGCCTACATATTTTTTGATAAGGTCGTCCGAAATTTATCGACAAGACTCGACAATCTGAAGATTGTTTCCCCTTCCGTCCTCCTATAATGGTTGTTATAGAGAATCCGTGCTTTTGATCCATAAGGCTTGGCGCAAATGGGATACAGCATTTCGAGGCTACATCCGATTTGATTTGACGAAACGACACGGTTGGCGAGGTGCGAAAACCGCATAACAACCATTATGCTGTAACCACCTAGGAAACTTGAGACGCGCGCGGGAAAGCAGCCCTTCATGCCAGACGCAAACGAACAAATCAAAGAGTGGGAACCGATGATCTATTACGTCATCCGCCAACTCCATCTTCATCCGAACGAAGTCGACGATGCCGCCCAGACGGCACGGATCGCCCTATGGCGAGCCATTCAAGACGGCAAGACGCTAGGGAAAACCTACTGTTTCATCCGCATCCGTGGAGCGATCTTGAACGAGCGCGCCAAGCAGGCGAAGACGCTCCAACACGAGGTGACGAGTGAACGACTCCCCGAGCAAATCGACAAGAGTGAGATGCCGCTGTCCCTCTGGCTCGACGACAAGCGTTCCACTTTACCAAATCGTCATTTCACCTTACTCTGCCATATGCTTCACGGAACTGAAGCATCGCTCGGGTACTCCCCGAGCCGCCTCCGCGCCTACAAGGCCGAACTCCAGCGGATGCTCCGTGAGGACGATAAGTAAGAGGAGAATGAAGATGACCTTACACATGAAAGACGCTGTCGACCAGCACGTTCACTACTTACGCATGACCGGAAAATCGGACAACACGGTCAGTCAGGCGACCTATAAGTTCGCCCGTTTCGAGAGAATCATGGGACAGAACCGAACCCTCGATGACTTCAAGACGAGACAGGACGTCATGCCGTATATCAATGCCCTCCGCTCGGAAGGATGCCAACCGGTGACCATCAACAATTACTTGAGCGCACTCCGTGGTTTGTATGACTGGGCGATCACCGAGCAACTCGTCACGCACAATCCGTTTCATCACCTTCGCGTGAAAGTGACCGAACGCCCACCTTCGGACGTCCCTACGCCAAGCGACCTACACCGAGTCATCGATGCGATTGACGTCCCGTTGTACCGAACCTTTTTGACGCTCCAGTTGCATACAGGGATGCGCATCAACGAGGTGAGACAATTGACACTTGATGCCATCGATTTGAATGCGCGTCTCCTGTACATCCACGAATCGAAGACGGGGAAACCGCGCAAGGTCCCACTGAACGATGCGACGCATGCGATGATGACGACGTATCTGGAGGAAGAGCGCCGATGTATCGATTCGCCATATGTTTTCCCGAGTGCTCGTGGTGACCTCATCTGCAAGACGACGATCAACCGTCATTTGAAACGCGCCGCCGAGGACGTGCTCGGCACATCCGTCACGTCGCACACGCTCCGGCACGCCTTCACGTCACATCTCTATGATATGGGCGTCAAGGAAACGACGTTGTCCGAGTTGCTCGGGCATAGCGAACCGAAGACGACCCGACGCTACATCCGCGTGCGCGAGGATCATCTACGGGATGCGGTGGAACGACTGACGTTGGAATGAACATGAAAAAATCCGACCTGCGAGGGTCGGATTTTTGTAAACGCGTATTTTATTTAGGTGCAGACGAACTCAAATCACGTGATGCCACCCAAGCTGTCTTAGAGCCATATTTGACCTGTGACCACGATCCGTTGACCACAATACGTGTCACTTTCTTACCTTTTGGGATTGTGAACGCGACCTTCCCCTTAGAAGAACGAGTCGTATACGCCTTCATGTTCTTGTTGGCATATTTTGACTCCGTCTTAGGTGCGACATACGCCTTTAAATTCTTCACCGCAACCCAACCCGTTTTTCCTTTGTAGGTTACTTTCATCCATGAAGAACGTTTCTCGATTGAACGAACCTTTCCGTTTGTCGGAATTTGAATCAACTGTGTGGTTTGTGTACTGCTGTCCGCATACAACGGCTGGCCTTTAATTAATGTGTAATCTTTGCTCTCCTTCACCGATGGTTCCAAGTAATCGAGATAGGGTGGTCTCACCATTGTCGTAAATGACCATGTGCGACCGCCTCGCTGATTGTTGTCAGGACTGTACCACTTTACAGTTGCAGTGTACGTTTCGTTGTAATTTAACATTTTCTTAGGAATTAAACGACTCGCTTGATTTCGTTTAAAATCAACGAAAGCAGGAACTACATTACCTTTTGAATCTTTTAACACAAATGAGAAATCGCTTTCATCGTAAATAAACGCCTCACTCGGATACCAGTACGTTAAAATATGCCCCGACTGGTCGATGCCATAGTCTTTTAAGGGGTTTGGAATCTCGTTACCTGCAAATAACGGATTGACGTTTTTCATGTTTGGCACGGGATATACATGGTCAGAGTCACGTTGCTCGTAACTATCTACACGCATAACGATGACTTGCATACCCTTTTGATTCCCTTTCTCTACTGCAAAACCAACCGACTGAATATCAGGGTTCAATAAACTTTCTCGGTGTAAAGGTGCATTATGGATGAGTTGATAAATACTATTTGGGCTATTTCTTGCTTGAAAAACAATATTCTCTCCTAACCACTGTCCAGTACTTCCCCCGACAGCCTTCACTCGGTCTTTATGTGTTACTCCAGTAAACCCTTTATGCCCTTTTACCTCACTATGTCCATACGCATGACCATTCGCGTTTAAGTAGGCATAATGGTTCGTTGCCGCTTTCGTAAGGAACGGGTCTAGTGTGACAGGGTTCATTCCTGCCTCTTTACGATACTTATTCAACGTTGCCAACGCCTGTAACTGGTCTGCCGAATAACTGAACCCTGCCGCCTCCACTTGGGCCGTCTCTGACACGGGACTAGACAATACTCCCGCTACCCCGACGCCAATCGCAAGCATCCCAATCATGATCGTTCTCATTTGTTTTCTCACGCTCGTCACGTCTCCTCTATCAATCTCCGTTTCATCACTCCTTTCTATTTTATGAGAAAGCAGCCAGGACGCCTCTCACCTTTTTCTGAATCGAGTCAAACGTTTTTTCGATTTTCGACCAAAACATCAACTCGACTCTAAATTAAAATAGAAAATTAAGGAAATAACCTCACCTCATGGTATACTTTGAAAAAGAAGTAAATCCATTTTTTGAGGTGTATCTATGAAACGAATCTTACTCGTCCTCGTCTTGATCGGTGCGTGGGGATCTGTCACCCCGACCGACTCCGCTCAAGCTGCGACGCACCCTTTCCACATCCGCTCTGTCCCGAACGCCATCGTCTATGAGATGAAAAGCGGGAAGTTGACGAAAGTGGCGACCTATTCGACGACGAAGCGCTATGCGGCGATCAGTACGTCCGGTTGGTATTACATCGCCCTGAGCGGTGGGAAGAAAGTCTACATAAAGAAGAGTCAGGCGAAGCTTTTACTCGCCGATCCCATCACCCGTTCGAACCTGACATCGAGCGGGACGGCACGACTGGCGCACGAATACATGCGACAAATGGCACCGCATGTCCCTTATGAATACGAGCGTCTCAGCGAAGCGAAGGCAATCGACTACGCGAACCGGGCCCTTAAGGGGAATTGGTACGTCCCGTCCACACCGTATCGTCTGTCGGTCCCAAACATCGACACGTTCGATTGGCATCGGAGCATCCCAAGCTCTTCAAGCAACTCGTATCCGTTCCAGATTCACTATTTGACGGTATTGAACCAATTGACGCAAGCCTACAATGCGACAGGAGACACCGCGTATTTGAAATACGGGATGCGCGTCGTGAAAAGTTGGACGAAAGCCCACCCCGTCGCCAACTACAAACAGTACCGCTGGCCATATAATGACCACGGTACATCGGTCCGGACGTTCCACTTATTGAACTTCTGGGACGTGTATAAGTCGTCGTCCCTTTACAAAGACACGGCATTCACGGGTCTCATGTTGCGGACACTCCATGAGCACGGCACGTTGCTCGCGACATCGAGTTTCTATAAGTACGAACACAACCACGGGGTGTTCCAAGACATGGCGCTCACGGCGATCGCGCAGACGTTCCCGCAGTTTGACCAAAGCGCGAGATGGAAAACGATTGCCGACAGCCGGCTCGATAAACAGATCCGCCACAGCATCACGTCGGACGCCGTCCACCTCGAGCATTCACCGGGCTATCAGGCGTATATGTATCACGTGCTTGACCGCTTCGTCATCTGGGCGGACGACAACCGCTTCACGCTCCCGTCGAGCATGAACCGTGTCGAGTACATGCCAAAACAGCTGACGTATATGGTCAAGCCGAATGGGACGCTCCCAATTTTCGGAGACACGTCAGGGGCTCGGCGCACGACATCGATCATCCCACATATCGACGACTTCCCACAGCTCGCCTATGCGGTCTCCGGAGGGAAGGAAGGATCACGCCCACCGCTCACGGTGAAGAAGATCAGCACGCAGTATAGCTTCATGCGGGAGTATTGGTCCGCCCCACCGCGTGCCTTCAACCAGGCGACGCAAGTCATGATGACGGCGGGTTATCACAGTAGCGCCCACAAGCACGCTGATGATTTGAGCATCGACTTGTACGGGCTCGGTCGCGACTTCATCATCGAGACGGGCCGCTACGGCTACACGAACCGTCCGGAACGTCAGCGCGTCTTCGGGGTCGATGCCCACAATACGGTCCATCGGGATGGGGCGAATCTCGACTTGAGCGCGTCGATGCGCGAGAAGAGTAAGATCGTCACCGTCAAAAACCTCGGTCCGTCCCTTCTTGCGATGGGCGAAAGCAAGCTCATCGGCAAAGGAGCGACGCATCGCCGGACGCTCGTCTATGACAAGGAGCAGACGCTCGTCGTCTACGACCGGATCAGCTCTCCGACACAGGAGAAGTTCGTGCAGCGATTCCATCTGGCGGAAGGTCTGAAACTGCTCCAAAGTTCGATGGCGACCCAGAACGTCGTCTATGGCGACTCGAACGGCCGGACGATCCAACTCATGCAGCTCAACCTAAAAAATTCATCGATGCGCAACAGCACAAGTTTCGTCGCCGTCGAGGATTACGAATGGAAGCCTCGTCCGCAAGTCATCTCGTATAACACCGGGAAAGACGTGCGCTATCTCACGCTCATCCGACTCGACCAGTCGAAGACGACGATCCGGTCGGCGAGTGTGAAAGTATCCGGTTCGAACTACATCGTGACGTACACGCTCTCGAATAAAGAGACGAGACAGATTAGTGTGCCCATCTAAACAAACAGGTCCTTTACGCCATGTTTCGCGTAAAGGACCTGTTTTTTACTCATGCCGTCTTCCGTCTTGTCGTCCACAGGAATCCAATCCCGATGACGAGAAGTACGAAGCCGATCCACCAACTGTTTGATGATTCGCCACCTAAGAATGGGAGGCGTTCCGTCAAGGTCGGTTTCTTACTGCCCTCTGACTCGACAGTCGAGTCGGAGTCTGCGTCACCATTTCCGCTGTCTCCGCTCCCCTCTGGAATCTGAGGCTCTTCAAATTCGAAATACGTTGCCATGTTCTCCACGGTGATCTGTTGCTCGTTCGCTCCACCACGCTCGAATCGAATTGTCCGTGGCGTCTCGTCCAACTCATAGTCGAACGGCGCCTCGGTTTCCACGAGCGTGTACGTGCCGAGTCTCAAATCGGTCACGCGCGCTTCACCCGACGCATCCGTCGTGAAGGTGATCACCTCACCCGTTGAATCGGTCAATGTGAACGTGGCCCCTTCGAGTGGTTCGCCCGTCTCCTCATCGACCTTCTTGACGAGGAGTGTCTTGATGCGGTCGTTTTCGACCGCGACTGTCTTCTCGACGTCGCCCCGTTCAAACGTGAACGGATGCGGTGTCTCATCTAAGAAGTACCCCTTCGGTGCCTTCGTCTCGACGAATTGATAGTCACCTGGGACAAGCCCCTCGACGACAATCTCTCCGTTTTTATTCGTGACGAGGTCCTCTTTCACAAGTTCGCCTTCCCCATTCAACAGCTTGAACGTCGCACCTGAAAGCACATCACCAGACTCCCTGTCTCTCTTGACGAGACGGACTGTTTTGTACGGGTCGTTCGTCACATCGACCGCGAGGACTTCATTCGTCCCGCGTGTGAGTGTGAACTCGTGTTTTGTCGTATCTATGATGTATCCTACCGGCGCCTTCGTCTCGACGAACGCGTAGTCGCCCGGTTCGAGGTCGCGAACGAAGATCTCTCCAGACGCATCTGTGACAAGTCCTTCACGGACGATGTCACCTGACGCATCGATCAAGTCAAACGTCGCGCCCGGAAGCACATCGCCAGTCGTGACGTCCGTCTTCGTGAGTCGGACTGACTTTTTCTGTTCGTTCGTGACGGTGAGTGTCGTCGGTGTACCTTGACGTGCCGCCACGCTGAACGTGTGTTCTTTCGAATCAAGCAAGTACCCGTCCGGCGCTTTCGTTTCAACGAACGCATAGCTTCCTGGTGTGAGGCCGCTGACATAAATCTCACCCGTCGCGTCCGTCACGAGTCCCTCGCGGATCGTCGTTCCGAACGTGTTGACGAGCTTGAACGTCGCACCCGCTAGACGATTGCCTGTTTCCGAGTCAACTTTCGTCATCCGTACCGCTTTGTACGAGTCGTTTGTAGCACGGACTTCTGTCACGTCGTTCGTCTCGCGTACGAGCGTGAACGGACGTGCCGTCATGTCGAGCATGTAACCCGACGGTGCATTCGTTTCTTGGAAGTAATAGTCACCCGGGTTCAACCGGTCGACCCGGATCTCCCCGTTCGCATCCGTCTTCAATCCTGCCTGGACGAGCGTTCCACCTTTTTGATAAAGCGAGAACGTCGCATCGGCGAGGCGTGAGCCGGTGATCGCGTCCGTCTTGATGAGACGGACCGACTTTTGTTGTTCGTTCGTGATGGTGATCTGTTCATCGACGTCTTGCCCGTACTCGACCGTGAACGCATGTGGCGTTTTATCTAAGATGTAGCCGGTCGGTGCGGTCTTCTCGACGAACGTGTACGTGCCGATGTCCAATCGGTCGACGACGACTGTCCCATCCGCTCCCGTCGTCACGTTGTCACGGACGACTTCGTTCTTGCTGTTGTATAACGTGAAGACGGCGCCTTGAAGGACGGCGTTCGTGTCTTTGTCGACTTTCGTCAACTTCACGCGCTTCATCGTCTCATTTTTGACGTTGTCTTTTTGAACGGCTTCACTCTCGAGCGTCACCGTGAACGTGTATGCCTTCTCCGGCAACACGTACCCGTCCGGCGCTTTCGTCTCGACGAGTTGATACGTGCCGAGGTCGAGGTCCTTAATCAATAGGACACCGAACGCATCAGCCGCGAGCCCCGTGCGGAGCGTGTTCCCGTTCATGTCTTTCAGGTCAAAGACGGCACCTGGGAGCGCCAAGCCCGTCTTCCAATCGACTTTCGTCAATTCGATCGACTTGAACGGCTGGTTCTGTACACCGACTGTTGTTGTCGTCAGTTGGTCTTTCACGATGGAAAAGCCATGCTTCTTCGCATCGAGGAGATGACCCGTCGGCGCCTTCGTCTCGACGAAGGCATACATGCCCGGCTCGAGGTCGGTCACGGTGATCCTGCCGTCCTTGTCCGTCACGAGCCCTTGGCGGACGATGTTGTCCGAAGCGTCATATAACGTGAACTCTGCTCCTTCGAGCACTTGGCCGGAAGTCGACGTCTTCGTCAATTCAACGTCTTGACGGATCGTGTTGTTTTTGACCGTCGTCGCTTCCTTCACTTTTGCGATGGTGATGTTTCGTGACGCCGTCGAAATCAAATAACCGTCCGGCGCTTTCGTCTCGACTAGACGATAGTCCCCATAAAGAAGGCGACCGAACGTCAATGTTCCATCGGTATCTGTCGTGCCACGACGGACGGTACGACCACTACCTGTGTCGACCAAGTCGAACGAGGCCCCACTCAAGCTCTTCTCGTTCAACTCATCCGTCTTCGTGATCGTCAATTCACCGAGCTCTCCACTCGCCGTCCCCATTCCGGACGTGCGGGCGACCCGGACTTTCGATTGTTTCGTCGTCGTGTTCTCGGAGACCTCGTCCGCCGTCAAATAGACGTCGTTCGTGATGTCCGTCCCGACCGCAGCCAGGATATACGAGTCATATTCTAAGATGTATGGGCGATCGATCGGATTGTTGAACGTAAGTTCGAACTCCCCCATCTCTTGGATCGCTTGAACCGTGTATGCATCCGTCGACAGTTTCCCTGCCTTCGTGACCGTACCGTCCGCGGCGACCGTCGTCTCATAGACGCTCAACGAATCAAGCAGAATGTCCTGATTGTTCGATGGGACGTCACGGAGTTTGACGTTTTGTAACGACGATTGTCCGAAGTTGATGTCGATCGTCCAGGCGATGAGCTTCCCTTGCTGGATGCCTCGTTTCTCGTTGTATTCGCCACCATGACGGACCGTCACCGTCGCCGGCAAGTTGCCAAGCTCGGTCGCCCCGTCTGTGACGACGGCCGTGTTTTTATACGATGGTGCGATTTTCGTATCGTCGATGTTCGTGTCGTACGTGATGACGTACGCGTCATCCGTCGGCTCGTTGAACGTCAAGACGAAGCCCGTGTCGCTCCACACGACGTTATACGCGGACGACGGGATCGGTGTCGCGTCGACCGAGTAGGCGTTCGCGCCGATATTTCGTGTCATCTTCGCGACAGTGAAGGAATCCTTGTCCGGTACTTGCGTTCCTTCCCACGTGTCGGTGACGGTCAGGTTCGTCGTCGCATACTCGTGGTAGTTGATCCCGATTTTCCAAGTGATGTCCTTCGTGACAGCGTTATACGTGCCACCTTTGAATCCGTTGTTGCGCGTGTTCGATGCCGGCTCGACGGAATCCGTCGTCGTCACCGTGCGTCCGTTCGATGATTCGTCGATCCAGTCGACGGTCGCCGCGTTGACGAAGCTCGTATTGTTCGCATCCAAACGCTCGCGGTAATCGAACGCCGTTTTATACGTGATCTTATGTGTGTCGGTCAATTGTACTTTGAAGTCAATGGTGAAGCCGTTCGCATCGGGTGTGACCGTGTAGTCCGTCCCTTTCGTCAACCGGTCGATTGACAGCGAGTCCTCGATGAACGTCAAGCCCTCGTTCGGGAACGTGTCCGTGATTTTGACATTGTTCATCACCCGTTTGTCCCGGTTCAACTCGAGCGTCCATTCAATCGTTTCTGCCGCATAATCGGGGTTCTTGTGCGTCTTTCGCAAGACGGCTTGTCCGATTGACCGGGTCGCCGACTTCTTCAAGCCGTTCACTTCGATCGTGTTCGTCACGCTGCCCGAGGAGACGACGCGATTTTTCGCACGGGTCGTATACTCCAACTGATACGCCGTCCCGTTCTTCGGAAGGTCGAAGGTGAACCCTTCGAGCCCCGTGTCTGTGATTTTCAATGGTGTCACAGGAACCTCAACTCGATTCGCGATGTTCCCGTTGGCATCGAGTGTCACTTCAAATAGCGTGAGCCCGTCCAGTTCATGCGTGTCGGTGAACAAGTCCTTCACCGTGAGCGAATTCAAGTTTCGTTGCCGGAAGTTGATGTCCGACACCCATTCAATCGTCTGGGTGATATCATCATACTTCGGCGTCCGTTTCTCGAGCTCCGTTCCCCGCCCGGCAGCGACCGTCGCTGAGGCCGTTGCTTTATCGAAGGACGTCCCTTCGAGGTTTGTGACGTTGTTGAACGTCGCCACCTCTTCATCGACGATATCCGTGATGAACGTGAGGCGATACGCGTTTTGGATCGTCCCAAAGTCGATGGCGAGACCATCCGTCGTATCGACCGTGAGACCTGTCACCGGTTCTTCACGGAGGACATTCCCGTTCATCGCCATGACGAGCCGGGTCACTTCCATACTGTCGGCGCGATACGACAGACCTGCAGGGATCACGTCCGTCCAGCGGGCATTCTCAATCTGTTTCAGCCCTTTGTTCAACTCGACCGTCCACTCGATGGAACTTGGGTTGTACGGTCGGTCGGCGACACCAGCTTTCGTGATGTCTTTCCCTGAATTTTTCAATCCGACCGATAACATGTGCGAGAGCTGGTTCTCGATCGGGGTGATCGTGACCGTCCGCTCTTCTGAGATCTCGGTCGTTTCTTTCACTTGTGTCAGGGCTTGAATTGTCCCTTGGATGTTCGAGTACTTATAGACGTTGTCGTTGAACGTCATCGTCGCTGTTCCGTCCAGGGCGAGCGAGTACGTCCCCATCGACTGACCGTTGAAGTTCAGCGGTGCGTTCGTGAACGCCTCGTACACCTTCAACTCACTCGGCATTTGGAACGTGAACGTCGACCCGTCCGTGTAGCTGTGCCCGTTCGGAATCGACCAGTCGTAGTTGATCTCGACAATCGAATCGGTCGTGACCGTGCTCACCTCGACGTTTTCCGTCGTGGTCGTCCGAATCGTGTACGCGTCCAAAATGTTGGCGGTGATCGTCATGACCGGATTGTCCGGTGGCTGCGGGTCCGTGATGACCGGGTCCCCTTCCGCATACGCCATTCGCGAGACGGCGAACGGCTGCACGACGAGCAACATGGTCAAGACCATGGATAACCATCGTTTCATGTGCGTTTCCTCCTGTGTCTTTGTTTGCAGACATCACAAACGTGGAACAAGGAGATTCGCCTCAAAGAACATACCAAAAAAAGGCCGCCTTCTCTGGAAGGGACCTTGGTCGTCGTTCAATCATAGAGTGTGGCACGATAGTCAGAGGCGCTACGGTACGTCGTCGTCCGTCGCTCGGTCACGTCACGCGTCACATCGATGACGCGCCACTTTCCGTTCACGAACACCTCGTTCCACGCATGATACCCGTCGACCCCTTTCGCCGTCCCCATCACAAGACGGGTCGGGATGCCTTGGGCACGAAGGAGCGCGGCATTCAAAGACGCGAAGTCATAGCAAATCCCCCGTTTCGTCCGAAGCGTGTCGGCGTTATTCGGTAGATAAGTCGATGAGAGCTTCATGATCTTCTTGTCGTCATAGTCAACGAGTCGGTTGACGTGACGGCTCGTCACGAGCGTTTGCGTCGAAGTGGAGTAAGATGAACGTGACAACGACGAGGCGAGACGCGACGTCGCGGAATCGATGGAGACATTTTGGGTGGAGTGGAGATACGGTGCCGTCGAATGGACGAGGCGGACCGTTTTCTGAAGGCGGTAGACACGTTTATAGCGTTTCCCGTCCGATGACTGGTAAAGCGTGAATGTATAATCCCCGTTCCCATAGTTGACGTTGAAATGATTCTTCCCTTTATAGACATCGTAAGTACGGACCTGCTTGCCTTGTCGCACCTCGAACTTGAATGATCCTTTGTCCTGGTTCGAGATGTACACGTCGACTTTCCCCGTCCGTGTATCGACACGCGCGCTCGCCGCATCTGCGGCGGCAGGTCGCACCACAATCAGTGCGAACAACAATACCAACATCCCTGCGAAGAATTTCTTCACGAAACGAACCTCCTTTGGAAACTGGCTGCCATTTTACAGGCCCTGTAGCTTTGCGTCACTAGCTTTCGCGTAGTTTTGCCATTATCAGTGAAGTCTTACGCCTCAACCTTAGCATAAGGGATGCGTGGACGATGTCTGATTTTTAAATTTTATGGGAATGAATGTGCCGAAATGAATGCTTAAAAACCCTCGCCGTAAGTAGCGTGAGAGGATCTAGCGGAATCTGTCAAGAACAGACAGATGATATTATTTCGAACGGAATGATAGTTGCTCCGTGAATGGGAAACGGCGACGGATTTGTTGCTTCACAAATCGTGACAAGACGACAATCGAATTCAAGACAAAACCGAGGGTCGGAAGCGCCAGCAACAATAAGACGTAAAAGAGAACATCGTTCAATGGACACAGCTCCTTCGTGTGAGGTAGGGCGTATGGACATTTACATGCGAAAAGTGTGGGAATTGCACAGCATGTGATAGGTGACAATTCAATCCATACCTTTATCTACCATTAGTGTAACCTAATTGTAACAAACATTCCGTTTGTTTTTACTAAAAAAGGGGAATTAATTGTGTCCGCTTTAGGTCTTTCGTTCGACAGGAAGTGACAATTCGCCTACATTCAAAAGACGAACTCGTTTGAGTCCGTCCGATGATCGATCATGTAGTGGATTGCATGCTGTTTAGACCATGACCCCTGAGTCGTTCAAACTCTATCTTTTGACCGAGTCTGCCGTGTCTTCAGTCGCTCCGGCCATTTTTTCACGACTGTCCGTTACGAAGATAACGAACGATCAGCCAAATCAGCAGAATCGGAATGAATAGGCTCGTGACAGCACCGATGACAATCGACCCGACAGCAAGGAGCACCACGAGGACATCCATCGACATGAACCATTCCATTAGGGTCGCTCCTTCTTTATAATCCCTTCTTTTATCTCACAATGACTTTAATCTCCACAGCATCACCATATGCATCCGGTTCAAGGGATAACACGGCTGTCCCTCTCTTCATAGCCGTCATTCCCGGACGTACCGTATCGTAAGAAAGCACCGAGCTACCATCGTAAGACATTAAGCGATACGAATATCCTCTCGTATCACTGACACCATATCGACCAATCCCGATGCGATCTCCGACTTTGGCGTACACTGTCTTCTTCCCAGCGTAGACAGCTCGATCGCCCGACATTTTTAAGCCGAGCCAAATCTTCGGATTTTTTGAGATCAATCGATCATCACGACCAGATGCGCGACCGGCAGAAACGACCTTTCCATTCTGCACACGATATTTTTGTGAAACGATTGAGCCACTTCCATAAAACAAGACCCCATCAATAATCCAAGCCCCTCCCTGGAAAACAGAACTCTTGTGTTGCATCAATTTGATGTCGCGACCATTGGGCGATCCGATCAGGTATGCATCCAAGAAGTTACCGCTCCCTTCGTAACTCCCGATCAGCACTTTATCAGTCGCTCCCATCCGTCCTTTCGTGATGAATGACAAGTTCGTCATATATTCGACAGGGCGACGATACGAGACTTTCCACTCTCCATTTTTCAGCTCATGGACATAAATCATATAGTCATACCCGTACTCATTTTCTCGTTTGAAAATAGAGACGACTTCAAGCGGACGTGACGTATTCAATTGAATCAAACGATGGTCATCATATGTGTAGCCGTTAAACCATGAATATTGAAGCTCTTCGACGAAATCCTCTGTCGACTGTGCTGCCTTTGATACACTCGGATGAATCAGCAAGAGACTTCCAATCACGAATGCAAAGAGTATTTTCTTCATTTTTCCTCACCTTTCATATCACCAAAGTTTTGTTGATTCTCCAAGATGCATATAGATGACGTTTCCTTCTAAATCGTAGAAAATAATCAAGCCGTGCTTTTTGTTAATGAGATATAACGCAGCATCACTGATTAAAGATTCATCGATTGCTGACTTCCCACGAATCAGTTTCGTCGGGATGCTGTCATAGTAACTAAAGTTGTACGTATCTTTTGGTTTACCAAATACTTTCTTGATTTCCGCTTCTGTGATCTCTCGTTTTTCATAGTCGAGCAACAACATCATGCCATCTACTTTTTTCTTGCCTTTGTAAGTCTCATATAACCAGTTGTCTTGATACTTTCCAGAAATCAACTTCTCGTCATTGAAGAAGAACTGTCCAGCCACGCCTCGAACTTTTGAAAATTCTGAGTATAACCGATGCGGAGAGTTCAGAAACGCACGACGTTTTTCAAGTGACTGTTTCTGTTGTTTCAGCCATTCATTATCGGATGGTCTCGGATCTTTTTTGACTGTCAGCTCGACACTCGTCTCGTGGTCTTCATAGGTCGCTTTTAACGTAAACTTCCCTGGAGATTTCAAGATCAGTTTGTTTTGTGAAAAATAAGCGACTTGAGAGTTATTCGATCGCCACACGACTTTATCGGTGACTTTAGTTCGAGAACCATCTTTTGACTTTACGACGATTGCCGGACTCAGTTCGTTCCCTTCAATCATTTCCGTTTCATCCACTTCGATTGCAATAGTCTGGATTCGTTTCTTTAAGTTTTGGGCGTTATAAACTGTAATACTTTGTCCAATCGAGAAAAGTCGACTCGAATCTTCATTGAATCGAAATGCCCCTTCTTTCACGTTCATATAGATGCGTTTTTTCGTGTATAGGTCATATAACTTCGTTTGTTCAGAGCCAACGAAAGTACCTGTTTCGTCTAAATAGATGGCTCCGGAAACACTCTCAGTAATAAACTGTGCTTCTGATAAAGGTGTTTCGAAGTAAAATAAATCATGGTCTGTTGAGTTATACACCAATTGTCCTTTTTGGTTCATCGAATAAGACTGAATCGGGGTAGACGCCATGATTTCTGTCACGGCTTGTCCTTGATGGTTTAACACCTGAATCGAATCAGTATATCCTATCGTCATATACTCTTCTGATACTTGAAGAGTTCCCGACGTGTCAATTCCACGAATAAATTTCACTTGGTCGGTTTCTACATCATAGAAAATGAGACGGTTATCACTTGCGATGACCAGAATTGAGCTATTTGGTAAAAACTTAACTTGATTAAAGCTGTCGAGTTCGTAAGTCTCCCCGTTGTATTCAAAACTTTCAATTGTTTTGTGAAGGTCAAGATATTGGTTGTATGTCCTGACTCGATAATATTCACTTGACGCGACCCACGTCTGGTCACTATTCACTGTCATGAAATCTACGGTATAGTCACTTTTGATTGAATTAATCAATGCACCTGTCTCAGTATCATAAAGATTGATACCATAATCATTTAAGGAATAAAGCGTATCCTCGCGTACAATCACATCGTAAGGATTATATTCAGGAATTTGACTGATCGTAGACATCCGAATTTCAGCTGAAGCCGGCATCATTGTAAAGATCAATAACGATGCTAGTAGTGTACTCACTAATCGTTTCATGTAATCTCCTCATTTCATCATTTTGGATTGATTTAATCGTTTATCTTTTTCCGTATACGTCAATCTCTTTTCGTAAATCATTCGTTTATCCAAGAGCCATTCGATCCTATATGTATCGTATCAACTTAGGTCTTTCGTCGGATGACACTTATCATTTTTAAGTCAATCAATAATTTAAAATCGACAAACAATCGTTCGACATGAACTGACAAACTACACGATTCAATTCCATAAAAAATCGTCTCCCTTCATCAAAAAGAAAGACGACTCTCATGTATTGAATACAACTCACATCAACAATCATTCGAAGAGTGAGATGGCACGAACGACTTGATCTCCATCAAGCTGAACGACGAGCGTTCGCTGATTGACTTCATAGACAAGAAGCGTGTCTTGTTTGAAACGGTATAGCTCTTTGCCTGCTTTAAAGAAGCCTAACGTATAGGAGTAGTCGATGACTTCTTTCGGTGTACCGAGCGCGCGTGTCACTTCTGACTTGGTGACGGTACGTTTAAAGAACTTTGGTGACGTGTGTACACTGCTTACATCGTAAGTCGGTTTATTTTGATAATTCGGATCATCGGCAAGAAGAAAATTCCCACTCCATTTCCCGAATTGACCTGAGTCAGACTCGACCTCAGCAAATGCGCCATCCGAACCTTTTACTTTACGTAAGTCAGAACCGAATGCGACACGATTCCCGTAAAAGTTCCCATCGTAAAAGATTGACGCTTGCTGCATTTTCAACCAACTGACATCATTTTGTTTCGAAGGGATGCTCACGGTCATCGTGCGCTTTGCTTTCTTCCCTTTGTAGACGGCTTGAATCGTCGTTTTTCCAGGAACACCCGATGTGACCGATGTCTTTCCGACACGGGCAACCTTCTTCGTAGTGGACGACCACGTCACCCCTTTCGTGATACGCTCGACCGTTCCGTCAGTATAGACAACGTCTAATTTGAGTGTACGGGCATACCCACTGTCTTGTTTCGCATATGTCGTAGGGATCACGATTTTCGATACCGACTTGGCCTGAGCTTCCTCGGTATAAAAGGATAGACTTGCAATCATTAAGATTGCGGTCACCACCTGCATAAACACTCGTCTCATGTGAGTTCTCTCCTTCCGTTCAATCATTTACTTACTTTCACCGTCTTCACAGACGATCCATACTTGTTCTTGCTCGAGATCTTAATGCTTGTCCCGGCTTTTTGTTTACTGATGGAGAACGAATAGTTCCCTTTCGCATCAGCCGTTCGCTTGTATGATTTCTTCCCGATCGTCATTGTGACTGTCGCACCTTTTTCCGTCTTGCCACTCACTTTTGTCGAACGAGCTGTCACTTTGTTAATCGATAAAACTGGCAATAAATGACTTGATGTTACGCGAAGTTTATATTTCCCCGTATCATCGTGACTATAGTCATCATAAATCGACAAGTAATACGTGCCTTTATTCAAAGTAAGATTCTCTTTGTATCGACTAGGCGCTTTTGATGATCCGTATAAATACTCGCTAGCAACTCTATTGTTCTCATCATCGAGCAATTCTACGATTGCTCGATTAGCGACATAGGATGTGAGGTCGATACTGACACGACTTGTTTTTGGAATGACAATTTTGTACACATCAATATAGTCATTCCATGATAGGAATCCTGTACGTGTTTGGTAAAACGGAAATACTTTTGCTTCAACAGTCCCATTATTCGGCTCCATTTCCTGATTTAAAGCTGGAACGAATGACGAGGTCAATTCATATTTACCTGTGTCATCATAACCATAGTCATCATAGATGTGAACATAGTAGGTACCTGGCTCTAAATCGATATATGGAGCATATTTTCCTGGATTGTTCCAAGTACCATAAACTGCTTTTGAAAAAATCGAGTTGTTATAATCATCTGTAAGTTGGAAATAAGCTCTGTTTTCAACGGAGCTAGTGAAATCAAAATAGAGTCGACCTGCTTTTGTTAATTCGACACGGTACACATCAATTCGGTCCTGCTCTGATAAGTATCCTAATGTTTTTTTTCCGAAGGCTAAGTTTTGTGCTTGAGCAGTTCCATTGTTTGGTTCTTGATCATTTGTCTTCATCGGAGAAAAACGTGTAGAAATTTTAAATTTCCCAACATCATCTTTTCCATAGTCATCATAAATCATAAATTGATAATTTCCTTTTTCTAAGTCAATGCTCGTGACTTCTCTCGCTGGTGTTTCAGCACTTCCATAAAGAGCATCCGAATACACAGTATCATTGTATTCATCTACAATTTCAATGTATGCACGGTTAGATACCGAAGACGTTACGTCAATCGTAAAACGTCCAGCCTCTTCTAACGTTAAATTGTAAATCTTACTACTATCACTTTCCGTCAACTCCCCCCTAACGGTCCCATTGATCGGAAGGATACCTACACCTGTTTCCGCACTTGCTGGCGTGATTGTCGCTAGAATCAACAACGCGCCAAGCATTGATGAAATCCACGTTTTCATTAATTGTTTCATAGTTATTTATCCTCCATTCAAATCATTACGCTTTATTATATGAAAGGATTTTCCATTCAAGGTTCTCATTTTCACGGATAGGGAAAAGGGTTTTCGAATTTTAGAGGTCAATCGTTCGAGAAGATTCGTCACGCCTGCCTCCTCATTTACTCCAAAAGAAAAGAACCGCCATCGGCGATTCTCTCCCTTCAATTCATTCTTTTCCCAACCCGCTTCATCTGCTCCACATCTTCTTGCTCCATCGTATGTTTACAGATCGGGAAGTTCAAACACCCATAAAACTTACCGTTCTTCCCATCCCGTAGCACAAGATATCCTCTGCATGATGGACAGACAATCGGATCATGAATGATGCTTGGATGATTGGCGGTATAGTCACAGCCCGGGTAATGATTGCAACCGACAAACGTCGACTTTCGATTTGCCTGTTCGCGAATGACCAAATGACCATCCAGACAACGAGGGCATTTCGGATTATGCCGGATGCTCTTGCCTTCCTCGATTCCCATTTCATACGGAACTTGTTGCTCCTTGATCAATTCTTGGACGAACGTCGACATGCGGTCATCCGGCGTCAGCACATACGTCGTGTGTTTCGTCCGCGTCAACGCCACATAGAACAGACGGCGCTCTTCCCCAAACTCCAACTCTTCTTGTTTCTGAAGGACGAATGACAATAACGGGTCATCCATGATCTTGTTCGGGAAGCCGTTCTTACTGTTTGCCGTATTAATCAGGATGACGTTTTCTGCTTCGAGCCCCTTTGAACGGTGCGCTGTCAAAAAGGAGATTCGAAGATTCGGATGCGTTCGGTCGGTCACTTGCACTTCATCTTTCAAATACTTCACTCGAAACGAAGCGCTTCCCTCAATTGACTTGATGTCAAAGTTGTTCCGTCCGACGAGCAGTACATCCGACTCCGGACCATGTGATTGAACGATTTGATCAAGCGCTCTACGTAAGGCGATTTCAAAGTCGTTCTTCCCCTTGATCCCCATCACGCGAACAGGTGTGATCAGTCGTTTTCCGGAAGAGAGATTCTTTCGGATTTGACGCTTATTCTTCATCACGAATCGACCAGCGATATCGATCAATTGTTGCGAGTTTCGATACGTGTTCTCAATTTTTAATAAGGCACTCTTCCCGAAATAATGTTCAAAATCGGTGAACAGGCTCAAGTCAGACCCCGCAAACCGATAGATAGACTGCCAGTCATCTCCCACGCACATGACGGTTGATCCCGTCTTCTGCCGGATTGCTTCAATCAGATGATAACGACTGACGGAGATATCCTGATACTCATCAATGATGATGTATTTGTACGGCAAATGAACAGCATCGGACGAAACAATCGAAGTCGCTTCGTTGATCATGTCATTGAAATCGATTTTGTTCGTTCGTCGTAGATGATCCTCATACATCCGGTACATCGGTTTGACGAGACGGAAGAAGAGGAGTGCTCGTTGATAATGAAACAAGTCCTTCTTGTTCAAACTCTGTGCGAAGATATCAAATTGAGACTCCGTATAATGATTCGATTTGAACAATTGAAGAAAGCTCGACACAAAATCGACGAAGTCGTTAAAATGATTCTTCTGTTTCGTACGATATAACTTGTCGAATACTACTTTCGGGTCCATTTCCCGGAAGACGACACCTTGCTTCAATAATTTCAATCGTAGTTGATCTAACAAATTTCCTTCTTGCCGGTAATATGAATACGTCTCCATCAGCTTCGTCCCGTGTTCATGATGCAGCTGTCGTTTCCATTCCATACCATCGAGATACTTCTGTTCCTCGATTGGACTGAGCCAAGGGGCGCGATTGTTCCGGTTGATTCCGAAGTGTTCTAAGTACAAATCGTATTCTGGCAGATAAAAGTCCGGTTGATACTGACGATGATACCGAGTCGCTGTCTGATAAGGGTAGTTCTTCTCATATTCATATTCGATGCCGTTCAAGAATAAGAAGTTCGCAATCATGACCTCTTCGAGACTCTTGACCTTCTCTTCTTGAATCGTGATCTTCTGTCTTTGTTGTGTGGCAATCATCTCAGCAGCTGTGAGGGATTTCCATACTTTACTGCGTAGCGGTTCTAAATCCACATGCTTATTGTAGTCGTGATATTCCCCGGCCGTCTCAAACTCTTCAATCCCTTTTGGAATGTAGAAATAGTAACCGAAGAAGTCGATCAGTTCTTTCATACGATGCGGATGTTCATAGAACTGATGCATACAATAATCACGGATAACTTTTTTCAATTCGTCCTCGACTTGAGGCTTTTGCTTTCGACCTTCAGCAATGATCCCCATCCCGAGCCCATGAAACGTCTTGACCTCCACGGGAATATGAAGCCGTTCGCAGATTCGCTCCTTCATCTCTTCGGCTGACTTTTTAGTGAACGAGATTAGTAAGATTTCATGAGGCTGTACTTGTTTTTGTTCAACTAAATATTTCACTTTCGCAGCGATCGTCAACGTCTTTCCAGACCCGGCACCTGCAACGACGAGGTTCGCATCCTCATTGACGATGACCGCACGTCGTTGTTGGCCATCGAGCGACTTCCCATCGATAGAGTCAAAGAAGGATTGGGTGCGTTTCAATTCTTCGGTCACATACGTTTCATTCCAGTCTTCCACCTGTCGATCTAAGCCTCGATAAAGTTGTATGAACGAAGTCGCTTCTGGAACAGAGTCATCCTTGAAGAAGTCGTATACGCCTCGATAATCGCCGAGAAGTCGTTTCCGTAACGAGTCACCGATATAATGACGTCGCGCTGCTTCGACATCTCGTTGAAAAGATGCCATTTGCTCATAATATGTACGGAGTCGTTGATTGATGCGCTCAACCCGTTCATCGAGTTCTCGCCAAACATTCAACAACTCACCTGATACACGAACGTACGCCATATTCAATGAAACGACTGAAGATGGGAGTGAACCGTCCTCATGTTTCAGTTTGGTGTGTGTCGTTTCATCTAGTAGGAACCCTCGTTCACTCAGTTCATAAACATGATGAAAGCGTCCTTTCTCCTGCATCACTTCTTCTGGAGAAATGCTTGACTTAGAAGATTCCCACGCTACCATCTGCTCCTTCAAATTGTCCAAGCCGATTTGTAAAACATTCACGTCACGTTTCAATTGCGGTAAGACACGTCGTATCATAAAGAATCGTTGTATCGATTGGATCCATCCCATATCATCACCATACCATTTACAATATTTTCAACTCTTCTTCAGTTTATCAAAAAGCTGATTAAGAAGAGGATAGATTTATAAAAAAGAAACTGAGCCTAGGTAGACTCAGTTTCCTAATGTTCTATCAATCTTTAATAGTGTAATTATTTAAAGAGTTCTAATCGAATCAGAGTAGCGAGTTTTATAATTCATCTCTCTCCGTCCTGTTTTAAGCGTAGGAGATACATGCCAAGTGAATTGTCATCACCTATGACTGCGAGTTGCATATCTGTTTTCAGTATCTCATCTGCAGCAAGCAGGTTCGCAAAATTTAAATTCCCGTATACTTCATTCGGATACATAGTAGGATATGCTTCTTCGATAGCTTTTGAGACTTCCGATGTAAGTAGATCACCTTTTACAAATAATCTATTATTCTTTAAGTCTATCATGACCCCGCCATCCTCAACCGGGATATATCCTACGGTTTCTTCTGAAATAGCGTCTGTTTTCTCAACAATCAACATACGACTGTTGAATTTAGAGTTAAAGACTGCCTGATATGCTTCGGTAATCAACACATCCTCGCGCACATATTGGAATGGAGTCAGTTTTATTTTAGGTTCAGAAGAATTGAAGAGTGGTGAATCGAGTAATTCTTGAACAGTAGAACCTTCTTCAAACATAATGTGATACGAGTTTAGCATACCAAACTCAAATTTCGAACTTGTGATGTAATCATATTGTGGAAAATGTTGACCTTCCTTTGCATACTCGTATGTGATTGCTTCATCTCCATGTGGAATATGCAAAATAATCGTCTTGGACAGATGTTTATAATTTGTTTGGAACGTGTATGTTATCACGACATGTCGAACCTCGCCGTTTTTGTCGGGACGGGCAGGAATCATATACTTGCTATCTTGAATATCGTCTGACGAAATATAGAAGTAAATCCCTTCAGAAGCGGTAGGTAGGGCAATATATGCACCAGTCTCATTCTCAGCGTTTTGGATTGTCGGAACGAATGTCTTCATCGCGTCTTCTAAAGGTTGTGGAATAGGTAATTGTTTCTGAAACTCATTATTCATATTCCAGTAGGCCAGTGCTAAACGTTGATACTCAAACGAATCGTCTTTTTCTCCTACCTCGTCACTATTTAGTGACATTAATAGCGTGTTCACACTCTGAAACTTTTCGAAAATATTCTCCACAACATCATCTTTCGATAAATCATCATTTAATAAAATTTCAATTTCTCTTAACAATTGTCGAATATCTTTTTGAATCGCAAGTTCATTTTGCGATAGAACGATAGGATTGAATTTCACAGGCACATGGTTAATGACTACATCTTCTGGTTTGACGACTTGAACCATCACATCGTCAGCCGCTGAAATGGTCTCGATTTTTGATTGCGGACTGAACGTGAGAAATGCTTGTTTCAATACATTCACCTCGTCAAACTCTCCTTCAAAATTTACGGAAGCCGATGTATCAATTGTTATTACTTTTACCAATTCAGCCTGACGGTTAATAATCCGTGCTCCATTCGTATCTTCTAACCGAAGCTCAGCTAAATATCCACTGTTGTCAAACGTACTTTCTGCTACATCTTTAATCAAAACTGTACCTGTCACGTTCGCTTTGTTAATCACTGTCGCATTTGGAGTGTTGACGGTCAAACCACCTTCAATCGTCCCAGCTTCAATCGTGACCGTACCGGCTTCATTATGGTTGATCCCGACATTTCCAGTCACCTTGAATCCGTTTAATGCTAAATCGACCTTACGTGTGAGTGTAAGATCACCTGTGATATCGTTCAATAAACGAATTCGCTGTACAGTAGCATCTTGGAGAGCTTCGTTTAATTGAGTGAGTGTTGTGACCGAAGTCGTTTTCACTACGCTATTCCTGCCTTATACCGTATAACGGCTTTCGAGTCAGGCCTACACCGCACGTGCGCCTTTCAGCGCATACGGCGTGCCGTCAATCCTTGCTTATTTCCCCTATATTAGTATACATAAATGAGCAGTACTTATTTTACATTTTATAGAAAAGGAGAGAATGGTTTTCTCAAATTCTAGGACTTATCTTGATTGTAGATTTTCAAATCCGTTATCACTTGTCTGTTCCTCAATACGCAAAAACGACCTTAGCATGAGCTAGATCCGTACAAAAAATTAAATTTGCGATGTAGTGAGATACTCATCGAACTCTTCTAAGAATTTTTTCAAGCTATCCACGTTGATCGTGTAAGTATTATCTACAGGAGACATTCGGCCATTTGCTCATTCTCAACTATTACAGCAGCGAACGTAAGCAATGGAACCAAAAAAAGATGACCCCGGAGCAATATCGAGGTCATCTAATCTTCGCATAGAATTCGAAACAATTTTAATTAAACTATCCGTAAAACAAGGATCAGTTTAAATTTACAGATTGACACTTTCAATTCAATTAGTTTGTTGGATTTTCTGTGTTCGAAGTCAATTCTGGCCATTCAACATTGAAAGTAATATCGATTTCAAACCCTTGATCATCTACAAGTTTGAACTCGAGCGGCTGTTCAATCTTAGGGAAGACAACAGACATTAAAGTTGTTCCTTCTTCATCTTTCCAGTTGCTTCCTTTCAAGGTTCCATCCACATCCCACGTGTATGAAACGCCACTGTAAACAATTTCTTCGATAGAAGAATCTTTTGTACTCTTAAGGGCGCCCATGTAACGCGCAAGAGTATTCAATGCATAACGTCCCGCGGCATACTCTACTGGTTCATCCTTCGTAGCTTCATTCTTCTTCAATGCTTCCCAATAGTTCGAGATAGCCACAACATCTTCAGTTAAATCAAGAGTAATCGCTTTCTCGCTAACGCTTAAAGTCGAAATTGACTTAAAGTCTAATGTTGGATCATAGTTGAATTTCTTCGCTTCAGTTAGAAGGTCTGTCAATTCTTTTAGTTTAGCAATAGCTTCAGAAGAATCGATTGCATCTCCAGAGCCAGAAACTACGACGCCCTCATCTTCTTTCGAAGATTTCAATGTAACTTCTACATCCTGTCCAGGTTGTACTTGAATAGACTGAGAAGAAACGATTGTCGACGGTTTTACTACAACTACTGGTTTTTCAAATGTAGCACCGCTGCTTACTTCTAATGTAGTTGGCTGATTCAAAGTCAAAGAATTGACTTTAATATTTTCAGAAATGACTACACGAATACCTGTAGTATCATTGACTACAATCGTATTGCCGTTCGTACGTTCATTCCAAGTGCCATCTTTAACATCTTGAATGTCAATCGTCCCATTAACCGTCGCTGAGTTATTGACTGTTGCATTTGGTGTGTTGACAGTCAAATTACCTGTGATTGTAAGGTTGCGAAGATCAATATCACCTGAAGTATCACCTGTGATGGTTACGTTACCATCGATCGTACGCATCCCTGAAGTTGGACCATAAACAATATCGTTTAATCCATTTGCAGTTAATGACAAGTTTCCTTTGTACGTCCCTCCCACCGCATTGATGAGTTGTTCTGCGCTATTCCCGTCTTATACTGAGCCAATAGACTCAGATTTCGGTTCGGGCCTACACCATACGTGCGCCTTTCAGCGCATACGGCGTGCCGTCAATCATAGTTCAAATTGCTCATTTCCCCTATATCAAATCTACCAATATTTTCTTTTAGATACAAGTCCTAATTTATGTATTTTATTGGTATTTTGTTTCCCCTTTAATTCAAAAAGAAACGAAACAACAAAACCACCTCTCTCCAATTTGGAAAGAGGTGGTCTAAGAGATCATCAGAGTGACTACTAATTCGTGTCGTCATCAATCAGTTTTCTCATTTTTGGGGAAATAAGCAACTGTTTCTGACTGACTAGGTTCCTTCGCTCCCACTAGTTTTATCCTCCCCATGTGTTACCACATAAGTACAACCGGCTAGTGATCGACACTACTATGAACCTGCTGCCATCTTTATGGCTTCACGGGTGCTGATCCACCTCTTCCATAAAGACTTCAAACGTTCCATCATGTTTATCCCTATTTTTAGTAACCGTAGACCTCCACTATTCAGATATGAGCAAGAAAGCGATTAACAGTCAATTCACACTTTCCTCAACCCGACATTGCATTCGGGAGAATCATCTTCGAACTCCTAGCGATTCGCGAAGACGATCGATTCATTCTGCCTACATGGATTCGTTGACCTGATCATAGTTACTTTTTAAAGAGTCCCGCCTCGACTGCTTCGAGTACGACTTCACCTGACTTAGCCCCTCACACATATCAGTGCATGATTGGACCCAGGAGGATTAGACACTCATCGTTGACTGTTTGATGAGGAATGGAGTCACACCATTCAATTCAACATGATAGTTCGGAATTATCCGGTCCGGATCCTCGAGGTCAATTAGACCTCGAGTTAGCGGACAACGTTTCGTTTAATTTTATTAAAGAGTACCTTCAACAAGACCTTTGACAGTTACAGTCTTACCATTAAGGAGGTAAGTTACGATGAACATGTCTGATGCAAGAGCATTTTGGATATCTACAGTTGCAGTACCATTTTTATCAACTGCAAGCGCACCATTTTCTGCAGTGTTATCATCTAAGTTTGTGACTGTAATTACTGGTGTGATAGCAGAGATTCCTACTCCGTACTGGTCAGTAACTTTAAGAATATCTTTCAATGCAGTTGCATCATCTGTATCAGCAAGATCAGATGCTTTGAACTTAGCAACACCATCAACTACAGTGTCTTTTTTGAATTCAATCTTTTCAGCTTTAGGAGCAACTTTTGAAATCGTTACTTCTTTCATGAGTGTAACTGGTGATTTTTCACCATCTACAACTACAGTGATTTTTGAAGTGATTTCGTTCTTATCGCCGAATTCAGTAGATGTTTCTGCATCAAGAACTGAGTTCAACTTACCATCAGTTGTAAAATCAAGAACCGAATCATCTTTAATTACAGTATAGTAAGAAGCCGGAAGAAGAACTTTAGAACCGTCAGCTTTCACACCGTATACTTTGAAGTCTTGTGTATGAGTTTCGGCAGTCGATCCATCAGCATAAAGTGTTCCAATTTCAGCGATTTCGAATGAAGCGTATGCAGACTTATCAACAGCCGTGAAAGTTACTTTGAGCGGGCTTGTAGATACTGATTTGTTATCCTTCATCAAGCTGAAAGTAAGAATTTCAGTTCCTTTTTCTGAACCTGAAACAACAAACTTAGACGCATCTTCAGTTAAGTTAGCATCCGTTACAGCGACAGCACCTTCACCTTCAGTTTCAGTCACAACAACTTTTAAGTCATCTTGACCTGAACCAAGTTTACCCTTCAAGTCGAACGCACGACCATACTGGTCTTTAACAACGAAGTTTGAGTAGTCAAGAGTTGTCTGACCACCAACCGCAACAGTTGTGTTAACATCTTTCAATGACTCGATTGTTGCAGCGTAAGCAGCTTCTTTCACGTCGATGTTAAGTTGTGACACTTTACCAGTTGCAGGAACTGTAGCAACTTGTACATCGAAGCCTTTAGCACCAGCAGTGTACTCAAGAATAGCTACACCCTCTTTACCTTTAACAAGTTTAAGTTTGTTTGATGAGAATGTGACTTTGTTATTAAGTTCATCAAACTTAGTCAAAGCGTTACCAAACTGATCGACTGCAGTGAATGGAATTTCAACCGTTTCGTTTGCAGCAATCATTTCAGCTGGAGCAGCAATGTTGAATGCAGCAAGTGCTGGCGCCGCAGCAACCTTCACTTCATATTGAGCCACTTTACCAGTCGCTTTAGAGATAGCAGTGATGATTACAGTGCCACCTTTAGAATAGCTACCACCATCCGTGAACTTAAGACCAAGTTTATCCTTGTCCGCGCCAAGTCCAGCAACTACTTCATCGATAGTAAGCACAGCTGGGTTAGATGATGTAAAGATGAAACCTGCGTTAATTTCTTCGGCTGTCAATGCTTTTCCATACTGATCCATTCCGTTTACGAGAAGAGCGAATTCACCAACCGGTGTTACACCTGAGAATGGCTTTCCGTCTTTGTGGTAAACAGATCCGAATGAAAGTGAATCAGAAACTGCCACATCAGCAATTGTGATTACTTTTGAAATGACTGTGTTAGTCGAAGCATTAATACCTGTTACCGCAATCATGTCACCTTTTTTAATTTCATCGGCAGTCAAAGAGAGAACACCTTTGTTGTCATCTTTAGCAGTGACACCATTTGAAGCAGTCCACTCAATTCCAGATGCAAGTGGAGATGAAGTGATGTCTTCACCATATTGGTTCATGACTTTGTAACCAACTTTAGCTTCTGTTTTACCTGCATTTGTAGGAGCAGTTGTAGAAGAAAGCTCGATAGAGTTAACTTTTTCGTTCATTACTGCTGATGTCTTAGAAAGTGCATCTTCAGTAAGACCAGAAACAGTTACTGTGTAGTCACCTTCGAAAAGTTTGCTAGCCAACTCAAGCTTCGCAGACTTCTTATCTTCAGATGGGACAACTGTTGCGTTAACAACAACTGATCCACGTTTGATTTCAAACTTCGCTTTCGAGAAGTCGATTTCTTTGTTGAAGTTAACTGTAAGTGCATCAGCAGAAGTCGCTTTGAACTCTTCGATTTCTGGTGCAGAGTTAACTACTTTGTACTTAACAGTTTTTGTTACAGTACCGTAAGCTTTGTTAGCGTAAGTGAGTGTTCCTTCGAACTCTCCAACTTTCTCAGTGCTGAATCCAGCTACTGAGAGTGGCTTGTTGTATACAACACCGTCTGCGAAGAGAACTGGTTGAATGCGGATTCCTGAAACAGGAACGCCTTGCTCGAATACGAATTCAGATTCAGGTTTGATTTCTTGTGCGTAGTTCAATACGCGAACGCGTTTCTCAACACGGATGCCTTGGCCTTTTACAAAACCTTTAGCAGTTTGGAAGACACCAAGTTTGTTCATGTCTACTGAAGATTTGTACCAGTGGATCTCGCTGCCCTTGTATTCTTTGTCAAGCGCTGCGTTGAGGTCTCCCCCACGTACGTAGTCCGATGAAAGACGGACCGTTGTTGATGCTGCGTCTGCCGTGATTGCAGGCGCTACTGCTGATGCTGCTACTGCGAACGCTGCCGCTGCAGTAACGAATTGTTTCTTCTTAGCCATCTGATGTAAATCCTCCCTTAGGTAGATAGGTTTTTCTACCGTCCTTGCCCAACCGATCTCGTTCGGAGTCATGTATCCATAACAATGAATAAAGTACTAATGATTATGTAACCGACTCTTCAATAGACCAGGCGTTCTCCCCCGGTAGAAGTCTTTGCAAGAATCATCTTGAACAATTTACCAAGACTGTTCTTGGAAAACCTTACATCCATAATATACATAACCCTTCCAAGCGACACAAGCGTTTTTTTTCGCAAAAATGGTAACGTTTTTGAATTTTGGAGATTTTAGTTTAATTCATTTTTAGATTTACCTATTTTGGAAATGTCGAAACAAGTCGATTTTTGTTGATTTCATGCGATTTAAGCCGAAATACTCGTTGAAAACCATTTTTATACCATTAATTACCTATAAAATTTATTTTACATCATCAAATTTACAAGACCAATCTTCACCAATGATATTTCCAACTCATAAAATCATTGACCTCTTTCACAAAACCAAACATATCCAAAATAGCATCCCTTATTCCAACTACACACGAATCGGTGACTGGTCCGGATGATTCATACTCGTGAGGACTATTTGCCTAGCCTGGATTTACGATTTGGCACGATTCTTTACTCACCGATTCTGTCTTGAGAAACTGAAAAATCGATTCCCTTTTCGTCTGAAACGTGACGGATGTCTGGTAAGGGATTGTCCTATACTGAAATCAATGAAGACTTAAAGGAGATTCCACTATGCGACAACTATTGAAAGCATCCATCTCGTTCGGACTGATTGGATGCTTCATCCTCTCACCGATCGAGTTTGTTCCCGTAACCGACCTAACTGTTCAAGCCAAATCAGCATCGACGACCGTGACGGCTGAACGGGTGACAACGGAGTATACGAAAGTGTACGCCTCACGGTCGAAGAAAGCGAAGGTCATTCTCCCGCTCACGTTCGGTACGACCGTCTATCAAAATGCGACGTCTGGAAGTTGGACGAAGATCACGTATAAAGGAAAAACGGGATGGGTGCCGTCAGACATGCTCATGCCGTCATTGATTTCGACGGAGTATCTCGTGAACCGAACGACGGACTTGTACGCGACGTGGTCGACGAAAGGGAGACAGATCACGACGGTCCGATCTTGGAGTCGCGTCGTCAAGACTGGGGAGTACGGCAAGTGGTCCCGTGTCCGAGTCGGTGGGAAGACGGGATGGTTGCCTACTTCTTATCTCCGTGCGCCGTATTCAAACGATCGAATCACTCGGACGGTTTACGGAAGTCACACATATGGGGTCGATACGCAGGCGGAGTATGATGCGGTATATAAACGGGTGAAGGCGGAGTTTGATGCGAAGTATGATTCGGCTGAGTTTGGGTTTAGCGCCCATATCCAACGTGTATTGAATGGGGAGAGGGGTACTGATGATAGGAATGACCCTAACTTCCGTAGACCGGATAATGTTGATTTATTGATGGCAGAGAAAGCGTTAGAGCCTTATTTCGACGGTAGTATGTCACTAAAAACGTATGAGAAGATGTACCGTACAAACAATATGTACACGTATCTCTATAACAAGTACAATGCAAAATCAGTTGAGGGTGATAAAAACTTAAAATCCGCATATGATGTATTATTTAGAGGAAAAGCGGACTGCGATTCAAGTGAACAATTGAAGTCACTTGTTTACGATTTGGCAGGGATTGATAATGTTATCATTGGTGATGGAGTAACACACGCTTTACTCTTGTTCAAAGTAGATGAGGGGTGGATGGGGTCAAACTATAAGGCGTTTACTAAGAAAGATATCGACTCTACAAACGCTTTAAACATCTACATTTCTTACACGCAAAAAGGTGCTAAGATTTCATAATAATCTCGCTGAGAGGGGGTTTCGACCCCTTTTTGTTTCGCCCTCCTCCCCGACCCATCAAAAAACGGGTATCCCGATCGCTCGGCATACCCGTCTCTTCTATCGAATTCTCTTATCGTACAGTCGTCTTGCTCATCTTGCCTGCGCGACCTTTCAAGTCCTCGATGTGGACGTTGATCGTCTCGCCTTTCTTGAGCGCACGTGTCTTCACAGAGAACGTACCGTTCGGGAGGACCGTTCCGCGTCCCAACACTTGATAGTTGCTGTTGCGGACGACGACACGCATCCCGGCGTCACCGCGACCCGTGACCGACTTCGCGCCAGAACGGAGTGTGTTCACCATCGGTTGCCCTGGACGTGTGCCGGATTTTACGACGACACGTTCGCTCGTCTCATACTTCCCGTTCGTATAGACGACGCGAAGGACCGCCCCTGCTTTTTGCGGTTGAATCGAGAAGGCGGCAACGGTCTGTTTCGACGTGCCCCGTCCGATCAACTTCTCTCCTTTATACACGCGGACCGTCGTCCCCGACGTGACTTTCGTCTTGAACGTCGATGAGTTGTCCTGTGCTTTCGCGCCAGAGGCGTTCAATTTGAGCATCGACTCGGCGCGGTAGACGTTCGCCTTCCCGAATCCGCTCACCGGGTTGTAATACGCCGGGAGCGTCATGCCCAATTCTTCTAACACATACTCGAACCCGTCACTCATGCGTGGGTCGTACGGTGCGTCCCCACCCGAGAAGGCGATCGGGTCTGCCGTCCGCTGCAAGAGCGTCCGTACGTCTTCGACCGAAAGATCTGGGTGATACGACTTGAGGAGCGCGACGGCTGCAGCGACGTGTGGCGTCGCCATGCTCGTCCCGTCCATATAGACGACGTTCCCGTCTGGTACGAGACTCGCCACTTTCGAGCCAGGTGCGACGACGTCGACCCCGATGCCGTAGTTCGAGTAATCCGAGACGATCCCGAAGGCGTTCGTCGCGCCGACCGAGATCGTATATTTCGATGATGCCGGATACGACACGCGAGACTGCGCATCGTTCCCTGTCGCCGCCACGATGACGACGCCACGGTCATACGCATACTTCAACATGTATCCGAGCGTACGGCTCTCGTTGCCGCCGAGGCTCATGTTGATGACTTTCGCCCCTGCGTCGACCGCATACTTGATCCCGAGTGCGATTTGGTCCGTGTCCCCAGAACCGCCCGCATCGAGCACTTTCACCGGCAGAATCGAGACGTTCGGGACGATCCCGCGCATCGAAACGCCGTTGTCACGTGTCGCACCGATGACGCCGGCGACGTGTGTCCCGTGACCGTGGTCATCGATCGCGTCGCCTTCCCCGTTCGGGTCGACGAAGTTCTTCGCGTTTGCGACATCGACCTTACCTTTTAGGTCAAGGAGACGATGGTCGACCCCAGTGTCGAGGACGGCCACTTTGATCGACCGTTTCGGCAAGTTCAACGCCTCATACTTGTCGAGGCCGATCCCTGCATTCGCGAACGGCTCGAGGACCGACTTCTGGTTGATCGCCCATTGGTAGTCGAGGCTGACGTCGGTCGCGAACGACTGATACGTCTGGACCGGTTCGATATACTCGACGTTACGGTCCGACTCGAGCGTCGACTTCGCCTGTGCCTGCATCTTCGTCGACGCTTCTTCCACATCGACGAGCGCGAAGTAGTCAGACGGTTTCCCGATGGCGATCCGCTCGGCCGAGACGTCGCTCATCGCGTTCATCTTGCCGATCGACGTGCTTGGTGACGATTTGTATTTGACGATGTAACGCGGTGCGTCACTGCCGTCCGTTTGGATCGTCATTCCGATCTTGCCGAAGAGGTCCGTCACCGGAGTCCCGGCGAGCGAGTCCATCTCGAGCGCTGTCGCGATCTCGCCGATTTCGCCTTGTAGCGCGGTCGGTACGCTCGCGTCGACCAAGGCGTGGAGACGGTTGATCGCCGCCGCGTCCTGAGTTTTGAGCGTATACGCCTTCTTGTCGACGAGTGCCGTCAACAACGGACGGAGCGTCTTCAAGTCGGTGAGGGCAGCTTTGCGCTTCTCGCCGTCAAACGTGATCGCCTTGACGATATAAGGTGAGGCACGGTAGTAAAGGGCCGACAAGTCGCGACCTTCCTGTGACGTGCCGAGTACTTCACTTTGGACGCGACGGATGAGCTTGAGCATCGAGTCACGTTCCGGTGCCGGTTGGACGATTGATTCGACGGCACACATGTCGCCGCCGACCTGCTCGTATTTGACCGGGAGTTTGACCGGGTTGACGACGAGCTTGATGTCTGACGCGAGATCCGGCATGCCTGGGTCTGTCGGCTCTTCCCCGTCGACCGGGAGCACATCCCCTGGAATCTCTTCGCCTGGAATTTCTTCTCCGAGATCCATCGGCATATACTCGACCTTGATGTAATATGGACCTTCCCATGCGAACGGGAAGTCGATCTTGGCCGTCTGTTCTTCCTCTTCCTTCGTCGCGCTCGCGCGGTAACGGTCGAACGTCTCATCCTTCGCCGCCATGTCGGCGCTCGGGTAGACGCTGATGTTCGCGAGCTTCGAAGATTCGAACGTGACTTCCATATGTGTCATCGCGGACGTCTCTCGTTCCATCTTGAACCAATACGTGTTGACCGGGTCCGTGCCGGTCGTGAATTCGACCGCTTCCCCCGGAGTGAGTAATGTGGCATTGGTCATCCCGTTTCCGCTGTCAGCGAGTGCTGGCGGCAGGAACGAAAGGACGAGGACGAGAACCGTCACCATCGCCACGAACTGCTTGAATCGTGCTTTCATGTTTTCCCCTCTTTCGTTTGTTCTGGAGCATGCGCCCCACATCGTTCTACGATACTTATCGGTTTATGTTTCAAAAATGTAACAAAAATGTTTCGACAAGATGTCGATTCACTCGTCGAATGGTCGCTCACTTGATTTCTTTCGCTCGAGCACACGGTAATTGGCCTCATGATTGGTCCGGTCAAAGAAGATCCCGGCGACTTTGATGAAGCGAAAGTCGACCTTATTGCCGTATCGGTCCGTGTAGTCGATCTGCTCGATCCGGAAGTACCCGTGGTCTTCGGTCGCGCTCGAGAACCGCTCGAATTTGAACTGGCGATCGATCACATAATAGAAGCGCTCTTCCTCCATGAAATAGATTTCCTCGACACCGTACTCGTTTTTCATATAACGCTCCGTCGAGTTCTCACTCACGACGTTCAGCATCGTCATGCACCAACCGAGGAGTAATAATAGAAGAAATGCTTTCATCCACCATAGGAATCGACTTGAGGAGATCGGGGTCACCGGCAGGGTTTTTAGCGAATAGATGAGATCTCGCTTATCTTTCATGTTGCAACTCCGTTCACCAAAAAGACCGATGTCTCCACCGGTCCTAAGAAATTAGTATCCTGCGTATTGAAGCGATTGGATGAATGCGCGTTTCTCCGCACCCGATAAGTTGAACTCGAGGTCGTAGTCCACTCCTTGGACCATGACCGTGATCCGGTTTTCCGGACGGACGTACTTGTCGACGAAGCTGATGAGTTTCGCATCTGGTTCGAACAAGTATGACTCTTCGACCGAGCCGTCATCGAACTCGTCATAGTAGACATCGTACTCGTCGATGTTTTGCGAATACGTCGCGCGACCGACACGGAGCGTCAACTTTTCAAATCCAGCGACCGACCCGTCCTCTGTGTAGCTGCTGAGAAGGAACCCGAGGCCTGACTTCGACGGATGTCCGAAGAAGAGTGGCACGAACGTGTCCGCATATTTTGTCGTCGCATCTGCGTAGAAGACTTCTTTATGAACCGTCACCTTCATCCCTTCAAAGTAGACACGGTGGAAGTTGTTGTAGAGCGCGTGCTGTACCGTGATCGCCTTTGGTTGGCTGACATTTCCTGCACCATCACGGATGACGAGTGACATCTTCTGCCCCATCGCTTGACGTGGAATCTTCACGATGAACTTCCCAGTCGACATGACCGGTGCCGTGTATGACTTCGTGCCGATCTTGACGATGGCCGTCGCATATGGCTCGGCTTTTCCGAAGACGCCATAGGATGCCGCCGTCACCGATTGAGTCAATGTCGCCGTTTTTGGTGCGATGCGGTCTTTGTAGACGCTACGTTTCGAGACGTCGCTCGTCGCGCCTTTCGTCGTGATCGTCTTCGCTGAGAGCCATGAGTAGGCCGGTTGCGGCGCGATGCCACGACGGTAGAGACCGTTCGCATCGAACTTCCCTTTATACGTGCTGCTACCGATCGAGAGCTCGACATATTGTCCCGGCTCCCCGACGACGCGCACTTCACGTGACGTCTCCGTCAACGGTTTGATGACCGGTGCGTCCGGACGTGCTTCTGGGTCTTCTGCGACGATGGCGCGTGTCGTCTCACTGATGTTGCCGCTCGCGTCGACGAGACGGACGTCGATGACTTTACCGACCGACTGTGGTGACATCTTGAAGACGGCCTCACCACCTTCGAGGATCGTACGGACGTACGTCTTGCCGTTGATCAAGATCTCCGCTTTCGCAGCCACTTCACCTGTGATCGTGAGTGATGTCGATGTGTGGAGTGGTGCCGATAATACAGGTGCATCAGGAGCAGTCACGTCTTCCGACGTCTCTGCGTTGACGATTGTCGAAGGCGCGATACCTCCGAATGCGAGTGTGGTCGCTAAGAAAAGTGCTGCATATTTCGGTTGCTTCATAATAAGTGGGGTCCCCCTCAAGAATAATGACAATCGTTTACAAATTTATTATAATCTGTCCTTTTTCAAAAGGGTACATAAATTTTCTAAAATAGTCATATATTTTTCAAATTCACATTTCCTTCTTTTATTAAAAAAGACACCCCACTGTTTGGAGTGCCTGAACGCTTAGCCTTCGTTGATCATCGTCGCCTGTCCGCCTTGCCATAACCAGACGCCATCTTCTTTCACATAAAGATGAAGCATCCAGAACCGACCTTCGTAGGCGTTCGTGCCGAGGATAAATTTTTCTTCTAACAAAAGTTGGACGACGGCGAGGTCGCCGCGTACCGTCTCATCGAACGTGACCGTGTCCTGTGCGATCCATTGAATCGCTGTCGGGTCGACGAACTGGTCTAAGAACGTCTCTTTATCGAACTGACGCCCGCTCGAATCGACATATCGGAACGAGTCGTGCATGAGCGCCCGCATCGCGTCGAGATCGCCGGCCACCTGATGGGCCGACCGGTCGTCAGAAAGTTGTTTCATGTTGAGTGTCTCCATCGTTGTCCCTTCCTTTCCCCGTTTATCATAGCACAGATGGTCGAAAACGAACGAGTGGAATGCTGATCACAGATTCCTTCAATCATTTCCCTTTTATCGAAATAAGCAACCTTTTTCATCTCCACTATGTATATACTAAAAAATGTAAATTTCATGAATCGAGGTGGAACGCTTGAAACGAATCTTCAGTTTGCTTGTTCTCTTTACTTTCTATTGGACTCTCACCGCACAGGCGGTCGGGTCCGACGCCATGCTCCCTGCCGGCACGACGCTCTATGCCGACCCGGAGGAATCCAGCATCCTGCTCGTCACGGATGAGCCGAAGCGTGTCGACATCCAGGACGTGACCGAGACCCATACGTCCGTCACGGTCGATACACAGAACGGATTCGTTCGAAATGACGACGTCCGATATGCCGTCACACGTTACACCCAGACAGAAACGGATGCGCTCGACGCTTCCGGTAACCCCGTCGCAACCCTCCCAATCGGGACAGCCGTCGACGTCTTCGACCTCGAGGGCGACCGTCTTCTCACAACGGATGGGACGTATGTCGCCCGTGACGCCCTCGGAGAGACGATGCCAGAAGCAGTGACCCGCTACGCGAAAGCAGGTGCGGTCGTCTTGTCCGCTCCAGACGGGGAAACAATCACCGAACTCGAGGCCGGGCAGACCCTCAACGGTTTTGTCGTCGGTTCGATGCTTCGCATCGAGACGGCGGACGGCTTCGGCTATGTCGCCTTAGATGCGACGAGCACTCGTCCGATCAAGACGGGCACCCAGTTCGTCTTGACGACATCGCCTTACACCGATGCATCCGGCAAGATCATCGGCTCCCTCGTCCGCGGTGAACAGACGAGCGTCTATGGCACCATCGGAGACACTGCCCGCCTCTTCAAGGACGGCGCCTACGTCTATATGAAACGCGACGTGCTCGCCGACAAGATGCCACGCTACACGAAGACAGGCAGCCGCTATGCGCTCGCCGCAATCAACGTCTATCAGGACACAGACAAGAAACAAGTCGTCGGGTCGCTGAAACGAAGTCAGCTCGTCACCATTTACGGGACGGACGGCGACTTCACACGCATCTATACGCGCGGCCAGTTCCTATTCGTCGAGACGAAATCGCTCGGCACGACAAAACCGGCACCGCTCAAGACGGGACAACGGTACATCACGAAAGACACGCCGGTCTACGCACGGACGGTCCTGTCGTCGAAGACGTCCCTCAGCCTGAAGCGCGGACAACTCGTCACCATTTACGGGACAAAGGGCAACTATACCCGCATCTTCACGCAAGGGAACTACTACTTCATCCCGACGAGCGTGACGAGTACGAAAAAACCGCCTCGCTTCGAATCGACGGGCATGCGGTACTCTCGTTATAACGAGGTCGAAGTGTACGCTTCGACGTCTGTCGCGAAACAAGTCGGTTCCTTGAAACGCGGGCAAGTCGTCGAAACGTTCGGGACGAGTGGGTACTACACGCGCATCCGTCTGAACGGGACGTATCGCTATGTCGCGACGGGCTACCTCGCCGTCTCGAAACCGACCGCAAAACCGAAGGCAGGAACGGTCTTCTATACGCAGTTCAACGGGACACCTTACTTCTCGGCTGACGTCGCGTACGGTCGTCCGGCCGGCACGTTGCCACGTGGAACGAAACTTGTCGGGCTCCGCTCGATTGATGCCGACTTCTGGCACGTCCGTCTTCCGTCCGGGAAACGCGTGTACGTGTTGAACCCATATATCGCCGAGACGAAACCGAAAGCGATCCAACCGGCGAGCGTCTATACGGCCGCCCATTACGGGACGACGAAGAAGACGCCGTTCTACGCCAACCCGAACGACACCCGTCCGATCGGGTATCTCGATGCCGGTCGTCGCATCTACCCACGTGGGAAGAGTGGCGACTCGTATCTCATCCAGTACGACTGGCGTCCCGTCTACGTCAAGACGAAAGACATCCGCATCAAGCAGGATGCCTTGTTGAAGAAACGGGACAACTCGCAAAAAGAGCGTCTGATCAACGCCGCCGTGAAACATCTCGGGACACCGTACACGTGGGGCTCGCAGTCACCGCTGAACGGTGGGTTCGACTGTTCCGGTCTCATCCATTATGCGACCAACCAGGCCGGGAAGATCGGCGGTCGTACGAACGTGTCGGGCTATTGGTATAGCGGACACTTCAAGAACAAACGGACAGGGATCACAAGTGGTCGTCGCGGGGACATCATCTTCTTCGCCGGCACGTATAAATCGGGCCCGTCCCACATCGGCATCATGCTCGATGACGAGTTCTTCATCCATGCCGGGGGCGAGATGCTTCAAATCAACTCGATCCATGACCCGATGTGGCGCCCATACTTCCTAGGGTACAAATCGTTATAAGGGGGATGCTCCATGTTTGATTATATCGACCCGTTCCTTTGGCAGCTCGTCATCGTCCCGGTCCTCACCATCGGCGGCGGTGTCGTGGTCGCCATGATCATGAAACGAATCTGGGTCGGCCCTGTGGTGACGTTCTTGTTGAACGCCATCATCGAATTGACGTACTTTGCCGTCTATTATGACCACAGTCCATTCGATATCAACCATCTCAGTTCGTGGAATGTCATCTTCCCGCTGATTTCGCTCTTGTTCTCGTTCATCTTCGTCGGATTGTTGAAAAAGAAGAAATCTGTCTGATATGTCGTGTCTAATCATTGAAAGGAGAACACTCCATGTTTCACTATATTGACCCATATCTTTGGCAACTCGTGATCGTTCCAACGTTTACGATCGGACTAGGGGTCGCCATCGCATTGCACTTGAAGCGCTTGTCTATCGCTCCCTTGGTCACACTGATTGCCTACTTGGGCATGGAGTGGTTCATGTATCGGGGCACCCTCTTCTTCTTTACGAAGTGGTGGCTCCTCCCCCTCCTGGCATTGGGGATCACGTTCACGTTCATCGGAAAACGTCAGGTGGAACATGCTTCGATCAAATGATCCTTGACAACGCATCTTCATCCCGTTAAAGTAACGATAACATTCATACGAACTCGCGATGAGAAAGAAGAGTAGCGCGAAGGGACGTCTTCAGAAAGCCGGTGGTCGATGCGAACCGGTGTCGTGCCTTGCGTGAATGGGCTTTTGAGCGTTCAGACCGACATGTAGGCTCTGACGGGTCCTCCCGTTATCGGGGACAGCGAATGATGGTTCGCGATGAGTGGGAAGACAAAGCGTCTTTCAACGAAGGTGGCAACACGGGGAATCTCCTCGTCCTTCATGTCCGATTGGGCATGCGGGACGAGGAGATTTTTTGTTTGAGCGATTGGAGGTAGGTTGGTGACGTACCACGGATGTACGCACCGCGGTCATCGTATACGAACAAGACGTGCCCCTCTCGTTCGTGGATGAACTGAACGAACGGATGCGTCGTGTATTTTCCGTTCAAACGCGGTTTCGATTTTGTATAAAAATCTTGATAACAAATCGCCTCGAGGAGTGGTCGTACACGGATTTCGGACTTGTCTGCTACCGGCACGGTGAACATCCATAACGGTTCGTCATCGAATGTGCATGATGTGGCGGTCGTCTTGAAGCGCACCGATTTATCCCGGATATAACGGAACAAGAGGGTCGGTTTGACGGGCTGTCCATATACATGCCAAACGATTCGGATGGGGTCGCCCTCTTCGAACAACGCATCAAACAATTGCTGGGCATGTCGAACGACTGCCTCAAAATATTCAAGATTCAGTTCATAGGATTTGATATCAACGTAAGGTGACAGCGTGTCCTCGAGTTCGATGTGTTCGGTCAACGCTTCACCTGAAAATTGGTCGGGTCGTAAGACTGACATCGGCATATCCCCTTTCTATTACCCATTATAAGGAGGTTCTTTCAATGCAACAACGGACGATCAATGGTGACGAACTCACACCGGTGGCAATCTTCCACCGTCTGCAAGGTGAACGAAAGGTATTACTCGAAAGTCGCGCGGAAGGCAAACACGGCCGCTACTCCATCATCGCGGCGAACCCGGTCGAGACGATCCGGGTCGATGGGAACGACGTGACGGATGCAACAGGGACGGTTTATGCGGATGACTATGCCTTTATGACTCAGACCCGGTATCGGAATATGAAGAAACGCTGCTTGAACTACCTCCACCTAGGCTTCGCTTAGAGTTGGAGGATTCCTGAGTTATCCTCTCTATCGAGAGAAACCTGATCAGGCTAGCCCCGTCGTCCCGACGGTTGAAGAAGCCAACAGGCGCTCGGCTTCTTGTTTGAGGTTCAGTCCTGCGTTCACATCACGGTCGTGGTGGACCCCGCAACTCGGGCAGGTCCATTCACGCAAGCCGAGATGCTTCACGTCCTTGTGCTGATGGCCGCAACCCGAACAGAGCTGGCTCGAGGCGAAGGTCTTCCCGACCTTCACGACGGTCTTCCCGTACCAGCCGGCCTTATACTCGAGCATCCGATGGAATTCCGACCAGCTGACCTCGGAGATCGACTTGTTCAACTTGCGGTTCTTTTGCATGTCCTTCACCTGCAGGGTCTCGATGCCGATGACGTCGTGGTTTTTGACGATCTCGGTCGATACCTTGTGCAGGAAGTCGGTGCGTCTGTTGGCAATCTTCTCATGGATGCGGGCGACTTTCCGCTTCTGCTTCTGGTAGTTCTTCGCCTCGGAGAGTGTCACCTTCTTGTTCAGGGCGATGCGCTGACGACGGGACAACTTGCGTTGCTCCCGTGCCAGCTTCTTCTCGAGCGTACGAAAGTAACGGTCGTTTTGGTATACGGTTCCGTTTGATAGGATGGCGAAGTTCTTCAGCCCGACGTCGACACCGACCGATGAACCGGTCTTCGGCAGCTCACCGATTTCCTGCTCTGTAAGCAGGGAGACGAAGTATTTGCCCGAGGCCGTGCGTCGGATTGTGGCGCTCAGGATGCGTCCCTCGACCTGTCTCGAGTTGGCGAACCGCACCCATTTCAGCTTGGGGAGTTTGAGTGTGTTCCCGACGATCGAGACCTCGGGGAGCTGGGACCTCCCCTGGATGTTCGCCGTATAGGATTGGACTGGGTTACGCTTCGACTTGAAACGGGGATGATTTCCCTCCTTCTTGAAGAACTTCTTATACGCGTCGGCCAGGTGTTTGACACTGTTCTGGACGGCCGTGCTGTCCACTTCCGTCAACCAACTGAATTCCTGCTTGAGAATGGGAAGGTCTTTCGAGCAGGCATCATACGACAGTCCCTTGCCGGTCGTTTCATGGGCCGCGTCCCATTTCGACAGGAAATGGTTGAAGACGAACCGTGAACAGCCGATCGTCTTGGCGATCAGGACCTCCTGTTCCTTCGTCGGGTAGATCTGGAATCTATACCCCTTGTGCTTCACCATGATGTTCACCCCCTTTGAAGATAGTTTACCCGAAAGAGCGGCTGGCGATTCATCTCCCACTTTCATGCAAGCCTTGTCCTTAACGTTTAGAATTGGGGGTATTCTCGCCTAATTTTGATAAAGCCAAATCCCTTTTGGAGGTGTTCGCATGATTCTCCTCATCGATAACTACGATTTGTTCACGTATAACGTCTATCAGGACGTCGCCCGCTTCAGTGACGTCTGCGTCATCCGGAATGATGAACATAGTATAGAAGAAATCCGTCGCATGAACCCGAGTGGCATCATCCTTTCTCCCGGTCCCGGCGGTCCACAAGACGCCGGTGTCTCGCTCGCGGTCGTGCGACAACTGTCCGGTTACATCCCGATTCTCGGGGTCTGTCTCGGTCACCAGGTCATCGCTGAGGCGTTCGGTGGAGTCGTCGGTCGGGCGAACGAGGTGATGCATGGGAAAGTCTCACGGATCAATACGGTGCCAGGCGTCCTTTTCGAAGGATTGTCGATGGACGTCATGCGCTATCACTCGCTCGTCGTACAAGAGACCGAACTGACAGTCACAGCCGAGACGACAGACGGCGTTATCATGGCACTCGAACACCCGACCCATCCGACGTACGGCGTCCAGTTCTACCCCGAGTCGATCGGGACGCCGGACGGACGTGGCATCTTCGAGCGCTTCGTCCAACTGTGCACGAAAAAACCGGGGCACGTGTCCCCGGTTTGAGTGTCAGCCTACATATTCACTTAGTTATAACTTTGACTTCGTTATTATTCGCTACAATAAAAATTGAAGGAGGTTCAATCGACAAGGTATTTTGCATGTCTAAGCACTTTTCTGAAGATACTTTTTGCAACGCTAGTCGATTTTCTGTAAGTATCCTTATCTGCTTTCTTTCTCGACTGTCTGAAGATAACCGTACATTAAAATCATTTTCATAATTAGCTATTTCATCAATAAATTTTTTTCGTTTACTTTCAAATTCTGTATTCGCTTTCAGTAATCTTTCGTTAGCTTGTTTGACTGTAGATTCTGGGTCTCCTAGCAGTCGCATTGCGTGAATTGCGCCTTTAGTACTCAGTAGAAACATATAAATCAACTCTTCATAATCTTGAAATTCTCTAATGATATTTTTAAAGTCATTTATACTAGTTCCTTCTTTAAATACGAAAGGGCGTCTCTTTAGATTTTGTATTTTCTTAATTGGTTCATCAAGATCTAATAGCAAAGAGTATAGTAAATCTATATCGTTCTTATAATTTGTTTCAAGTTGATATTCAATTTTCGTATTCATTTTCTCTTCTTGCAAGAATAAGTGGACACGATCTAGATAGTAAAAAGAACTCTCAGCTTGTCCACGATATTCATTAAGTTTCAAATTAATTAGTCGGTCTATTGCCCCTCTAAGTTGATTTAGACTTTTTCTTATTTCTCTCATATGCTCTTGAGCCACAATTACAGTCGCTAAATTGAAAGCTACTTTTCTAAGTTGAAGAGGATTCAATTTTTTAAAGTTAGCAACCTCAACAATTTTCTTATTACTATCAACTACCATTCCTCTTACGAAAGAATCATTGCCTTTAGATTTCATTAATGACAAAGAGCCATCTTTAATTTTTCTTCGAACCTCTGGAGAAAGACTAATTTCGTAAGCATTCCAATCATTAATAAGACGTGGAAGCGTTTTTGTACCTAACGATTTTACAGAGTAAGCAATATCTTTGAGCATTTCTTTATTTAACTCTAACTCTTTATAGGTATCTATGTTTTCTACATGAACCGGCTTGTATAATATTGAATCATCCTTAACTAGAAGCTCGTAATCTTCATCTTCAGCATACTCAAATTCTTCGTACTTTGTAAGATAATGCTTTTCACTTTTCAAACCCAGGGTATTCTTTTTTCTAAATCTTGCATATGAATAAATTATTAAAGCAAACAATAAAATTGAAAAAAGAAATATATATTCCAATCTAAATACCTCCATATCTCAGTAGATTTGAATATATTATAATTTTTTTCAATTATTTTGTATCTAAAAATTTATTGAATCAGAAATTAATCAATTCAGTTTTGACATCAAACGGACGTGGCATCTTTAAGCGCTTCGTCCAGCTGTGCACGAAAAAACCGGGGCACGTGTCCCCGATTTGAGTATCAGCCTAAAAAGTCTTCTCGCTGAAAATCATGTTTGTCGATCTTGATGTTGTTACATGCCACCCCGTTCGTCCGGAGCACGTGGATCGTTTCACGCAACAGCTCGTCACTGCCGACGATGTAGAACAAGGCGTCCTTGTCGGATGCCATCATCTCCAGGCGCTCGTAGTAGTCTTTCCGACTCGGGACGAACTCTGACGTGAAGTGCTCGTTCGATTCGAAGACGTCACCGAACAGATACGCCTTCGACGAATCGACGTTTAACGAATGGAGGTGCGGGACACCTTCCCCGTTCGCCAAGTACTCGAGGACGACTGGACGGAATGTCGCGAGTCCGACACCTGCCGATAAGAGGTAGACATTCTTCCCGCTCCGTTCGAGTGGGACGTTCGAATGTGTCTTGAACAAGGCGACCTTGTCCCCCGGTACCATGTCGCGAAGAATCGATTTGAACGTCGAGCATTCGGATTTGATGCGGGTCGTGATGCCGATCGCCCCTTCGTTCGGCAATGTCGAGATCGACATATGGCGGACGAGGCTCCGGTCCGGCTTGTCCCCGGCGTTGAACCCTTCGAGCGCGAGGTGCGTGTGCGCCCCTTCCTGCCACGTGAACTCAGGTGGCAAGGCGAGATGGAACGTGTATGTATCCGGTGCCTCGGCCACGACTTTGGTGATCGGTGTCCAGTCAATTTTCATGTGAATCCTCCTTAGTTTGATGTAACTGAAGTATTGATAATACTGCGGTTTAAAGTTACTGTTGTACAACGATTCAATTTCTAATGACTCAGTACACCGCAATCGGCCCATATGGCCCTTCGATGATTTCCAGTTTCGTCTCAAAAATTTCGGATAAGATCTTTGCGTCCATGATCTCATTCACCGTTCCGAACGCAGCGATCTGTCCGTCTTTCATCGCACAGATGCGGTCCGAGTATTTCGCCGCGAAGTTGATGTCGTGGAGCACCGTGACGATCGTCCGTCCGAACTCGTCGGCGACGTGGCGTAAATACTCCATCATCTGTACCGAACGGGCGATGTCTAAGTTGTTAAGCGGCTCATCGAGGAGGACGTATTCCGTCTCCTGACAGAGCACCATGGCCACATACGCACGCTGCCGTTGTCCCCCTGATAGCTCGTCGAGATAGCGGTTCTCGAGCGCGGTCAAGTCGAGGAAGTCGATATATTTCGAGATGATGGCCTCGTCCTCTTTTGTGAGACGTCCTTTTGAATAAGGGAAACGCCCGAACCCGGCGAGTTGTCGGACCGTGAGCCTTGTCACGAAGTGATTTTCTTGGCGCAGGATGGTGATAATTTTCGCCAAGTCTTTCGACTTCGTGCTCGACACGTCCATGCCGGCGACTTGGATCTGCCCCTCGTCTAAGTTGAGCAACCGTCCGATCATCATGAGCGTCGTCGATTTGCCCGCCCCGTTCGGCCCAATGAGTGAGGTGAACCCGGCTTTCGGGATGTCGAGCGTGAGCGGTCCAATCTGGACGTCGTCTGTATACGATTTTTTGACTTGTTCGATTTGAATCATAGCGACCTCTTCCTTAGAATGACGGCCAAGAAGATGAGTCCGCCGAACAGTTCGATGATGACGGAGACGACACTTGGCGTCTGGAATATGTGATACATAAAGAAATATGCACTCGTCAAGACGAAGAACCCTAGGGCGAACGCCATCGGAAAGACGTACTTATGGTCATACGTCGAGGCGACCTGATAGCTGAGCGTCGCGACTAGGAATCCGAAGAACGTGAGCGGTCCGATGAGCGCCGTCGAGACGGACATGAGAAGTGAAATCAGGACGAGCGTGTAGATGACGCTCCTCCGATGGTTCATCCCGAACGTTGTCGCGACGTCCTTGCCGAGTGCGACGATATTCAATCGATTCGAGAACAGGAACAAGAGTGTCCCGGCGATGACGACGATCGGGATGACGATGGGAAAGTAGGCCACGTCGGCATTCGTCACCGAACCGAACAGTCGTGCCTGCAGGATATCGAACTCGGACGGGGCGAGCATGCGGCGCATGAACGACGACACCGAGTTCAGACCCGTCCCAATGATGATCCCGATGAGCAGCATGAGCTGCAGGTTGGCGTATTTCCCTGACAAGAGCCAGCCGTAAAGGAGGAGACTCATCGTCACCATGAGCCCGACCTGTGTCAAGAAGGCGCTTGTCCCCGAGAAGCCGATCAACGCCCCTGCCCCGAAGAAGAAGACCATGCTCGTCTGAATCGTCGAATAGAGCGCGTCGAATCCAAGGAGCGATGGCGTGATGATACGGTTGTTCGTCACGGAGTGGAATGCGACCGTCGCAAGACTTTGACAGAGTGCCGCAATCAACATCGTGACGATGGCGACGATTCGCCGTTCCACGACCGGCACGAATGACGGAGAGTCCATCGGGACCGGATTGTTATAAAGGAGAAGCCCGAGCGCACACAATAGTCCGCCGAGAATGAAGGCACTTAAGAAGAGCCAATAGCGTCTGCTCGCCCGTTTCGATTGAAATGCCGAGGCGTGACGTTCTTCTCTCAATTCCCCGATTGATACTTCGACACCGTCTCGTTCTATGACCGTACTCATCGAACCCCTCCTTTCTTCCGTTGTCGCATCAAGATCATGATGAAGACGACTGCCCCAACCGTCCCGAGAATCAGGGAGACCGGGAGCTCGAACGGCATGATGATCGTCCGCGAGATCAAGTCACTGACGAGAATCGCACCCATCCCGACAAGACAGACCCATGGCAAGTTGCTGCGCAAATCATCCCCGCGGAACATCGAGACGAGGTTCGGGACGATGAGTCCAAGGAACGGTAAATTCCCGATGACCGTCGCCACGACACCGACCGATAAGGCGATGAGCCCCGTCGCCATCATCATGAGCTGGTTATAGTTCACGCCGAGACTCGTCGCGATGTCTTCCCCGAGCCCGGCGAGCGTCAAGCGATTCGCCAGTAAGAAGATGAGCACCGTCACGACGATGATGACCCATAGATATTCGTAGCGCCCGATTTGCACCGAGGCGAACGAACCGACGAACCAGCCCTCGATTGCCTGACTTGCCCGGAAGAACAGACCGAGGAACGTCGAGATGGCGGAGATGACCGCCCCTAACATGAGCCCGATGATCGGCACGATGAGCGATGAACGAAGTTTGACCGAACGTAAAAACCAGAAGAAGACCATCGTCCCGATGAACGAGAAGACGATCGCCCCGGTCATTCGCATCATGAGGCTCGGTGCTGGTACGAGCAAGTAAACGGTGAGCAGTCCGAGTCCCGCCCATTCGAGCGTCCCCGTCGTCGTCGGTTCGACGAGTCGGTTTTGCGTAATGAGCTGCATGACGAGCCCCGCCATCGCCATTGCCGCACCCGTCAGCATGAGGGCGACCGTCCGTGGGACACGGGTGATCCAAAACATATCGAAACCGTCTGTCCGTGACAGATCGTACACCCCGGTAAAGAGCGACAGCACCGCCAAACCGAGGACGATGATCACGGTGAACACGAACGACTTCGTCCACAATCTAGAAAAGGAGGGCTGAGACATCGTCTCAACCCTGGCTGTCAATGGTTTTTGCATGACGGAACCCTACTTCGCGAGCGCTTCCGTGACACTGTTGAAGAATTCCGCGTACGTTTGAATCGATTCGTTCAAGTATGTGTCTTTCGGGGCATAGACGATTTGCTCTTTCGACACAGCCGTCGTCTTTTGAAGTGCCGGTGCGTTGTCGATCACGTCTTCTGCTGGTACTGCGCCTTCTGCGTCACCGAGTGGTGCGTCACGGTCGAGAACGAACAACCAGTCTGGGTTGCTTTCTGCGATGGCTTCGACGGATACTTCGTCACCTTCGTGGTCACCTGTCTTCTTCTCGACTTCAAGAGCTGGGACCCATCCGAAGATGTCGTACATCGGTCCGAACACGCGTCCCGTTACCGGTGCTGAGAACCCGATGTCTCCGCCCGATACGATGACCGACATGATTGTATCTTTTCCGTTGTATGCCGCTTTCGCGTCTTCAATCGACTTGTCGAGGTCAGCAACGATTGCTTCGGCTTCTGTGTTTTTGTCAAAGATTTTTCCGAGTGTGAGCGTCGTGTCAGTCAATCCTTTGACTAAAATCTCACCCGGTGTGCCTGAATCTTCTGGGATCTCGATGTTCAAATCGATGACCGCTGCTTCTGGTACCAACTTTTTGATGTCCTCGTAGTAATCTGCGAAACGTTGACCGACGATGACGACGTCCGGGTCAACTCCTGCAATCGCCTCTAAGTTCGGCTCGAAGTGCATGCCGACGTCCGCGATGTCTTTGTCTGATGCGTATGGCGATTCCGCTGGAAGGAGTCCGATCGGTGCCGCCACCAAGTCGATGTCCCATGCTGCCAATGTTTCAAACGTCCGGTTATCAAGGGCGACGACCTTCTCCGGGTTGACCGGTACCTCGATTGTGCCATGTGCGTCTGTAATTTCGACCGTCTCTGTCTTTGTTGCGCCGTCGACGTTTTCTTCTTTCTTCGTCTCACTCGTTCCGCCACATGCGGCGAGTACGAAGACGAGCAACGTCAACATGAGTGAAATCTTGAATTTCCCCACTTCATCCATCTCCTCTGTATGTCAATTTCAATGATTCTCGCACCAAAAACGAGCCACGTTGGTTATGTATGTCTATTCTCACGTTCTCATTATCAGTGATAATGATTATCATTGTCGTTTTCATCAAGTAGCATAACAAACAAAAAAAGGATACGCAATGCCAATTTTACAAGATTCGGATAGGAAAATTTTTCTTTCTATAGATGCACGCACAAAAAAAGAAAGTGGAGGTCCACTCTCTTGGTTGAGTTCATGTCATTTAGCTTAGGAATCAATCTTTATTGTGTCGTGCCCTCTTTTTACCTCGAAACACAATATAGGTGATGAACCATACACATGTGATTGTGAACGCCAATAATACGGTTTGTGTCATCCCTCTCGGCAGAAGGTCCACCACGAAAAATAAGGATAAGATGACCGAAAAAATAAGATGTCCAAATCGTAAATCATCATCCAAATCTCGCCAATATATGACTAGAAGGACGAGCGCTACCGGGGCCACGAGGGCTGCTAATATGAAAAACGGCACGCGGCGCATTAGAAACGGAATGTTCTTAGGTTCGTCCATCTGACTCATGCCTCCGAGATCCCGTTCGCCAACAGCAACAAGAAAATCCAAGTCGACAACGGGATCATCAACCCGATTGTCGTAAGTAGCGTGTAGATTTTAATGATTCGATCCTTCGTGAACAGTCCCCAAATCAACGTGGCGAACAAGGCGATGTCAATCGCGAGATAAACCCAAATGACCGTCATCAATTCGAGATTCGGGAATACCCGACCGTTCAAGGTGAAGAAGGTGATCACCGTCACGATAAAGAGTCCGAGCGTTGCGTAGAGTGGTGCGTATCGCTTGTTCATACGAGCATCGCCCGCTTCCGTTTGACCATCTCAAGACAGCGGCACACACACGTATCCACGTAGCCATCCAATTGATGCGGGAGGAACATCGTGTACGTCCCCTCTTCTGTCATCGCCGCGTCCCGCTCGACTTTCTCGATCAGTTCAACGAGCTTCGGATTTCCTTTCAAACGTTCAAAATTGAAATCCCCTAGTCGTTTCGACAGGCGAGCATTATACGCATCAAAGTCCGCATAATAAGCCACCTGTTTTGACGGGTCCTGGGTGATGAGCTCTTTCAACCAACCTTTATAGAACCCTTGCAACCAGATCTCATCCGCGACGAGGTGCGCGTAATAGCCGAGTCGATACGAGAAGTCTTCCTCCTTGCTGTCAATCCAATATTGGGAAAGATCTAAACGACGAGATAAATCATCATGGCGTCCTGCGTAGTAATGGGATGCCTCTTTTTCAGTCGTTGCATCCGGTGCGAGACTTCCGAGCAAAAATGCGACCTCATCCACCTCCGACAACGCTGGTAACATCTCGTTCGCGATGACGAGATGCATCAAATGTGAACCCATGTCACGCCCCCCTTTTCCCTGATTATTCCATCAACGTTCTATCTCGACAACCCCTCGTAAATTTTGATAGACTTACTTTACTGAACGGTCAGTAAAGTTATGAGAGGTGTGATTGGATGAGTAAAAAACAATTGTTGCTACAGACTGCCGCCCAGATGATTCGAGAAGACGGAATTAGTCAGTTGTCGCTCGAACGGTTGGCGACGAAAGCAGGAATCACGAAAGCCGGGGTCCTCTATCATTTCGACAATAAGGCCAACTTATTGCGCCAGATGAACGAGCTCGCCATCGAGACGTTCGAGAAACGAATCAGTGATCATCTATCGGACGGTCCATATTCGTTTACCCGTGCCTATGCACTGGCGACATTAGATGATGTCGATCACGGAGATATGGACCTCGTCGCCGTCTTCATCTCCTCACAAGAAGATGCGACGAGCGAGTCGATTTGGAGTGACGTGTCGACCGGTTGGGACGAGCGATTCGCTGCCGACGGACCGGACCAGGATGCGATTTTGAAACTTCGTCTCCTCTGCGACGGCTTTTGGTTCGCTGTCTTGTATGGATATAGCGAGTCGTTCAAGGACCGTGCGGCGACACTCATTCGGGAAGCATGTGACGAGTTGATTCAAGGAGGATTGTAATATGGGATTCATCTATTTGATTGGGGCCATTGCCTCGGAACTGTTCGGGTCGAGCATGTTGAAAGTGAACGCCACCTCGACGAGTCGACTCCCGATTCTCGGCGTCGCCTTCGGATATGGGACGGCGTTTTATCTCTTATCGCTCGCCCTCTTTACCATTCCACTCAGCTTCGCGTATGCGTTTTGGAGCGGGGTCGGGACGGCACTCACGGCGGTGATCGGATTCGTCGTCTTCCGGGAACAAATCAGCCGTCAAAAAATTGCAGGGATCGGGCTCGTCATCATCGGGCTCATCTTGATGAAAGTGTGAGGTGAATCGGAATGAAAGCCTATCTTTTACTGTTCTTTTCTATCGGATTTGAGGTGCTCGGAACGTCGATGTTGAAACTGTCGGATGGATTCACGAATCTCGTGCCGAGTGCCATCCTCTTGGTCAGTTTCGCCGCCTCGTTCACCCTCATGGGCATCGTGTTGAAAACGATCCCCCTCAGTATCGCCTATAGCATCTGGGCTGGACTCGGGACGGTGGCGACGGGACTCATCGGAGTGTTCATATATGGGGAAGTTCTCTCGGCATTGAACGGCATCGGTCTGTTGTTGATCGTCCTCGGCGTCATCGTGATGAATCAACGAAGAGAGGAAGTCGTGACATGAACGAGTTGGCAGATCATCTTCAAACACTAGAAGAAGCGTTATTGACGACGGAAGTCAGGCAGTCGACGGAGCGGTTGCGTGAACTGTTGACCGACGACTTCTTTGAAATCGGTAGCTCGGGACGGTTGCTGTATCAAGACTGGGATCAGACGACACTCCAGCTTGACCCGATCGAGGCGGTGTTATCCGAATTCACGCTGCATCCGTTGACGGAAGGTCACGTTTTGGTGACGTACCGTCTCGTTCAACCGGTATTGAATCGCGAAACACGCCGCAGCTCGATATGGGTATTCGTGGACGGACGTTGGAAGATGCGATTCCATCAAGGCACGGCTGTCCCACCGAAGGCAACTTGATTGCAGAACATCCTCGTCGAAGCACTCGATGCGTACGGACCGTATTTCTGTGGTTACGCGGCGGTACCAGGTGAACGGGTCGCCCTCACCTATGTGAAGAGTGTCGAAGGCGCGCAGACCGGAAAGACGTACGAAGTGTATTAACCTTGAAGCATCTCTTAGGAGGTGCTTTTTTCGTACCTTGCATTTTATTTTATCTACCTCGATAGGAAGATTCCGCTATACTCGGGGCATCTTATGTCCGAGAAAGGTTGAAGTTTCATGAAAGACAAAACGTTTCGCGCCCTTTATCATATCCCTCCCTCTTTCGTCGAACATCCGCTTCAAAAGCGCGTCCTACAGGCAGTCGGTCGGAATCAAGAATCGATGGTCGAGGTCATCTTCCGCGTCGGTGGGTTCGGCACGTATGATGTGAGTACGATCACCTTTTTTGAGAGGGGCACTGTCCTTCGTCACATTGAGCGGTCCGACCGAGCGATCACCGAGCCCTTTGAATTCGAATACTATGAGGGCGAGGAAGCGAAACAGATGCGTGTCGCGTTTCATCTGCTTGGAACAAATTGGTGGCCACCCGTTTTCGAAGAACTCGAAGGGGTTCGCACGCTAGACGGTACGCAGTGGAGCCTCAGCGTATACACGAACGGGACACTCATTCACGAACATCATGGCAGTAACGCCTACCCGTCCGAATGGGAGCAAGTGACTCGCCTGTTCGGTATTTCTTGAAGAACGACAAAGGGAGCATCCGCGGTGGATGCTCCCTTTCGTCAGAGCGCTTGAATCATCTCGACCCGATTGCCGAACGGGTCCCGAAACTCGAACCGGTCGAACCCCGGAATCGGAATACCTTCGGAGTAGGTGATTTCGTTCTCTCGAAGCGCTTCCTTCCAATAATCTAAATCCGTCACCGCATATGCGATATGCGCTTTCGTCTTCTGTCGTTCCACATCGTCCTCTGCCCCGACATGAACGGAACGGTCGCCGACCTGAAGCCAAAATCCACCTCGTCCCTTCAATGAATCCGGCTTCTCGATTTCACGTAGACCGAGAAAATCGCAGTAAAATGCCTTCGCCTCTTGCTCCGCTCCAGTTGGAATCGTGATCTGGACGTGATGAATCCCTGTGATCATGCCTCATTTCCCCTTCCGATAGGTCAGTCCGATATACTGCATCTTCTCGTTGAACAAACGTGGGTACGCCAGATAGCCGACGAGCGTCGCCGAGATCGAGGCAGTCGTCAAAATCAAGAACAGGATCAAGAGTTGATACAAGACCGCTTCCATCGGGTCGGCTCCTCCGATGATGAGTCCGCTCATCATTCCCGGTAGCTGGACGAGTCCCATCGTCTTTTGGGCCTCGACGGTCGGGATCATACTCGTCCGAATCGCATTCTTCAAGCTGCGGTCGATGGCCACTTTCGGCGTTCCGCCGAGCGAGAGAATGAGTTCGATGACATCGTCACTCCGCTCGACCTCGTCTTTGAACTTATTCAAGAACAGGAGTGACAACACCATGCTGTTCCCGATGACCATCCCGCTGATCGGAATGACTTTTTCCGGCTCAAATGGGATGATACCAAGCCCGAGCATGAGTCCCATCGTCAGCGCTTCGATCGTCACGAGCGTCAAGACGATGATCCACATGATACCCGGAATGCCGTCCCCTTTCCGTCGAATGTTTTGTGTCGCGGCGACAATCATGAGTAGGATCATCAACAGCATGAAAATCGGACTGTCGCTCTCAAAGACGAACGTCAGGATATAGCCGATGATCAGCAGTTGAATGATGGAGCGGACGGTCGCAATGATAATATCACGCTCGAGTCCAAGTCGTAGGACGAGTGTCAAGGCGAGCGGGATGACGACGAAGATGAGCGCCGTCGCGAGTTCAATATATGACATCAATCTTCCCCCCTGACGAATCGTTGGATGACGGGATTGTCCGACTCATCGATGAACGATGCGTCCCCAAATGCAAGTAGTTCCCCGTCCTTCAAGAACCACATGTCGTCACTTACCCGCCGTGCCTGGTCGAGATCATGGGTGATCCAAATGACGGTCACGCCGTACGATTGTTGCAGTTTTCGAATGAGTCGCTCGATCTCTTTCACCGTTCGGTAATCTAGGCTCGCCGTGATCTCATCGAGCAAGAGCACGTCCGGTTTATTGACGAGCGTTCGTGCGATGGCGACCCGGCTTCGTTCCCCACCCGACAGTGATTTGATGGGTTGGTCGAGGAGCGCCTCATTCAAGTCGACGCGATGGAGCAATTCGGCAGCCCGGTCGCGGTCAAGTGTCTCGTCGAAGATGGCTTTCGGGAGATTCAAGTTGTCGTACACCGTCCCTTGAATCATCGGCGCGCTTTGGAACGCCATCCCGATTTTCTTTCGAAGTTCGAGGATGTCCATCTCCGCGATGTCTTCCCCTTTAAAAAGAATCGTGCCCGTGTCTGGTGACAGCAATCCGTTGATATGCTTCAGACACGTCGTCTTGCCGGCACCGCTCGGTCCGACGAACGTTGTGATTCGTCCTTCCCGGAACGTCCCGGACACCTGGTGCAGGATGTCTTGATGACTCACATCTTTGAATTCAATGATTGACATGCTTCTCTCGCCTCCTGGTTCTAGTGTACATAAAGTCAGGAATCGACTGCATCCAATATGTATGGGGAAAGTTTATACACGATATTTATTGATAAAAATTACATCCCCATTAAATAAAGCATCGCAAGTTGTCCTACAGCAATAACTATCGGAACCATCGAGAGTATGGATAACCATCGCTTCTTCATCACAACACTGATTCCCAACAACAATAGTCCGAAAATCAAGACACCGAAGATGGTAAACATCGTCACATAATTCACTCCCTCTACTCAATTTGATAGTATGTATCTTCTGTTTTTCGACTTCATACCCTTTTTAAATCACTAGATAATAAAAGCGCTCGACCGTTTCCACACGAAACAGTCGGGCGCTTTTGTTAATTATACTCCCGTTCGATGACAAAGCTCGTCTTGTCTCCGCGGAAGTAGGAGCGTGAGTATTCAATCGCTCGTCCCGACTCATCCTCTGTCACCGTCTCGATATGGAAGCACGGTGACCCGAGTGGACAGTCGAGGAGTGCACTCACCTTCTCGTCAGCTAAGGCAATCTCCAGTGCCTCTGTCGTCTTGGCGACATGAACGTCGTGAACCTCGGCGAGTGTGCGGAAGAGCGAATGCTCCGCCTGTTCCTTCGTGATCCCCGGTGCAATCTGCCACGGGATGAACGAGACCTCATACTGCGTCGGTTCCCCGTCCGCATGACGGATCCGCTCAATCTTCTGGATCGGGGCATTGTCTTCCGCTTCAAACACCGATGCGATTTGACCAGACGCCGAGATGACCGAGATGTCGATCAAGGCGACTTGCCCACGTTTTCCTTGGACGGCGAGCTGGGCCGCATAGTTGTTCGGCGTGTACGACAACGTCTGTTGTACTTTCTTCCCGGCTACGAACGTCCCGCGTCCTTGTTGACGGACTAGATAGCCTTCCATCGTCAACTGGTTAAGTGCGCCCCGTACCGTCGTCCGGCTCACATCGAACTCCTCGCAAAGCGCGTATTCGGTCGGAAATTTTTCCCCTTCTTTATAGTGCCCACTTTTGATGCGGGACAGCAGTTCATCCTTGATTGCGGTTTGGAGCGTCGATTGCGACATGTCTCCATCTCCTTTACGTTGGGTTGGTTCCTTTATTGTGATACAGCAAGCATACAAATGCAAATACAAAAACTCATTTGTATTATTTGTATTTTTTATATTGCCGAAAGTTGTATCATTTGTTATATTTGTTACGACAAAAAGAAATCGCTTTCAAAAGGAGGAGTTGGCACCATGGCAGTCAAGGTCGTCATCATCGGCGGTGGGTCCAGTTACACCCCGGAAATCATCGAAGGATTGATTGATCGACAGGCAACGTTCCCCGTTCGGGAGATCGTGCTCGTCGATATCGAAGAAGGGAGGGAGAAATTAGAGATCGTCGGTCGTCTCGCCAAGCGGATGATTGAGAAGGCAAAGGCCAAGATCACACTCAGTTGGACGCTCGACCGAAGAGCCGCACTCGTCGGCGCAGATTTTGTATCCACACAGATTCGGGTCGGTGGACTCAAGGCACGTGCGCTCGATGAACGCATCCCGCTCAAGCATGGCTTCATCGGGCAAGAGACGAACGGCGCAGGCGGATTATTCAAAGCGTTCCGTACCATCCCCGTCTTGATCGACTTGGCAAACGAAGTCGCCGAGATTTGTCCGGACGCCTGGCTCGTCAACTTCACCAATCCGGCGGGCATCGTCACCGAGGCCGTACTCAAGCACTCATCTCATAAGAAGGTCATCGGTGTCTGCAACATCCCGTTCAACATGCGAAACTCGGTCGCTGAGATCCTCGAGACGCCTGTCGAACGAGTCGCGATTGAATTTATCGGATTGAACCATTTCGTCTTCGGTCGTCACGTATGGGTCGACGGTGTGGACCGGACGAGTGACGTCCTCGCCTCGCTCAACGCAGGCAACGACTACTCGCCGGCGAACATTGTCGGGCTCGGTTGGAGCGAATCGTTCCTATCGTCACTCGGCATGTTACCGAACCCGTATCATCAGTATTACTTCCAGACGAAAGATGTATTGAAGAAAGACCTCGAGGCGTACGAACAAAACGGCACCCGTGCCGAAGTCGTGCAACAAGTCGAGGCCCAGTTGTTCGAGAAATACAAAGACGTCGATCTCGCCGTCAAACCGGAAGAGCTTGAAAAACGTGGAGGCGCCTACTATTCTGACGCTGCCTGCAATTTGATGGACTCGATCCATAACGACCGCGGTGACATCCAGACGGTCAACACGCTCAATAACGGCACGATTCGGGATTTACCAGACGACGCGGTCATCGAAGTGAACGCCGTCATCACGAAGTCGGGGCCTCGCCCCATCTCCATCGGCGCGTTGCCGCTGCCGATCCGTGGGCTCATCACGAACTTAAAAACGTTTGAACAGCTCGCCATCCAAGCGGCTGTATCTGGCACGTACGAGGACGCCTATCTTGCCTGCCTCATGAACCCGCTCATCCAGGACGAGAAACGGATCGACCCGCTTCTCAAAGAGCTGTTCACAGCGCACGAGGCGTACCTACCCCAATTTAAAAAGGAGGTTTACTCATGAATAAGTTTATTGAAATCGCGGGACGTATCGGGTCCCAAAGGCACTTAGTCGCCATCCGTGACGGATTCGTTTCCGTCATGCCACTCATCATCGTCGGGTCGCTCGCGGTCCTCATCAACAACTTCCCAGCCGTCAACATCGGTGGTCTCTCGCTCGACTTCGTCGGTTCGATGAACAACCTGTTCGGCGAAGGTAATTGGCAAGGGCTCGGTGGTAGCATTTGGAACGCGTCCTTCGCGATACTCGGGCTCCTGATCGCCTTCTCCATCGGGTATAACTTGGCCCGTTCATACGGGATTGACGGGCTCGCGGCGGGGATCTTGTCGCTCGCCTCGTATATCATGCTCGTACCGGTCACTGCTGACTGGGGTCTCAACTTCGCATGGCTCGGCGCACAAGGTCTCTTCGTCGCCATCATCGTATCGATTGTCGTCACAGAAATGTTCCGCTACCTCATCAATACGAAACTGACGATCAAGATGCCAGAAGGTGTACCAGGTGGGGTCACACGTTCATTCCAAGCGCTCATCCCATCGATGATCATCTTGACGGTCGTCGCAGGATTCCAGCTCTTCATGACGCTCGTCGTCGAACTTAGTGTATTTGAAGTCATCTTCAAAGCGATTCAAGAACCGCTCCAAGGATTCGGTGACTCACTCCCGGCTGCCTTACTGATTGCCTTCTTGAACCACATCCTTTGGTTCTTCGGGCTTCACGGGACGAACATCATCGGCTCGGTCATCGAACCGGTCTATCTCCCGCTCATCGAGCAAAACTTGGCTGCCTTTCAAGCCGGAACGTCAGCGTTTGATGTACCGTACACGGTCACAAAACCGTTCTTGGATGCGTTCGTCTTCATGGGTGGATCGGGTACGACGTTCGCGCTCTTACTCGCGATCTTCATCGTCGTCCGCAAACAACGGAATCACCCGTATCACCAAGTCGCAAAACTGTCGACACCAGCCAGTCTCTTTAATATCAACGAACCGGTCATCTTCGGTCTTCCGATTGTATTGAACCCGATCATGCTCGTACCGTTCATCTTAGTGCCGGTCACGCTCACCATCGTCTCTTATGTCGCGCTCTCGACAGACATGGTTCCGAAGACGGTCGCCATCGTCCCTTGGACAACGCCACCGATTATCAGTGGCTATTTGGTCACGGGCGGTAGCGTTCGCGGCGTCTTGCTCCAAATCGTCAACTTGTCGATTGCGACAGCGATGTATATTCCATTCGTCATGGCAGGAGCGAAGGCGATGACAGCCGAAATCAATAAAAACAAATCTGCTACTGAGGAAGGAGAAAAGATTTCGTGAAAACCGAAACCATCCAAGAACTCTCGTTTATGATTATCTTACATGCCGGAAATGCACGCTCCTCTGCATTCGAGGCTATCGCTGCCGCGAAACGCGGTGAAGCGGACGAAGCGGCGGCAAAGTTGAAAGAAGCCGATGCGGCCTTCTTGGACGCACACAAGCTACAAACGGAGCTGTTACAAGAAGAGGCACGGGGGACGACGAGCGACATGAGCGTCCTCCTCGTCCACGCACAAGACCACCTCATGACGGCGATGACCGTGAAAGAGCTCGCCGTCGAAATGATTGACATGATCACCCGTTTGAATCGATTGGAGGAAACGACATGAACATCTTACTCGTCTGCTCGGCAGGAATGTCGACATCAATCTTAGTGGAAAAAATGCGGAAAGAAGCTGCCGCACGCGGACTCGACGCATCCATTGACGCGATCCCCGAGTCGCGCTTGAAAGAACAGTCGAACGTCGACGTCATTTTGATCGGACCCCAAGTCCGTTACCTCGAAGGCAAAATCAAGTCGTCCGTCGACGTACCGGTCGCGGTCATCGATAACATGGCGTACGGGATGATGAAAGGTGACCTGGTCCTCGACCAGGCACTCGGTCTCGTCAATGCCTAAAACGTTCGTCCTCGTCAACGCTGATGATTTCGGATTGACGACAGGTGTGAACGCCGGCACCTTGGAGAGTCATCTGAATGGAATCGTCAATTCGGCGACGATGATCATGAACGGGTATGCCGTCGAGGAAGCGGTCAGACTCGCGAAACAACATTCGTCGCTCCGTGTCGGGGTCCATCTCGTCTTATCTTGGGGCAAACCGCTCGCCGACACGAGCGCCCCTCTCACGAAAGAAGACGGCACGTTCCGCTACACAAGCCGTTTCTTGACTGAAGACTCACCTGACCCGGAGCTCGTCTATCTCGAGTGGAAAGCCCAAATCGAGGCGTTCCTTGCGACCGGACTTCCGCTCGACCATCTCGACAGCCACCATCACATTCACGGTTGGCCGGTTCTGCACGACATCATCATTCGTCTCGCTGAAGAATATGACACGACGTTTCGGGCCTTAACGACGCTCGGGTCACGCCGAGACTTGTGGGTGACCGAACGGTTCAGTGATCAGTTCTATGCGGACGGTGTCTCCCATGCGACGCTCGACGCCATCGAACCAGGTGGATCCATCGAAGTGATGGTCCATCCGGCCGACCTCGATGATTGTCTTCCGAGCGTCACGTCTTACCTCGAGCCACGCCTCCTCGAAAAACAGGTGTTGGTCGACTATGAACGCCCCGATTGGTGGGCATGACAAAAGCGGGTTCCCTTTCACGGGGACCCGCTTTTTCATAGGTCGAATGCTTGTTGAATCTGCGCCGCCGTCTCTTCCGGACTTAAGTTCGTGTTATCGATCCGAAGATAGTGCTCGACGTCTAATTCTCCCGGACGTGAGTTCAATCGATACATCGTCGCCGTCTGCTTCAGTTCTGCCTCGGACCAGGCGATGTCACGCTTCGACGGTTTATGGGCAAGACGGTTCTCCGTCGTATTGCGCGCGAGGCGCTCTTCCATCTCGGCCTCGAGCTCGACGTAATAGATGTCCGCCCCGTGTGACTCGAACAAATCCGTCACTTTCTTCACGTAATCCCAGTCCTCCTGCATGTCAAACGCCCAGACGAACGTGAAAATCATGCCGGGTAGATCACTCTTGGCGACCGATTCGAACAGTTCTTGACGAAAGTGTTGGACGAGTCGCTTCCCTTCCGGCGTCCCGTAATTGAAGAACGGTCCGACGAGGTCGATCGTCATGTGGTTATGGAATAATTTCAGTCCGGTTTTGTCGGCGAGCGCCTGCCCGACCGTCATCTTGCCGACGGCTTGCGGACCAAATAAGATGATGAATTTCATTGGATTTCCCCCTACATCTTTTGAAGATTTTATCATGTGACTTAAAATGTGTGACCCCTCCAAAATATTTGTTTACCTCTTTCCAAATGAAGGAATAAGCATAGCATCGAACTTTATGGAAAGAAGGTGCCCCTGTGACTTGTCCCCACTGCGGAAAGAAGACACGATCGAAAACGGTCTGTCCGACGTGTGGCCGCCGCTCACGTCGCACGATTTGGTTATTTGCCACCCCATTCGCTATCGCACTCATTGCCTTTGTCACCTTCATTGGAAACGCCTATTTCACGGACATGCTACGTTCGACCGACTCGCTCGCCGATCAGGTCAACTTGCCGATTGGGGAAGATACGGTCTCCGCTGACGAAGCGACACCGGTCGACTTCGCCGCACTACAAGATAGCCTCTTCACCGTCAGTTACGGGACGGGATTTTTGGTGAGTTCACGCGATGTCGTCACAGCGGCCTCGAATGTGGCTGGATTGACGAATATCATCATGTACCATGAAGGGCAGGCCGTCTCCGGTACCGTCGTCGGTCGGACGAAGCTCATCGCTGTCATTCGAATCGAAGAGACGGAGAACACACCGTACACCCTCACGCAAGCGATTGCAGCAGAGGATGAGACGTTGATCACATTGACGATGCAAGAACGAATCAACGGAACGGTCACATTCGCCGAGAACGGCTATAGCCGAAACTTTGAATTACCTCGTCATGCGTATGGCAGTCCACTCCTTTCAGCATCCGGGCGAGTCGTCGCCATCCATTTGCGAGGAATCGCCTTGCCGACCGCACTATTTGAGCAAGACATCCGGACGTTCATCGCAAAAGATGCACCGGCACCGCCACCTATCGAACTCGCACCGGTCGAACCGATCAAACCAGATTTGACAGAAGAACCGGTCGTCGTTCCGGAAGCACCCCCTATTCCCGAGGCGCAACCTGAAATCCCACCGGCCACTGAACCGGAGGCGCCGGTCGAGGAAGAAGTCGAAGAGGAAGTTGTGGAAGAGCCCGAACCGACGACACCGGAAGTGACGCCGGAAGAGCCTGCGGAACCGCCAAGTGAACCAGAGGAACCGACGGACCCACCGGAAACGGAAGAGCCGATTGAAGACGATCCCCCGGTGACGGAGCCGGAGGAACCGACCGAACCGGAAGAGCCAACGAAGCCAGAAGAACCGACGACGCTCGAAGCAGACGGGGATGAGGACTCCATCGTCGAAGAAGACATCGTCGAAGAAGATTCAGAAGAACCGATTGAAGAGGAAAACGACACGAGCACCCCATCTGATTGATGGAGTGCTCGTTATTCGTCACGTGTGAAGCGTCGTTGGAGATTGCCGAGCACCGCTCCTAATGCCAGAAGCAGAATCGACAGCGCCCAGAACGGGAGCGCATCTTGCAACAACCAGACGACGAGGGCACTGAAGCCGACGACGGCTCCGAGCCATAGAAAGTTCCGTTGTCCCATGTCATTCACCTCGTCCTCATCATAACACAACGATTCGATATGCCGTTGTTTGTGGCGGCAAGGAGCGTGTCAATCGTTCATCATGCTCGACTCGAACCTGTTGTCCGACGAGAAGCGGTGTCTCGTCCAAAAGAGGTCTCGCTACATGAAACACGATGCCATCAAACGGTTCCGCTTCCCGCGTCGGCGTGACGCGGATTTTTTCCTCCATCACCTCTGCGACATATCCAGTGAACGTCGCCATGCCTTCCCCCTCCTTTCCAGTCCTACCTTTCCATTTCCCGTTTTTACAAGATTTTACGAACGGGAAAGCCCATATCGGACATAGCCCGCCTTTAGGCATGGGATGAGAGTGAGTTCGGATGTGAAAACATCCGACGTTCGGGTATACTTATCCCATAGACAAGAACAAGTCTCTAAAACGCCTGTGTCCATCGCCCCTTGAAAATCGTATACGGTTCGGTCATGAAAACATATGACCGGTAAAACGATGCCTGTCGTCATGCAAAAGACGCTAAAACATCAGATGGACACACCTGCAACGACCTGTGGTGGATGGTAACAGTCCACCAGCCTGAGAATCTATATGATCTGTCTCAGGAGGGGTGATGGCACACCCTCATCTGGAGGTTTGAGCAAAACAGAAATGGACTGCGCTCGCACAAGCACTTCAGAATCCCACGGTTTTAATCGTGGGAGTGTCAAAAAAGATGCTACTCGCCTTTTGCAAGAACAAGTATAATAGAGCGACACCAGTACTTGTGAGGAGGACACCGTATGACACAAACGATCGATTTACACACCCCAGAGTTCCAGCGCACGTTCCTTGAGATGATGCTCCTCGCAGAATTAACAGAAGCTTATAACGCTGAAGCCATCCATGACATGGCGACACGGGGCGAGACCGCGTTCCCGGATGACCCATTTTTCCCGGCGATGCGCGCTTATCCGTACATTCGAGAAGGTGACACTGATTCGGCCAAACCGTGGCTCGAGAAAGCGAGCACACTCGGCGATCACTACATTCTTCATATATTGAAAGGATTTGTCAGTGAAGATACCGGGTTCACGTTCGAAGCGGAACAACACTTTCTCCGTGGCGTCGAACGCTATCCGGACGTCCCGATCATGCATCGCGCCCTTGCCGTCCACTACTTCGACCGCAAGTTCCATGGCGAGGCCGGTCTTCATATCATGAACTATGTCCGACTTGCCGGATTTGGTCCGGACACCGTCCCGATGTTGCTCGAATTTTTCCAAGTGTATGACGACATTCCGCTCGATATGGTCAATGAACTGATGAAGACTTCGAGCGGTTACTTAACATTAAATCCGCATGACCCGCATGCCCATTCCTTATACGCGTCTATGTGTAGCCATCGTTTCGCTGCACTGACGGCCGAGTTGAAGGACGATGACCCGCTTACCGACGAGATGATTTGGATGCTCCTAGAAGTCGAGAATCACGGGATGTGGAGTGCGACTTATGACCGCAGTGAAGAGCGGATGTTCCGTCACATGTTCGCGGAATACGTCGACAACGTCATTCTTCCGAACACGTCGCAGCTCTATGTGTGGCGCCTTCGGTTGCGTTACTGGACACGTCGCCTGACACACCGCTTCACGGGTGGTTACTCTGTACCGACGTCATGAAAAAACATCACGCCAGCGTGATATGCTCCCCAATAGGTAGACAGATGAAATAAAAAATCTGTTTATCTATTGGGGAGTGTTTTTATATGGCGAGAAGTCGGCATACGATTGAACAAAAATTGAGTGCGCTGCGCATGATGGAAGAAGAAACATATACTTGGAAGGAAATCATGGGGGCTCATGGGGGCTCTAGGCACACCCTCCAGGTGTGGAAAGTGAAATTCGATACCGGTGGGATCGATGCGTTGAAGGAATCGAAGGCATGGAAATCTTACACCAAGGAACTGAAAATCGCGGCCGTCCGCGACTATCTCGATGGGTTCACTAAAATGGAGGTACTCTCCAAGTATCAGATCAGTAATTGGTCTGTTCTTCGTAAATGGATTAAGAAGTATACTAGTCATAGCGAGTTAACAGATTCGAGAAAAGGAATGGATCGAGCTATGACAAGAGGAGGGGCGTTCATGCAACAAATTGTGCATGTCAGGCTCCCGTTTTTGCAACTCATACATAAACATACACCAATTGTGACTTTTTCTAACATACTGTAAAAGAAGAGAAGGAGGCCTCCATGAAAATCAAAATTGATATTGACCCGGCCCACGAAGACACTCCCATGGTGACCATCCAGGCAAGCGAGTGGACCGAAGAAGTAGAGGCGATTGTGCGGCATCTGAAGGAACTCGATAAATCAGAAGGTTCACCGAAGCGACTTGTAGCTGTAGACGGCGAGGGGTCTGTGATCTTGCAGCCGAGTGAGATTGACTATGTCTATTCGGCAAATCGAAAGGTGTACGCGCAGATGCAGACGAAAACGCTAGAGTTGAAGCTCAAACTATATGAACTAGAAGAATTCTTGACCAACTACAGCTTTATTCGCTTCTCCAAATCGGTCATCGGCAACATGGACCGGATTGACAGATTCGAACTATCGTTCAACGGAAATCTGTGTGTCTTTTTTAAATCCGGTAATAAAGAATACGTCACACGAAGCTATGTGCAGCATCTGCGCAAGCAATTAGTGGAAGGAGGTGGCGGCCGTGGTGAGTAAATTGATTGTCCGTATGTTTGGTGGATTTGGTGTAGGGGCTGTGGTGACGCTCATTGCGCTTGTTGTACTGAATGATCCCGAAGATACCGTTTCTTCTCACCTGATTGCTCTGAACTTACTCGGCAGCATGTTGATCGGTGCGTACTTTAGCATAAGCGCTTTATTATTCGAAAGAGACGAATGGAGCATGTTGAAGCAGACCTTGTTTCATTATGTAACGTCGCTGATTGTGCTGTTTCCTGTCTTTACTTGGCTCACAGGTTGGGTTCCACTCACACCACGTTCACTTGCCATTGGATTTGTATTTTTCACAATCACCTACATCCTCAACTGGCTCGGCTGGTTTACGTACTTTAAGCAAATGGAAAAGCGCATGAATGAATCCTTGCAACAACGAAAATAAAGGGAGGGAACAAATATGATCGAGATTCAAGGCGTCCGCAAGAACTATGACAAACGGCAAGCGCTTGACTCAGTAAACCTCGATATACCGAGGGGAAGCTGCTTCGGTTTGGTCGGCCCGAACGGAGCAGGAAAGTCGACGCTCATGAAGATTTTAGTCGGTGTGGTGGAAGACTATGAAGGAGATGTCCTTGTGCAAGGAGCACCATTTAAACAGAATGTCACAGCCATCAAACGGCGCATCGGTTACGTCCCACAAGACATCTGTTTAGAAGAGACGTTGACGGCGCGTGATAACTTGCTGTTCTTCGGAAGGCTGTATGGGTTGAAGGGTTCTAAGCTTCAAGAACGCATACAACAGGTACTCGCACTAATCGGTTTAGCTGATCGAGAAAAATCCCTTGTCCGCACCTTCTCTGGAGGGATGAAGAGGCGATTGAATATCGGATGTGCCTTACTTCATGATCCGGACATCATTGTACTCGACGAGCCGACAGTAGGCGTCGATCCTCAGTCACGTTGGGCCATCTTCGAATTGATTCATGACTTGAAAAGGCAGGACAAGACGATTCTTTATTCCAGTCATTACATGGAAGAAGTGGAGCAGTTGTGTGACACGATAGGGTTTATAGACCAAGGAAACGTCGTCGAATACGGAACCATGCAAGAGGTTCTCGCCAAACACCGACACGCGGCCATCTATTTGGAAGGTCCGTCCGTGACGCGAGAAGGGTTAAACGGATACGAGGGTGTGACTGCGCGGGATAAGGGGTTTGTGATTGAGAGTGCAGAACCTTTACGTCTTCTGGAGCAGATCGCCAAACAGTTTGCCGCTGAGGCCATCATTCCGGAACGCCTTGAACTCAGTCAAGCGAAGCTCGAGGACATCTTCTTCAAGCTGACTGGCACGCATTTACGCGACACGAGACAGGAGGGAGTGCAATGAACGCGATTGCCTTACTAGAGCTGAAAAAGAAGACACAGGATAAGGGACTATGGTTTTGGACATTTCTGTTACCCATCATCTTCATCGTCGGCTTTATCACGTTATTTGGAGAGAGCATGGGTGCAGAGCCCGAGCAACTTGTCGTCCAGATCGTGCCGGGGTATACAGTCATGTTCTCGTTCTACATCATGATTTCCATCGTCATCGCGTTTATCAAAGATCGCGACAGTGGCATGACGGCGCGTATGGCCAGTACACCATTGTCGCGGATGGAGTATTTCCTTGGCAAATGGTTGCCGTTCGTCGCAGTGGTCTTGTTACAGATCATCGTGCTGTTCGGGTTTGGTGTAGTTGTCTATGACCTTCCTCTCGGCGACCCGGTGGCGCTCGCTGTACTCTCTGTCGGCCTGGCATTTGTTGCGACAGGCTGTGGAATGGCGATGGCAGTGCTCGCCAAGACGGAAAACATGGGAATTGCTCTCACGCAAGTCATTGCTCTCGGTGGTGCAATGCTCGGTGGTCTCTGGATGCCAGTTGAATTTATGCCGGAGGTGATGCAGAACATTGCGAGGTTCCTACCACATTACTGGGCACTGGAAGGCTACAAGACCGTGCTCTTGGAGCAAGGTACTCTACTAGATGTTTGGGCATCTCTAGCAATTCTTGTGGTTTTCGGAACAATTTGTATCGTCACAGCGCTCGTATTCTATCCGCGGTACTTGAGGCAGGCGAAGAGTTAAATGAACAAAAATCAACCCCAGGGGTTTTTGAACTGCTCCCCGTCAAGTAGACAGTAAAAAAGAAAAAAGGGTAGACCTAAGCTGCGACCTGGTATCGATACTGATATGCTCCCCAATAGGTAGACAGATGAAATAAAAAATCTGTTTATCTATTGGGGAGTGTTTTTTTATGGCGAGAAGTCGGCATACGATCGAACAAAAATTGAGTGCGCTGCGCATGATGGAAGAAGAGAAGCTTAAGCGCCGTATCCAGCAAATGGAGCTTGAGAACGAACTTCTTCGTGCGGACATCTTGTTTCTAAAAAAGTTGGAGGAGATCGAGAGGAAGTCGTGATCAGCCAGGTACGGCTACAGCAACGATATATCGCCATCAAAGAATTAAACGAAGAGGAGGCCCTTTCGATCGTGCTCCTCTGTCGAGTCGCCGACATCTCACGGGCGGCCTATTACAAATGGTTGAATCGTACCATACCGGTGCGTCAAGAAGAGAACGAGAAGCTTCTGTAGGACATTCGTCTGCTCTATGACCAGGCGAACGGCACATACGGGTACCGTCGGATCACGATGACCATCAATCGGCTGCGCCGGCAACAGAGCCTGTCCCCGTTCAATGAAAAGCGGATCTATCGCTTGATGCATATCCATGGGATCCAATCGATCATCCGCCGGAAGCGGAAGAAGCATAAGAAGTCAACGCCGCAGCACGTGGCCGAGAATCTGATGAACCGAGAGTTCAGCGCGTCCCGACCGGACGAGAAATGGTGCACCGACGTCACCGAGTTCAAATACGGCGCCGGGAAGAAGGCCTACCTGAGCGCGATCATCGACCTGTATGACGGCTCAATCGTCGCCTATCGCATCGGGAGGTCCAACAACAACGGGCTCGTGTTCCATACGATGATGCCAGCCATCGCGGGGATCCGTACAGGAGCACGTCCGATGATCCATAGCGACCAAGGGTTCCAATATACCTCGAGAGGGTTCAAACGGATGGTAGAAGACGCGGGAATGACCCGAAGCATGTCCCGGGTCGGACGTTGCATCGACAATGCGCCGATCGAGAGTTTTTGGGGCACCTTGAAAGTGGAGATGTACTACTTGCGTGAGTTCCAAGCATATAGCGAACTCACATCGGCCATCGAGACCTACATATCGTTCTACAACCACGATCGTTTTCAGAAACGACTAAACGGCTTGAGCCCTGTCGAATACAGGGCTCAAGCCGCCTAGGTCGGTATTCATTATTTGCCCTGTCTACTTGACGGGGAGCAGTTCAGCGCGGCGTGATGTTTTTGTTTATCCGGCATACGGTTTAATCGGTCCGCGCAGGCTGAACGAGTAGTCCTCCGGATCGACAATCCCGACGACTTCGTCGCCTTCAAGTAACTCCCATAGGAATTCTGCCATCTCGCGCGCCGTGTGATACTTTGCGACGTTCTCGCTATAGTCGAATCCTTCCGTATCGCGAGCCCGGTCGGCGAAACTCGTTTCGGTTGCAGCCGGTGCGAGTACTTTCGCCCGAAGCTTGGCATCACTCTGCTTCAACTCTTGCGCGAGCCCTTCCGTATACGCACTCACGAAGAACTTCGTCGCACAATACGTGACCGAGTTCGGGACGATCCGATAGCCCCCGACAGACGACACGTTCAACAGTTGCGCCCCTTCGACGTCATGATAATCTCGGACGTATAGACTCGATAAGACGGTGAGCGCTTCGATATTCAGACGAATCATGTTCTCGATTTTACCGAGGTCGACATCTTTGATGAGATCCGCATCCCCGAATCCGGCGTTGTTGATCCACGTTTCGATATCGAGGTCCGCGAGCGATTCATAGAGACCATACACGTTTTCGCTATATGATAGGTCGGTCGATTTGATGATGACATCACTATCTGGCGAGATGGATTTGATCTCATCACGTAGCGACTCAAGCTCTTCTTTCCGTCTTGCGACGAGCACAAGCGACTTGCCTTTTTCGGCGAGTAGCTTCGCTGTCTCATAGCCGATTCCTGAACTAGCTCCTGTAATGACCGTATACTTCATATAATCCACTCCTTTTTGTCGTTTACCTTGTTGTTGATTCCCCACTTTCTTCATCGCGAATCGTTCCGATGTGAACGAAAAGCCCTGACTCCAAGGAGACAGGGCTTTCAACTTATGTCGTGAATCGACCAATCAGTGTCTGCAGGTCACTCGTCATATTGCCGAGTGATTCAGCGACACCGTTCAATTCTTGAATCATCGCGAGTTGGGCGTCAGCCGTCTCACCGACCGTACGCATTGTGTCGGCCATCCCTTCACTGTCTTGTGACATTTGAAGAGAGGACGTCGCGACTTGTTTCGTCGTCTCCGCAATCTCATGCGATGCGATGCGGATATGTGACGTATTATCGACTGATGTCTCGAGCTGACTGACAATCTGTTCGAACGCACGTGTCGCTCGTTCGAGCAACAACGTGTTCGTCTCGACGCGTTTCGCACTGACGACGTGTTGGTCGAGAACGGCGTTCGACTGTGTCTGAATCGACTCGATCAACCCGGCGATCTGTGTCGCCGACTGCTTCGACTGCTCGGCAAGTTTACGCACTTCTTCTGCAACGACGGCGAACCCTTTTCCTTGCTCACCGGCACGTGCCGCTTCGATGGCCGCGTTCAATGCCAACAAGTTTGTCTGGTCGGTGATCGATTGAATGACCTCGGTGATAAGGGCGATCTCGTCAGACTGTTGCTTCAATGCCGAAATCGATTCTCCCGTCAGACGTGTCTCCCGCTCCAGTGCGAGCACCTCGTCTTTCGCCTGAGCCATCGTCGCACCACCTTCTTCGGCGAGCATCAAACTCTGTGACACATCATCGTCAATCGAGCCAATCGATCCAGCGATACGACCGATGCCTTCATCGGCAACAGCCACCGCTTGAGATGTTCCAGTCGCTTCTTTCGCCTGCGCGACCGTTTCTTCCACGACTCGGTCGATGAGACGTGTCGTTTCCTCCGTCTGTGACGCCATCTCTTCCGTACTCGCATACAGTTCTTCCGATTGTGCTGTGATTTCCTGTGCGTTTTGGGTGACGCGGTCAATGAGTTCACGCAAATTACCCTTCATGCGGTTGAAGCCGGTCATCAATTGTCCGATTTCATCTTGTGTGAGCGCCTGAAGATCCTCACGTGTCAAATCACCTTCCGCGACTACTTCTACTTCTTTCGCTAAGAAACGGAGCGGTGTCGTCACCATACGGCTGATGGCATATCCTGCGCCCATCGTCAGGACGAAACTGACGATGGCGATGAAGACCGAGTACCAGAAGGCACGCTGACTCGCTTCTTGGAGCTCCATCTGCATCGCCAACATCTTCTCTTCCGTCTCGGCCTGCAATGCGTCTCCGGTCGATGCGATCGATTTCGTCACGTCTGGCATGAGACGTAGTGTCAAACGATCAATCGCTTCTTGATCTTTTGAGTCGATTGCCGTGATGGCTTGAGTCGCCAACTCATCATATCCTGTCACGTATCCGAGTAACGATTCATATTCCTTTCGTTCGGTCTCATTGTCCGCGAGTTCAATCAACGATTCGATGGCGGCTTTCTTCTCTTCTCCGCCCCGGCTGATTTGTTGTTTGCGCTCATCATCCTGTAGAAGCACATACCCGCGGACACCATACGCTTGACGGACCATCCCGAGCGCCAAGTCGTCTGCCGCTTTCATCTTCATGACATCGTTTGAAATCATGTGTTCATATTGACTCGTCATCCGGTCGAGCGTCCACAGATTGTATCCCATTCCAACGATTGTCAAAATTAGAATCAAACCGATACTCGTCATGATTTTTCTTGATAACGTCCATGTGTTCCGTATCTTTTTCACGTACTACGAGGAGTAATCTCCTCTTCCACCTCTATTTCTCTCTATTTTTATGTATTGCCTTTTTCTTTATCGGATACAACAGCCTTATTTGTACCAACAATTTGAAATTCATTTATGTATTGACCTATCTTTTTATTTTTTGTACTGGGCACAAAAAAGAACCAGACAGCTGCCTGGTTCTGAGACTTGCTTATAGTTTGAATTGCGCCACGCGATTTGAGAGTTCGATCGCCCGTTTTTCCGTTTCGCTCATCTTCGCTTGAACGTCGTTGAAGCGCTCGACCGAGAGCTGAACTTTCTCTGAGATCGACTGCGTTCCGTCCGCGCCCTCTGTCACGGTCGTCGCTACTTCTTGAATGACCCCAAGAATGTTGTCCGTCATATGACGAAGTTGAAGCGCGTTACCTTCGAACGTCTTCGCCGTCTCACCGAATACTGTCGCATCCTGTTCGTATTGCGTTGCGGCATCTTCGAGTCGGTCGTAGTCGGCCATGACTTTCGTATTGAGGAACGTCAACATGTCTGCCGAACTCGTATTGAGTCGTTCGACCGAATCGATGACCGTGTTTGACACGTCACGAATCTCGTTGACCGTCTGACGTGAGTTTTCCGCCAGTTTGCGAATCTCGGATGCGACGACCGCGAATCCGCGACCCGCTTCACCTGCCCGTGCCGCTTCAATCGATGCGTTCAAGGCGAGCAAGTTCGTCTGGTCGGCGATCGCAAGAATAGCTGTCGTCAAGACACGAATCTCTTCAACCGACTTGGCCCCTTTGATGGCTTCTGCGAGCTCGACTTGTTTCTTCTCGATAATTGCCACTGCTTCTGTTTTCGAAACAACGGCTTGTTCACGCATTTGGTGTGCTCGTGTCTCGACTCGGTTCGCCGTATCGGCACTCTCGTTTGATAGATCGACAATCGAGTCAATCGAGCTACCCATCTCGGTCGTCGAGGCGCTCATTTCTTGTGAAGAGGCTGCCGTTTCTTCCATACCAGCCGTCAATTCTTCGACCGTACCCGACGTCTCTTCCATATAGTGGCTGAGTCGCGTCACTTCAGCGGATACATCTTTTGAAGACGAGAGAACGACTTTCGCCGTCTCGTCGACATCGATCATAATCTCACGAAGTGTGGCGAGGAACGTGTTGAACGAACGACTGACTTGTGCGATCTCGTCGTTCGACGTGACGGGAATCGTCATCGTCAAATCCCCACCTTGTGTCGCAAGTTCATCAAAGCGTGTCTGGAGCGTTTGCATCGGTCGAATAATCGAGCGTAACAGGCTGAGTCCGAGGAACAAGAGAATCACCACGGCCCCAACCGTCACGGCAATCAACGCCATGAGAGACTGCATGAATTCACTTTCCATGTTCTGACCGACACGTTGCGACCCTTCTGAGTTGTAGGCGACAAGGTCTGCTAGTTTTTGTGTGAAGTTGTCATACGTAGATTTGGACTGCGCATCATAGTATGAGCGGGCCATCCCTGTGTTACCCGTTGAGCTGAACGTCAACATGTTGTCCGAGACACGTTGATACATCTCCCATTGACGCGAGAAATTCGTAAAAAGTTCCTTGTCTTCTGCGTTTACGGCTCGTCCTTCATACTTTGGTGCGATCGTATTGATTTCGTCACGAATCTCTTTCATTCGTGTCATGAGTTCTTCTTTTTGTGCCGCATCCTCCGTCACGATATGATCGAGCTCAAGCGTCCGATAATTCGCAGCGAGCGTATTGAGTTCGTGCGCGTAGTCGAGTCCTTTGTTCCAGTTGTTGACGATGTCGTCCACCTGACGGTTCGCGCCACTCATTGAAAATAGCGCGTAGCCGCCGACGCCAATGACCATGACGAGCGATACGATGACGAGACCCCATAATTTTTGACGAATCGTTAAATTCCTCCCGATGTTCGCCCCGAAAGATGTGGTCCGTTCACGCTTCTCTCCGCGTTTCCACTTGAGTGTCGGTTTCCACGTCCATGTCGGTTTTCGTTTGATCCGGTTCAGTGCTTTAGACCATGTTGATTTCCATGCCATCTATGTATTCCCCTCTCAATCATGCAGTGTTTCCTATACTATCGACAATTTTCAGAAAATAATGAAGAGGATTGACCAAACTTAAAAAAAGGTGACTCAAACTGCAAGAGTCACCTTTCCATCGATTATTTCTCACTCAATACCGTCTGCGTACCTTCAATCATCTTGATTTCGGTCCACTCCATCACATTCTTCGCGAGCGGATCGTTGGCGACCATGAAGTCAGCAAGCGCTTCTACTTTTTGGGCGTCGACCGGTTGTTTCACGTTGTTCAAGCGGAAGCGTACGACCTTATGGAATGCATCTAAAAATGAGATTTCAAGTTTTGTGTCAGTCATGGGTGATTCTCCTCCTTAGTGTATGGGTTAGACTAAATCGTATTCACGGACGATGCCGAGGTCTGCTTCCTCTTGAATGACGAGGTCGATCAAGAGACGACCGAACGCGTCAATCGTATCTGCCGTCAGGTCGGCACGAATCGGACCGAACCGTTGTGCTTTTTTCGTCGGTTTTGCTGTTTGTACGTCATGATGCGTCGTCAACACGAACGTTGCTTTCTTCTCTGTTAAGACAGCCATGGGGGGATGGCTCCTTTCAATAGGGAATTAGGTTTCTGATACGGTCGAGGTATCCATTCGTTCGAGCAGCTGGATCATGCGATCGAGCTTCGTCTCAATCCGATGAAGCAAATAGAGTGAGACGACGATGGGGAACCCCAGATTGGAGATGAGTTCGGGCCAACTCATGTGACCACCTGCTCATCGTGCCGAGGATCGGCGGCGGGACGAGTGCGGTTCTTCATAAGTCCTCCCTGTTAATACACTAGAAATTCTTGGGCCACGATGTAGTTGGCGGATTCCACATCAATCAGTGCCTTGATCAAGTCACCAAACTGTTTCATCCGTGCCTCATCCATCCGACTTCCAAGCGGTCCATAGCGAACGAGTTGCTTTTTCTCTTTGCCGTCGAGTTGTCGCCGGGTATCCAAATAAAGTATCGTCGCTGTTTCTCGATATGCTGCCATCTGTCTCACCTCCTTCGCCCTTATTAACCGCTTACAAGGTCAAAGTGCTCATTCTATTTTTCTATAACAATGAGTGACGATAGTCCCAAAACCTCTGAATTTTTATTCATTTTTCAAATGTTGACTGCTTTTCTTGAGTTTTCATACCAATTAGGGTATCTTAATCTTCGGCAGACAGCATTCAAAAATACGTCAAAAGTACCATGATTTATTCCCCATATTTGAAAAAACTGTAAGTTAAATTCTTGTAAATGGGGTACGATACGTAGGAGGGCATTTTTTGAATTTTACTAGTCAGTCTTGAAGAAGGAGACATACACGATGAACAGCCTAGACCTCGCAAGCTTTGCCTCAATTCCTTCCGCTCAACACGACTTCGACCAAGCCGACCTGACGTTTTCAGCGACCGAATGGGATACATACCGGCCGGAACAAGGAAAACCAATTTCGTATAAAGAGCAACATTTGATTGTCTATCCGCTCAAAGAATTGAGCCGCGCCTTTAGTGTGGCCGGCATCCCACGCAGCCAACAGCAATTGATCAAGTGGGAGACCGATGGCGTCTTGCCGCCGACCCCGTTCACGTTTGGTCGGAAGCGATTCTATACGGAAAATCAGATTCGTACCATTGTCGACATCGCATTGGAATGCGGATTGCGCCCACGAACACACGTCAAAAAGACGAACTTCTCCGAATTGGTGCATCATGAACTAACGTACATATTAAAACTCGAACTAAACGCTTATGAGGCGCCTGTCGTCTGAACAGGCAAAAGCCATCCGCCATGAAGGTCATGACGAATGGCTTTTTTTACTCACTTTTTCGTAATCGACTGCGGCACGTCCGCACGGGACACTTCCTCATATGAGGTGACCGTTCGAGTCGACGGTGACATCGTGACGATTGTAGATGATGGAAATGGGATTACCGAATCCGAATCGCCTTATATCTTTGAACGCTATTACCGAGGCACGAATACAGATGACGCACGCGGGAGTGGTCTCGGCATGGCCATCTCACGGGACATCATCGAAGCCCACGGCGGGAAGGTCGAAGTCGAAAGTGCACCGGGATACGGTACCACGATTCAAATCACATTCACTGCATAAGAAAAAGGGACGCTCAGGCGTCCCTTTCCTATTGATAAAAGAATGTTCAAATACGTTGTGGGAACAATACAGAAAATCTTGTTCAGCGCTTCTGCATTATCTTTTTGAGTCCGATTAAAAAACTGATTGTCGTCAGCAACCCTAGAATACCCAAAATAAGATAAATTCCATTGTAAACTACGTTTGCTTGGTCTGTTCTCAAAGGATGAAAAGCGAACATCTCATCCATTTCAATTAACTTTGCTAAAAAGGCACTACTAAATGCTCCCGCAAAGAAGTTGACGAGATTGAATAGACCCAACCCCGTACCACTCTCTTTTTCATCTAGACATTGGCTAATCAAATCTGCTGTCGCACTTTGAATAAACGGGAAACCGATATAGGCGATAAATAACGCAATCGTCACAATCCAAACACTTGAACCAATAACATATGAAAGAATGAGCGTTCCACAGGTAACGAACATCAGCCCGAAAAGCGTGAATCGCTCCCCACCTTTATACATAATCGATTTACCAACATACTTTCCTAACAACCCTGCAGCTAGTGCGCCTGGAAACATAATCAGTCCGATTTCCATTGTCGAAGACCGGTATAGCTCACGTAACAAAAGAGGCATCGTGAATAAAACACCAGAAATAATAAATGTCCCGAAAAAGCTTGTAAGCAAGATACGACTATAAGAAGCATGCTTCAACATTTTGGGATTAATGAACGGATCCGGCACTGCCTTTATCCTCCACACAAGAAGAATGAAGACGCATCCTGCCATGAATAGCGGTAATACTATTAATTTAGTTAACGCGAAAAGCAGACAAATGACCAAGAGACCAACTAAAAGTGCACCGATGTAGTCAATTTTTCCTGGTCGTCTACTCCCGACAGGAAGTGACTTTCTGAAAATCGGAATGGCCAAAGCGCTTATCACAGAAATTAAAAAGATAAATCGCCAGCTGAGTATCCCTCCTACGAATCCCCCAACAATCGGTCCAATTCCCGATGCAAAAGCGATTGTGGCTGCAAGATACCCAAATACTTGTCCACGATGTTCAGGAAAATAGCGTACTGGAATGATGAACGACAGAGACGGGATTGCTACCGCCCCCATTGCTTGAACAATCCTTCCGATAATCAACATCTCATAAGAAATGGCTAAAAAGCCAATTAACCCACCCAAAGCCAATAGTGCGATTCCTGTAGTATAAAGTGTCCGAATCGGGAAAAGGTCGGCGAGTCTTCCATAAATCAACGTACCTAGTGCAAACACGGTGATAAAGCTCGTGACCATCCAGCTGACTTGCGTTGTACGTAAGGCAAATGTTTCTGCGACATCCGGCAGTGCGATATTAAACATAGTTCCGTTCATCACAGCAAACGCAAGCGCCAGGCAAATGAGAAGAATGATTTTTGGGGAATAGGTAAGACTCTCTTTATTTTGAATATGAATATTGTTCATGAAGTAGGCTCTCCTTTAGGTTCGATTACTAACTCGTTCCAAAAATTGAGCCGACTCAAATGAGCGCAGGTTCGGTATTCAGGCGATCGCCTATGTATTCAACTGCATAAACTATCAATATCGTCCGATACATCGATTCGCCCCCTTGCTTGAAATGGATTAGATTCAGTTTACCTTAACCAAAGATAAAGATGCTAAAAAATGATTTACTCCATTTCTTGGATTGTTTTTCAAAAGACGGACGATAATCGGTTCACACTTCAATTACTACTCTCTCGTCTTTTTGTCCGATTCAAACATCACACGTCTCAGTGCCCCCTGATATTGCAATACAAATAAAGGGTTGCCACAGAAGGCAACCCTTTATTTACTTCCCTCCGACACCATATCCAAAAGGAATGTCCGATCATTTTACCGTATAGTCAGCAATCCATGCTTCCAGTTCTTCGAGCGGCAATGGTCTAGAGAAGTAATACCCTTGCATCTCGTCACAGCCGAGTTCGCGTAACGCGTTCCACTGTTCAAGCGTCTCGACGCCTTCGCACACCGTCTTCAAATTCAAACCACGTGCCAGATCGACAATCGATTCGACGATGACGTTTCCGGTCGGGTCATTCTCGGTCACTTGAATGAACTGGCGATCGATTTTGATCTCATGAATCGGATAGTGCTTCAAGTAGACGAACGCCGAGAACCCGGTCCCGAAGTCGTCGATCGAGATGGAAAAACCTTCTTCACGGAATGCGACGAAACGATCGATGACGTGTTGCTGGTTCTCCATCCCGACGCTCTCCGTGATTTCTAAGGTCAAATAACTCGTACTGACCCCTTCTTCTCGTGCGATTTGGGCAAACTTTTCGACGACCCCTTCGGATAAGAAGTGACGCGCCGATAAATTGAGGGCGAGTTCGTACCGGTCTCCCCGTTCATGCCAACGTTTGAGCTGGCGACAGGCCGTCACGAACGCCCATTCCTCTAAGTCGATGATGATACCCGTTGATTCGGCAAGCGGAATGAAGTCGAGCGGCGGCACAAGACCTCGCTCTGGGTGATTCCAGCGCATCAACCCTTCAAACCCTTTCAGTTTACCTGAGGAAGCATTCACTTTCGGTTGGAAATACAGTTCAAACTGACCTGATATCACACCAGTACGTAAATTCATCTCTAACAAGAGTCTCTCAGATGCTTCTTGCGCCATGGCCTCTTCAAAAAACTTGATGACCCCACGTTTCTCATCTGATTGACCTGCAACGACACGTGTTGTATGAATCATATCCAAAGTAGATCGACTTTCATGTTCAATAGAGATGAATGCGCTCGTCGTCAGTACAACGTCTAATTCATTGACTCGATATGGCGCACGCGTCACTTGCTCGCATAAATGTTCTGCAAACGAACGTATTTTCCTCCGTTCCCCGTAAGGTACCCAAATGACAAATCCCGATTGCGAGGTACGTGCCATCCTAGATTCATCGATTACTGCTCGTAGTCGTTTCGCCATTTCTTTCACAATCAAATTCGATGTTTCGGTTCCAATCGCATCCTCAATAGACCGAAAATCGTCTGCTCGAATATATAAAACTGCTCCTAAAAACCCTCTCGCTTGTTGACGTAATTGATCGACTTCCTCGACAAATGCATATTTGTTCATCAAACCTGTCAGTTCGTCCGTGTAGGCTAACTGATGAATCCGTTCATCCACAAGCTGCCGGTCAAGCCGGAAGTACAGGATGGCAATAAAATCCGCAAGTGTACTCACAATCAATTCCTCAAGATAGTTCCACTCCCGAGGCAGAAACGTCTCGCAACAAATCACACCTGTGGCACGATTGTTTGCATAAATCGGAGCATCTAGCATGGAGTACACACGCTTTCCTTCTACAAAGTACTCTTTGTACAAGTCCTTCACCCATGGATGACTGCGAACATCCTCAAACGAAAGGATTCGCTCTGTTTGAAGCGCATCAAAATAGTCAGGCGCAAGTTCACGCTGGACCGTCAACTTCGGATGATGTGTCCCTGATTCGTGAGAATAAGCGACTTGACATGAAATAGATCGATACGATGTATCAAAATGCCAGATCGAGACTGTATCGACTGCCAACATATCGGCGACAATCTCACACATATACAGAATTGCCTCCTGCACCGTTTCTTCCGTTACAATCGGCATCCGTACGAGCGCGAACAGTTTCTCTTGATGTTTACGATATACTCGGTTTGAAAAGTTGTTCTCGATCATCAGTCTGCTACCTCACCCATTTAAATTTGACCTAATGATAGCACGAATCAACCGATTCAACGGTTTTCAAAATTCAACAGAAAGTCAATACTTCCTTCTTTTTTCAAGTGATGAAACAGGGATTTATTCCCACTTCTAAATTATTGACCTTCTTTTTAAGAAAGAGACGCGAATTGACCTTTTGTCCCATTGCTTGCCTATTTCTTTGCACCGTACAATGAACTTGTATTGTTTCAATTGTTAAATTGTTTCGTTCTCACTCTTTGAAAGGATGTGACGCTATGAATCCAAAGTCTGGTCTCACCTATTCATTCGCGGCACTCGCAGCGGTCAGCGTGCTTGCCCACGCAGACGAAGCAGCAGCGGCGAGCACACATACGGTGCGTTCGGGTGATACGTTATGGTCGATCAGTCGGTCCTATGATGTGTCCGTTGCGACGATTAAATCGTTGAACGGTCTCTCTTCCGATCACATTCGCATCGGTCAAAAACTAAAGCTCACAGGCAGTCCCTCTGCTGCGACAGGTGGTTCCTCGTTAACCACGGCGAGTACGAACCGCGTCACGACGACACACGCATTGAACATGCGGGTCGCCGGGGGAACGTGGCATCGTGTCCTCTTGACGATTCCAAAAGGTACGGCGCTCACACCGATCCAATCAAACGGTTCATGGACGAAAGTCAGTTACGGCGGACAGACCGGTTGGGTGCATAACGATTATTTGCAAAAGGCATCTATGTCGAGCAGTACCGACAAACCAACAACGGTCACACCGAGCTCGACTACAGCTCAAACGAAAGCCAACTTGAATCTGCGTTCGTCGAAGTCGACGAAGACGACCGTATTGCTCACGATTCCAAAAGGCAAAACCGTGACCGTCTTATCTGTCGAAGGGTCATGGTCGAAAGTGAAGTATGGGTCGAAAACAGGATATGTCGCCAATACATATTTAACAACATCAGGAGTGGCGACACCGACAACACCGAGTACAGAACAAACCATGAACCAATCATTCGTCACGACCGCGAACTTGAACGTTCGGCAAGGTGCGGGCATCGGTTACGCCCTCGTCACGACCATCCCGAACGGCACCGTCGTCAAGGCGACGAAGCAGTCCGGTAGCTGGTACTATGTCACATATAACGGGAAGTCGGGATACGTGAGTGCCGGCTATTTGAAAGAGACGTCCACGACACCGAGTGACCCGGCTCCGAACGAAGGCGATGCCGGTGCTGGTAATGCGGCTGTCGATTATATCGTCAACACACCGTCCTTGAACGTACGTTCGAGCGCATCGACGAGCGCGACCATCATCGGGAGTGTCAAAGCAGGACAGACGTTGCGCGTCGTCCAGTCGTCAAAAGGCTGGCTTCAAATCTATTACGGGAATACGGTAGGATTTGTCGCCTCGGCTTATGTGAAAACCATCCCGAAAGGTTCGGCAGACGGCCCGTCTTGGGTTGAAGGTTCTTATGATTCGAATTCATATTATACGTACTATCCAACATCGATTCGGTCACAGGCGAACGAGTCGAGTAGCACGGTCGGCTCGACACTTCGGGGAGAACTCTTGAACGTAATCGGGGAGACATCGACCCACTATCGTCTCGCATCAGGATTCGTCGCAAAATCAGCCGTCGCTGAAATCAAAGGGCAAAGTGCCCAAGCTACTAGGCTTTCGACCATCGATGTGGCAAAACGCTTCGTCGGCACACCGTACGTATGGGCATCATCAAGCCCGGCAAATGGTGGATTCGATTGCTCAGGACTCATCTATTATGTATTCAATCAATCCGGCGTCAGCATCCCACGGACAAACGTGGCTAATTATTGGGGTGGTGCTTATTTCGGACCTCAATTGCCCAAGTCATTCGTCCCGCAAGCCGGTGACCTCGTCTTCTTCGAAAACACATATACCGCCGGGCCATCGCACATGGGTATCATGATCAATTCCGATACGTTCATCCATGCCGGTTCATCTGGATTAGGATACAACCAAATCAGTAAAGAACCGTATTGGCAGTCACGCTTAATCGGTTATAAGCGACCGTGACTTTGGTCACGCCAAAAAACCCGACAAAAGTCGGGTTTTTCTTTCGTATTGCAGGATTTTTATCGCTTGACCCGAATTCGGAAGTATGATGAAGGAAAAAAGGAGGTGCCGGATGGGCCAACCCCGTTTTGCAAAAATTCCATACCGTACCTACACGATGGCGCTCGCGATTGCTTGTCTCATCGGTGTCCTGTTGTTTGGACTTGGCACGAGTTTTTATTGGCATGAAAAACAAGAAGCCATCGACCAGACGATTACGAATTTGAATCAAGCGGCAAACCTAGCTGGTGTCGAAGCATACGTCTCTCTTTTCGAAGCGGCGACCCGGTATGAGGAGCAGTCGAATCCGACGACATCCTTCCTCTCCACACCGTACAAAGAACGGGCACTCCAATACAATGAGCGTTTATTGAACGACTTTGAGGACGGTGTGAACGAACGGGAACGGGAGACGCTCCAGACGTTCTCAAATGAGTTGAATCAAATTCTCGAGGCTGAACAATTCGAGGCGGTCCCAACCGATGTCATCAGTTCCATCAATCGACGCTGGCTATATCAAGCACTCGAGCAAACGAATCAATCGAATGCGGCATACGAACTGACTGATGCCATCATGCGAATGCAATCGATTCTTATGCGGAATCGTGAAGCCCTCTTCCGTAACCCGATTGATGCGGGTCAACTCACAAACACCGTGGATCTGATTGTCGGCGAAGCAAAACTTGTTCAAACCATCATTGAATCGAATGAGACACTGCAGTCGAAAGCGGTCATCGACGTGGCGGAAAGCGGACAGTCCTTTGCGAATATGGCGAATCGCGAGGCGTCTCTAGAAGCTCGTTACGTCAATTCAACGAATGTCTACGAGGACGCCTATGGTGCCCTTCGTTCCATCCGTTCGAGTTCTGAGACGATGCTTCAAGAAGAAAGTAAGCATTATCAAGTCTTAGCCACCACTTCATTCGTGGTGACGTTGCTGTTATCGCTCGGACTCCTATTTCTGCTCTACTATACACGCAATCGCTACAATCACGATTTGGCGCATCTCAAGGCACGCGCACTCGCCATCGACCCTAGCCTAGAACCTGTCGAAGCGATGTTTCCGAAAACACATGATTTCCGAGGGATCGAGGACGAGTTACGCGAGATTGCCACGAGTGTCCATTCGACCGTTCACGAACTAGAGAATCGTTCACAAGACCTCGTGCGTTACCATGAGCGCTGGTCGTCTCTCTTCTCTGAGACGGGACTCGCCATCGCCCTCATGGATGACTCGTATAACCTGATTGAGCGCAACGAGATGTTCCGGCAGTTTTTCGGTGATCGGAACTTATATGAGATCAACCAATTGTTCACCGAGACGGGTCGCCGCTTGTTCGAGCAAGCGCTCGAAGGTGTGACTGAACATGGGACGAGTGCGCAGTTCATCATTCATCTGAAAGGGGAACATCTCCGTTATCTGAATGTGAAACTGACGCCGCTCAAGCGTGAGGAAAAGTTGACGTATTACCTCATCGTCGAAGATGAGACGGACCGGGTCGAACGGGAACGGAAGGTCGACCGTCTCGTCCGTTTCGACTTGGCGACCAACCTCTATAATGAATATGGCTTTGTTCGCAAGTGGGAAAAGCAAGAGATTGACGGTGCATTTATCCTTATCCGGATTCATGACTATCATCATCTCGTTGATTGGTACGACCCTGCGTATGCTGATTTGCTCATGATTGAGTTTGCGCGAGCCGTCGAGTCCCGTCTTTCGAAATATGCCCAACATCTCTTCGGTCGATACCGAGACGACACGTTTATGTTGTATGTCCGAGGCTTCTCATACGAGGACGAGCATGAGCTGTTGGAGCTCTTCCCGACTGAAGTGACAATCAACCATAAACGCCAAAACGTACATATTCAAATCGGGGCGACCGAAACGGAAGGGGCATACAACGACTGTCTGTTCAAGGCGATGAAGGCGTTACAGCACGCCAAAGAGACACGTACCCCTTCGGTTTGGTATGACTCGGAAATTTTAGCCCAGATGCAACTCGCCGCACTGATTGAACAAGCGCTCCCGGATGCCATCCGAAAAGGAGAATTGACGGTCGCGTATCAACCGCAAGTCGAATTGAAAACAGGTCGCGTCGTTGGCGCGGAAGTGCTCGCTCGCTGGACACATCCTGACATCGGAGTCATCCCACCGAACGAGTTCATTCGCATCGCGGAACGTTCCGATCAAATCTTATGGCTCTCACACAATATTCTCGATCAGACGATTGCCCAGCTCGTCGCATGGCAAGGGACTTCATTTGAAGACATCTCCTTGTCGTTCAACTTGTCGGCCCATTCGGTCGACCCTTCCATCGTGGCGAAGCTTCGGGATTCGATTGAGGTATACCCGTGGCTACCTGACCGATTGAAGATTGAATTGACCGAGTCCTCTGACATCATGTCGTATGCGAGTGAACTCGAACGATTAGAAGATATCGCTGACCTCGGCTATTGCCTATCAATCGACGACTTCGGGACCGGATACGCCTCATTCGAAGCGATTTGGCACCTACCGATTCAAGAAGTGAAAATTGACCGGATGTATGTGAGTGGAAAGGCGAAAGAAAGTACGTCCTTCTTACGTGCCGTCTCTCGCTTTGCGAACGAGCAACAACTAACCGCTCTCGCCGAAGGGATTGAGACCGAAAGCGACCTGTCACGCATGCTTCGTGAAGGGGTCGAACTCGGACAGGGCTTCTACTTCTCACCCGCCCTGGACGCAGCCTCATTCGAATCATGGGTCAACACAAAGGGACACTCGCGTTGAGTGTCCCTTTTTTCAGCGTGAACGAATGTCCTCATATAACTGCCTCGTTTCTTTAAACGAAGACTGATTGAGATAGATTGTTTTGTCTGACCAATCGAGTCGGATCACCGGCTCGACATCACGGTCGATAAAGAGGAGTACATCCTCCCCTGCTTCCGTCCGAAAATGTCCGGTCAGACGCGTTCCCGTATCTGCTCCGTTCGTTCGACGCGCGATATCCGGCAATGTCGTCCATGTCACGTCTTCCACTTCATCAAACGGGACCTCACGACCATAACTGCCTTCAATCACGATCGCTTCATCCGTCACGATCACTTCAGTCGGTTGACTGAACCAAAACATGAGCGCCGGCACACCGACGAGTAATACGACAGAGACGATGATGATTGGAACGAGACGTTTTTTCCCATCTGGCCTCAAGCGCCCCGCTCCATCGTAGATGTTACCGTCATAGCGCTGCATCCGCCAAAGCATCCCGACAATGAATACCATCAGGGCGAGAAAGAACGGCTCGAGCGGAACGTTCCAACCAGACAGTTCGATGAGCGCAATGATGAGAAAAAGCGCACTAATCCCGTAACACATCCAGGCAATCAGTCGCGCCACTTTTTTGATGTCGACCCGCTCCTGTTTCTCTTTCGACATTGTATTGTATCCAGAGATCAAGTGATACCAACCGAGCCTGTCAACCGCGAAGCCTAACGCGATGACGATTCCTGCTGCTAGAATGAGAATCCACATATGCCTCGCCTCCTCTCCTTTCTATACGTCATGACTGCTACAAAAGATTCACGTCTCGCAAAAACAGGACCGCCTATATGAGCGGTCCTGAACAGTTTTAGTTTGAAGTCGGTGTGTTCGACGGACGTTGCATCCGTCCGATTCCTTCGTATGACACATCGCCCGGATCGCGTGCGAACTTCCATGCGTTTCGTGCATCGATCAATCGACGCTGGCGCATGCCGTTGAAAGCATCCGGTGCCAAGTTCACAATCTCATCCCATTCTGTGACGAGAATGGCATAATCGGCTCCCTTCAGCGCCTCTTCAACCGTCGTCGCTTGTGGATAGTCCCACGTCGCAATCGGATCATACCCGATGACGTCCACGTTACGGGCCACCATGTGGTGAGCGAGTAGAATTGATGGGGCATCTCGCATATCGTCCGTTCCTGGTTTAAATGCCAAACCAAGGATAGCCACGCGCATATTCGGTTCAACGTTCAATTTTGAGAGCACGTACTCGATTTGCGTCTCATTCACTTTTGTCGCCGCCCGGATGACACGTAGGTCGATCTCATTTTCACTCGCGACGTGTAGGAGTGCGTTCATGTCTTTCGGGAAGCACGAACCTCCGTACCCGATGCCCGCGTTCAAGAACGAACGCCCAATTCGCGGATCGAGTCCCATCCCGTCCGCAATCGTCGAAATGTCAGCGCCAGCTTGATCGGCTAGACGCGACAAGTCGTTCATGAAGCTAATTTTCGTGGCCAAAAAGGCGTTCGAGGCGTATTTGATGAGTTCTGCATTGATCGGTGTCGTACAGATGAGCGGAACGCCAAGGCGTCCGTAGATTCCTGCCAAGTCTTCTGCAACTTCGAGATTTACACACCCGATGACGACACGGTGTGGTTTCATGACATCTGCGAGCGCGCGTCCTTCTTGTAAAAATTCCGGTACGATCGCAAACGTATGAGAGGGATACATGATGTTCAGTAAGTCTGTCGTGCCGGGCGGGACCGAGCTACGAATGACGATTTTATGCTTCGTGTTTAGTTCCGACAAGACTGCTTCGATATAAGATAAGTCACAGCTTCCATCCGACTTGCTCGGTGTCCCGACCGCAAGAATCAAATAGTCGACCTGCTCCGTATCCGCGATTCGGCTTGTCAGGGTGATCTGGTCGGCGTGCTCTTGCAACACCTCTGCCATGCCTGGTTCATGGAATGGCGGGTGTCCACTCATGAGAAGACGTAGCTTCTCTTCGTCCGCTTCAACCCCGATGACGTGATGACCGGCTTTTGCCAAACCACAAAGTGTAGCCAATCCAACGTATCCTAAACCAATAATTCCAAATTTCACATCAGTTCCTCCTTCAATCATCTTTTATAAGCGTACCGAAACACGCCGAAGAAGTGAAGCTTCTAACACTCTCTCGATGTTCTTTGCTATAATGAGTCAAAATGATGGGTGAAAGGACAAACCGCATGGGCTTAATCGCTTTCTTCTTAGTGACATTATTCGTTTATTTTTGGCTTCCGGTCCGGGGGGGACTGAAAACCTTTTTGCTAGTCTTGATCATGGTGAGCGGATGGCTCTCCATTTTTGAACTCGTCTCGATTCTCGAAGCCCGTCCATGGGTCATCGCGCCAATCCTGATCATCGTTGGATCGATGATTTGGAAAGTACAACGCGACCGGAAACGAGAGCTCAAGAAAAGTGTTTGACCTCGGTCAGGCGCTTTTTCTTTTTGTCGTATTCGATAAAGCTTATCAGTTTCCTGCATTCATCAAAAAATCCTCGTACGATGGACGAGGATCAGCTTCGGTTTGTATTTAACTTTCTTATTCTAAAATACGAGAGAGATGCGTTTCATAATACACTCTCCATGACGAGCACATCATCGATTCGGTCGAGCTCGCTGAAGCCGTGTCGCATGTAGAAGGCAATCGCCCGTTCGTTCGTTGTCTCGACGTGCAAGTGAATCTTCCTTTTGTTCGTCTCGATTGCTTCTTCGCATAACGCTTCCAATAAGGCGTGCCCACTACCGGACGGCGCTTTCGGCAACACGCAAATATGGCTGATGAAGACGATGTCCGTATCCATGTATGCTGCGATTAGCCCGACGAGACACCCGTCATTCCAAATTTCATATGACGTCGCCCGTTCGTAGAGCTTCAAAGCGTATGGCTCTAGCGCCACCCGCTCCGACAGCTTGGTCGGGAACAGGTGATCACACGCCTCAAGATGCGCCACATAGTCAGAGACCGTCCCTTGGTCGCGAGTCATCATACGTCCTCCAAAATTGCGACACCAAATCCATGTCGCCCAAACTCGTTCCCGTTATAGAGAAGATAGTGCCGACCTCCCCACTCGAAGACATGCGGATAACACTCCATGTCCGCGTCCCACCCGTCGGAACTTCGCTCGAATCCGAGCGCCGCATCATCCCGCGTCCAGTCCAACAGATTTTCCGAATAGGCGTAACCTAATCGATATCCGCGTAACGGGTCGGTCCGAAAGCCGAATGTGTCTCGAAAACAGAAGATCATATGGTAGCGTCCGTCCGCTTCGAACACGGTCGGAAGCGCCTGACTCTCGTCCGCAATCGTATCCGAAACGATTCTTCCGTGACGCTTGAACGTCTGTCCATCTTCTGACGTGGCGAGCGCAATCTTATACGTTCGTTCCTGGACGCCATCCGGCCCCTCTTTCCATGTCGTCCCGTAAATGTAATACATATAGTATTGTTCCCGTGTGACGACAAAGGGGTCGCCGACGAGAAACGGTTCCTCGATGCTCGCCGATAATACTGGTCCGTCTCCGAGCCGTTCGAACGTCTCTCCCTCGTCCCGACTGACAGAGAGGCCAATCCCCGTTTCGACAGCTACCGAGTCACGACGGCTCCAGCCACTCGTATAGCCATAAAGCCCATCACGTGTCCGTGTGACGTGAAATGGGAAAATCCCGTGTTCGTCGAACGTCCCCCGTTTTCCAAGGGGGATGATCTCATCTGTGGACACGTCGATGATGTTGAAATCACGTGTCATGTCCACGTATCGGACGTGGCTCTTGAACATGTCACCATCCGGTTCACGGGTCGAGAAATAGATGCGCACAAAATCCTCGAAGACGAGCGCCTGAGGGGACTGGGCGAACGAGGAGTACTTCCCGAAAAATCCGTACGGCTCCGGGTCGAAGATGTGTCCGAGTTTCTTCCACTTCATCTCGCTCCCTCCTTGCGCTCCGCGATGCCGAATCCTTCTCGTCCGACTTCATTCCCCAAGTAAAGTAAATACCGTTTCCCGTTCAACGTGAACGTATGGGGGTAGGCGACCATCTCGTCATCGAATCCTGATTCTGTCCGCGAGAACTTCATCACGTCATCGTCACGCGTCCAATGGAGGAAATCCGGAGAAGAGGCATATCCGATTCGATACGTCCGCTCGGGATTTTTCCGATAATCGGTCGCGTCGCGGTAACAGAAAAACATATGATAGCGTCCATCCTCATAAAAGACGTCTGGACTAGCCTGCGCCTCATTCGGAAGTACGCTTTCAATCAAATCGCGTCCCGCTTTCACCCACGTGACCCCGTCCTTCGACGTGGCCAGCCGAATCTTATACACCGGTTCCGGACGTTCACCATCCATGATCCACTCTCGTCCGGCGATATAGAACAACACCCACGTGTCCTGAAAACGCCGAATCTTCGGTCCGCTCAAGATGAAGGGTTCGTCGATCGTATACGATAGGATCGGTCCTGGACCGACGCGCTCGAACGTACGTCCGCCGTCTCGACTGATGGCTTTTCCGATATTCACATTAAATGGAACGGACACCGTACGCGTCCAGCCCCCGTAATAGGCATGTACCTCATCCCCGACCTCAATCGCCGAAAACGGATAGACACCAAACTCGTCGAACGTCCCACGTGCACCGAGCTCCAATATCGGTCGTTCACTCACCCGAAGAATCGAGAAATCTTCTTTTGCGACATCCACATACCCGCTGTGACTGACGTATCGTCCATCAATCGGCTTCGGTCGACAGCTGAAGTAGATCCGCAAATAGGTATCGCGTTCCAACACACAAGGTCCTTGTGCGAACGCATCCATCCAGTCGAGTGATGCGTCTCGCTGAGGGCTGAAGAATAGACGTCGATTGGTCCATTCAAATGATGTGTTCAACGTGTTCATCCCCTTTCCTCTAATCGTTGCGTCCACTATCTCGTCCGATTAGACGAGCGTATAGGCGTGGAGCAATTCACGCACTTTCGTCTTCGAATTGAACATCAAGACATCGATAATGGACAAGTTGGGCGTGAACGGATGACCAAATTGAGCATATTCCACCGCATCCATCTGGATAAAATCAAGCGGCACCCCGGATTCCGCAAACCGCTGTTTGTCATAAAGTTCCTGCCCGCCGATCGCATTGATATAATGCGAGGTACGCAAGTGATGACAAATCTCGAGCACCAGTTGTTCACACTTCAGCGACTTGTCGTAGTCGAGCGAAGAGGCGACCAATAACTCCGTATCCATCTCGAGATAGTCACGCACTTCCGTCAATAACGTTTCTAGATAAGTGGCGACATTGCGTTCCTCATTTTGAATGATTCGTTCCACCATCGGCATGACGTCGGCATAACTTGGTGCGCGTTGATATGCATGGTGTAATAAGCGCAGTTGATAGCTCTCATGAACTGGATCGAGAATCCGCTCATGCTCACGGATCGTACGATGTTGTGTCATATGATCGATTTTCAGATGGATCGGTTTGATATGTCCCTCGACCAAAATGCGGTTTCGATGAATCCATCCTCGTTTCGCAAATTGCACATGGTCCAAGATGACGAACTGGTCCACCGCGTTCATCAATTGAATATAACCGAGGTATGGGAAGTAGTACGGCTGCATAATCCCTAATTTCATTTGAGCCGCCTCCCTTAGCCCAGCTGGAACGAGCGCATGCGAATCAACCACTCCATCAAGTGCGGATGTCGTACCATCAAGTAGGGACGTAGCCGCTCTCTCCCGACGAAACGCTCCACATATCGGTCATACCGGGGAGACTTCAGCGCTTGAAAATCTCGTCGGAGCCGATGCAAGCCGACTTCGAACGATAAGCGAGAGATTTCGATTTCTTGATGAAATCTGCCATCCGTATAGGAATCGAATGCATCCATCATTCGGATGAATGCCTCCATCCGCTCAATATCGCGCTCCCTGTTTCGTTGACGCCACTTGGTGGTGACCGACCCGGACACACCGAATCGATATACGCTCATCACCTCAGGCATGTAGTAGGCGTAACCTTGGCTTGCGACGTGCAGTTTGAGCGCGCCGTCGAAGGCGGGCGTATCGCCGATCCAATCTAACAGATCGTCTGTCAGTCCATTCCGGTACAGCATGGACATCGTCGGAATGAAACCGAGTAGCTGTAACTCCCCGGCATGATAGGTCCGTGGCTCCGTCGAGGCATACTTTCTGTTTTCAGGCATCCACGGGATGACGCGCCATCCGGTATGGAGTGTGTCGTCCGTTTCGACATACGCATCATGAAAACAGAGCGTACAGTCCGGATGGGCTTCCATATAGTCGACTTGTTTCTGCAACTTGTGTGGGTCGGTCCAGTAGTCGTCCCCGTCACAAAGGGCGATGTACTTGCCACGCGCCCTCTCTTCGTTTAACAGATTCACCATGACCCCTTGAGAATATTGGTTTTCCGTTTGATAGATGACCCGAATCCGGTCCGGATGTTGTTTTTCATATTCGCGCACGATATCCGCCGTCCGATCCGTTGAGGCATCCTCATGAATGAGGATTTCAAATTCAAAATCCGTTTCCTGCATCAAAAATCCTTCAATCGTTTTAGCGATGTACGTTTCGTGGTTATACGTGATGCAGTCGATGCTGACCATCACCATGTCGATTCCCTCCTTTCCCCGGGATGATAGAACGGCTCCGATTTAGGAAGAATACATGTCTTGATAATAGGTTTTGTACGCTCCCGAAACGATGCGCTCGACCCATTCCGGATGTGATCGGTACCATTCAATCGTCTCTTCGATTCCTTGTTCAAAACTGTAGCGTGGCACCCACCCGAGTTCGTCTTGCATTTTCTTCGCGTCAATGGCATAACGACGGTCGTGACCAGGGCGATCCGTCACGAATTGGATGCGGTCATTGGGTAAGTCAAACGTCTGTAAAATCGTTCGGACGAGCTCGAGGTTCGTCTTCTCGTTATGTCCGCCGATGTTATAGACTTCTCCGACTCGTCCCTTTTGTCGAACGAGATCGATGGCTTCACAGTGGTCCTGCACATGTAACCAATCTCGGATATGTCCTCCGTCCCCATATACTGGGAGTAGTTGATCGGTCATACAATGGTGTACCATGAGCGGAATCAATTTCTCAGGGAATTGATACGGACCGTAATTGTTGCTACAACGGGTGATCTTAATCGGTAAGCCGTACGTCTCATGATAGGAACGAACGAGCAAATCAGACCCGGCCTTCGAGGCGGAATAAGGACTGTTCGGGGAAAGTGGTGTCGCTTCTGTAAAGAACCCCGTCTCCCCGAGCGACCCGTATACCTCATCTGTCGAGACATGGACGAAACAGACGTCATCTCGGTATTCTCGACTGTATTTATCGTCCGGATCCCGTTTCCAATGACGCATGGCCGCGTCGAGCAACACTTGTGTGCCCAGGATATTCGTCGAGAGGAACAACTCCGGCTCAAGGATACTTCGGTCGACATGCGATTCCGCCGCAAAATGCACGACTTCGTCAATCTCAAAGAGAGAGAACAGTTCGTCAATCGCCGGACGGTCGCGGATGTCTACTTTCCGAAACACGTAGAGCGGGTCGTGCTCGAACGCTTGGACGTTCTCTAAATTGCCGGCATAGGTCAACGCGTCGACGTTAAGGATGCGTGACGTTGGATGTTTGTCCCGAAAGTGTTTTATGAAATTTGAACCGATGAACCCGGCTCCGCCAGTCACTAGGATCGTATGCATTGGTCTGTTCTCCTTCCTCTAGAAGCGATATCAAATACTGTCCGTAATCGGTCATCTTGAGCGTCTGACCGATGTCGGCCAATTGCTCTCGCGTGATGAACCCACGACGCCATGCAATCTCCTCCAGACATGCGATGTAATAACCTTGCCGTTCCTGTACTGTCTGTACGAAAATGGAAGCTTTAATCATCCCTTCAGGTGTCCCGGTATCGAGCCATGCCATCCCGCGACCGAACAAGACGACGTTCAACTCGCCTCGTTCCAAATACATTTGATTGATCGACGTGATCTCGAGCTCGCCGCGTGGCGACGGCTTCACTTGTTTCGCAAACTCGACGACTTGATTGTCATAAAAGTAAAGCCCCGGTACCGCATAATTGGATTTCGGGACCGCCGGCTTCTCTTCGATGGACAAGACGCGTCGATCCGCATCGAACTCGACGACACCGAATGCCCGTGGGTCCTTGACCGGATATCCGAACACCGTCGCGCCTGACTGTCGCTCTTTCGCATCCTGTAAAAAGCGCGTCAAGTTCGGCCCATAGAAGACGTTATCCCCTAAGATGAGGCAAACGGAGTCGTCCCCGATGAACGATTCTCCTAGAATGAAGGCATCCGCGAGACCGACCGGACGCTCTTGTACTTGGTACGTAATCGAGATTCCAAGTTGATGCCCGTCACCGAACAGTCGCTCATACCCGGAGATGTCTTTCGGGGTCGAGATCAATAAAATCTCCTTGATGCCGGCGAGCATCAGCACCGACATCGGATAATAGATGAGGGGCTTGTCATAGATCGGCAACAGCTGTTTCGAGACTGCTTTCGTCATCGGGTAGAGACGCGTCCCGTTCCCACCCGCTAGAATGATTCCTTTCATCGTTCATTCCCTCCTTCAAGGATTACGTCACAAATGCGGTCGATCATCTCCATTGTCATGTCCGGATAGAGCGGTAACGTGATCACCCGATCCGAGACGTACGTGGCGTTCGGTACGGATGCGTCGAATGCGTAGCAGGAAAAATCGGTCACGAGTGGATAAAAGTACTTCCGGGCGAGAATCCCATGCTGCGCTAAGGATGCCATCATGTCATCGCGTGCCGCTCTCCCTTTCTTGACGAGAACTGGATAGTACGCATAGTTGGACTCCGTCCGTTCATCCCGAAGGTTCAAGCGTAGAAATGAAGCGTCCGCTAAACGGGTGTCGTATCGCTCGACCAAACGTTTTCGCTTTTCAATGTCGGCATCGATCCGTGGGAGGTTGCACCGTCCCATCGCCGCCTGAAACTCGTTCATCTTGGCGTTGCCCCCGACCGATTCGACGGATTCTGGTCCGGTAATCCCAAAGTTGACGGCTTGATGAATCGCTTCGACGTAACGGGCATCCCGGAACGTGAGCGCACCACCCTCAATCGTGTGAAACACTTTTGTCGCATGAAAGCTGAACATCGTCAGGTCGCCGAACGTCGAGACGTCGCGCCCGTCTTGCCGGACACCGAACGCGTGCGCCGCATCGTAGAGGACATGAAGTCCATGGCGTTTTGCGAGTTGTTCGATCGCCTCCACGTCACATACGTTCCCATACACATGAACGGGTAGGATAGCCGTCGTCCGTTCCGTGATCAACGCCTCGATTTTGTTGACGTCAATCGTGTAGTTTATCGGGTTGATGTCACAAAAGACAGGAGTGATCTGTTTTCGGATGAGCGCATGCGTCGTCGAGGCGAACGTGAACGGTGTCGTGATGACCTCACCCGTTAACCCGAGCACATCAATCGCCGTCTCGAGGGCCAGGTGACCGTTCGTCAATAAGGAGACGTGCGGGACGTTTAGACGCTGCTCTAACTCTTCTTCTAACGCTCGCACATGCTCGCCACGATTGCTCAAGTGACGCGATTCCCAAAGGGGGCGAATCATCTCGACATACGTCTCAAAATCCGGCATACTCGGTCGCGTGACGGGAATGATGGCATCTGTTTCTACATTTGAACCACTCATGGTGAAATCGCCCCTTTTCCTTTCGTTCACGCGAATGCCCAATTTCGTATTTTAATGAGCCATTCTGTTACATGTGGCTGCTTGATCATCAGGTAAGGTCGGATTCGATCGATTCCGACGAACCGATTCAGATACGCGTCATATCGAGTAGAACGTAACGCATCATACTCTCCCTTCAATCGGTGGAGCCCCACCTCAAAGGAAATCCGTGACAACTCCAGCTCTTGATGGTATTTCCCATCGGTATAGGCATCAAATAAGTTGATGAACCGAATGAACTCCTCATGTCGCTTCACGTCACGTTCGACATTCCCCTCGTTCCAAATGGTCGTCGCCGACCCTTCGACCTCGTAGCGATAGACACTCATCACTTCCGGCATGTAGTAGGCGTATCCCCTGCTCGTGATATACAAGCGAATCGATGCATCTCGCGCCGGCGTCTCTTCGAGCCATCGCGGGGCGTCACGGAAATCGTTCACATACAACATGGACATCGTCGGAACGAACCCGAGTAACTGCAACTCACCGGCGTCATACGTCCGGGACACGGATGAGGCGAGCTTTCGATTTTCCGGCATCCATGGAATGACGTGCCAATTCGTGTGGAGCTTCCCACCTGTCTCGACATACGCATCGTGGAAACAAAGCGTACAGTCCGGATGGGCTTCCATGTAGTCGACTTGTTTTTGCAGTTTGTAAGGGTCCGTCCAATAATCGTCCCCGTCACATGTTGCGATGTATTTGCCGCGTGCCCGCTCCTCGTTCATTCGACCGATGAATACACCTTTTGAATATTGATTCTCCGTCTGATAGATGACATTGAATTTTTCAGGATATTTCTGAACGTATTCCCGGATGATGTCTGCCGTCCGATCCGTCGAGGCGTCATCATGGATGAGAATCTCGACCTCGAAGTTCGTGCGCTGTGACAAAAAGCCTTCAATCGCCTGAGCGATGTACTTCTCGTGATTGTATGTGATGCAGTTGATGCTCACCATGACCATGATGAATCCCTCCTTTATGAGACTTCCGCGTCTTGTGCGACAGTGACTGGATAGGTGTCCGGTTGACTCGCGTCGAACGGCTCGTTCACCCACATCACCGTCACCAAATCTTTCACGCCCGTGTTTTCGATATGATGGACGTAACCTGGCGGAATCTCGATGACTTCAAGCTGTTCTTCACTGACATGGAACGAGATGATCTGATCTTGGTCCATCAACCGGAGCCGAATCACGCCTTCACCGCTGACGACGATGAATTGTTCATGTTTCGACTCATGCCAGTGCTCCCCTTTTGTGATTCCGGGTTTGGCCACGTTGACGGAGACTTGACCACGATCAGGCGTCTTAAACAGTTCTGTGAACGATCCCCGCACGTCCTGATGCATCAAGAGAGGCGTGACCATCCGTTCTTTCGGCAAGTAACTTAAGTACGTGCTGTATAGCTTTTTCGTAAAAGGATCCGATACATCCGGTACTCCTCTAGCCATACGGACCGCTTCGAACGATTCAATCATTCGGGCGAGGTCGAATAATGTGATCTGGCGTGTCGGGACGTCTGAATCAGTGCTTTCTGATTTATGCAGCACCCCTACAAACGATGCGACGACGTCATCGACATGGGCGAGCGTCAACACATGATTGGGATGCGTGACCGTGACGTCCTCTCCTCGTGCAATCTGATAACAAAACGTCGTAACCGCACTGTTATAGAATGGTCTCCCCCATTTGCCGAACAGGTTCGGGAGCCGATATATGTGAACCGGTGCCCCGCTCCGTTGACCGTACAGCCGCAAAATGTCCTCCGCTTCTCGTTTACTGTTTCCGTAAGGATTGTCTTGAGTCGCTTGAATCGACGAGGCAAAAAAGACGGGGACCGGATTATAGGACAGCAATTCGGTGGCGATCGCCTCGGTCAAGTCGACGTTTCCCGTCGTGAATTCTTCGACTCGTTCGGGACGGTTCACTCCGGCCACATGATAGACGGCGTCCGCTCGACGCAGATAGCTGCTTCGTTCCATGAATGAGGTCGAACGGGTGATCGGGAGGACGAGATGCCCAGCCCGCTCCAAGGCGTGAACGAGGTGTCTGCCTAAAAAACCGTTCGCACCGGTGACGACGATGTCCATGATTCTCCCTCCGTTTCTTCGGTTGACTTGATGTGTAAGGTCAGCCATCGCCCGGGATGTTCGACGAGTCGAAGCATCGTCTCGACGTCTTCAAACTCCAGAATCAAACTACCGAGTGCTTGATTTGCCCCTTCGAAGCGCGGGACCACATCTCCGACGTTGTAATAGATGTTCGCTTGTCGAATCGTATATGCGTCCTCATCGAAATGGACGCCCATGAATCGCCCCGTTTCTTGACTGCCGATGATGAAATAGGAGGACGGCACGGTCACTGGTTTCATCTCGAGCGTCACCGGCATCCCGAGTGCGACATCAATCGTCGCTTGGACCAAGTCGACGCCTGTCGCTTGTTCGATGATTTGTGGGATGTAATTCCCTCCGTTCCGTGGACCGATATCCATCAGATAGACGTCTTCTCCTTTGACGAAGATGTCAAAGTTGAACGCGCCTTGCTTGAAGCCGACTTCAGTCAACATGCGTTGCAACGTCTGATGGACTCGCTCAAGCACGTGAGGCGGATGTACACTCGGGAAACTCGCACTGATTGGGGCGAACGGGTTGACTCCGTTCACATTGAAGTGTCCGTTTCCGAAACAACGAAACACCAACTCCCCGTCGACGACAAATCCATCACCACCTATTTGATAGCCATCTCGCGTGATAAACTCCTCCACGACCACTTCCTGATTGAATGACATCGTAAATGCCACTTGGAGATGGCGACGAAGCTGATCAATCCCGTGCCCCCGACTCCACTTGCTGATCCCTTTACTCCCAGAGGCGTCGGCCGGTTTGATGATATATTCACCTGCTCGCTCCCGTAACGTGTCGATCGCCGTTTCCAGTTCGGTGAACGCAAAGGCTTCCGGGACGGCAAAGTCATATCGCTGTAGGAATGTTCGAAACTTCGCTTTATTCGTCAACGTTTCGACCGTTTCAAGCGAGTTCGTCGCCAATCCGAGTGCCTCCCCGACATAGGCGGCCGTTCGTGCCGCCGGATCGGAGGCATAGGCGACAATCCCATCGATGCCTTCCTCTCTCGCGATGGCGAGGACCGCCTCCCGATCAAGGGTGCTCGTACAGTAATAACGGTCGGCCACGAGGCGACCCGGATTATCCGGTAGATAGTCACAGAGAACGGTGAATATCCCTTGTTGTTTCGCTTTTTGGATGATGGGAACTTGATGCATCGCTCCCCCGAGCAACAGCAGCTTCAGCATGGTGAGAATCTCCTTTGCGATAGAGTGGTTGGAGTAAGTCGACGTAGACGGCAGCCGTGTTGGCGTTCAGTCTTGGCGTCACGAGTTCTTTTGATTGCTGTCCGTGATCTGTCAATCGTTCGGGATGGTCGAGATAGTGTTTCAGTTCGGTCACGAGTGATGCCACGGTCGGTTCGCATTTGTAACAGTTGATTCCTTCGTGAAGATGACGCGCGACGTTGTTAACGTCATGGCTGACGACGATACCCATCCCGGACGCGCAGGCTTCAATGATGCTGAGATTTCCGTTCGAATAGGTCGCCGGCAACACGAGAATATCTGAACTTCGGTAAACGAGATTCAACCCGTTCCACGACTCGATTTCGTCAAGGAACGTGACGTCCGTCAATTGCTCATCCTCGATATATCGACGACATGCATCCGCGAGATGTCCGTCGCGATTGAGCGACATGGAAAGGTTCGGATATTCTTCTTTCAAGATTCGATACGCTTCTAAGGCGACGAGCGGTTGATAACGTTCAATTAAGCGATTGGCAAACAACAGATGAATCGGGTCGTTTGGTCCTTTCTGACGTAACGGGTGCAACATGTGCGTCTCGATATCGATTGGATAAGGGACCGAAACGACTTTCGCAGAAGGAAAACCGAGTTCCTTGATAAATTGATTGCATGCGACGTTTCCCATTCCAAAAATCAAATCAGCCCGCTGGAACAAATGATGAATCCGTGTCGCCTTGTGCAAGCCGTTCTCGCTTGTCAATAACGTCGATTCTCCGCTCGTCTCGCCCCGTACGTTTCGAATCGGCTCGCTCATGACGACGACGCGCACCCCGAACAGTTTGACGATCTGTAAGAGCAGGGCATGGAACGGGGTAAAACCACCCAGTAGCAAGATATGCGGTCGAAATCGGATGAGTTGGAGAAAGACGTCGAGCGACAGATAGTTCGTCTTTTTCGAGAAATAGGAGCCTTTCAAGACGCGACAGCGTTTACCGAGTGGGATGACCCACCAGTCAGGTCGCTGATTGGTGATTTGTTTATAAAACCAAAACTCGGTATCCATATGCTCATGAAGCACATCAGCAAATTTCACTTGATACGGGGAAGCGATATTGGATAAGAAGACGAGTCGTTGTCTGGTCATCACACTCACCCGATTCGTTTTGCGGAAGCAGGAATCGTCCATTTCGCGAGTTCTTCCTGGATGTAAGGTAACGTCAACAAGAGTTCCTTCACTTCTTCCACATCGAGCTGTCTCGTATTGTTCGAGTTGTACTCACCTTGAGCCGTCAGCTCCTGGCTGCCTTCACTGAAGTACTTCTCGTAGTTCAAGTCTCGATTGTCGGCCGGGACGCGGAAGAATCCCCCCATGTCCTCGGAGACGACTTTCTCTTCTCGGGTCATCAACGTCTCGAACGCTTTCTCGCCGTGGCGGGTCCCGATGACTTTGATGGGAAGATCGACCCCGAACAGTTGTTTCACGGCTTCCACGAGTACACCGATCGTCGAAGCCGGTGATTTTTGGACCATGATGTCACCGGCATGCGCATGATGGAATGCGAAGACGACGAGCTCGACCGCATCGGCCAGGCTCATCAAAAAACGTGTCATGAGCGGATCGGTCACGGTGAGCGGCTCCCCTTTTTTAATTTGTTCAACGAATAATGGGATGACCGACCCACGCGAGGCCATCACGTTCCCGTAACGGGTCCCGCAGATGAGCGTCCGGTCTGGTCCGACCGCACGGGCCTTGGCGACGAAGACTTTTTCCATCATCGCTTTGGAGATTCCCATCGCATTGATTGGGTAGGCCGCCTTATCCGTCGAGAGACAGATGACCTTCTCCACCCCCGCTTCGACGGCGGCATTCAAGACGTTTTCCGTACCGAGAATATTCGTCTTCACCGCTTCAATCGGGAAAAACTCACATGAGGGAACTTGTTTCAGTGCCGCCGCATGGAAGACGTAATCGACGCCATACATGGCATTTTTGATGCTGTTCGGGTCCCTTACATCACCAATGTAGAATTTTAACTTGTCATGATGATAGCGATTGCGAATGTCTTCTTGTTTCTTCTCATCCCGTGAAAAGATGCGAATCTCTTTGATGTTCGTATCGAGGAATCGCTCCATCACGGCGTTGCCGAACGATCCCGTCCCACCCGTGATGAGCAATGTTTTGTTGGAAAACATAAGAAGGCTCCTTTCGTAGATGTCTAGTCTCAGATGTAGGAAGAGCGGTATGTCATCATTTACCCGGTTGGTCTCACTTAAATTGGTAACTTAATGGAAACCGTTATCATTTTTTCGCAACATGCATCATCTTCTTTTCTTCAGACGACGGGCTCGGTTGGGGCGCCCCTTCCACGATTCCGTCCCGGAGCAAGACGTTCCGAACGGTCAAGGCGATACAGCGCAGGTCGAACCAAAAGCTCATCTGGCGCACGTACTCCCCGTCAAGTTTCGCCTTCACCTCAATCGGAAGCTCATCTCGACCCTTCACCTGTGCCCACCCGGTCAGCCCCGGTAGCGCTTCTGTCGCGCCCACTTGTCGACGGGCCTCGACCAAGTCATCTTGATTCCACAGTGCGGGTCTCGGTCCGACGATGGCCATCTCGCCTTTTAAAATGTTGACGAGCTGTGGCAATTCATCGAGACTCGTCTTGCGAAGAAACGCCCCGACGCGCGTGATGTGTTTCGTGGAGTCGTTAAACAGATGTGTCGGGACATCGTTCGGGGTGTCCTGATGCATCGTCCGGAACTTATACATCCAAAAGCGTGTCTCCCGTAACCCGATGCGCTTTTGTTTGAAGAAAACGGGACCCGGCGAATCGATTTTGATCAAGAGGGCGATGAGGAGCAGGAACGGTGCGAGAAGAAGGAGCGCCACTCCGCTGAGCGTCCCGTCGAAGATTCGTTTGAACGTCATATAGTCCATGGCTCACACCTCTTTCTTCTCGGTCGACACCGTGTGCTGTTTCCACACCTCTCGCATCACATAGTCCGTGTAGGACAACAAGATGCGCAGCACCTTATCAGAGACGTTCGGCATGGCGTAATCGCTCACGAGTCGCATCGAGCCATCCGTCTCTTCTAAGATTCGAAGCGCCTGCAGCACTCGCTCCCGCTTCAATCCGACCATCATCGCCGCCCCTTCCTCCATCGCCTCCGGACGTTCATGCGCTTGGCGGATATTCAATCCTTTGATTCCAAGAATCGAACTCTCTTCACTAATCGTGCCGCTGTCTGACAACACGGCCTTCGCATGGAGTTGCAGGTGGACGTAGTCACTGAAGCCGAGCGGTTTGAGGGTACGAATGTTCGGATGGAGACGCACCCCGCTCTCACGAATACGTTTTGCCGTCCGGGGGTGGGTGCTGACGATGAGTGGAAGCTGGTACGTGGTCGCGACCGCATTGAGCGTGTCGACGAGATCGAAGAAGTTCTCGTCATCACTGATGTTTTCATCGCGATGGGCCGATACGACGAAATAGGCATCTCGCTCCAAGTCGAGCTGCTCGAGCACGTCTGACCGCTCAATCTTATCCCGTTGACGGTGGAGTACCTCGTACATCGGGCTCCCCGTCTTGATGATGCGGTCCGCCGGTAACCCTTCACGAAGTAGATACTCGCGTGCGATATCGCTATAGGTCAGGTTGATGTCGGCGATATGGTCGACGATGCGACGATTCGTTTCCTCCGGGACCCGTTCGTCAAAACAACGATTCCCCGCCTCCATGTGAAAGATGGGGATGTGGTGGCGTTTTGCGGCGATGGCTGCGAGACAGCTGTTCGTGTCCCCGAGTAACAAGACCGCGTCCGGACGAACAGATGCGAGCACGGGATCGATGGTGATGAGGATATTCCCAATCGTCGCCATCGGACCATCCGCCGAGGCGTCTAACACATAATCCGGTGTCCGGAGTCCGAAGTCTTCAAAGAAAATCTCATTCAATTCATAGTCATAGTTTTGTCCCGTATGAACGAGCACATGATCGATTGCCTCGGAGGCTTCGAGACGTGCCATCACGGCGGACAATCGAATGATTTCGGGTCTGGTCCCAACAATCGTCATGACCTTGAGTCGTTTCATCTTGTTCCCTCCTAGGATGTGTGGTGAATGGATAGGATGCGTAGTTTCAATTGAGCGAACACTTGGCGGAACATGGCTTTCTCCGTCTCATCAAATGCGAGTCCCCACATGATCACTGTGTAAATACTGATGAGCACGATTCCCTTCACCCCGAAGCCGAACCAATTCGAGGACGGGAAGAAGAACTGGATCCCCCAGCCGATGAGCGTGTACAGGAGAATACCGGGCAAGAGCTTCAGATGGCACTTGCGGAAAAAGTTGAGGATGTCGAGACCGAGGACCCGATGGTAAATCACGTTCATATAGAAGACGAGCCCGACGATGTTGCCGATACAAATGGCGATGGCCGCACCGATCGGACCAAAGTGTGGAATCAACAGTGGTGAGAGCGTCATACTGATGGCGGCCACGATGAGGGCGGCGAACGCCCGATACTTCACTTTGTTCTCGGCAATGAGTGTCGTATTGCCGATGTCTTGCGTCAACGTGATCACACTCGGTGCGATCAAGAGAAGCGCGATGACGTAGGAGTCGGTGAAGTCTGGTCCGACCCATAGGTGCATGAACTCGCGCCCGAGGATGAAGAACGAAGCGAGAATGAGTCCGACGATATATAGCTGAATCCGACCGATGCGGACGAAGAGATAACTGATGGCCTCACGATCGTTTCGGGACAACATCCGACTGACCTTCGGAAGGAATAAGTAACCGAGCGAGGCCGCGATGGTCCAGACATACCCTTCGATGACCATCCCGACGGAAAAGAGGGCGATCGAGGCACTGCCTGCTAGAATCCCCAGTAGGCTCGGGGTGATGTTCAACACGAAGCGTTGGGCGACGAGCGTGATCGTGCTCCAGGACGTGAAGCTAAAGATGTCCCGATAAATCCCCTTCTCTCGATTCTGAAAGTTGGCACGGACGAGAGTCTTGCGCCGAATGAAGACGTACTCGATGAGTAAGACGATCGTGCCGACCAACGCATTGACGATGACGAGGGCATACAACCCATAGCCGAGAAGAAGCGCGGTGACCATCAAAGCGACCGTCCCGACCTTCTCAGCGAGATGCAGGGCACTCGAGAAGAGGAATTGTTCATGGGATACGAGAATGCCAGAGAATGGCTTCGTCGGGAACGAGACGACGATGAACAGTCCCGCGATCACATAGAGGACTTTCAACTGTTCGAGCTCGGTCGCCGTCAGACTCGAGTAAATCGAGTCCAAGAAGAAGTAGACGACGGTGAGGATGAGGAAGAGGACGAGCGAGATGGCGATGAACAGTTTATAGGCGATGCCTAAAAATCGTCCCGCCCGCTCGTGGTCCCCCTCCGCCATATACTTGCTCATGAATCGTGAGACGGCTGCATCGAGCCCGAAGTCCATCGCAAACATACTGATGAGCGAGATGGTCAGCATATACAACCCGTAACTCGCCTGCCCGATCTCATGAATCATCCACGGCGTATAGATGAGACCGGATAAGATGCCGAAAAAGATTTGCGTGTAGGACATGACCGCCCCGATCTTGATTTTGCGGTTACTGGCTGCCTCGTCTAGCGTCATGCGTGTCGACATATGCTTCACCTCCTCGTGTTACCAAAAGAACGAATACACCGGCGCTTCGCGAATGAACAAGAGACCGAGCAACATGACCGCCGAGTAATAGACGACGAGTCGTTCCCGCCGCTCGAACGTGCCGACAATCTCCGGAATCATCAACAGCAGGAAGAGCGAGAAGTATTGGACGAGCCTCATCATGGATGGGTTCAAGAACGTCAACGGCAAGAGACAGGCGGCGAGTAACAGCGCATTGAAGAAATGGATGGCAGATGGATTGTTCGCCAGAATTTGATCTTTTCGCCATAATGCCACGAAGAGGACGGAGAGCAACATCAGACTGAAGTTGACCGCCCCGGCGCCGTCCATGGCGCTGTACGTATCGTAGCCAGACACTTGGACGAGCAGGTCGAAGAATGGATTCCGGAAGACGAACAATCCGACGATGACCCCGAACATGGTCATCACATACGCCTTGGTCAGTTGCTTGTTCGCTAAAAAGTAGAACGGGACGAAGATGAGCGAAGATTTATGAATCGTCATGGCGATGCATACGAGCAGGAGGAACCAGCCCAACTTCCGCGCCCGCACGAAATGGTAGCCGACGAGCACGACGAGCGCGGTCGCCACCGTTTGCCGTAACCCGGTGACGGCGAAGAATTCGTAGAAGAGGACCGAAAAGAGCAGGAAGCTGATGAGCGGTTCGCTCGAGTATTTGTAGATGAAATAGCCGAGCGGGATCATGAAGATCATCGCGATGAGAACGAGATACACTTGATAGTCCGTGATCACGTACTGGATGAGACGTTGGAACAGGTAGAACCCCGGGTCCTCGCTCTCCGTGAAGACGATTTCAAAGAAACGGTCGGTGAACGCACCGAGCGGCAACGTTTGCGACTGCAGGAAGAGTGCCTTGTACTGCGCCGTATCGGCCCCGACCGTGACGTCTCGGAAGCCTGACAAGACGATCCATTGAATCGTGGCGAACGATACGAACCAAGCCCGGCGACTCGGAATCTCGTGACGGATCAACAACATTCCCCAACCGACCAACAGCGCCATATTGACTAAATAGATCGTCATCTCCATCCCTCCTTTCTAGCGATAGATCAGATTGGTCATCCCCCGATATAGAGACAGCAGGTTTGAAAACAAGATGCCGTTCCAGCGAAGCCACCGATATTCCATCGGTCCAAAGTAACGATTCACATCATGTGTCGTTAAGTACTGTTCCCGTACGTCCGCCGCATTTTCCTTGAACGTGTGTTTCAGAATGATGGCGGTCAATTCCTCTCCGTTATCACGCACCTCGACGTCCTGGAGTAGCCGCTTCAAATAGCGATTCGATTCCATCGTGGCTCGATGTGCGATTTTTTTCGTCTGTTGCTCGCCGTGAATCCGTGAATAGACGAGCGGCTCACGCATCACGTAAAAGTCGAACCCATCGAGCGCCAACTCGACCCAGCAGATCCAGTCTTGAATGAAGCGGTCCTCTAACGAAAAACGCCGATGTTCGAACGCTTGTCGCGGAATCAAGAGCGCGCATCCGTTCAAAGTCGACGACAACAACAAATGACGGAACATGTCCTGACTCGAATAGAATCCGCTCACTTTCCGTTGCACCCGTCGGATCGCCTCCCCATTTTCGTCAATGAACGCCGTCCCTGTGACGACGATAGTCTGGTTCATCGGGAGATGTTGCTCGCGCAATACGGCGAGCTGTCGTTCGATCTTTGTCGGCGCATACACGTCATCGTGGCTGAGCCAAGAGAAATAGTCTCCGTTCATCTCTTCAATTCCACGATTCAACGCACTCGAGACGCCCCCATTCTCCTTTTCCACGTAGCGAATTCGCTTACCGTAACTTGTCGCAATCGCCGCCGTTTTCCCGTCATCAGTCGAACCGTCGTTGACGACGATCACTTCAATCGAAGGATGCGTCTGGGCCAAGGCGCTGTCGATACATGTCCGTAAATAATCGCTCCCGTTATAGACAGGGATGATGATGGATACGAGTGGTGTCATAAAGCGTTCCTCACTTTCTCGGTTTGCAGCTCCTCGTACACGTGCAGGTAATCCTGTGCCCGGTCGAACAAGTCGAACCGTTGACGCGCTTCGTTCGCACAAGCGATTCGTGAGATCGAGGCGTGATGAAGACGATCGAGTCCGTCCATCACATCGTTGACCGATCGTGTGGCGACGACGACGCCGGTTCGTTCGGTCACGAGTTCCGGACTGGCCGTGGAATCGAGGACGAGGACTGGCGTGCCACAGGCGAGTGCCTCTGCCGTCACATTTCCAAATGATTCTTCCTCTGACAGGTTCAACAAGACGTCTGCCGCGGCATAGTACGAAGCCAATTCGCTCGGGTCATGTGTCTCTTGAATGTGAAGCACATTCGCCGGCAGATCATGTTGTTCTGGCATCTGTCCGACTAAGACGATTTGGTCGGACGGTCTGGCCTTGGCCAACTCTATGAATGCAGACAATCCTTTCGCCTCGGTCCAATGGCTTGCCACCCCGAGAAGAATGTGTTGTCCCGTCAACCCGAGGCGTGCCCGAAGTGGGCCTGGCTCTTTCGGCATGAACGTCTCCAAATCGACCCAGTTGTGGATGCGACGAATGATGGACGCATGTTGCAGAATCGAGAAGTGGGCTTCCATCGTGATCCAATCCGACACTCCCACTATTGCCAAGCGTGGAATGGCGTCGTACCATTTACGCTTGTCCGTCAACATCTCGCCGGTCCGGTCTAAAAACCAGCTCGGGATGTCTTCTTTTAAGAGTGGACACTGTCCACACCCGTCCTTCCAGCGCTCACACCCGACCGCCGTATAGTGGGTACATTTCCCGGTGAATAGCCAGCAGTCGTGAAGCGTCATGACGGTGGCGATGTCCTGCTTCGCCAAATACTCAAACAACGTTTGAAGATGAAGGTAATTGGCGTGAAGATTATGAAGATGAACCACGTCCGGTCGAAAGCTGTCCATGAAGGCAATCAAGTCAGCGGTCGACCGTTTGGACGTATATCCTTGACGCCCCGTCACGCGGGCGTGGAGCGCATGTCGCTTCGTTTCCCACGCCTGTCCAACCACCACACTCGTCTCGGTCACTGGTCCGGTCGCATGGGCGATTCGGACGTGGTGTCCAGAAGAGGCATGAACGGATGCAAGCTCTTTACACATCCGACCGGTGCTTTTCACTTCGTTGATGGCATTGATGTGAAGAATATTCATGTCCGACACCTCACTCGTATGCGTAGTAGGTGTTCGTATTACGAGAAGAACGCTTGTTGAGCACGAGTCCGAGAAGTTGTGACCCGGTCCGTTCAAGTTGTTCTTTCGCCTTCAGGACGAGCTGACGATCTGAGTTCTCGCAGCCGATCACGAGAATCGTCCCGTCGGATACGTTGGCCAACAGTCGAGCATCGGCGACGTGCATCATCGGAGGCGTATCGACGATCACGATGTCAAACTGCTCACGCAAATCACTGAGGAGGTCCGTCATGCGTGACGAGGCGATCAACTCGGTCGGATTCGGTGGGATTGGACCGGCCGCAAGCAAAGTCAGGCGCGGGATATCCGTTTTTTGAAGCGCATGTTCGAGGGTGACCCGACCGGCCAATACGGTAGATAGTCCCGCATGGGCTGACAACTGGAACGTTTGGTGTGCCGTCGGTTTGCGCATATCACAATCGAGGATGACGACATTTTTTCCGAGTTGCGCATAGACGACCCCTAGGTTCGCCGCCGTGGTCGACTTCCCTTCCCCAGACGAGGCGGAGGTGATGGTGATCATCTGTAATTTATGACCGACGGACGTGAACTCCAGATTGGTTCGAATCGTCCGATATTGTTCAGAGATCGGTGACTTCGGATTCGCCAACGTGACGAGATCCCGTTTTTTATAATCAAGACGATTGGCGTTCTTTTTTCGACCGAACATGCGAAACGTCTCCTTTCACTTGGGGTGTCGCTTCCTTCACATTTTTCGTTTTCAAATCCCGACGTTCGATTGTCGGAATCGACCCGATGACCGGCAAGTCCAGCAACCGTTCCGCTTCTTGCTCGTTCCGGATGCGTTTATCAAAGACGTGGCGTAACAGACCGATGAATCCACCTAACAAGAATCCGGCGAATAGACCGATTGCCGTGTTGAGCAGCACGTTCGGTGAGACAGGAGCTTCCGGAATTTCGGCTGGAGATAAAATTCGAACGTTGTCGATGTTCATCAAATCCGGGATTTCAGAAACGAACACTTCACTGATCACATTGGCCGTTTCCGCTGCCACGACCGGATCGTTCGCGGTGACGAACACATTGATGACTTGCGATTCCTCTTCACTTTCTACGGTGAGCGCATCTGAGAGCGGGTCTGGTGCGCTCGGCACCTGTTCTTTGACTTTTTCAAGAACAGCCGGGCTCTTCATGATGACGCGATACGTATTGACGAGTGAGAGCGAGGATAACACTTCCGAACTGTCTACGCGGTTGTCTTCTTGTTGTGTAACGAGTAGCACTTGTGTGGACGCCTCATATTTCGGCTGGATGAATGAAGTGCTCAAATAGTAAGCTAAGAGTCCGACGAGAACCATACTCACGAACATCCATTTCTTACTTTTCTTTAGAACTTCCACGAGATCGCCCACGATCGTCGTTTGTTCCTTCATGTTGGTTTCCTCCCTACAGACAGATTAAATGACCGAAATCAGGCGCAGGTTAACTGTAGTACCTTCTTACCCCCTTCATCTTGATAATTGAAAAGAAGGATTTATCATTTTTTCGCAACATCATGTCATGATGCCGTTCCGCTTTCTTCTTTTACGTTGCAGTCTTGAAGATAAAACAAAAAAGTGAGGGTTAGCCCCTCACTTTTTAAATTCATCGCTGATACGACATACGTGATGTAATTATCTTCTTTGTATGAAATACTATGTCAAAGGGACGAAATTCCAATGAGTACTCATTCTTTGTTTTCTTACTTAAAACTGATGGAAGACCTGCCGATATCTAATATAATCATCGACCATTAATATTTTTATGAAAATAATATTCAAATACCTAAAAAAGACATATATTAAATTATCTCATTCATTTAAGTGTATATATCCATCAATAAAATGGGTAATTTACATTAATAGTATATATGCTAATTTCAAAGGGGCTACTTATGCGACAACTTGTTTTGCTTTCAGCAGCATTATTTTTAACATTAAGTGGATGTTCCAATGAAACTCCACCTCTGAAGTCATATGAAAGTACATTCGCAACCGAATCATTCGTTCGAAAACATTTATTGACCAAAGAAGGGCTCATTCGGACAAATATTTCGGATCGACAACATGAATTTTTATCTGAATCCATCGGTCTTTATCTACTCTTTTTAGTAGACCAAAAGCGAGAAGACGAATTCGCCAATCAAATCGATATTTTTAAACACTATTTTTTAGATGAATCCAATTTAGTCAGTTGGCGCCTTGAACAAACAGGGGATGACATCACAGCAAGTCCGGTCAACGCTTGGATTGATGACGCGCGCATCATTCACGCATTATCGAAAGCAGCAGAAGTGTTTAATGAACCTACTTACACAAAGTTAGCTGAAAAGATCTCGACAGCCCTTACGACTAAAGGCGTGAAAGATGGTCTCCCCGTTGATTATGTGGATTTAACAACGAATGAAACGGGGGATGTGTTGACACTTAGTTATTTGGATGAAGCAGCTTTACGCTATATGCCTTCTTCGAATAATTTGTATCTTAATAGCAAACAACTCCTTGAAGAGGCACCTTTACAAGGACCTTTTTTCGCCAAGTCATACTCGATATCTGACCAAAAATATCACTTCGATGATGAAATCAATATGATTGACCAACTTTATGTTGCCATTCGATATGAACAATTCAATCTGGAAACTGACGTTTTTTATGATTTTTTTAAAGAACAGTTCAATCAAGGTCTTGTTTACGGGCGATACGATCTTGATTCCAAAGAACCTGCTGTCAATTATGAATCGCAGGCCGTATACGCATTAGCTATTTTTTATTTACTTGAACGTGACGAGAAGGAGTTTGCTGAAACAATCATGAAACATTTAAAGACGTTCATGATTTCCGATTCGTCATCCGAATACTACGGTGGATACATTGACGTATCGAATAAAGAAACCCATTCATTTGATAATTTATTACCTTTATTAGCAGAAGGAGGACTTTTAGATGGATACGTCATTCCGTAAAACAAGTCTCATCAGTTTACAAGTCGGTATGTTATTGATTGCTGTCGCTATATTATTTACTTACACTCCTGATCTAGGAAATGTACAGACTGAAGGAATTCTGCTACTCGCATCGGCCGTTTTTATAAGTTTATTTGCAGGTATCCGTGCTGGTTTATTTTCTGCATTGTTCATCCTATTCGTGTTTGGAAGTCTATATTTTTGGAATATGTTTTTTAGACCTGAAGACCAATCTTTCCTTTTTTCAGAGGCAACGCTCTTCTATTTCGGTCTTTGGTTAATTGGTCTTGTTATTTTAAGTGGCAGTATTTATGAACGAGTCAAGCAATTGGTTCAAAACAATCTTGTATTACAAGAAAAAATAAGACGTCTTGTCGCCATCGATGATGAGACAGGACTGGATAATAAAGATCGATTCGAACTTGAACTTCAGTTAGAAATTGATCGAACGAACCGTCACGATGAATCGTTTACCGTCCTCCTATACCAAATTGACCACTTCACTGAATTCAGAAAACTATATGGAGCCGATGAGTCCACTCGTTTCTTAAAGTTCTTTAGCGAACGTTTACATCAATCAACTCGAACAACAGATAAAAAATTCAGACTGTCTACCGAAGAATTCGCACTAATTTTGCCCTATGCTTCTGAAGAAAACATGCAGGTTATATTAAATCGATTTAAACATATGATTGGAGATTATGTGATCAAGAACGGTAAAACGGTCTCTTTCACAAATCATATTGCTCACTACACTGTTACAAAAGAGGCAAGCATTCAATCCCCGGATGATGTTCTCGGTTTAATGAGAAATGAGTTGAAAAGTTATGCGCTATAAAGTGCTCATCCTCCTGTTCGCGTTGATTGGTTTTCCGCATGTTGCACTCGCAAACAGTCCAAACGTCACGATTGTTTATAGTTCAACCTCAAACGATGTACCTCCTGAAATTTATAAACTTGATGCACTGGTCTCTCGTTTTTCTGAAGACATTCACATTCTTCGAGATACAGAAGTGACAGAAACTTCTTTTAAAAAAACGAGTCATCTTTTCTACTTTGGTTTAAATGCTGCAACGATTCCAGCGTCTACTCGTAAACTAATCAATGAGTCGAATGCTGCCCTTTATGGAATTGGGTTTAATGCAAATCAACTCAGAGCATTCGAAAAAATTGACGTCACTCGCATACAAGGTGTTTCAAAGTTTTATCAAGAACGGACTAATACAAGTTTGACATTCGCGTTAGCGGATACGGTTTTCTCTGTAAATCATCAAATGAAGAATGTACATGCACGTATTGCACAAAAAGACAAAGAGTACCCGACAATCATCCAACTCAACGAGCATTTTTATTCTGGTATTTATAACTTATTAAATCGTTCTTCTTTACTCTTCGCCGATAGTTTGTACGACTTTTTTAAAGAAGAAGCAAAACCAGAACACCTCGGGTATATACGTCTAGAAGATGTTAACCCAAGCACGGATCCAAAATTACTCGAAAAAACCGGGAACTACTTACTTGATCGTAACATCCCAGTTCTATTAGCAGTCATTCCGGTATATGTAGATCCAGATAGTGGGCAAGCCATTCACTTCAATGATCGTCCCAAATTACTGAATGTGATAAAGAACCTTGAAAAGCGTGGAGCCTCGGTCATCGCCCATGGATACACTCACCAATATCGTTCCTCTGAAACTGGTGAAGGTTTTGAATTCTGGGATGTTGAGAACAATCAACCCGTTCTCACCCCTTCAGATGAGCAGTCAATTATTTTAAAACCAGAAGAAACTTTCAGTAATACAAAGGACTACAACACCTATTTACGTGATGTTTTAGAAGGAGAGGCATCCTACATTCAATCAAAATTAACGAAATCTGTTCACGAGCTAGTTTCTTTAGGGCTTCATCCGCTAGCCTTTGAAGCACCGCATTATACGATGTCGCATTCAGGATATCAGCTAACGGCAACTTATTTTTCAAACGTATTCGGTCAAATTCAATGGAGCAATACGGAATGGGAAGTTATGGGGACAACCCCTTACGTATCAAAACCTTCTTTATTACATGGGATGACGTTGTACCCTGAAACTATCGGGTATGTCAGAACCGACTTACCACGGCCAGTTGAAGAAATGCGTCGGGCTCGCGATGAATTACTGATCGTTCGAGAATCAATGATTGGAGGATTCTATCACCCATATATCGGCATGGAACATTTGGCAGATCTTGTAGATATGATGGAATCTACACCTGGCTTCCAGTGGTTAGATTTACGTGATCAAGATGAGTGGGTTCGTACAGAGGATGTGTCAATTCAAGCCTCAAATGGAACGATATCACTTCAAGACAATCGTTCTCCTCTATGGAGTCAGTTAGAGTTGAACATGCCAAACTCGTTTCTTGAAAAATCACTATGGGCTCTGGTGATCATCACATTCACTGCCGTTCTGATGTTTTTGACCTATACCCTCTATCTTCGCACGCAACGTAAAAAACGACTATTTAAGGAGCGTGGTTAATCATGGCAAATCTACTCTTTCTGTTCTCACTCGTCATGATTTGGACGATGCTTCTATACCACATGTTTTTGATGCAAGGCGGGTTCTGGCACTTCATGACGTTTCGTGATCCAATCCCAGAATGGACGAAACATATGAAAGACTTACCAAAAGTGTCTGTTCTAATTCCAGCTCACAATGAAGCAGTTGTCATAGCAGCAACACTTCGAGCAATGTCTCGAATTGACTATCCCCATGACAAACTCGAAGTTATTTTAATTAATGACAACTCCTCAGATCAGACCGGAGAAATTGCCAAACAGTTTGAAGAGAAGTTTTCATTTATCCATGTCGTACAAACGACACCTGCATATGCAGGAAAAGGAAAATCGTCTGCTTTGAACTATGGTCTGACCCAATCAACGGGAGATGTACTGGTTGTATATGATGCGGATAACACACCTGAAAAAGACAGTGTCTATTATCTGGTTATGGGTCTTTTGAATGACCCAAAAGCAGGAGCGGTCGTAGGAAAATTTCGTGTCACAAATGCATATGAAACGTTGCTTACGCGTTTGATCAATATCGAAACCATCTGTTTTCAATGGATGGCACAAGCAGGGAGATGGAAGTGGTTTAACATTGCCACAATTCCTGGAACCAACTTTGCCATCCGTCGTTCCATTATTGAAGAGCTTGGCGGTTGGGATGAAGCAGCGCTAGCAGAAGATACCGAACTCACGATTCGGGTCTATGAACTTGGTTGGCATATCCGATTCTTTCCTGCCGCAATCACATGGGAACAAGAACCTCAAACGTTAAAAGTTTGGTGGAAACAACGGACGCGTTGGGCACGCGGAAATCAATACGTTGTTCTCAAATTCATGCGTCAATTATTTTCACTGAAACGAAAGAAAATCGTGTTCGATATCATTTACTTTTTTTTCACTTATTTTTTATTCTTCTTCGGCGTGATTCTGTCGAATAGTTTATTTGTGATTAATTTGTTTGTGGATATCGGTCTAGAAGTTGGAAATATCACACTCATCTTATGGATTCTCGCATTTTTACTATTTGTGACCGAAGTGTTCGTCACACTCAGTATCGAACGCTCCGAATTTAATGTGCAGAACTTTTTTACCGTTATTCTGATGTACTTCACGTACAGCCAATTGTGGATTGTGCTTGTCATCTACTCGCTTTATCTCGAAATAAAACGCGTCTTATTTAATCAAGAAGTCAAATGGTACAAAACAGACCGATTCGACTGAAGAGGAGGATATTATGAAACCTTACTTGCCCTACTTACTAAGTTCATTCCTGATTTTATCTACAACTTCGGTTCAAGCTGCCACTGAACTTCGTTCGTCGTTATCCATTGATTCTGAAAATGGTGAAGGAGAGCGTATATTAACGACGGAAGATGACGTCCTACCTGGAGAAACGTCCGCCCGTACGTATACGTATACGATGGTCGGAGATGAGCAAGCTAATTCGTCTAAGTATCTGTCGCTTGACTGGTTACATTCGGAGTTATTGATTCCGCCTTCAGCACTTACAATCGATATTGATGGTGAGCCCATCAAATCAGTCGCTTTGACAAAAAAATCATCTCAGGGAAACGTGAAAGTGCCGCTCCAAAACAAACATTTAACGAAGGGTACACATGAGGTCACGGTAAGATTCACGGGAATTATCGAAGGGAGAATGTGTGACACAGGAAATACATCCGGAAGCTGGTTAACTGTCCGCCCTTCGAGTTTTGTCGCTGCCGGAAACAAAGCAGAACTCTCATTGAAGGATTACCCGAATCCGTTTACACAAACAACAAGTCAAAAATTGACCGTTGTGCTTCCAAGTTCGCCGAGCGCAGCATCAATAGAGGCAGGACTTCTTCTATACAGACAGTTAAAAGGAGATGCGGCCGATTCAGATAATGTATCGCTTCAATATGAACAACAATTAAAATCATTGGATGGCCGGTATGTTTTCGTAGGACAGACTGATTCTTTCACAGGTCCTGTAAAAAACTTCATTCAAGAATTGAACGAACTCCCAACAGGCGATGAAATTTTGCTAGAGCAAGTCCGTCTCGTGAATAACGGAACATCTACCGAAGCCATGTTCGTTCTCGCTGAGAACGCAGATGCGTTTGAAGGGACACTAGACCATTTGCTACTCGTCCCACAGCGACAACAATTGAATGGCGAACGATTGACTCTAACGAGTGCACCCGTAATGCAAAAAAATGACAACATTGTTGATTTACGTGCTCTCGGTGCATCAGACTTGATGTTGAGCGGTAGCCAAGCGGTTAGTCCGAACTACTTTTATCCGTTGCCTGTCATCGATAAACAATCTCAAGTAAAACTAGATTTACGTTTTAAAGCGTCTGAGAATCTAGTGCCTGAACAAGAAGGGGGACTTCCTCCTGAATTGATTGCTTTGATAAACGGGGTACCCCACTCTATTCCTTTGACAGACACGGAAGAAGATCATAGTGAATGGCAGCAACATACTATTCAAGTCGATGCTTCCACGCTCCAAAAATCTTCATTTTTAGATGTATCTTTTGAAGCAAATGGACTCCGCTCAGAAGCTCCGTGCAATGCGAGTGATTTAGATCGCTGGATTTTTATTTCTAGTGAGAGCCAAGTAACGTTACCAACGAACAATGGGCAAGCGAATAATGAAGTATTCTCAAACATGGCTAGTCTTTTTGCAACGGATTCAGGTGTCTTATTCGTGATTCCTGACGATATGAGCGAACAATCACTTCAAAATATGGCCAGTGTGATGAATGGATTACCCGTCACTCCCTTAACAGGACAAGTCGAGTTTGTTCGTTCTAGCCAAGTTACTGAAGAAATGGTAACAAACCGTTCTGTATTCTTTATTGGAAATCCAGAGCAAAGTCCTCTCTTCAACGAACAAAAGAAAGATTGGATTGTTACAACAGACAATCAAATTGATTTGTCTCAGTACGGGTTCGTCCCAGAAACTTCTTCGGAATATGCCTGGATACAACCCTCTCCTTGGAACGATGAAAAAGCAATGATTGTTGTGTCAACTCAAAATTCGATTGATTCAACACTTATTGAAACGTTGGCTTTTCCAAATGAAACATTTAGCGTGGCAGTGAAGAATCAAAATGGCGCTATTTTTACAAATAGTTCAAGTATCGCGAATGAACTTTCGAATAACCAAGCAACATCTAATGACGAGTCTTCTACTTCAATAGACTCTACATGGTATTTTGTTGGTTTCATTGTGTTAATCGTCTTCATTATTGCCATTCTCTTCTATATGAGACGCAATAAAAAAACACCTTAATCCTTTATTACGTACCGCTTAATAGATATGCAAAGTATAAGAAAGGTCATCTCCTTCGTTTAGAACAAAGAGATGACCTTTCTTATTGCTCCACCCCAAACCGATACACCGTCCGCGAGTGATACAACTCACCCGGTTTCAGTTCGATTGAGGTTGCGATGTCTGGATAGTTCGGGGCATCTGGGAACGCCTGGGCTTCGAGACAAATTGCGCTATGTTTCTGTCGACCGTCGAGCGTCACCGGTGTCTCTTCACTCAAGAAATTCCCTGTGTAGACGACCATGACCGGTTGATTCGTCTCGACCGTCATCGTCCGTCCGCTAATCGGGTCGTGCAATCGAATCGGTCCATCCTTCAAGATAAACGGATGGTCAAGACCGCTCGCCCGTTCAATCGCCTCGTCTCCTGACACGAGCGCCTCTCGGACCGCTTTTCCGTCTCGGAAGTCAAACGGTGTCCCGCTCACATCACGCAACGCCCCTGTCGGCAGCGAATCCGCGTCGAGCACCCCGACCGAATCGGCTGGTAGCGTCAGTTCATGGTCGTGGATGGTCGGGCGTCCGCCAAGATTGAAATAGTTGTGATGGTTCAGGTTGACCCACGTCCGTTGGTCCGTCTCCGCCGTCATCGTGACGATGAGTTCATTGTCATCTGTCAGTTCATACAACACTTTGAAGAAGACGTTCCCCGGGTATCCTTCTTCCCCATTCGGACTGAGATATGTGAACTGGATGCACTGTCCGTCGGCGTCCATCTCCCAGTGACGGGCCGTGATGCCTTTGTCGCCTCCGTGGATATGATGGGGCGCCTCGCTTGGGGTCAAGGCGACGCCATCAATCTCCGCGTTGCGAATTCGTCCGGCGATCCGTCCGACGACCGATCCGAGATAGACCGGGTTTTCTAAGTATTGAGAGACGTCCCCATATTTTAATATGACCGAGTCGAGCTTGCCGTTCCGGTCCGGGGCCGTCAGTTCCGTCATCGCGCAACCATAGTCAATGGCGGATAGGATCATGCCGTTGGCGTTTTGAATCGTCGCTTGTTTCATGCCATCACCTTTCTACCCCGTCTTTACCACTTCCAGCGCCCTCGCCAGTTTTTTTCTGGCAAATGAGGCGGATTCACTGCAATCGGTTCATCGGCTAATATCGCCTCCGTAAAGTGGAGCTGCTGTTGCCACATCTCTTCTCCTAGTTCGTTGATGACTTCCTGTCTTGCTGCTAACCAATTGAAATCACGATGTTCCACGTTATGGGCATCGGAGGCGACGATGTGACTCAACCCGTTACTGATGAACGTGAGCGCGAGTTCCCGGACCTGTCTTCCAAACTGCCCTGTCAAACTGCTTGTCGTCACTTGCGACAGCGCACCCGCTGATACGAGATGGTACAATTTTTCGGGATGGAGTGCAAACTCTCGATTCCGCTCTGGATGCGCAATGACCGGAACGTATCCAGCCGCCTGCAGTTGAAAGAATAAGGATTCCGTATAAGCAGGCAGACTTTGACTCGGCAGTTCCACCAGGACATAGCGGGACCCGGCGAGCGAATGTGCCTCCCCAGACTCGAGCGCATCAATCAACTCCCCAAAGATTCGAATCTCTTGTCCGACATACAAGGTCAAGGGAATCTGTTCCTCATCGAGTTGTTGTTGTAGATGCGCGACTTCTTTTGTGATGTCATGATGCTCCGTCTCGAAGTACGGATGATACGCGTGTGGGGTCACGACAATCGACGTCACCCCTTCTTCGACTGCACGCCTTGCGAGTTGCAGGGACGCTTCCATCGTGCGTGGTCCGTCGTCTACCTCAGGCAACAAATGACAATGTATATCAATCATGAGGATTCACTCTCCAGTGTGTGTTTGTTTTAGCCAAACGTATTCATATGGGCGAAGCGTCACATGGCTCATCCATTCTTCTGTAAAGAGACTCGTTCCTTCGCAATCCGTCTGCACCGTCTCCTCACTCATGTTCGTCAATAACAGGAGGGTCTCTTCTTGGTGCTTCCGCTTGACGGCGAATAAGCGGCGGTCGAGACGTACGATCTCTTGGTCGGTATACGGTGACAAGGCAGGTTGGAGTCGTTTCACATTCAATTGGCTCAATATCCCTTCATAAACACGAAGTCGATCTGGATCGCGCTTCAATGCTCGGACGAGATCTTCCTGTTCAACCGGTTGCGACACCCCAAATAAAGTTCGGTAATCAATCAACGGAATCCCTTGAAGCGACAACAATACACTGTGGGCTGCGAGAATCACATCTGGGTTAGTGTCCATCAGATTTTTCTCAAACGGATCACGTTCCGCCGAAGAGAGGAAATTGAAATAGGTTTGATCGGCTCTCAGCGGATGCACCTGACTCGCCCAATCACTCAAACGTGTCACATCCGCCTGCGCAAACGCTAAAATCACATGGCTGGATAAGTCGAAATGGCAGACGACGTCCGCCTCCGCCTCATAGATGAGGGCAGAATCCACACGCTCATTGGCGATAATCAGCTGCGCATTCGGCTTATACGTATGCATGACCGTCCGCCATAGCTTGAGGATGTGTTTGACTCGTTCCGGCTCCATTCCACGAAACGACTCGACATGGACGCGGATTTTCGTCGCTCCGTACGCTAGACGTTCGATCAGTTCATCCGTTACGGTGACAAGGTCGAATTGCGCCTCATTCCATGCTTCAGGCGTCATCTCGTAAATCAAATCGAACGCGTCTTTGAAACGTCCCAAGTCTTCGAACAGTTGCACCCGCGAGTCGATCGCCGTGTCCTGTTGTTTCGTTTGATACGGAAACAGGGAGACGAGATAGAGATCACTCACCGTCGTTTGGACATGATCGGCTAACCATTGATGGAGCGCCTCGAGATTCGCTCGTCCGTCCGTCAGGATAAAACCGGCATCCACCAACAAGACGTTTGTTTTTTCAGAAGGGCGTTCATGGTCGTGCCAATGATGATCCGACCACTTCTCAAACAACCGCCCCCACTTTTCTTGCGAGGTCTCCCCGAGTTCGTGGAGCACCTCTTCAATCGTTTCCCATTTCATGGCTCATCCCTCCTTGGCATCTCTTTATTTCTCCCACTTTCCGTTCCCTTTGAAACACAAAAAAACTGTCCGACTCGGGTCAGACAGCTTACTCCATCAATCGTTTCAACTCTTCCCGAACGCCATTCAAGGAAGATGATTCCGGATTCCAATAGTAGATGCCGTCCCCCTCTAATCCGCCCGCACCCTCGAGCCGCAACACACTCGCATTGCGGAACGCGTTCATATAGTCTGTCGACAATGAGACGAATTCATTTAGTTCGATATTCGTCTTCGCCTGATCGCCGACCACCTCGAGTAACGCGGTGACCTTGTCGAGCGAGAAGTCCGTCCGTCCTTTTTCGATGATGGCGGCGACGACATCCCGCTGACGTTCTTGACGACCGAAGTCACCGTTTGGATCGTTATAGCGCATCCGCGTATAATCGAGTGCCGCTTCTCCGTCTAGCGTCACTTCACCGACGGGAAACGTGTAATCTTCTGTCGAGAACGCGAATTTATTCATGACCGTGATGCCTCCGAGTGCATCCACCACGTCGCTGAATGCCTCCATATCCGTCTCGATGACATAATCGATTGGGATGTCGAGGAAATTCTCGACCGTATTCATAGCCATTTCGGCTCCACCGAACGCATAGGCATGATTGATCTTATCGCGCGTCCCTTTCCCAACGATTTCGGTCAATGTATCCCGAGGAATCGAGAGCATCGCGCCTTCATCCAGTTCCGGATTGAGTGTCAGCACGATGATCGAGTCACTTCGTCCCTGTTCGGTCCCGCGTCGGTCGATTCCAAGCAAGAGAATGGAAACCGACTCTTTGCGTTCAATGGTCTCGACCTGTTTACGCTCTTTGCTGATGTTCAAGTTGTCATTCACTTGTGCGACGGTGTCATCGACTTCTTTTACCATTGACCAGACGAACGCGCCACCTGTGATGAGCACCAAGGCCATGACGCCTGCTACAACCCCTAGTACGATTTTCCACTTTGATGGTTTACGATGTTTCGCCATGTGGCCACACCTTCTTCCGTGAAATAGTACTAGTTTATTCCCATGCCACGGGTTGTTTTAAAGCATGTTCACAAAGAATAATCACGATATCCCTTTTTTTGTTATGGGAAATGGGTCCGGATCGGTTGACGGGTCATATGGTAGGGCCAGGCTGCATTGATTTCTGCCCCGATCAGCATCGTCGCCGCCGTCAGATAGAGCCAAATCTGTAGCAGGATGACCGCACCGATCGTGCCATACGTATCCCCGAGAATCGAGAAACGTTCGACATAGACGCTGTATCCGGTCGACAGCAATTGCCACGAGATGACCGCAAACACGGCTCCGGGAAGTGTTTCGATGAAGCGCACTCGCTGCTGTGGCGCGATTTTATAAAAGAGCGAGAACGCGATGATCAAAATGATGGTCGAGACCGTATAACGCGTCACCGTCGACAAGCGGTCGAATTCCTCAACTTGTGGATAGAGGGCATAAATCAGTTCGACAAACTCTTGACCGAATAGATGAAACACGATCAAGATGACCGCTCCGATACTCCCTGCTAAAATCACGAGCAACCCGATCAACCGTCGGAAGATATAGCCACGCGCTTCCGTCTCCCCATATGCGAACACCGTCAGCTTGACGAGTCGTGCCGTCCCGTTCGAAGCGGACCAAAACGCGATGATGGCACTGACCGATAACAGTCCGCCGTTCAAGTTTCCGCTCACATCATAGACGATAGATAACAGCTCACGCACACTTGAACCGGGAATGAGCGTTTCAATCTGCTCGATGAGAAGCGCGTCATCGATTTGAAACCATGCCATCACGGCGAAGAGGACGACAAACGTCGGAAAGATGGCTAAAAACCAAAAAAACGCCAGTGTGGCACTATAATCGTTAATATGATGGTCTTTGAATCGATGCCTGACGTCCACGGCCAGTCGAAACATACTTTCAAACATCGCCACCCTCCTCTCATCACTTCTTCTCTTATATCATTCTACATCTCGGGCAACCTGTCCTTTTGAGCAATCGTTATTTCGGGTATGCCCTATAGAGGACTAAATCTTACAAATGGGGTGGAACGAATGGAAATCGGTATGATCGGACTTGGTAAAATGGGCCTCAATTTGGCTCTGAATTTGACAGACAATGGGCATCGTGTCGTCGGGTATGACCCGGGAAACGTATCGACGAGTCAATTTGAGACGAAAGACTCTTTGCAGGAGGTCGTTTCCACGCTTCTGGCCCCTCGCGTCGTCTGGGTGATGGTGCCGGCGGGTGACGTGACCGAGCACGTCTTGAACGACTTGCACCATCTTCTCTCCCCAGGTGACATCGTCATCGATGGAGGAAACTCGAACTACAAGGAGTCAATGCGACGTTCCGAGCACTTTAAAGAAAAACTAATCTATTTCTTCGATGTCGGGACGAGTGGTGGGATGGAAGGTGCCCGTCACGGAGCGTGTACGATGATTGGAGGCGACTTGGAAGCGTTCGGAAAAATCGAACAGCTCTTCCAAGACGTCTCGACCGACCACGGTTATCTGTATGCGGGACCAAGTGGAAGTGGTCACTTTTTGAAGATGGTGCATAATGGGATTGAGTATGGGATGATGCAGGCGATCGCAGAAGGGTTCGAAGTGCTTGAGAAGAGTCCGTTCGACTATGACTATGAAGATGTCGCACGTGTGTGGAATCACGGCTCGGTCATTCGCTCGTGGCTCATGGAACTGACGGAGAGTGCCTTCTCGAAAGATGCGAAGCTCGACGACATCCGTGGGGTCATGCATGCGTCCGGTGAAGGCAAGTGGACGGTCGAGACGGCACTCGAGTACGACGTCCCGACGCCCGTCATCGCGCTCTCCCTTATGATGCGTCAACGTTCGCTTCAAGACGATACGTTCTCAGGTAAAGTCGTTGCCGCATTACGAAATGAGTTTGGTGGGCATGCGGTGGAGAAGAAAGAGTAAATCATCAAGGTCTCGACCAACATCGGTCGAGACCTTGATTCATTCCATCGTATTCCCTTCTGCCGGAATGGGATGGTTTTTAAGCATTCTCGCAAAATGAACGAGGTTATATGCCATCGTCTTGCCATGAGACTTCGTGAATTCATTTTCTCGTCCAGCATCGAGGTACGAGTCACCCGGTCCCGCTTCCCCGACCCAATAAGTATCGACGTTCGGCGGCACGGTGAAACCGATGTGGGACAATCCATATAGAATCGAAGCACAGGCGTGTTTCGCCCCGTCCTCATTCCCCGTGACGACGACTCCTCCGACCTTGTTGTAGTAGATCGCCTGTCCCGATTTATTCGTCAGCCCGCTACCGCCGTATAGACGTTCAATCACTTGGGTGGCGACGCTACTCTTCTCCCCGAGCCAGAGTGGTGTCCCGATCACGACAATGTTCGCGGCCTTCACTTTTTCAAAAATCTGTGGCCACTCGTCCCCATCCCCTTCATCTTCCGTCACACCGAACGTGACGTTGTAATCGACGATTCGAACGATCTCAGATTCAACATCGAGCGCATCGAAGTGCGGGATGATATCACGAATCAACCCTTCCGTATGCGACGTCATGTCGCCACCTTTTAACGTACAGTTCAAAAACAAGGCTTTCATTCGATCCCTCCTAAGTAAAATGATGTTCCATTAGGTGTTCCCGTTCGTCAAATGTTTCAAATCTATATCACAAAATCTATAAAATCGTATTAATCATATCTGTCTATAATCGATTTTATCTGGCCGTCCGGTTCCTGATAGACCACATGCTCTTGTGACAGTTCCGTCGGCGAGCGAACGCCTGCCGCAGCCGCCATATTGTATAGTCCTTCCCGAAGCGAGATGATATAGTTCGTCACCCGATAGCTCTTTTCGTCGACAACGAGAGCACGCTGCAGTTTCGCATCGGTCGTTGCGACACCGACCGGGCAGCGGTTCGTGTGGCAAACCTGTGCCTGAATGCACCCGACATTGAACATAAGTCCGCGAGCGATATTGACGAGGTCTGCGCCGAGCGCGAGTGCGATGGCGACTTTATCCGCCGTGATGAGTTTCCCAGAGGCGAACAGTTTGACTCGGTCTCTCAAACCGTGCTCGATGAGAAGGTGATGCACGTAAGGGAGCGCCGCCTTCAGCGGTAAACCGACTGTATCCGCAAGCTCTTGATACGTCGCACCCGTACCCCCTTCACTCCCGTCGATGGTGATGAAGTCAGGTACAATTTGAGATCTCGCCATCTCTCGGACGAGCGAGTCGATGTCTTGCAACTTCCCAACTACAAGTTTGATGCCGACGGGCTTCCCACCGATTTCACGTAACCTCTCAACAAATGCCAACAATTCCACATGGGTGTGAAATTCAGAGAAGCGGTTCGGGCTGTCAATGGTTTCCCCGACTCGTACACGACGGATTCGGGCAATCTCCTCGGTCACTTTCGATCCGTCGATATGTCCACCACGTGTCTTCGCGCCTTGGGCAAGTTTCAGTTCGAACGCTTTCACTTGCGGAAGGTCACTCTTTTGTTTGAATGCCTCGACTGAAAACCTACCGTCTTCATCCCGGACACCGAAGAGCGCCGGTCCAATTTGACAGATGAGATCGACGTCCCCTTTTAAATGATAGTCGGATAGTCCACCCTCCCCAGTATTCATCCACGTGCCACCCGCACGACCGAGCCCAATCGAAAGCGCTGTGATGGCCCTGTCTCCGAGCGACCCGAAACTCATGGCAGACTGACCGACAAGCCCCCGAACGTAGAACGGTTCCCGGCACGTCTGTTCGCCTATGATGACGGTATCTTCTTCTGTTAATAAGTACGGGGAGATGTCTCGTTCGACGAGATGTTCTTTTCGGGTGAACAGATTGTCTTCATCGAGTTCATACACCCATGTCGACACTTTCGTTGAATTGTCGATTCGTAACTCGTTCCGATTTGTCGGGTACAATGCATTTTGAAGATAGAACCCACCCGCGTCAAAATCTCGCTCCGAGCCGAATCCGATGATGCGCGACTTATACTTCCCTGCGATGACGGCCGACTCATAATCATTCCGTGAGAACGGCTTCGCCTCATTGTCATTCAGGAACAAGTATTGCCGAAGTTCGGGTCCCATCTTCTCAAATATATAGCGCAACTTTCCGAGAATCGGGAAGTTCCGGAGGACGGAGTGTTCGCGTTGGTTCCGGTCACGCCGCCACAGATAAAAAATCAAGAGCGGTGGCGTGATCATGATGAGCAACATGAGCATCAGTAAAATGGTTAACATCGATGTGGTGAGTGACACGGAATTCCCTCCTCTATGGCTCGACGAAAAACACCCTGTTTCCAACAAAACAGGGTGTCATCAGTCGTTCGGGATCGTGACCCCGTCAAATTGTTCATTGCGGCATAGCGTGATTGCTTGCATCGCCAACTTATAGTCTTCTTCCGGCAAGGCAATCAACTCGGTCGGAAGGACCCATTCTTTTGAGTTATACAGATGGATGACGAGCTTGGCGAGCACAAACTCTCGTTTATCAAACGTATTGTCATCGATAATCGTCGAAGTGCGAATCTTACCTGATTCAAGATCCATATAAGGAAGTAGGCATTCACGTATATGTTCATTTCCCGCAATCACATACAGCGCGGCGAAATATTCTCGACCGGTACTCCCCGGATCCGTGAGCCGTTGTGCCAACCGTTTGAACTCGTTGTAATGGTCGGAAGATAAAAAATCAATATGGTTCATCGGTCCACCTTCTCTCTCTAAGCCATGCTTTGCTCTCAAGGTTTATAATTTCCACCTTTTTGTAGAAACTAACCCTCTTTCGCTCAGATTCGGCGCAGCGAAATCGCCTCACGCATCTGTTGAAGCGACGCCCGGGCTGCCTCGCCTCGGCGCATCATGACGGCTGTGAACAACGCATCAATCAGACTCAATTCAGCAATCCGGGAAGCGAGCGCCTCCGAGCGAAATGCCGTCTCTTGAGATACGGTATAGAGCGACACATCCGCCAGTTTCGAGAGAGGGGACTTCGCATAGTTGGTGATGGCAATCATCGGCACGCCCTTCTCTTTTAAGAGTTTGGCGATATCGAGTGTCTCTTTCGAGGCACCGGAATGCGAGATGACGACGGCGACGTCTGCGGTCGTCAATTGTGAGGCCGACATGAGCTGCATATGCGACTCGAGAATCGCGCTCACTTGAAGCCCGCTCCGGACAAACTTATGATAGGCATCTAACGCGATGACGGCCGACCCGCCGCTTCCGAAAAATTCGATACGGCGCGCCCCAAGAAACAGCTCAATGGTTTTCTCAAGAGAGGCATCCTCTAAAATCTGACGCGTTGACTCAATCGTCTTCCCGTTCGTCGAAAAAATTTTCTCTGCGATTTCGAGTGCCGTATCCGTCTCGATAATATCTTCATGAATATCTTGAAGCGGTGCGACGACATCTGAGGCGAGTGCGATTTTTAGCGCCTGATAGCCTTTGAATCCGACACGCTGACAAAAACGAAACACAGTCGACTCTGCCACATCGAGGTCATCTGCCACCTGATTGATCGTATGATGAATGATTTTTTCTGGTTGCTTCAAAATATAGTCGGCAATACGTTGTTCTTTCTTGCTCAGTGTCGAATAGGCACCACGGATGCGGGCCGTCCCGTTCATCGTTTCCATCAAGCATCACCCTTTCTCTTCTTCATCTAACGATACCGTTTCGAAAAAAATTCCGCAATGTGTGATTCATGCAAATGATTGACCCACCTTACAAAAGTAGGCAAGAAGCGTGATTCCCGAGTGTGCTACTCTAATAAAGCACTTTTTCATTCATTCTTTGTACCATTTGAAATTGAAAGGACTGTTTCTCATCGAACATCACCTGAGTAGCTCATATAACTTCACACTCGTCATTCTTTCCATCGCTGTCGCCATCTTCGCTGCCGGTGTCGCTCTCGATATTAGCAGTCGTTTGAAATATGCGAAGCACGCCTCGCGACTCAGGTGGGTCGTCGCTGGTGCCTTCAGCCTCGGTCTCGGCATTTGGGCCATGCACTTCATCGGTATGCTGGCGTTTCACTTGCACGATGATGTGACGTACCATCTCGGCATCGTACTATTATCCATCGTGCCGGCCGTCGTCGCTTCCGGACTTGCCTTTTGGATGATCAGCCATCCGGAGACGCGACCCATTCAGCTCGTCTTCGGTGCCTTCTTGATTAGCGTCGGCATCGTCTCCATGCATTACATCGGGATGGAAGCGATGCAAATGAACGCCATCCTCACATACGACCCCATCATGTGGATTGCATCTGCCATCGTTGCCTTCGTCGCGTCACTCGTCGGATTGTACATCCTCTTCTATATCCCGAACGTCTCGCGGTTCCATTGGCGCCGTCTGGTCAGTTCGGTCTTGATTGGGGTTGCCGTTTCTAGTATGCATTATGTCGGGATGGGCGCAGCCCGTTTCACCCCGATGGAAGGTGCGGCCAAACCGGTCAGCGACTATGCCGTCGACAGCACCCTACTCGCCTATGTCATTGCGGCGAGCGTCATGACACTATTCATCTTGATGTACATCTCGCTCCGGACGGCATCACAACTCGAGGCACAGTCGGAAGAACTAGAATTAAAATTCGAATCCATCATCGAATCTGCCTCGGATGCCATCATTGTCGCCGATCACAATCGCACCATCCTTCAGTGGAACCAAGGGGCGACCGACTTGTTCGGATATACGTATGACGAGATGATCGGGCAATCGATTGTCGCCATCATTCCGGAACGATTCCGAGATGCGCACGAGCGCGGGATGAAGCGTTATGAAGCGACAGGTGAAAAACGCGTCATCGGTCAAACGGTCGAGCTCATCGGATTACGAAAAGACGGTGTCGAAGTGCCAATCGAGATGTCACTCGGAACGTGGAAGACGGACAAGGGCATCTTCTTCAGTAGCATTATCCGTGACATCAGTGAACGGAAACGAATCGAGGCTCAAATCAACGACCTCGTCTATTTGGACCCGCTCACCGGTCTCCCGAACCGTCGTCTATTCAGCGACCGACTCGACGCGCTACTCGGTCAGTCCCAGCAAGAATCGTTCGCCTTATACTATATCGACTTGGACAACTTCAAGGTCATCAACGACCGGTTCGGCCACTCGATCGGCGACCAATTCTTGAAACAAGTGACGACCCGCATCCAATCGACGATTCAAAAGTCGGACACGCTCGCCCGTCTCGGCGGAGATGAGTTTATCATCTTGTCCCCACATACGAAAAGTAACCTCGCGGCCCATCGTGCGCAGGAGCTCATCAACATCCTCCATCCTCCGTTCGAACTCGAGAACGAGGAAGTGTTCACCGGTGCCTCGATTGGGATCAGTCTCCATCCATCCGACGGGGATACGGCAGAGGATTTAATCAAAAACGCTGACATCGCTATGTACCGGGCGAAGGCCGACGGCAAGAACGGCTATCAGTTCTTCACGAACGAACTGAACGAGTCCGTTTCCCGTCGTTCGAACTTGTCGATGGCACTCCGGAAAGGGATTGGACGTGGCGAGTTCACCGTCCACTATCAACCGCAGATCCAGCTAGAGACAGAAATGGTCATTGGTATGGAAGCACTCGTCCGCTGGAATCATCCAGACCTCGGGATGATTTCGCCTGGCGAGTTCATTCCGATTGCCGAAGAGACGGGAAGCATCCATCGCCTCGGCGAGTTCGTCTTGAATGAGGCGTGTCGCCAAAACAAGGCGTGGCAAGATGCGGGCATTCCCCCGTTTCGGGTCGCCGTCAACATCTCGGCCATTCAGTTCGCTCAAAAAGACTTGCCGGAAGTCGTCAGCCGCGCACTCGACTCATCAGGTCTCGACGCGCAGTATTTAGAACTCGAGTTGACCGAGAGCGTCATCCAAAGTGCAGACCGCGCCATCGAGACGATGCATGAGCTCGTCGCCCTCGGCGTCCACCTCTCCATCGACGACTTCGGGACCGGTTATTCATCACTCAGTTACTTGAAGCTGTTCCCGATTGATACGCTGAAGATCGACCAGCACTTCACGAAGAACATCGAAAGTGACGAGAAAGACGCTGCCCTCGTTAAAACGATCATCCGCATGGCGCACGAGCTCGATTTGAACGTCATTGCGGAAGGGGTCGAGACCGAGAATCAAGTCGCTTTTCTGAAAGCCGAATCATGTAACCAGGCACAAGGATATTTCTACAATCGTCCTTTGCCGGCGGAAGAAATCGAAGTCTTCTTCCAACAATATAAGAAAGCATCATCAAGTTAATTCGTTCGACCTCCGTGACGGGGGTCGATTTTTTATTAGGATTTTGACGATCGCTGAGTCACACCGAGCAATGCGCAAAGGTTACCCGACACCTCTCAATGATTGGAAAATTGTTGCCTGAAAATGACGAACTATTTGAGTGATCTTTCGCCCATAGCTTTAAATCGATGAAGACGACACAATAAAAATGACCTCCGATGATTATATCGGAGGTCATTTTACAAACATACGTTCGTTTTATAGTACAACGCAAACAAGCGCCTATATATTCGCTTTTTCTATTTTTAGTCTAGCAAATCCCGCAACATAAGTCTATTCTTTCTCTCCACGACCTCTTACATTAAAGAGAGACTCTTGAAAGGAGCATATCTATGGAATTATACCGTTGGGACCTCAATCTGAAAGTTCGCTTATTCGGCGAAGGCTTATTCAACCTCTTGTTTTGGATGTACTTTCCATTCATCACCGTCTATTTCGCCCGGACGCTCGGTGTCGAGCTAGCCGGACTACTCATGGCCGTGCCACCGTTGTTCCTGCTAGTCGGCAGCTTGATTGGCGGTTCGCTTGCAGATGAGATTGGTCGCCGCCCCGTCATGCTCGCCGGGACGTTCTCACAAGGTTTCCTATTCCTCGTTTTCGCTTTATCAACGAACGCCTATGTCGATTACATCACCTACATCAGCATCGGTTTTATGGGTGCCATCTACAAACCGGCCAGCTCGGCGATGGTCGCCGACCTCGTTCCGACTGAACATTTACGGAATGTATTCGCGACGTTTATGGCTTCGAACAATATCGGTGCTGTTCTCGGTCCGCTTCTTGGTGCGGTCCTCTTTTTCGAGTATCGTCAGGCGCTCCTCCTCGGCTGCGCCCTTGTTCTTTTTGGTTACGGGGGTTTGCTCGCGGTTCTAACCAGTGAGACACGACCGGTCTCGACCGAGAAGACGGTCGCAACGACATTTTTCACCCAAGGGCGGTCGTATGCGACGATTTTGATTGACCCGCTTTTCCGCCTCTATCTGATTGCTGGCGTATTCGCCTTAATCCCAATCATGCAACTAGACGTGTATTTACCTGTCTATTTGATTGAACAAACTCCGGCCACGTTCAACGTCTCGAATACAGTCTTATTCGGCTGGCTCGTTGCATATAACGGCCTCTTGTTCGTCGTCTTCATCATTCCTGTCACACGTGTGTTTCGGGCGTGGGACGAACGGCGTGTTTTACTATTGTCGACTTTCCTAGGAGGTTTCGGGACGTTTCTCGTCGCCTTCTCATCAAATATCTGGTACTTGCTCATCGTCACGACCATGTTCACGTTCGGGGAGCTGATTCGTTCTCCCGTCAGTCAGAGTTTCGTTAGTCACTATGCACCAATCGAGTCACGTGGACAATACCTCGCGACCGATACGCTCCAAAACACAATCGGCAAGTTCCTCGCACCGGTGACGGTATTTGCATCAGGATTTCTCTCCCCGCTCGCTGTGTTCACACTCATCTTGCTGTCGGCACTCATCGGTATGGGGCTGTATGCGAAGCTATTTGACAGGCTGAACCAAATGAAAGTTTCGTCTTAAGGTTACCGCAATCACTTTGTTACTAATCAATGCTTGTATCGCATTTCGGGAATTTTATTCACTCTCAAAGATTGATCGTTCGTTCTTGTATCTATATAAGAGTGTCTGTCCGTCGTCCCGCCTACGAATTAAGCCGGGACGCTCTTTTTGCATTACTCGAAAAAAATTCCGTCATTAGACTTGTAAATCGAATTTATTTTGATATGATAAATCTAGAGACGGAAAAAAATTCTTTTTCAGGGGTGACAATATGGAAATTGGTTTGATTGGTTTAGGTAAGATGGGTTACAACTTGGCACTCAACTTGAGCGACCACGGACACACGGTCGTCGGGACGGACGTCGGGGACGTCACATCGGACGCGTTCACCATCGTGCCGACACTCGAGGATGTCGTCAATCAACTGTCGACGCCACGTGTCATCTGGGCGATGGTCCCGGCCGGAGACGTCACAGAATCCGTGCTCGCCGAATTGTATGAGCGACTCGAACCGGGCGACATCGTGATTGACGGAGGAAACTCGAACTACAAATTATCGGTCGCACGCGCCGAACACTTTGCTGAGAAAGAGATCAAGTTCTTCGATTGCGGAACGAGCGGAGGCACGGACGGGGCGCGGAACGGGGCCTGTACGATGGTCGGGGGTGACGCAGACGCGTGGCCGACAATCGAACCAATCTTCAAAGACTTGTCTGTCGAGAACGGCTACCTGTACACGGGTCCTGCCGGAAGCGGTCACTTCTTAAAGATGATCCATAACGGGATCGAGTATGGGATGATGCAGGCGATTGCGGAAGGGTTCGACATTTTGGAGAAGAGCCCGTTCGATTACGACTATGAACAAGTCGCACGCGTCTGGAATCACGGGTCGGTCGTACGTTCTTGGCTCATGGAACTCACAGAGAATGCCTTCAAGAAAGATGCGAAGCTCGATGAGATTCGCGGGGTCATGCATTCATCCGGTGAAGGTAAATGGACGATTGAGACGGCGCTCGACCTTCAAGCCGCGGCACCGGTCATCGCCCTGTCGCTCATGATGCGCTATCGTTCACTCGAAGACGACACGTTCTCAGGAAAAGTCGTCGCCGCGCTCCGCAACGAGTTCGGTGGCCACGCGGTCGTCAAGAAGTAATATCTGTGGAAAAGGTCACGGGGATATGGCCTTTTCCTTTGCTAGGAACTGTAAACGGTTACATATTTGGAATTTAGGGGGAATACTCAATGTCTGGCTCAACACTTATTTTGATTGCCTTAGCCGGAATCTTCTTACTCTTATTTTTAGTCATTCGCACAAAGCTTCACGCATTCGTTTCGTTGTTACTTGTCAGTTTAATTGTCGGGGTCGCAGCCGGCATGCCACTCGGTGATGTCATTGCCTCCATCCAAAACGGGATGGGCGGAACGCTCGGCTTCGTCGCCGTCGTCGTCGGTCTTGGCGCGATGTTCGGGAAGATGCTTGAAGTATCGGGTGGCGCGGAACGTCTTGCCCAAACACTCGTCAGCAAGTTCGGTGAAGACAAGGCACAATGGGCGCTCGGGATTACCGGATTCATCGTCGCCGTCCCGGTCTTCTTCGATGTCGGTTTTATCATTCTCGTTCCAATCGTATACGGTCTCGCCAAAAAGACGGGACGCTCGCTTCTTTACTACGGTATACCACTCCTTGCGGGTCTCGCGGTCACACACAGCTTCATCCCACCGACACCTGGTCCGATCGCTGTTGCGAACTTGATCGGTGCCGACCTCGGTTGGGTCATCTTGTTCGGTGTCCTCGCTGGGATTCCGGCCATGATTTTAGCCGGTCCGGTTTTTGGGAAGTATATTGCTAAGAAAATTCATGTGACGATTCCGGATTACATGGAATTCAAAGAAATCGATACATCGAAAGAACTACCAAGCTTCAAAATGATCTTGTCGCTCATCTTGATCCCGCTCGTGTTGATCTTGGCGAACACGCTCTCGGCGGTTCTCTTGAACGAAGGCAACGCCGTCCGTGATTTCTTGACGTTCCTCGGACATCCATTCGTCGCCTTGACGATTGCGACGCTTCTCACATTCGTTTTCCTCGGGACACGTCGTGGCTATTCACGTGACGAAGTACAAGAGATTGCAACGAAAGCACTCGAACCAGCCGGAATCATCATCCTTGTCACAGGGGCCGGTGGTGTATTTAAACAAGTCCTCATCGACTCAGGTGTCGGTGACGTCCTCGGTGAAATGATGGCCGGTTCACCACTTCCGGCAATCGTCCTCGCCTTCTTGATCGCGACGGTCGTCCGTGTCGCCCAAGGGTCGGCAACGGTCTCGATGGTTACGGCAGCAGGACTCATCACGCCATTACTTGAAATCCAAAACATCACGGGCGCGGCACTCGGTTTGATCGTCATCGCCATCGCTTCAGGGGCGACCGTCCTCTCGCACGTCAACGACTCGGGCTTCTGGCTCGTCAACCGGTACTTCGGTCTCGACGTGAAAGACACGCTCAAGTCATGGACGATCATGGAAACGATTATCGGACTCACCGGCTTCGCCGTCGTGTTCTTGATTAGCCTATTCATCATCTAAGTTAGGAAGTGATTGTGTGTTTACGATTGGGGTCGATATCGGGACGACGAGTACGAAAGCCGTCCTGTTCAACGGTCATCAACAACTGGCGGTACATAACGTGTTGTATCCGCTTCTCACGCCCGATACGGAGACGGCCGAGCAAGACCCGGTCGTCATCTATGGGGCCGTGCTCGAAGCTGTCTCGGCGGTCCGCGCCAAAGCGGACGGTCCGATTCGCTTCGCATCGTTCAGTTCGGCGATGCACAGTTTAATCGCGCTCGATGCATCAGGACGTCCGCTCACGAACAGCATCACGTGGGCCGACAGTCGCGCGAATCCATATACGCAAGAAATCAAACGCGATGTTGATGCGAGTGCGCTCCATATGCGCACGGGCACCCCGGTCCATCCGATGGCACCGCTGTCGAAACTGCGCTGGTTGAAAAAAGAACATCCTGACGTCTTTGAACAGACAGCCAAGTTCGTCTCCATCAAAGAGTATGTCTTCTATCGCTTGACGGGTCGCTTCGTCGTTGACTACTCCATCGCCTCGGCGACCGGACTCTTCAATTTAAAGCAACGAGACTGGGACACGGAAGCACTTGATGTCGCCGGTGTGACACCAGAGCGCTTGTCTGAACTCGTGCCGACGACAGAGATTTTACCGGTGACACCTGAGGTGACCGAGACGCTCGGCTGGGACTTCCCGCTCGTCATCGGGGCAAGCGACGGCGTGCTCTCGAACCTCGGGGTCGGCGCCTTCGAACAAGGCGTCGTCGCCGTGACCATCGGGACGAGCGGCGCCATCCGGACGGTCGTCTCGGAACCGGTCGAAGATCCGAAAGGTCGCATCTTCTGTTATGCGCTGACGGACAAGCATTGGGTGATTGGTGGACCGGTCAATAACGGCGGCATCATCCTCCGCTGGCTCCGTGACGAGTTCGCAGCAAGTGAGGTCGAGACGGCGAAACGACTCGGGATCGACGCGTACGATGTGTTGACACGAATCGCCGAGACGGTCAAACCGGGTGCCGACGGACTGTTGTTCCATCCGTATTTGATGGGTGAACGGGCTCCGCTCTGGGATTCAAACGCCCGCGGTTCATTTTTCGGGCTCAGCATTCACCATAAGCGCGAACATTTCATCCGTGCCGTATTGGAAGGAGTCATCTTTAACCTCTATACGGTCATGCTCGCACTCGATGAGTTGACGGGCGCCCCGAACCGCATCCATGCGACGGGGGGGTTTGCCCAGTCGAGTCTCTGGCGTCAAATGATGGCAGACATCTTTGATACACCGGTCGTCGTGCCGGAGAGTCATGAAAGTTCATGTCTCGGGGCTGTCATGCTCGGGGAATACGCTTTCGGGGACATCGAGGAGTTCCAAGAAGTACCGCAAGTGACCCATGAGCATACACCGGACATGGAAGCGACGAATGTGTATCGTGAACTTTTGCCGATCTACATTCGCTTATCGCGCCATTTGTCTGAAGAGTATGAAGCGATTTCAGCGTTTCAGCGGAAGCATGTATGATGTCAAACCGAGTCCTTGAAGGGCTCGGTCTTTTTGATTTATGACAGGATTTTTCGTGATATACACGGAAATTAAGGACGAGGTCAAACAATCATCGTATCGAAGAATGGATTGATTAAATGGCGATTGCAATCGGATATCTCATCGCAGGTCTAGGTGCATTCGTGGCATATTGGTTCAGTACCGGCGAAGCACGAAACACAAAATTGAAAATATGGGGAATCGCTCTTATGATTCCTATATCACCAGCCTTAGCGTTTTCCATCGGCCTTTCGTACGCAATCAGTGTACAGAACGGATGGGCTGGATTGATCATGTGGTTTATTTTCCCTGTGATTTTCTTGAGTGGTCTGGCGTTGCTATTGATTGGTCTTTTCAAAAAAGAAAAGAAGTTGGTTTGAATGGTAAGACAACCATGATCACGACAACCCGTTGCCTCATCCGCCCATTCGAACGCCAAGACATCGAATCATTCATGATTTACCGGAATGACTTGGATTGGATGAAAGATCAGTCATTCAAAGGACTCAGCTTTGAAGAATACGAGAACGCCCTAATCGGCGCACAATCACTTCAACACGGCATGCAACTCGCCATCATCGACCAAGCGACCGATGAATTGATTGGGGACGTGTATATCCAGCAAGAAGGTATGACGCATTGGATCGGCTACACGATTACCCCTACGCGCGCTCGGCAAGGCTATGCATTTGAAGTGATGTCGGAATTGATTCGTCACTTGACTTACCAAGGAGCGAAAGAGTTCAAAGCCGGTGTGCTTGGGACGAACGCGGCATCCATCGCGCTATTGAAGAAATTGAACTTCACCTTTTTCGAGACAGAGCTTGACGAACAGATTTATCGTCTCGATGTCTCCAACATATGATAAAGTATGTATCACATGTCGCTTGGTTTTGATTTGAGGGAGTTTTGAATGGAATGATGAAACGCGTTCTTTTGCTCATGTCGATCTTTCTACTGATTGGGTCTTTGTCACAGGCTGCGATTCCGGAGCCGAAGGCCTATAACGACCCGAGTCTCATCTATTTGACGCTCGATGATGGACCGAACTGGAAAACGGGAAAGCTACTCGATGTCTTGAAGAAACATCAAGTGAAGGCAACCTTCTTCATCCTCGGAAAGAACATCGAAGGAAATGAGCATCTGCTTCACCGCATCATTGCGGAAGGTCATTTGATTGCCTTACACGGGATGCGACACGACCGGGATGAATTTTATGAAACACCGTTGACGGCCGTGCTTCAGATGCAGGAAGTACAAGCACTTATCTATGAAGTGACCGGCATTCATACGAACATGGCCCGCACCATTTATGGGAGCGACGCCGGCATGTCACCCGCACACTGGCAGGCGATGACCGATGCCGGTTTTGAGATTTGGGACTGGAACGTCGGTAGTCTCGACCATGTGTATAAGAAAGACAATGCCCGTGTCGAGCAACGTGTATTCGACCGACTCGAAGCGAATCGCGCCGCCAATATTGCTTCGATTATTTTAGCGCACGATCACTCGATGACGCCGAAAGCACTCGATACAATCATTCGTTATGCGAAAGAACGAGATTATGAATTCCGTACGTTAGAGGGTGTCCAACCGGTTCACAACTTTTCTGATGTATGGGAACCGCATTTAAGCGAACGAGCGACCCCATGACTGCAGATCATCTTAATGGTCTGCAGTTTTTATACAATGAGATGAATTATAAAAAATCGAGCCCTTATGTGGACTCGATGCTCATTTGTCGTTCATAGGTCACCATCACAAATTGACCGGAGGCGTGGTGACTCGTCAGTCGAAGCTTCGTTTCTTTCGTGCCTTCTAGGAAAAGAGGGATTCCCCCTCCTAACACGACCGGCGCAATCGCAATCTCATAGCGGTCAATCAAATCATGTTCCATCGCGGCTTTGATGACTTCTCCCCCGCCGATGAGCCAAATATCTTGATCAACTTCTTGCTTTAACCGATTGATGAGTTCTTTGATTGGTTCGTCCGTGAATGTGACATGCTCGGCCTCACGGTCAGCCTGACGTGTCAAAATGTAGTTCGGGATGTCTGGATACGGATACTCTCCTTGTTCTAACTTCAATACTTCCTCATACGTCTTCCGTCCCATGATGACAGCACCAACGGTCTTGAAAAAATCAGCATAGCCGTTGTCCCCATCCCCCTCTACAGCGAACAACCAATCGAGTTGGTCGTTCGACCGGGCAATCTTTCCGTCTAAACTCATCGCAATATATAACACAACATTCGGCATCATGTGTTCCTCCTTGATTCGTGATACATTCAGCTTAACGAACAAACACGACAAAAGATGACGGGAATGGTAGATATGAAAAAACGACACTTGCAACTGATTCGGCTACTCAATCGCGGACGACGTTTCACGGCGGAAGAACTGGCCCAAGAGACAGGCGCCTCCATTAGGACGATTCAACGGGATATGCTCTCGCTCGAAGAACTCGGTTATCCGATTTGGAGTGTTCCTGGAACTGGGGGCGGCTATGAAATGTTGCCGAATCGTTTATTGCCCCCGCTCCATCTCCGCGAACAAGAAGCCGTCGCACTCTATCTCACGCTCAAATGGATGGAACACATTCCTGATGTGCCGTTCGGGGACATACGAAGTACGTTGTCCGATTGGTACGTGAATGAGTTACCACATGACGTAGAGTCGAAAATTCGACGATTGGAGCGAAACATTCTCTGGCTTGGAAACAAACAAATTCCAAAAGCGCCGTTCACAAAGGACATCTATCAGGCGGTCGAGCGCAAAAACAAGATCGAGATGACGTATCGATCGACGAACGGATCACGTACGTTCCCCATCGCACCGGTCGGTATGGCACTCCTTGACTTAAAGTGGTATGTCTTCGGGCTCTCCGAACTCGGATTCCGTCAATATCGGATTGATCGCATCGAAGCGGTCCAAGTGCTCGAGGAATCGTTCGAGTCCGAGGATTTGGTGACCTTGCTTCAGAGAAGTGATGAACGGGGCGGTGTGACCGTTCAACTCGAGCTGACGTCACTCGGTCGTCGTTTACTTGAAGATGTATTACCCGATATCGAAGAGAAGAATGAATGGGACGTACCTAAAGAAGAGCTGCCGTTTTTGTCGAGACAGCTGTTGAAGGCCGGAGCCGAAGTGAAGGTCAAGGCACCGCATGCGTTGCGGGAGATGATGAAGGAGCATGCGGAACGTCTTGTAACATTATACGTATGAAAACTGAAAAGGCTCAACCCATGCGGTTGAGCCCGATTTCAATTTGCTTCATCCATTTCCTTATGAATACGTAGCAATTCGTTTTTGTATAAATCAGAGCGACCTCCAAAAATCGCTTGAATGTTATTTTTCACTTTGACGACTCCAGCTGCTCCGAGTGCTTTTAGTTCATCCTCATTGATTTGAGAAACATCACTTACTTCAACACGAAGTCGTGTGAAGCATGCATCGATATCACGGATGTTCTCTCGTCCCCCAAGTGCCTCTTCAATCGCAAGTGCTGTCGTTTGAATCACTGATTGACCTGACTTTTTATCATTGTAGTCTTTACGCGTAAACAGTTTCGCTTCTTGTCCGCCACGCCCTGGTGTTGCCAAATTCCACTTCTTGATAGCGAAAGTAAAGATACTATAGTAAACGATGAAGAAACCAATGCCGACGACGATATTCATCCACCAGCGTGGTGTACCTGGTAAAACGTTCACTAAAATATAGTCAATCAACCCTGATCCTCCAGCCCAACCGATATGTGTATCGAGCGCATACATGAGCGCGAAAGAAATTCCCGTCAATACACTATGAATGACATACAGGACAGGTGCCACGAATAAGAAAGTGAATTCAATCAGTTCTGTGATTCCTGTTAGAAAAGCTGTACCGGCTGCTGCAATCAATAAGCCTCGAACGACAGGACGTTTGTGCGGATCGGCCTGACGATACATCGCAAGCGCCGCCCCGAGTAAACCGAACATAATGATTGGGAACTTACCAGACATGAAACGTCCCGCCGTCACTTCGACACCTTCCGCGATTTGAGCAAGGAAAATATACTGATCACCGTTCACGACCGCATCACCGACCGTTGCCGTTCCACCGAGAGATGTCCAGAGGAACGGGGCATAGCAAATGTGGTGTAATCCTGTCGGAATCAATAATCGTTCCAACATTCCATATAACCCAACATATGCAGGATTGGTCGTATCACTCGCGATGACGTTTGCCATTGAAGTGAGTGTCGATTGGATTGGCGGCTAGATGAGCATCATGACAAATCCAAGTAAAATCGAGAAGAAGACCATTACAATTCCGACAGAACGATCACCTGCAAAGAATCCCAACACTTCTGGTGGATTGAACGTATGGAACTTTTTATACACCCATACTGCGAGCAATCCGACCGCAATCCCTCCGAGTACACCGGTTTCAAGGGAAGGAATACCGAGTAACATGCCATATTCTCCACTCTCGGCAGCCATTTCTGCCGTGATGCCGAGGGAGATTGAAATTGTCTTATTCATAATGACATATCCGACGAGTGCTGCGAGTGCGGCAATCCCTGATCCTCCTGACAAACCAACTGCGACCCCGATTGCAAAAATGATTGGTAAGTTCGCAAAAATACTAAGACCAATTTGTAACATTCCAGCACTGATCGCTTCTACTGTTCCATTCTGTAAAAACGTCCAGCTATCGGCTAATGGTCCCGTGAGTGCCGCACCTAGTCCTAGCAAAATTCCGGCAGCCGGTAATAAAGCGACCGGTACCATGAGCGCCTTTCCGAACTTTTGAAAAACTCCAAACTATTGACTCATTCGATTCACTCCTCATCTTGTAAGCGTTATCAATCTGAACAATGAGAAAGGGGATTGCCTCCCCTCTCTAGTTACCGTATTGCTACTGTCTCGCCCGATTTTAATTCCGGCCAGTACGTTCTGTTTTCCTCAATCAAATCATCTAAGATTCGACGAGCTATTGGTGCATCGATGACTGTACGATTTAGTGTCAACGCCTGAAGTGCCTTCTCATAACTGTTTTCGAAGTATGCGTCGACGACAAGTTGCTCGTAAGCAAGCTGTCCTTCAATCATTCCTTTGTAAAAACGAGGAATCTTTCCGACTGCGAATGGTTTCGGTCCACGATTGGTAAGCATCGCAGGCACTTCAACCATCGCATCGTCCGGCAGGTTCGAAATAATCCCTTCATTTTTCACCATGACGATGAAAATATCACCGTTATTATAGGCTAGCGAAGCAGCGACCCGAATCATATAGCAGCCGTGGATATCGACCTCAAGGTGAACATTTTCGAGCGAGTCATCTTGAATAATCTGATCACACATCGAGAAGACACGCTCTTGACGTCCATTGATTACTTGCCGTGCCCGTGTGTTCGTGACATCTTCTTTTTCTGCCATGTCAGATGGATATAAATAATATTGAAGGTACGTGTTCGGTAAGTACTCCGGGAAATCCGTCAGCATCTTCTCTACTTGTTTAAACGTCTTGATCCACGATGGGTCATTCGCAATCTCCGAATCTTCCGGGATGAAACCGTCTTCTAAAATGGCGCGTTTGATATCTTCAGTCAATTCATTTCCTTCTTTATCGAAGATACCTGTGAACCAACCAAAGTGGTTGAGTCCGAAATATTCCGGAACGAGATCCCAAATCTCTTTACCGAGAATCTTCGCATAGCTCACCATGATTGCTGCCGGCATGTCGCAAATGTTTAATATTTTTTGATCGTCCGGGTATGCACGTTTGAGCGCCTCGGCGACAATTGCAGCCGGGTTTGTATAGTTTAAGATCCAGCCATTCGGTGAGCCGGTGCGAATGTCAGAGACGAGTTCAATCATATCTCCGATTGAGCGCATCCCGTATGACATTCCGCCCGGTCCACACGTCTCTTGTCCCACCACGCCATGTCGAAGCGGAATCTGCTCATCTTTTTCGCGCATTTCCAAACCACCTGTCCGAATTTGGACGAAGAAGAAATCTTTATCTTTAAAAGCATATTCTTTGTCCGTCGTATATTCGAACGACTCGAGTTCTGGATAATGCTCACGCAAGATGATTTCACTCGCTTTCGCGACACGTTCTTGACGTAATTCATCTGTATCGTAAAACGTGATAGAACGAAGTGGGAAGTGTTCTTTTTCCTTAATCAAACTCATGATCATGCCGATTGTGTACGTACTACCTCCACCGACGACTACGAGACGCTGTGGTGTTTTCATGTGTGCGTTCCCCTTTCAATACATATCTAATTGATTACAATACAAATCTAATACATATTATCTGAACCGTCAACACCTTTTTTAAAACGTTTTATTTTTGTATACTATGAGTAAGGAACGCATACAATCAGGAGGTTATCTACATGAAAGCTAAATCTCCGCTATACCAGCGGATTGCTCAGGAGATGCGCACGTTTATCGAGACCGGCGATTGGGCGCCCGGTGAAGCAATTCCGACAGAAGCACAACTCGTCGAGAAATTTAAAGCGAGTCGAGTCACCGTTCGACAAGCCGTCAAACTACTTCAAGAAGAAGGATTGCTTTGGAAACGACAAGGGAGCGGCACATATGTACAATCCGAAAAGATTGAACATAATATGTACGAATTAAAAAGTTTCACTGAAGACATGAAACGGGAAGGAAAGGACGTCACGAGTAAAGTACTTACTTTCACCGTTCAACCTCCGACTGAAAAAATAAAGGAAATACTCGAGCTTGATGAAGACGCTCTTGTCTACTATATTCGCCGGTTACGCTTTGCAAACGGAGAACCGCTCATCGTCGAAGATACGTATCTTCCACTCCAATTATTTCCCGATTTAACGTATGAGGTAATGACACGGTCGAAGTATGATTACATTGAAAATGTCAAAAACCTGAAGATTGCAGACAGTGTTCAGGAATTTATCCCGGTCTTGCCGACGAAAGAAATTGCTGAAATGCTCGAGGTGAGCGATCGAACACCGATACTCAAAGTCGAACTCTATTCGTTTCTCATGGATGGCAATCGCTTTGAGTTCACCGAAACGTATTTCAAGAGTGAAGAGTATCGATTTATCATCCGTGCCGGTCGAAGACATGAAACAACAAACACCCAGTGAATTCAACGATTCACTGGGTGTTTGTTAATGCAAACTCATATGTTTCAACATTAGACTAATGCTATTCAAGCTGCCTTAGGGATTCAAATAGACGCTCAGCATTTTTTGGACTGCTCGTCAGGTAAATGGTTTCTAACAAGCTATTATATTCTCGTTCAGAAATGATAACAGCATTCTTCCTGCCTTCTTTCGAGATGAAAATCGTCTCGTCATTTTCACATACTTGATGAAGCAAGTGGTTCAACTTTTTTTCGCTTTCCGGTATGGAACCGTAGACATTCACATCACTCCTCATTTATGTCCATTATATTATGATTTTTTATGAATGACGAAACATCTATGTTTCTACATCCGTATAAAAGACCAATCAATCATCAACAAAGGCGGTATGCACATGCATCACCAGAACAAACAGTTCATTCACTTATTCAAAGACGGTCAGTTCGATGACATTTATCATCAAATGACCGATTCTTGCAAATCTCATTGTTCCATGGCCATGTTTCATCACGAAGCGTCTTCGTTTCATCATGGAATTCGGCGCTATCGTCTGCTCAATGAGATGATGTTGAACGGGAATCGGTATGCATTGTGGTCGGATTTCCGAAAAGAAAAGTTATTGTCCGTTCAATTCAATCGCGTGAATCAGGTTGAATCCATTCAGATGACGGTCACATCCTCTTCAAAAGAGACCAATCCTTTCACGAAAAACAAATACCACCTTCCATTCAAAGAGCAGTGGTTCGTCGTCTCAGAAGGGACAACCCTCGGAATGTATCATCATGATCCAACCCGAAAAAAGCGTGATGGCTATGACTTTTTGAAAACACAAGAGCAACAACCTTACAATCGTAGAAAAATCGGGATGGATGGCTCGTATGCGTTTGGAGAACGAGTGATTGCTCCATTACACGGGACAATTCATCAAGTCGTGGATGGGTTGTCAGACGAACTAGATGCTGATCATCCATTCGGTAATCACGTCATCATTCAACATGCGAACGATGAATATTGCCTTCTCGCCCATCTAGAGAATGGTTCCATTGCCGTGAATGTGGGAGATACGGTCAAAACCAAACAGTTGATTGGGCGCTGTGGGCGTTCCGGAATTACACCTGAGCCACGCTTGCATATGCGTGTCATGAATCACCCAGATGTGGACAGCGCGACCGCCCTCCCGATTCGATGGAAAGGTCGATTGCGACCTGTGCGTGGAAAAGTAGTCACCTCTCGTGAGGAAGAGGGATGGTCGTATGGAATTGCAGCCCTCGATTTTTCAGAACTGCTTCTTTACATTGTTCAAGCCATTCCGCGATTATTTTTTCGCTTTTTTGGATAAGAAAACCCCTCAGAAATCTGAGGGGCCCAACATCACATATCCAAATCGGTGAACGCAAGTGGGACGAGCTCCCCAAGCGTCACTTCTTTCACATCGGCGTTGCCGTTTGTGAGAAGTACTTTGAAGTCAGGATCGCCAAACTCGACCATGACCTGACGGCAGATACTACATGGTGGCAAGAAGTCTTCCGTGTCCCCAGACACGGCAACCGCTTCGAAGTCACCTTTTTTGTATCCTTTTGCGACCGCTGTGAAAATGGCTGTGCGCTCTGCACAGTTCGTTGCTCCGAACGAGACGTTCTCGACGTTGACGCCGTCGATGACCGTACCATCCTTCATGAGAAGTGCCGCCCCGACGCGGAACTTCGAATATGGTGAATACGCATTGTCCTTCAATTGGCGTGCGCGCTCGACTAATTGTTGTTGGTTCATCTTAAGTCATTCCTCTCAAATATCGAATGAACTGATGCCAGTCCCCATGCCTCTCATTTTGGGCAGGATTTTTAGCATACACCCACCCCAAAGAGAAGTCAATGACTTTTTACAAACGCTTTCATGAATAAACAAAAAAGAAGGAGCGCTCATCCCTTCTTGACTGTCTATACGCAGTTATACCAATTCAAGCTGTGCGACGGGCGCTTCTTCCGTTTCCGTCTGCACGTGATGGCGACCAATCGGAATCACGGACGGTGAACCGGATACCGGATCACACATGACCGAACAGCGAAGGTTGAACACACGATGGATCAAATCACACGTGATGACGTCCGACGGCTTTCCTTCTGCGATCAACTTCCCTTTATCAAGTGCGAAGATATAGTCCGCATAACGTGCCGACAAATTGATATCGTGAAGCACCATGACAATCGTCGTGCCGTACTTTCGGTTCAAATCCGTCAACAAGTCGAGAATCTCGACCTGGTATGTGATATCGAGATACGTCGTGGGTTCGTCTAAAAAGAGGACGTCTGTCTGTTGAGCAAGTGCCATCGCAATCCAGACACGTTGGCGCTGTCCACCTGACAACTCGTCGATGGGACGGTCCGCGAACTCCGTGATATTCATCATCTCCATCGCCTCGGCGACAGCTTCGTAATCGGCTTTCGTCCAGCCCTTTAAAAAGGATTGATGCGGGTAACGACCACGACCGACGAGATCGGCGACCGTAATCCCTTCTGGTACGACCGGGGACTGTGGCAACATCCCGAGGACACGCGCTAGCTTTTTCGGTGCCATCTTCGAAATCGGCTTATCGTAAAGCGTCACTTGACCGGCACTCGGTTTGATAAGGCGTGCCATCGTCTTCAAAAGCGTCGACTTCCCGCAACCGTTCGCACCGATGATGATGCTAATCTGATTGCTCGGAATTTCAAGGCTGATATCGTTCAAAATCATCTTGTCCTCGTATCCCGAGGTGAGATGTTCCACTTTCATAATGGATGCCATTTAGAAGTCCCCTTTCTGGTTCATCCGAATCAACAAGTATAAGAGATAAGGCGCGCCGATGATGCCGGTGATGACACCGACCGGATAGCGTGCCGTGAAGGCGAATTGTCCGACAAGGTCGGCCGCTAGTACTAAAATGATTCCGACAAGCGCTGCCGGCAAGATTCCCGCGTGGCTCGTTCCGACGAGCCGTTTGGCAATCGGCCCTGCCAAGAAGGCAATAAACGCAATCGGTCCCGTTGTCGCTGTTGCAAGGGCGAGCATGAATACTGCCGCCACAATGAGCAGAAGTCTGGTCTGGTTCGTGTTGATTCCAAGACCTGTCGCCGCCATTTCTCCGAGCTCGAGCATTTCAAGCTGACGAGTGAGTAACAGTACAATCGGTAAACAGATAAGTACCGTGATGATTAAAGGTGGCAACTCTTCAAGTTTCGCCCCATTTAAACTTCCTGTCAACCACCGCATCGCCATCGCGACATCGTTTTGTCGGCTGATGAGCAGTAAATAGTTGATGACGGCTGTTAACATCGCTTGAATCCCAATTCCAACTAACACCAAACGACCGATGGAGAAAGCCGCCCCTTTTGATAGGAAATAGATGACCAGCACGGTGACGAGCCCTCCGATAATCGAAGCGATCGAGATTATCGCTTCACTCGATTGTAGGACGACGATACAGAAGACAGCCGCCGCACTGGACCCCGTTGTGATCCCGATGACATTTGGATTGGCAAGCGGATTTCGAAGCATCGTTTGGAAAATCGTTCCCGCAGCACCAAATGCTGCACCGGCAAAGACACCAGCGAGCATACGTGGTAGACGCAATACTTCAATGGCGAACGTCGCCCCTTTTACGTCTTCCCCGAGCAAGACGCGGATGACATCCTGAACCGGATAAATCGTATTGCCCAACATGAGCATCAACCCGCTCAATGCTACCGCTATGATGGTCAAAAGAATCGTCATCCCGACATAACGACGGCGTCGCTTCATGCGACCTTGTCTGATTTGTTCAATCGCTGGTTGCATCATAGTCCTCTTACTTTCACTTTCATTGTCAATAGAATCAAGATCGGTGCCCCGATGAACGCCGTCACAATCCCGACCTCAAGTTCACCTGGACTTCCGAGCAAACGTCCGATGACGTCCGAGAAAGTCAAGATGATGGCACCTGCTAAGGCAGACATCGGCATGAGGTAGCGTTGGTCAGGACCGAGCACGAGTCGAATCAAATGTGGGGCGAGAAGTCCGATAAACCCAATCGGTCCAGCGAGTGCAGTCGCCGCCCCACACAGAATCACGCCTGCGAACGAGGCGGTCAACTTCAATGTCCCCGTCCGAACACCAAGACTCTTCGCCATCTCCTCCCCGAGCGCAAGTGCGTTCAAGGAAGGTGCGGTCACGACCGCAATCACGAGACCGATTAGAAGAAACGGTAAAAAGGTATAAATCGAATCCAGATTTCCCGCACCGACACTCCCTACTTGCCAAAAACGGAATTGATCCATGACGTTCGAGCGTGGAATCATAAGAGCCATGACGAGCGACGATAGTGCTGCACTTGTCGCCGCTCCCGCTAAGACGAGTTTGAGCGGGGTCGCCCCTCCCCTTCCGAGTGAACCGATGCCGAAAACGAAAATGGCCGTCAATAGCGCCCCGACGAGCGCAAACCAGATGAACGCACTCGCCGTCGCGATGTTGAAGAATGCGATGCCAATGACGACGGCGAGCGCTGCTCCCGTGTTGACCCCAAGAATACTCGGGTCAGCGATTGGGTTACGCGTCACCGACTGCATGAGTGCACCCGCCACACCGAGTGCTGCGCCACACATAAAACTGAAAATTGTCCGGACGACCCGCTCCCGGACAATGTCTGCCTCATACGACTGAACAGCCGGACGGAATAAACCGTCCAGCAGTTCATTCCACCCGACTGTTCGAGAGCCGAAGGCAAGGGATGCCACGATGCATAGCACCGTCAGTACGAGCGTCCCAACTAACAGGAGCGGGAAGTACTTCGGGGTATGCATCTGTTTCACCTGATTTTGCATCATTTTACTTTCGCAAGTGCATCCGATACGCGTGAAACGTACTCATCAATCGTATATTCAATCGAGAGTGGCGTCGGTGTTCCAGCCGCTGCGAGTGGCGTGTTGTCTTCAATCAATACGACCGATCCGCGTTCGATGGCTGGTACTTTACTGTAGAGCGGGTCTGCTTGAAGCGCCTTCAACGTGTCTTCATTTCCGTATGTGACGAAGATGTCGACGTCGTTCAAAATGTCGGCGTTCTCTTTGCTGAGCTCGAGATAGAAGCTATTTGCTTTTTCAGCTTCGTCGACAATGTTTTGTGGGTACTCCATGCCGAGTTCTTCGATGAAGGCACCACGAGGATCACCTGTTGTATAGATATAGAATTTTGAAAGATCTTCTGCGCTCATCGAGACGAAAGCGGCTTTCTTTCCAGCAATCTCAGGAACGGCTGTCGCTTTGTCAGTAATCAACTGCTCCGTGTCTTTGATTAACTGTTCGCCTTCTTCACCAAGTCCCATTGCGAGTGAGTCATAACGAACCATGTCTTGCCATGAGGTGACCCAAGGTGTTTCTTGATATGCCACGACCGGTGCGATTTGGCTAAGCGTGTCATAGTCTTCTTGCGTGATGCCTGAGTAGGCGGCCAAGATGACATCGGGATTTGAATCTGCGATTGCTTCAAAGTCTAATCCGTCCGTATCTTGATAGATGTTCGGGTTCTCTTCGCCAAGCGCTGTCAACTTCTCTGCTGTCCATGGAAGCATCCCGCTATCATCTTGTACACCGTAGTTCGCAGCTGAGAATCCGACCGGTACGACATCGAGTGCAAGTGCGACGTCATGGTTTCCCCACGAAATCGTTGCGACACGCTCTGGTTTTTCTTCGATGACAGTCTCACCGAACGCATGCTCGATCGTGATGGGGTAACCTTCTGCTGATTCTTCCGTCCCTTCGTTCGTGGAAGCGTTCTCAGCTTCTTCCGAACCACAGCCGGCTAAGATGAGTGCAAACGCTGAAGCAAAAATAAACATATGTAACCACTTCTTCATTGTCTTGTTCACGTGTTTCTTCTCCTTTTTCAACTTCTCTATTTTCTCGATACTGATAATCATTATCAGTTATGAGTATAGACTTGCTATTCCTTCGTGTCAACTGCTATTCGATATAGAAAAATGAAAAAACCTGTCGTTTTAGGACAGGTTTATTAGGACTTTCGATGTTGTCGCATGACGTCCGCGATCGGTTCATCTTGTTTTTCAAGCTCCGATACGATCCGTTCATGGTCCACGTCGTTTCGGTTTTGGCTTAACTTGAACGTCGCCTGCATATCGGTGATGTCGATCCGAAACCCGACGACGCCGTTCATTTGTCGCTTCACCGGTTCGGATAATGCATCCCAACGCACCGCATGCTCGCGTTCCCCTTCATGCTCTTGGAGCAATCCTGAAAGTTCCTCCACTAATTCTTTCTCATTGAGAATCGTCGCACGTCCGTACACGTGTACGGCTTGATAGTTCCATGTCGAAACGTCCTCATGGCCGTACCAGGACGCCGACACGTAAGCGTTTGGTCCTTGAAAGATGACGAGAACGGTTTGATTTTCAATCGTTCGCCACTGCGGATTCGCTTTCGCAATATGCGTCGTCAGTTGACCATTCGCCTCATCGAATCGTAACGGGACATGTGTCGCAATCGGTTTGTCCCCATCATGTGTCACGATCGTACCGAACGGATGGGCATGGAGAAACGCGTAAATCTCAGCTCGCTCTGTGACGGAATATTGAGTTGGAATATACATGTCGAACCCCCTTTCTCCTATTATATTCTGAACAAGACGGGTATAACGACACAGAAGGAGGGATGTTATTTATGAAACCAACGATTAAAGCCATCGTCTTTGACGTATACGGCACCTTATTCGACGTCCATTCGGTGAAGGATGCCTGTGAACAAGAGTTCCCTGAAAAGGGAGCAGCCATCAGTCAAGTGTGGCGGACGAAACAACTTGAGTATTTCTTTTGGCGGCACATGATGGGACGCTATGAAGATTTCGATACAGTGACCCAGGACGCACTCCGTTACGCATTAGCCGTGCATGACGCACCATTCACAAAGGAAATCGAACAACGTCTGACTGCATCGTATGCGCACCTCACCCCGTATAAGGAGATCGAATCGGTCCTAAAAGAGATGAATGACGTGAAGACCGTCATTCTCTCAAACGGGACGGACGAGATGCTTAAGGCACTGCTTCACAACGCCGGTCTTAGCGATTACTTCGATGAGGTTGTCAGCGTCGACGGCATCAAACAACCGAAACCGACGCCTGCCGCCTATATGCACTGGTTCAAGACGTCTGGTCTTCGTCGTGACGAGGTGCTCTTTTTATCGTCGAACGGTTGGGACATCGCCGGGGCGAAAAACTTTGGCTTTCATGCGGCCTGGATCAATCGGAATGACTTACCATTTGAAGCATTTGATATAGAACCAGATGCCATCTATCCGAACTTAAACAACTTGTCAGAATGGCTTTAGTCCGTGAACGACTTCATGAAAATGAGGTCGTTTTGTGCATCTTCCCCCATGAAAAAGGTGTGCACCCCCGTCTGTTCGAACCCGTTTCGTCGATAGAATCGAATCGCTCTCTCATTACGTTCCCATACGCCGAGCCACATCTTTCGCTTGTGTAGCTCCTTCGCCAATTCAGTCGCCTTAGTAAATAACGCTTTCCCCACCCCGTGACCTTGAAACGCTTCGAATACGTAAATCCGTTCGATTTCAATCGTATCGGCGCCCATCGGTTCAGATTGAGCATCGCGTACGTTCACTTTCAAATACCCTGCCAACTCGCCATCTACATACGCAAAGTAGAAATGAGAGTCAGGGTGTGCCAACTCTCGCTTCAACTGCTCAGTCGCGTACGTTTTTTCTAAGTAAGCGTTCAAATGCTCTTCTGTGTTGTGACGTGCGAACGTCTCCGTAAACGTCTGGATGCTAATGTGACGTAAGGCTTTTACGTCTGTCACCTTCGAGATTTCAATCATGTGGTCTCGCTCCTCTCAGTATTCTCGATGCTTGCCTTTCTTCACTTCGGCCCAATCTATCTCCACATTGTTTCGTACTTTTTTCAAGAGGCGTAACAACTCTTCACTTTCTTGCTCGTCGAGTCCTGATAACGCGACCGATGTAGAATATTCATGTTCCCGAATGATGAGCGGGTACAATGTCTCGCCCTTCTGCGTCACGTATAACCGTTTGATTTTCTGGTTCTCTAAATCTGACCGTCTCTCAATCCATCCCTCTTGCTCCAGTTTCTTGATGGCACGTGCGGCGGTCGTCCTGTCTACCTTAATCAACTCTGCCAGCCGCTCTTGAATGATACCTGGGTGTTCAAAAATCCTAACGACGTACAAGTACTTCCCTTTTTCTAAACCGAGTGCCTTAAATTCAATGTTGCTGATTGAATCGAGGGCACGCGCAATCATCCCGATTTCTCGTAAATGGTCATGCATTATGAGACACCTCTATCTCTTTGTTGCAAATGCAACAAAACACTTTATATAAGCGTATCGTAATTTGTGAGAGAATGGAAGTAAGAATTTTCGCTAAGAAGGAGATGAATGAGAGATGGGTCACCGAATCTATACGACGAGTTTCGCGAGCGTTTATCCACTCTACGTCGCCAAAGCCGAACGCAAAGGACGGACGAAGGAAGAAGTCGATACCATCATCGAATGGTTGACCGGTTACGATGAGACCGGACTCGAACGTCAGATAGCCAATCAAGTCGATTTTGATACGTTTTTCGCTTCAGCACCTCGTCTGAATGAAGACCGCGCCCTCATCAAAGGTGTCGTCTGTGGGGTCCGTGTCGAGAACGTTGAAGAACCACTCATGCGTGAGATTCGTTATTTGGACAAACTCATCGATGAGTTGGCAAAAGGAAAGAAAATGGAGAAGATTTTACGAGGAGGTGAATCATGATGGATGTGACAGCACTCGTCGACGAGGCACGGCTCGATTCATTTATTCATCTGCTCGAGGTCATCGATGATCATTTACCTGGCGGATTTGAAAAAACGACGGACGGACATGGTGTCCATTACGTCGTTCCACTCGATCGATATCCGTCCGGGTATCATGTCACACCGGGGACGCCACTACCGTTTATCAGTGTAATCGCGCAAAAGCGCCATGTCGGACTGTATCACATGGGCATTTACGCCGACCCTGAATTACTCGCTTGGTTCGAACGGGAGTATGCGAGTCGTGTCCCGACGAAACTTGATATGGGGAAAAGCTGTATCCGTTTCAATAACGTGCAGCGAATCCCGTTTGACTTGGTCGGAGAACTCGTCAAGAAGATGACTGTCGAGGAATGGATTCAGCACTACGAAGGACAACGAGATAATAAAAAAGAGTCCGACTAATTTTCGGACTCTTTTCATTTACACAGTAAATCGATTCGTCATCTCTCGCATCTCATCCGCCATATTCGATAATTCTTGAGCGGCTGCCGTAATTTCTTCCATTGATGCCATCTGTTCTTCAGTAGCTGCTGATGTGTTCTCCGTTTCTGTGGCAGTCGATTCAGTAATTCCTTGAATCTCATTCACAGAGTTCAACACTTCTGTCGCTCCCGCCGCCATTTCTTGTACAGCACTGGACACTTCTTCTATTTGTTGCCCGACTTCTTCAATGGCCACTTTAATTTCATCAAACGCAACACCTGTCTGCCGCACGTTCGTCACACTCTGTCCCATATCACCTTCTACGACATGCATCGTCTCTACGGCATGCTTTGTTTCTGTCTGTGTGTGATGAATTAGAGAGGAAATTTGTTTGGTCGCATCGGCTGATTCTTCCGCAAGTTTTCGTACTTCTGCAGCAACGACTGCAAACCCACGTCCCTGATCTCCTGCGCGCGCTGCCTCGATTGCTGCATTTAATGCAAGTAAGTTCGTTTGCTCTGCAATTCCTGAAATGGTCCCACTGATTGTACCAATCTCTTGAGAACGAGTATTAAGCTGCTCAATGACTTGTTGCAACGTCTTCACTTTTTCATTCATCGCTTCAAGCTGATGTTCAAGCGTTTCGATTAGCTCATTCCCTGATTGTACTTTGTCCAATGCCCCTTCCGATAATACAGTCATCTGTTGAGCACGATCAGAGACTTGGTGAATGCCATTCGTCAATTCTGAAAGGGTACCATTTGAAGACTTGACCCGTTTCAACTGATGGAGTGAACCCGAAGCGATTTCTTCCATCGTCACAGCTACCATCTCTGTCGCTTTTGTCGTTTCTTCTACGTTATTTTTCAAATCGTCCGATGAAGTCGCCACACGCCCAGCAGTCGAAGTCACTCCACCAATCAACTCTCGTAAACTTTCTTTCATCTGATTGAATGACTGTGCGAGCGCCCCGATTTCATCGCGTGATGTGTATGTGCTATTGACTGTCAAATCCCCTTCACCGGCACGACTCATCAATACGTTCAATTCTTTCACCGGACCAACCACAAGGCGCGTGATGTAGATGCCTAATCCAATTGAAAGCGCAGCTCCCAAAATGACAAGACCCCAAAAGATAAACACAGCACGCTCTCGATCAGACCGCATCGTATCACTGGCCGTTTCCGCATCCACATTCAACTGATCCATAACTTCTTTCGCTGTCTCAACAAGCGCAAGTCGAATTGGTCGTAATTCTGTTCCATATTGTCGGTAAGCAGATTCATTTTCATTTCGTAATGCAGGTTGCAATACGACGTCTATGCTTTCCAAATATGCGTTCGTCTCCTCATTCAACTTTTCGATTCGACTCATTAATTCAGGATCTTCTGTCGAAATCGAATCATTTAATACTTCGAGATCGGTAACCATACTCTCTCGACGCTCTTCAATATTTTTTTGTAACTCTTCATTTCGAGCACTTTCGGTCGTCAACATTAGTTCTAACAAGTGACTGTCGATTGCACGATTATCGGTTCTCAACTGTCCAATGGCACGAATCGGAATCAATCTCTCTTCGTATATCTTTTCTCCGGCATCAGCCATTCTTCCAATCAACACATGGCTTAACATTGAAATCATGACGAGTGTCACAACGAATAATGAAATCAATACAGTAAACTTCTTAGACATGCTTAAATTTTTTCATCATTTTCCCTCCTATTCTTTTTATCGAATCGAATTTGTGAATAATGAAGAAATACTTAAAATGTATTGACCTAAGTTTCAATTCGAATAGCTGCCTCTTTGCTCCAGCTCGTTACACCTTTTGTAAGCCGGCTCGCATTTGTATTGCGTTGAGATGCAGTATACTAACATCAGATAATTACGGTTACGAAAGGAGCGGACAACTTGCCACGACCACTCAAACTCACACTCTTTCTTCTAGTGTTTGGATCTTTGTTCTATATCACCCATTTCCACTATAAATTGCGTCCGTCTGACATCCGGGACATCGTCTTGTCATTCGGATTTTTGGGGCCACTCTTCTTTATTTTCCTTTATGCCATCGGTCCGGTCGCATTTTTACCAACATCCGTGCTGTCACTCGGAGCCGGACTCGCATTCGGCGTGTGGCCAGGTGTCCTCTATATCATCATCGGCGCGACTGCTGCCGCGACGACCGGGTACGTGATGGGGCGCTTTTTCGGTCGATCGGTCATCAATGTCGACCGCTATCCATGGTCAGAGAAACTGTTCACTCAAATGGAACGTCGTGGCTTTTTATATGTATTTGTCCTCCGGCTCATCCCGCTCGTCAGTTTCGACTTACTCAGTTATGCCGGCGGAATCTCACGTGTTCGCTTCCGTGCCTTCGTACCGGCGACCGTGCTCGGCATGATTCCAGGTACGTTCGCCTACAGCTTCCTCGGGGCGAGCCTCGCCTCAGGCAGTGTCACTACGATTTTCATCGCCGCGCTCGTCTTCGTCGGCTTGATTGTTGTGACGTACATCTTCCGAGAACCGGTTAAAAAATGGCTTGGATTGAATTGAAATTTTATGAGGGAGAGCTTTATGCTCTTTTTTTGTGCCTTGAACATGTAATCCGTATAAACTTCTATACTATTCATCCGATATGTATAGAGCTACAACAAATGAACACGAGAATGTGAGGAAAGAATGATGAGTTTGATTAAAAGAAATCAGTTGATGTTGTTGACGACGTTATTGATTGTGATGACGTCGGTTGTTGTCCATTTGCTACATCGTTTCACGGACTTTGCCTATGCGTATACGATTCTGCGAAACGGTGCGGACGGTTACGTGTACTCCGGAGTAACATGGGTCTTGTTCGCCCTTCCAATCCTCTTCTTTGGGATGATGATCGTCACCTCGAAGCGAGAATCCGTAGCATTTCCTTATTGGATGATGCTGACACTCACCTTCGCAAGCATCTCGACCGTTGCTGGAGGACAAGGACTTGTTGAATATCACTTCTCCATTTTTGTCGTCTTGGCGATTTTGTCGTTTATGCGTCGCATCGACTTGATTTTGTATAGTGCCGGAATCTTTGCTGTGCAACATCTAGTCGGATACTTTTTAATCCCTGAGATGATTTGTGGAACGAGCGACTATCCGTTCAGTTTACTACTCGTCCATGCCGTGTACTTGATTCTTCTGAGTGTTGTGCTTGTCGCGCAAATCCACCTCCGTAACAAAGAGACGCAACATGCCGAAACACAGGAGCAAGAAACACGACAGTTGTTACAACAAGCGATTCATGATGTCAGCGCCCTCGTTCAATCGTTAAACAGTCACGCCGAAGAGCTTGAATCCGCTGCTAACCAGTCTCTTGAATCTGGTGAGCAAATCGCTGTCACGGTCGATCCGATTGTCGCGCATGCTTCATCTCAACAAGCCTCCATGGTACAAGGCGCAGATGAAATTCACTCAATCCGTTCTTTGACAGCGCTCATTCAAGAACGAATGGCTCAGACGGCCGCAGCGTCCTCGCGTATCGCCAAAGATGCCCTTGCCGGGAACAAAGACATGCGACTGATGGAAGCAAAAGTACAAGAAATCATCACCGAGTCGGAACAGCTCGACCGGATTGTCGCGACAATGTCGAATCGTTCAACCGAAATCCAAGAAATCTTGCAACAAGTCGGTTCAATCAGTGAACAGACGAACATGCTCGCCTTGAATGCATCTATTGAAGCGGCTCGTGCCGGTGAGGCTGGACGAGGATTCGCTGTTGTCGCCTCCGAAGTCGGGAAACTCGCTGTCCAATCGCGTGAATATGCATTCGAGATGACCCGAGTCCTCGGTGGATTGATGGAAGATACGACCGTCGTATCCAAATCAGCGCATCTTTTCAAACAAGCGACCGAAAACTGTCAAACGGTCACGAACGATGTGACGGCTGTCTTTGGCCGTCTTACAGAAGATGTATCAGAAATCGACGAACAAATCGCTTCAATTCAAGAGACGCGCCAGCGGGTCACGACACAGATGGAAACACTCGAAACACGACTTGAATCGACGAAATATGCGGCGAATGAACTTCAACAACAGATTCATCATGTTGCCGCAGCAACGGAAGAGCAAGTCGCCATCCAAAAAGAACTCAGCTCGATGTCGGACCGACTCGCGCTAACCGCGAATTCGCTTGAAAACGTGACTTCTCAACTCGAGGATCACGCCACTCGCGCCTAACACAAATGCCCTCGACCACTTGGTCGAGGGCATTTTCCTTATCGGCCGAGCAATTGACGAATTCCTTCTTGAAGAGGTGTGACCGGGCGTCCGAGAACCGATTCGAAGTCACTCTCATGAATTTCGAGCGTTCCTTGACGAATGCTTCGCTGAATCCCCACAAGAATCGCAACGACTTCCTCTGGCAACCCAGCCCCGCGCATCGTCTCTTCGTATGCCTCGAGACTCAACTCCTGCATCATCACTTCACGACCTAACACTTCACTGAGTGCGTCTACAAGATCTTGCTGGGTATGAAGTGGTCCTGATAGTTCGTAGATCACATGATCCTGTTGTTCTTTCAACAGAACATTCGCTGCGGCTTCCGCATAATCTTGTTGTAGAGCCCAACCGACTTTACCGTCCCGAGCCGCCGTGATCCATGGCGCCCCGTCAATTACCGCTTGAATGCTTGATAACTCGTTTTCTAAGTACCAGTTGTTCCGTAAGAACGCATGTGGAATACCGGACTCGACAATCGCTTCCTCTGTGACGACATGTGGAGGTGCCATCAAGTTCTCACTGTCTGTCGCATCGGCTAGACTCGTGTAGGCAATGAATGAAACACCTGCCCGTTTCGCCGCCTCAACCGCGTTCGTATGTTGACGAATCCGCGTATCGTTATCGCCATCTGCCGAGATGATCAAAAGACGCTCAACACCTTTGAACGCTTCATCGAGTGTGTCCGGCTGATCAAAATCACCATGTCGCACATCAACGCCACGCTCTTTAAGAGACGCCGCCTTCTCCGGATTCCGTACACTTACAGCGAGCTCACTCGCATCAATCGACTTGAGTAGTTCCTCTACAATTTTCGAGCCGAGTTTCCCCGTTGCTCCTGTGACTAAATATTTCATTCTTTTTCCTCCCCTAACCTGTAATCGAATCAGTTACCTGTAATTATGATAATTACAGGTAACTGATTTGTCAATTATTCTTTCCCTGTTATACTAAGCATGTAACAAAGTTGTTTACATCTATAAAAACCGAAAGGGAGATATTTATGACAATCAGTAGTCGTTTTTCGGTTGCCATCCACATGCTGACTCTTGTTGCGCTTTCACCACCAGAAGTGATTTCATCAGATTTTTTAGCGCGGAGCGTAAATACAAACCCTGCTCTTATTCGAAAAATCATGGCCATGTTAAAAAAAGCAGAATTGATTCAAGTTAAACCAGGTGTTGCTGGTGCAATTCTTACTAAACCACTAAACACCATTTCACTTCTTGAAATTTATCAAGCCGTTGCTGTCGTCGAACCAAATGAACTGTTCGGAATTCATGATCAACCAAATCCGGCTTGCCCGGTCGGAAGAAACATCCAAGCAACGATTGAGCCCATTTTTATAACAGCTCAATCCGCCATGGAACGAGTCCTAGAGCAAGTTATGCTTGCAGATGTTGTACAAAACATTGAACAAAGTATAGATTGAGGAATAAACAACCACTCCTTTTCGAGTGGTTGTTTATTTTTACGCTTGACTTTGAGTTCTTATGAACTTAAATTAAATATATAGAAGTTCATATGACCTTAAAAGGAGGAGTTGTTGTTGACCCTACTCATCGGGTTCTTACTCATCGTCATCTTCATGCTCGCACTTGACCTCGGGGTGTTCCACCGTAAAGCGCACGAAGTCTCGCTCCGCGAAGCATGGACATGGACGTTTGTCTGGATTGGGATTGCCATCGCATTCGGAGGATGGTTGTTCTTCACGCAAGGAAGTACAGCCGCAACGGAATATGCGAGCGTCTACTTTATCGAAAAGGCACTCGCGATTGATAATGTCTTCGTCTTTTCACTTGTTTTTGCCTATTTCGCCATCCCACTCAAGTATCAACACAAGGTACTGTTCTGGGGGATTCTCGGAGCGATTTTCTTCCGCGCTGTCTTCATCGTCGCTGGCGTATCCCTTTTAGAAAACTTCGGTTGGGTCTACTACGTGTTCGGAGCGTTTCTCGTTTATACAGGGTGGATGATGTATAAGAATATCGGGAAAGACGAGTCACTTGAAGAAAACAAGACGATTCGTTGGCTCGAGCGACGCCTGCCCATCACACAGGATATCTCATCCGGGAAGTTCACGAAGCGCATCAATGGGAAGTTGTTCTTCACGCCACTCTTCATCGCGCTCATCTTTATCGAATTGTCGGATATCGTCTTCGCTGTCGATTCGGTCGCTGCAAGTTTCGCGTATTCACGTGACCCCTATATCATCTTCTATGCGAACATCATGGCGATTCTCGGACTTCGTAGCCTCTACTTCGTCCTCGCCAACTTGATCGACCGCTTCTACTATTTGAAACACGGTCTCAGCTTCATGCTCGTCTTCATCGGGGCGAAGATGATTTTCGGTGATGTGTACAAAATGCCGATTTGGATGTCTCTTGGAACCATCGTTCTCGTCATCCTGATTAGCGTCCTCTATAGTTTCTACAAAACGAAACCTGGTTCGTCTAAACACGTATAATGAATCAATCAGTCCATTTCGTCGGTGTTCTTTCTTTGAAAATCGGGTAATCATTGAGGTGCACAACTACAGAAAAGGGGATTCAATATGTTTGATCGGATTGGCCTCATGAGTATCGGTCTCGTCTTCGGGATCATCCTTATGTTACTTTTCAATAATCTATTCGGATTGGTGTTCGGTATCGTCCTTGGTGTCAGCTTCATCGCCGCCAACCAAATCGAACGAAACAAACAAACAACATGGCATTAATCAAAAAGCACGCGCTCCCATTGTTTGAGAGCGCGTGCTTTTATGTCAAAACATTGTATACGGATTGATACTGTTAGCAGGAGATGAACTGCTATACACATAGCTGTTCCGATGCACTTCGAAGTGGAGATGATTCCCGAACGAGTTACCGGTATTCCCCACCGTTCCAATCGTTGCTCCTTTTGCTAGCGTCTGTCCTGTGACGACATTGAGACGATCGAGGTGTGCATATACTGTGATGTATGTTTGTCCGTTCAACTGGTGGCTCATCATGATGTGGTTACCGTAAGCCCCATAGTTCCGAGAAACGATGACTTTTCCATAAGCGGCTGACACGACCGGTGTTCCTCTTGGAGCAGCCAAGTCGATACCGTTATGGAACGTATAACCGTACTGCCCGCTCGCCGGACCATACTTTTGTGTCAACGTCCCTTTTGTCGGGATGATCATTTTCGCAGCCGATGTGGTTGAAAGCGTGGAGACACTGTACTTCTTCACATATGTACTGGATACGTAGCGGGATGTCCCGTTGAAATTGATTTTTGTCCATCCCCCGCTCACGCCGAGATATTTGAAGGATTGTCCCAACTTCGCACTGCCGACGATTGCATACGTCGTGCCCGGACCCGAACGGACGTTTAAACTGTTAGTCGTGACTTTGACATAATACGTGGTAGCAGCTTCAGCCGGGGTACCTGTCGGAGTGAAGATTCCGACTGTGAGAAGAACGGCACAGAAGAGAGAAAGCATCTTTCGTTTCATGATGTGGTAAATCCTTTCAATTATGTATTTAAATTTTTATTTTTTTATATTATCTAACTGAAAAAATTTTACCACCAAAACGAACCGACAAATATGTCATTTATATTTCAAATAAAGGAAGACAAATTATAACTTACTTTCTTTATTTTTCCTTTTCAACATACAAAAAATGCACAGCCGTTTTCGACTGTGCATGTCTGTTACTCACGATTTTCCTCGGCGTTCTCCTCTTCATCCTCTAAATCTTCAATCAATCGCTTCATCTCTTCAATTTCACGGCGCTGTGCCTTGATGATTTCTTCAGACAATTCTTTCACGCGTGGGTCTTCAATTTCAGCGCGTTCACTTGTCAAAATGGCAATCGAGTGGTGAGGGATCATCGCTTTCATCCAACTGACATCATCGACGGTCGTCTGGCTACGTACGAGCCAAAGCGAGGCACTGAAGACGAGAGCACTGACCCCTAGGATGATAAAGTTAACTGTTTTGTTCTTATACATCCCCCACATGAAGAGAAGCATGACGAACGCCATGACCGATCCCATGATGAGTGCCATGTACAACCTCGTCTGACTAAAGAAGATATGATTGAACTGAAACACGTTCAAATACATGAGCCAATACATAATGAATGTCGAGACCGCAATCATGATTCCAAATTTACCGTACTGTTTCATCTTATTCATCCTTTCTTATTGTGCGTATAAAAACTCTTTTACCTACTTCTTCTATACTCAAACCCGCCTATTTCTCGGTCTAATCGTACTCTTAACGCTTTTCACTTCTTTTTCACAAACATCGGGTACACTAGTGAAATTGAGTTCATGCAAGGAAGGAGAACGATGATGCAAGAGCGGACATTGCGTGACGTACTGGCAACACTTGATTCTGTTTTATCTTGGTCTTATCTCGATCACCCGGAAGAAATGACAATTCGCGGAATCGGAACGACACCAGAAAAAATAAATAAAATGTTTTTATATATATGCAAGCGCCCAATCAATGAACGTGGCGTCGATTTAGTGAGGGCCGCCATCCGAAATGGTGCAGTAGCCATCGTCACGGATCGACCGATTGACGCGAGAGTACCCGTCATTTACTGTCGAGACGTCGAACGCGCACGTGAACAACTACAGACTCTTTTCGCCATGGAAGGAAATCACGCAAAGCACACGGAACGATAATAATAAGAGGAAGGAGGAATACAAGATGAAGATTCTCATCGTAGACGATGAAGAAAAAATGAGACATTTGATTCGTTTGTTTCTTGAGAGCGATGGGTATGCTTGCATCGAGGCAAATGATGCCGATTCCGCACTCGATAAGATTGAAGAGCGACCGGACCTCATCCTTTTAGATATTATGATGCCGGAAGTGGACGGCATCTCACTTTGTCGTCAGTTGAAAACGATGGATCCGGCATTACCCATCGTCTTGTTGACGGCACGTTCAGACAACGAGACCACCATTCAAGGGCTAGATGCCGGAGCGGATGACTACGTCACCAAACCGTTCGATGGAAATGTGTTTCTCGCTCGAATTCGAGCCGTCCTGCGAAGAAGTCGGGTCGTTAACCTACAATACGGTCCACTCCGTTACGATGAAGAGAGTGGGCGCATCTTATATGAAGAACAGGAAATCATTCTGACGCCAAAAGCAACAGCCATCTTGAAGCTATTTCTTCAGCACCCGAATCGTTTGTTCAATCGCTTAGATTTGTATGATCTCGTCTGGCCGTACTCTGCCGAATCTGACCCCCGTACAGTCGATGCACACATACGCATGATTCGAGAAAAGTTAGGGGACGCAGGCTTTCCAATCGATGATTATTTGAAGACGGTATGGGGACGTGGGTATCGATGGACCGAGGAGCGTTCCGGATGAGACGCAGTCGTAATAGCTTACCGTTCCGAATCAGCCTCGTCTTCCTGTTGTCTACGTTGTTGATAGAAGGAGTCTTATTCTTGCTCCTTTACCACACACTACTTGGGGAACGCGTGACAGAAGAAGTCCATCGATTAGAATCACGGGCTGAGAGTCATGCGAATGTATTGGCGATGAACTTTTCCGAAGAGACAATCGGTCATGTGGCTACCATGGAAAGTGAGACGGACACAAAAGTTGCCATCACTGACCCAGCACATGATCTTCTTCAAACGTCCCGTTCTTTTCCACAGGTACTGGTCGATACCGTCGAAACGAAACGACGTGCAGGTCCATTCGATGATACGACTGTTCTAGAGGACGACTGGGAAAACGAGCCGTATTTAAGCGTTCGTACGCCGATCACGGATGATCTCGATACACGGTATGGGTACGTCTACATGTTTTTACCGACTGAGATCATTCATGGAATCAGTCATCGCCTTCAGTTGCGATTTCTGTATATCACGACCATCGCACTGGTGACGACCGTGCTGACCTTCATCCTGCTGAGCCGCCTCATTTCGAAACCAATTCAGTCACTGAAACAAGCGACCGAGAACGTACTGACGAATCCCGATAACCTACAGCTACCAACGAATCGCGTTGACGAAATCGGTGAGTTGGCTCGCTCCATCGAGGCCATGTCCGTGGAGTTGGCTCGCTTACGTCGCGAACGACATCAATTTTTGTCCGATCTCTCACATGAAATCAAGACCCCTCTCACTTATTTGAGGGGATATGCCGAGATTGCTTCGAAAGAAAGCACACCCGAACCGCTACGCAATCAATCCATCCAGACAATTTTAGATGAGAGTCGTTCGCTCACAGAACTGGTGGAAAATGCGTTTCAATTGGCTCAACTCGACGAAAACACGTTCTTGTTACATCGAGAAGAAGTTTCTGTCACGACGTTTTGTGAGGATTTACGACGAATGCTCGATACGATGTTCCGAATGACGACGATTCGGTTCGCTGCTTCTCCGAACATAGAACAAGTAGACATCACGCTCACATTGGATCGACATCGCATGCTTCAGGTCTTCCGGTCCATTGCCCACAACGCGATTCAGCATAGTGAGGCGACACATGTTTCACTTCATTCTAATACTTCAGACGCTTATCTCGTCTTGACCATCACTGACGACGGAAAGGGAATTCCTGAAGAAGATCTCCCACACATTTTCGACCGTCTGTACCGTGTTGAAAAATCACGATCTCGTCAAACTGGTGGAAGCGGACTCGGACTCGCCATCGCCAAGCAAATCGTCACACGGCATGGTGGGACGTTGACGGTATCTTCGGATACAACAGGTACCTCGTTCACCGTCGCCCTACCACTCAGCAAAAAGACGCCTCTCCAGTAATGGAAAGGCGTCTTTCGTCAGTCGAGTTCACCTGCATCAAGTTGTGTCTGCCACTTCTCGTCTATGAGCTCATATACGCTATTGTCAGATGTGATGAGCAGCATGCGCTCCTCTTTGATCGCCAATTTAATCGGCACAGCATCCGCTTCAAACTCTGGAAGATCGAACGTCTCTGTAGACTCATCGTCTAGATTGAAACGAACCCCTTCGAAAGAACCATCTGTCTGTCGTACGTATGCCAACTGCCCCTCATCCGCTCCGACCGTAATCACCTGTTCTGATTCAACGAGTGGCTCGAACGAATCTCCAAAGTCCTTCGAAACGAGGATACCGGACGGTCCGTATAAGAAGACCCGCTCCGCTTCCGTCGCGTCGGCGACAATCCCTGCCACCTGCTCACCCTCTACCCCAGATCCTCGCATCGACTCGAACGATCTTCCGCCATCGTCCGAACGATAGAATCCAGGTTCTAGCTCTGACGTCGCTTCCTCAAGGTAGACGTACAACATTTCCGTCGCATAACCCGCACTCATGTAATGAAAGTCTGCCTCTCCCTCCAGTGCCCGTACGTCTAATGTCATGCCATGGTCTTTCCCGTATAACACACCGAGTGGATTTTGGAAGTCGGTACGTCGGTCGGGATGACCACTTGCATAAAATCCATCCTCGACGAGTTCGAATCCCATATAGTCATGACGATTCGTCGGAAGTGTATACCAGCCATCTTCACGATATTCCATTAATCCGGCATGCGTCGCGATGACAAGACGTTCGTCGTCTTGCCAAAATCCAGCTCCGTGGATGTGGGAGACCGTTTCATCGGATCCCACACGTTGCCACTCGTCTTTTGTAGTTGTCGTCACATTCTCGGATTGACTCGTGTCCGACGGTGCGTCTTCTGTTCCACACGCCGACAGGAGCAGTGGAGTCAGGAATAGTGATAGCATTAACGTTCGTTTCATCTCGATCCCTCCATCATTAGCATCCCATCTAGCATACTGACTAAAGGTGAAAGAAATGTTAAATCTTCAAAAGTCGAGCGTTGATTGCGACAATAACTGTGCTTAAACTCATCAAGACGGCACCGATGGCTGGGGACAAGATGATTCCAATCGGAGCCAGAACGCCTGCAGCAAGCGGGATGGCGACGATGTTATACCCGGCTGCCCACCACAAGTTTTGAATCATCTTACGATACGTGTTCTGTGAAAGCTCCAAAATCGATAGGACATCTTTCGGATTACTGCGGACGAGGACAATATCTGCCGTTTCGACGGCAACGTCTGTCCCGCTCCCGATTGCGATGCCGACATCCGCTTGTGCTAAGGCAGGTGCGTCATTGATTCCATCTCCGACCATCGCTACTTTGCTGCCATCTTTTTGGACGTCTTTCACTTGGTTCGCCTTGTCGTCCGGTAATACTTCGGCATACACGTCATCGATACCGAGCTGACCCGCGACCCAATGCGCGACCTTCTCGTTGTCACCCGTCAACATGATCGAGCGAATGCCTTTTTCATGAAGTGCCTCGACGGTCTCTTTCGCTTCTTCCCTCACCAGATCGGCCATCGCAATCATCCCGACCCATTCTCCGTCTTTCAAAACAAAGACGACGGTCTTTCCTTCTTCCGAGAGTCGTGCAAACGTCTCCTCATCAATTTGAATGTGTTGATCGCGGATATGTCGCGGACTGACGACTTGTATATGCGCACCGTCAACCGTTCCTTCCAATCCGACACCTGTCATCGAACCGAAGTCGTCGACAGCCGCCAGTTTCAATTCCCGTCTCTCGGCTTCTCTTAAAATCCCTTGCGCGAGAGGATGTTGCGACTCACGCTCAACTGCTCCTGCGAGTTGCAACACGTCTTCCTCCTTATAAGGCGAGTTCGCCTGTATGTCCGTGACGCCGAAATTCCCTTCCGTCAGCGTACCGGTCTTATCGAAAATGACGGCATCGAGTCGACGCGCCTCTTCAAATTGAGTCCGATTGCGGATGAGAAGACCTTGTTTTGCCGATAATGCTGTCGAGACGGCGACGACCAGGGGTGTCGCCAGTCCAAGTGCATGGGGACATGAGATGACCATGACCGTTACCATCCGTTCGATCGCTGTCCCGACTGAGTAGCCGAGCATGAACCAGATGGTGAACGTGATGACCCCAGCGGCAATTGCGATATAGAACAAATATTTTGCCGCCCGGTTCGCCAGATTTTGAGCCCGCGACTTCGATTTTTGTGCCTCACTCACCAATTCAACCACTTTTGACAAGTACGTACTTTCTCCCGTACCAATCGTTTCAATCGTCAAACTCCCTTCTTGGTTGATCGAACCCGCAATGACATCTTCACCTTCTGTTTTTTCGACCGGTACCGATTCGCCGGTTAACATCGACTCGTCGATGGTTGTTCGTCCTTTGATGATTTTCCCGTCCACGGGTACCTGCTCCCCCGGTTTGACGAGGATTCGGTCTCCTTCCTTCAGTTCAGAGATAGGAACGTCTTCCGTTTCTTCCCCATTGATGCGATGCGCTTCGTTCGGTAGAAGCTGCACGAGTTGTTCCAACGCGTTCGACGCTCCCATGACAGAACGCATCTCAATCCAATGGCCGAGTAGCATGATCACAATCAATGAAGCGAGTTCCCAAAAGAAGTCATGTCCGCTTCCATAGCCAAAGACGACAGCTGCACTATAAAAGTAAGCGACGCTGATCGCCAAGCTAATAAGCATCATCATGCCCGGGCTACGCTCTCTTAACTCTTCCACACTTCCTTTTAAGAACGGCCACCCGCCGTATACATACACAATCGTCGCCAATACAAATAAGATTGTCTTTTCAAACGGAAAATCGAGTTCAAACCGCAGCCATTCTTGAATCATGTCCGATAACAATAAAATCGGAATCATCAGCCCGAGCGATACGAAGAAACGTCGTTTGAAATCGTCAATCATATGCTCGTGTCCGTGTCCGCCATGATGAGACTCGTGACTCTCCTCATGATGTCCATGGTGTTGATCGTGTGCATGTTCCATCATTCATCCTCTCCTTTACACGGATTGTATACCTCTATTCGGTATGCGATTAAACAGATTTGGACTTTCATGTTTCTTTCACAATTAGGTGGTACAACAAAGTGAGGACTGAACAATGAAGGAGTGTTATAGCATGAAATCGAAAGGAATATGGTTTCTGTTGACGGGGATTTTAATTGGAGGCATCCTCGTTTTACTAATCGTCCTTTTCAACGGGACATGGAACCATAACAACAATATGGACCAAGATCATATGATGGGAAACGATTCGGCAACGGGTCAGATGGATGATCACATGATGGGTGATAATGGAATGGGTGGCAATAACGGACCGATGGGACACGGAGCGATGCAAGAGCTCCAAGCAACGGATGAACCGACACAGCCGCTTCCGATTCCGACTGCCTTACAGCCAAATCGTGTCACGGGAGACACGGTCTACTATACGGTGGAAGCAACTAAAGGCACGTCACAATTTTTCAAAGACGGCAAGAAATCGGAAACGTTCGGCTATAATGGAGACTTACTCGGACCAATGATCGAGTTACCGAAAGGAAAAACAGTCGTAATCGATACCATCAATCGATTGGATGAACCGACAACGTTCCACTGGCACGGACTCGTCATCCCTGCCGACATGGACGGGGGACCTCATCAGACCGTCGCACCAGGTGAACAGGCACAAGTTCGACTCGACATCGATCAAGAACCTAGTACACTGTGGTTCCACCCCCATCCGATGGGATTGACAGCCGAACAAGTTTATAAAGGGCTCGCCGGTCTTCTTTATGTGACCGACGATGCACAGAACGGTCTCCCGAATGAATATGGAGTCGACGACATCCCGCTCATCGTACAAGATCGACTCTTCACGCCGAACGGTGAGTTGGATTATGATGCCCATATGAACGTTGATGGAACGACGGGGGATACCATTCTTGCGAATGGAGCCATCAACACGACGTTCGACGTTCAAACCGAGACGTTACGAGTGCGACTAGTCAACGGTTCGAATGCGCGCGATTTTGATTTTACGTTATCTAACGAGGCCGAGATGACGCAGATTGCGACAGACGGAGGGCCGTTAGAACGCCCGATTCCCTTAGAGACCCTCACGTTGACACCAGGTGAACGGGCCGAGGTACTGATTGATTTTTCACAAGTTGAAGATGTCGCCGCCTTAAAAGCGGACGGGGTGACATTCACCACGTTTCGTGTCGGTGAACTTGACAAGGCGTCCATTAAGATTCCGGTGACCGAAACGATGGAGCGCTTGACAGATGAGACAGCAGACCGCCGCCTCACCCTTTTTGGAATGGGTAACATGGTTTCAATCAACGGAAAGACCTATGATCCGGAGCGTATCGACATCGAAGCGAAACGCGGAGACACCGAGGTATGGGAAATTGAAAATAAGCCGGATATGATGGGTGGGATGACACATCCTTTCCACATCCACGGCGTCCAGTTCCGAGTCATTAGTCGAGACGGCAACCCACCATCCGATCAGGAAAAAGGGTGGAAAGATACGGTAGCCGTCGCTCCGGATGAACGAGTAAAGATTGAAATCACCTTCACGAAAACCGGCACATTTATGTATCATTGTCACATCCTCGAGCATGAAGAAAATGGGATGATGGGACAAGTAAACGTGACCGAATGACCGACACCTCTCTGTTCTATCAGCGGAGAGGTGTTTTGTATCCGTCCTGATTTCGATACGTTTCTGCTAGGACTATTGCCTGTATAGGGATTCCTTCTCAAATGTCGTATACTAGTTGTGAATGCATGTACAAATGTTCGCGAGGAGGTAGGTCCATGCGCCGATTCCATAGGATTAGGCAGAAACGCTCCGCTCGTCAAAAACAGCAACGCCATACGTTCTCCATCGCTTCCATCGTGGAAGAAGTACAGGATGCGATGTGTTATATCGATTTCTCAAGATGTCGTCTGTATTCGAATGATTCTCTTCGGCAATGGTACCCTTCTATGACAACACAATCTTTTGACACATTGGAAACATTGACTCGTTATGTATATACCATGTTGGAACGGCATGGGGCGGATTCCGCACAAGTCATGCACCTCATCCAGGAATTGCTCGAATGTGCGACCGAAACGGATCCAAGGATGACTTCACGTCGTCTGCGTTCTAATGACAAGACGCTACATTTGATTTTCAACTTCACGCGGACACCACGTGGCGTTTTCATCATGTGGCGCGACCAAACGGAAGCCGTCCGCTTTGAAGAACGTAAAGACAGTTTCCTTGCCGAACTGTCTCATGATTTCCGCACGCCATTGACTGCCATCCATGGATATACGGAGCTACTCATGACACGCCATCAAGGTTCGGAAAAATCGTATCAGATGCTAACACAAGTCAAACAAGAATCGGAACGGCTGGAGCGGCTCGTCGATAACTTCCTCGATTATCAAAAAGAACGATACACGGCTGATCAACTGACCGTGACGACGTTCGCACTCCGTCCTCTTTTGGAGGATGTCATGTCGAGCTATCAGACGACCTCCTCGCTTCATACGGTGACGTTTGAAACGAATGATGTCTTGATTCAAGCAGATGAAGAAAAGTTACGGCAATTGCTCCATAACCTCATTGGTAACGCCATCAAGTACTCTCCTGATGGCGGGACGGTCCATACGAGCGTATTTGAAAGTGCTGGCACGGTAACTTTATCTGTATCCGATACCGGGATTGGGATTCCAGAAGAAGCACTTCCCTACGTATTTGATGAATATTACCGTGTCGAATCCGCCGCCCACCAAGCCATAAAAGGAACAGGTCTCGGTCTACGAATCTGCAAACGAATTGCCGAAGCCCACGGTTGGGTAATTCATGCGGACTCGGTATACGGAGAAGGCACCACCTTTACAATCGAGCTTCATACCAGACAGAGCTGTCCATTGCTGCCATCCCCTAAACATTCGGTTTCGTTCGACTGATTTAACTAAATCAGGCGAGAATTTTCCCTCCTCTAAGCGTCTCGGGGCGTAGCCCAGCGTAGGTGGGAGATGAATCGCCCGGTCCAAAACTCTTCTCCCCCTGTGACAGATGTGACGAACAAAAGTTCGTGATTCCGTCAGATTCTCCCTTCCTTCCATGGGTATTGGATGAGGAGGACACATCATGATCTTCTGAAGGGAGGATGGACGGACATGCTGAAAGGCTATAAATATAGGCTCCACCCAACGCCGGCACAGGCCGAGTTCCTCATCAAGACGATCGGCTGCGCCCGGTTCATCTACAACAAGCTGCTCGAGGACCGCATCGCCATCCGCGAGGAGGCGAAAGCGGGGAGTGGAACGAGACGGAAACCGGCGACACCCGCCTCCTACAAGCCCCTGTTCCCGTTCCTCGCCGAGGTGGACAGTCTCGCGCTCGCGAACGCGAAGCTGAATCTCGACACCGCGTTCGCGAAGTTCTTCGCCGGGACGGGCGGCTTCCCGGCCTTCAAATCGAGACGGCGGTCGCGCGCCTCCTACACGACGAACAACCAGCACGGCACGATCCGCATCGAGGACGGCAAGGTGAGACTTCCTAAAATCGGCTTCGTGAAGTTCGAACAACATCGCTCGTTTGAGGGCGTCATCCGGTCGGCGACGGTGTCGATGACCAAGACGGGCAAGTTCTTCATCTCCCTCCTCGTCAAACAGGACGATGCACCATGGATCCCAGCCGAGAACAAGGTCGGGATCGATCTCGGTTTGGAGCACTTCGCCGTCATGACGAACGATGCGATGGTCTCGGAGAAAATCGAAAACCCACGTCTCCTTCGTAAGTCCGAGGCGAAGGTCAAGAAGGCGCAACGGGCGCTGTCGCGAAAGAAGATCGGAAGCAAGAATCGTGAAAAAGCCAAATTACTTTTGGCCAAGAAACACGAAAAGATCGCCAACCAACGCAAGGACTTCCTTCACAAACTGTCGAGACGGATCGTTGACGAGAACCAAGTCATCGTCGTGGAGACATTGAAGTCGGAGGACATGATGCAAAACCATAAGCTCGCCAAATCGATTGCAGATGTCAGTTGGTACGAGTTCGTCCGGCAACTCGAATACAAATCAAACTTCTACGGACGGACGCTCATCAAGGCGGATCAATGGTTCGCATCCACTCAAATCTGTTCCACTTGCGGTGTAAAAGGCGAGAAGAAGGCGATGGATGTCCGTGAATGGACGTGTGCCTGTGGCGCGCATCATGACCGTGACATCAACGCGAGCATCAACCTGTTGATGTTGGCAAACTAAAACGAATTCCTTCAGGGTGGGAACCACCCGACGAGCTTGGTAAACAATCGTGGCTAATAAAAGTACGGTCTTCCCAAGAAGCTCCCACTTCAATTTGTGAAGCAAATAAGTGGTGAGTAGTTCACTCGGTCGAACGTTTTTGTCTTACCTCAATTTGAGAATGAAGTGTCTACCTTTTGGGAATAAAGAAGTGTCGAAGAGAGGAGGAAATGAAGATGAAACAACGTGGCTACTTATCGATTCCCGTCGCCGTTGTATTCGCCGTCGTTTTCGGGCTCACCCTCGATAATTGGTGGCTCGGCATTGGAATTGGCATCGCTATGTTTTTTGCGTTTCGAGGAACAAAGAAGAAAGCGTGAAAAGATAATGAACATTTACACACCTTCAGATTGACAATTATTTGAAGACTGCTACCGTTAATGTATAGTCTATCGAAAAGGTCGTGAAGGAATGACGCTCACCGTCTTGTTGCTCAATGCTTGTGTCGCATTCACCGGATTTTATATCATCTCGAAGATTTATCATTCTTCGCTTTTTAATTCGTACCGTCTTCGTAGTTCTGTGATTGGAATACTCGCCGGTGCACTCGGTCTGTTTTTGATGTATAACGCCGTAGAAGCTAACGATATGGTCCGTGTGGATTTACGTCACTTACCGCTCGTGTTGCTTGCTTTTTATGGTGCTCGTTTTCCTTTATTCATTGCGACACTTGTCATCGCCAGTACACGATTTTTGTTCGGAATGACCGAGCAGGCCGTGATTGCGTTTATCGCGACGTTCATCGTCAGCATCGGGATGCTCTGGATTCATCGGCTGCTTCGGGAGCGACTCTTCTTACAGAGTATCTTTTTGAACGTATGGGCGCTCTTCATTATTTCGATTGCCGTCTATATCAATATGGGTTGGAGCACAGCCTATGTATCCCTCGTCTTGTCCATTTGGATGATTGGCATGCTCGTCGGTCTACTCTCGAGTATCCTCACCATCGATTTAGAACAGACGACCCGCCGTGCCATCGAGTACAAACAGTCGTCTGAACGAGACCATTTGACCGGTCTATACAATCGACGTGTGTGGGATCGATATACGGCTTCCATCGGGCAAGAGAATCGGACGTACAATGTACTCGCGCTCGATATCGATCATTTTAAACATGTGAACGATACATATGGTCACGGAAACGGTGATCTCGTCTTACAACAGTTCGCCAACATCTTAAAAGTCGAGACGCGTGCCCATGACACTGTCGCACGAATCGGTGGCGAAGAATTCGTCATCTTGATGTACGATTTGACGCCAGAGAAGGTAGACAAAGTGGCCAACCGGATACGAGAACGGATTGCTGCTGAACTATTCCACTTGAACGATTTTCCACCGATTCAAATCACGACGTCTGTCGGGGTCGCACACGGGACCTCGCTTCCCATCAAGCGGATGGTCGATCTTGCGGATTCGGCGCTCTATCAAGCAAAACATGAAGGGCGCAATCAAGTTGTTGTCTCGACCTATGACACACCACAACCGATCATGACATGAACAAACCCCGCTTCAAGTGAAAGCGGGGTTTGTTGTACTCATTTTGTAAACCGTTCAACCTCATCTGTCATGATGGCCGAAACCGCTATCAGGGGCAGGTCCTTCACATCGTTAATCGTGTAGAGCCGTGTCTCGAGCGTCGTCTGTTGTATCTGATCCCATGCTTTCGAACCGATAAATGCAGGCTGGGCGTGAATCGCCTCGGCCCGAATCGTTTCAGCGAACGAGACGGTGTCCGACTCACCCGTGAGTGTCAACACTGCAAGCCGGGCGACTGGTGCCACATCTCGCATTCGGACGAGCGTTTCACGATTGAATGAGGAGAACACGACACGGTCACCGAGTTCAAACTCGTCAACAGCAAACCAAGCGAGACGTTCGATCCCTGGATACGCATATTGATCCGTCTTCAATTCGATGTTCAGGGTGACGTTGCTTCGTTCAATCAGTCCGAGCACCTCTTCTAACGTTGGGATGCGTTCATAGCCGTCAATCTTCAACTGGCGCAACTCCTGAAGCGTCATGTCTTTCACCCATCCCGTTCCATTTGTCGTCCGGTCGACGGTTTCGTCATGAATGACGACGAGACGCCCGTCCTTCGATAGCTGTACGTCCAGCTCGATTCCGTCCACATAGGGAAGAGCTGCCTCGAACGCGGACAATGTATTTTCCGGGTAATTGGCGCTATAGCCGCGATGTGCGTAAATCAACATGTCACTGCCCCAAGGTGGAAGTTGTCTCATCGGCCGCACGCTTCAATGCTTCTTCGACCGACACCCCTTGATACAAACTTTCCATCGCGTTGACGACACTTTGACGTGATTGCGGGAACGTCGAGATGAGCGCTCCTTGTGTCGCAGGTGATGGTTTCGTCTCACTGAGTTGGTCGACCGTCACTTTCAGTTGTGGATATTTCGCCCACATTTCTTTTACGATCGGTTCATTGTATGCTTCCGGATTGATGGCGAAGTAGCCTGTGTCAACATGCCACTGTGCTTGCGCTTCCGTTGAAGCGACATACTTCATGAACTCCCATGCGCCTTCTTTCGTCTCTTCGGCAATGCCATCACCCATCCAGAGCGATGCCCCGCCGATGACGACGCCTTGACGCTCCGCTTCAGTCGGTACCGGTAAGTACGATGCGCCGATTTCAAAGTCCGCGTTGTCTGCTACCGTACGGATTCCTGCTGACGAATCAAGGTACATGGCAACTTTTCCAGATTGGAATGCCGCGCGCATGTCGTCCCAGTTTTGACCGACGTTTAGGAATGTCTTCTCATCGTACATCTCTTTGATGAGATTGAACGCGTTCTGTCCTTCTTCGCCATCAAACACGGCTTTCGTCGGGTCTCCGCTTCGTCCATTGTCATTGTCGACATACAGTCCACCTTGTGCGGCCAAGAGCTGTTCAAAGAACCAACCGTAGTTGAGCATCGTGAAGCCGGTCTGACCGTCCGTTGTCAACTTCTTCGCCGCCTCTTTCAACTCGTCATATGTGCGTGGTGCTTTCTCTGGATCGAGCCCTGCTTTTTCAAACGCCTCTTTGTTATAGATGAGGATCGGTGTCGAAGAGTTGAACGGCATCGAGTATTGCTTCCCATCGACCTGATAATAACTCAAGATGTTCTCTTCCCATACGCTCGTGTCAAAATCCTCTTTGTCGATGAACTCTTGAACTGGTGTGATTTTGTTCGAATCGATCATGTATTTCGTCCCGACCTCGAACGTCTGCATGATGGCTGGCGCGTCTTCCGAACCGGCGACCGCATTGAATTTCGTCAACGCTTCCTCATATGTTCCTTGGAAGACCGGTTTGACTTCATAGTCGTCTTGCGAAGCGTTGAACGCATCGACTTGACTGTTTAAAGCCGTCTCCAAGTCCCCACTCATCGCATGCCAAAAGACGACCTCTGTCTTTCCGTCTTCTGTCGTCGCCGCGACTGGTGCCGCTTCTTCACTGCCACATGCCCCGAGTAATAACACCGAACTTGCCAACCCTGCGAATAATCCTAACTTTTTCATTTGTCATATCCCCCTATTATTTGATAGCGCCTTGCGTCAATCCTTCTTGCAAGTGCTTTTGTCCTGCGAACAACAATACAAGTGTCGGAATGATAATCAAGATGACTGCTGCCATGACGACGCCCCAATCCGAGGCGACTTCGTTCGACTGCATCTGTTTGATGCCGATTTGGACCGTCCGCGCCTGTTCCGTGTTCGTGACGAGAAGCGGCCATAAGTACATATTCCAAGTCGTCAAAAAGCTGTACACCGACAATGTGACGAGCGGTGTCTTCGATACCGGCAAGACGACGTTCCAAAAGAATCGGAAGCGACTGATCCCGGCAATTTGGGACGCCTCGTACATTTCATACGGAATCGTTTTGAACTGTTGCCGAAGTAAGAACGTCCCGAACGCAAGTGCGAAGAACGGCACAGACAGTCCCCAGACGCTATTCAGCCAGCCGAGCGACTGGATCGTCAAAAAGTTCGGGACCATCGTCGCTTCCCATGGCACCATCATCGTCGCCAAGAAGAGCATAAAGATGAGCCCTTTTCCTTTAAAGTCGATGAAGACGAACGCGAATGCTGCAAGACTCGATAATACGACCTGTCCGACCATCACGAGGAGCGCGACAATCAAACTGTTGAGCAGGTACGTCATCATCGGGATGCGTTCGAACGCGGCCACATAGTTTTCCAATGAAGGTTCACGTGGAAGGAGATGTCCCTGGAGCACCTCCTTCCCGTCCATCAGACTGATCGAAAACGCATAGGCGATTGGAAACAGCATGACGATGGCGCTCAAGACGAGTAAGACATAGACGCCAACATTCCGTAGTCTCATTGGTAATGCACCTTCCTTTCAACCAATTTAAATTGGATCCATGTCAACAAAAGGACGGCGATGAATAGGAGCACGGCCTGGGCACTGGCACTGCCGACGTTATAGTTGATGAACGCATCTTTGTAGATGGCATAGACGATGACATTCGTCGCATTCGTCGGTCCACCTTTCGTCAATAAATCAATCTGTCCAAACGTCTGGAAGGCGTTGATCAGCGAGATGATCCCGACAAAGAAAAGTGTCGGCGACAACATCGGGATGGTGATCGCCCGAAGCTGTGTCCAATAACTCGTTCCGGCAATGTCCGCACTCTCATATAACGTCCGATCGATGTTTTGCAGACCGCCAAGTAGAATCAAGAACGTAAAGCCGATGTTCATCCAAACGGTCGCAAGTGACACGGAAAGGAGCGCATATTGTGGATCGAGGAGCCACTGTACACCGCTTGCCCCCACAGCCTCGAGGAACCGGTTGAAAATACCGATTGACGGATTGTACATGAACATCCAAATGACCGATGACGCCGCGACGCTCATCCCCATCGTCGCCGAGAACGCTGTTCGAAAGATGCCAATGCCCTTCAGTTTCTCATTGGCGAGGAGTGCGAGACCGAGCGCAATGAGAATCGTGAGCGGGACCGTCAAAAGGACGAATCCGACTGTCGCCTGAATGCTTTGCCAAAATGCGGCACTCGTGAACAGCGTGCTGTAATGACCGACTCCGACAAATTCGAGTGGTGTCCCCTGTGTGTCGGTCCGGAAAAAGCTTAAATAGATCGTTCGCAACAGCGGATAGACGAGAAAGACACCGAACAAGATGATGGACGGAGACAAGTACAACAGACCGCTCGCCGCGTCAGATAGCCGTGTCCGGGCTTTCTCTCTCGGTAAGGCGACCGTCATTGGAACACCTCCAACGCCTCAAATAGTTTCGGTTGTCGTGGCTCGATGCGCTGTCCGTTCGTATCAAATAGCGACATCTGTTTCGAATCCACATAACACGCTACTTTTTCGCCGACCGTGAGCGGCCATTGTCCCGGCCATTTTGCCAACCATTCGTTCCCTCCGACGTCAAAGGCGAGAATCGTCTCGGTCCCGAGCACTTCAATATTTTTCAGTTCTGCGTAAAATGTCACATCTTTGTCCGCTGGCTTGATTTGCTCAGGACGGACACCGAGTGTCGCCTGTGATACTTCCGTCAAGGCATTTGGGTGGAAGATGCGACCGTCCGATGCCATCCAGCCTTTTTCTTGTCGCGTGACCTCAACTAGGTTCATTGGAGGTGACCCGATGAAGGAAGCGACGAACGTATTCGCCGGTTTGTTATATAAGTCGAGCGGCTTTCCGACTTGTTGCACTTCCCCCTCATTGAGGAGCATGATGCGGTCCGCCATCGTCATCGCCTCGACTTGGTCGTGAGTGACATAAATCATCGTCAATCCGAGTTTTCGCTGTAACTGGCGAATCTCTGAACGCATCTTTGCCCGTAGCTTCGCATCTAAGTTCGAGAGCGGCTCATCCATCAGGCAAATCGGTGCCTCAGTCACGATGGCACGTGCCAAGGCGACACGCTGTCGCTGACCTCCAGATAGCTCACGCGGTTTCCGTTTCAGGTAATCGGTGAGCCCGAGTGTTTCCGCTGCCTGTAGGCAACGCTCCCGCTGTTCAAGCTTCGTCAGTCCTTTCGTATGTAGACCGAACGTGATATTTTTCTCCACCGTCATATGTGGGTAAAGGGCGTAGTTTTGGAACACCATCGACAAGTGACGCTCACTCGGCTTCATCCCGTTCGCCGCCACACCGTCGATGCGAAGCGTTCCGCTTGTGATGGATTCGAGCCCGGCTATCATCCGAAGCATCGTACTCTTCCCGCAGCCGGACGGACCGACGAGTGCGAAGAACTCTCCTGCTTCAATCGTCACGTCAATCCCTCGAATGACTTCCGTCTCCCCGAATGATTTTGTCAGTTGTTGTAGTTGAATCGATTTCATGCTAATTCCTCCTTCTGACTTTGTACGTTCCAAAGTCGTTCATCCCCGGTCGATACGGCGAATGCCCCATGATCGAGGGCGCGATGCACATCAATCGGTTGACGAATCATGCCACCCGTCACAATCGGAAAGGAGACTTCCTGGGAAATCTTCTCGACCACGCTCGGAATCAGACCCGGCATAAGTTCAATCGCATCCGGTTGTTGCGCCTCTGCGAGCTTGAGTCCGCTCGTGACCGCGTCCGAGTCGACGAGAAAGAGTCGTTGTACCGTCAAGAGCCCCGCTCGCTTCGCATGCTGGAGCACGGATGCTTTCGTCGTGACAATCCCATCGGCACCGACACGTTTGGCAAGATAATCGATCCCGTCCCGATCGAGACTGATTCCATTGATTCGCTCCGCGTGGAGGAAGACCGTTCGATTCTCTCGCTTTAAGTGCGCCACATAGCGGTCGAGCGTACTGAGCGTTCCCATCATGAGAAACGTCGTCGTCACATCCGTCCGTAAAAACGCCTCGATTTGTTTTGGACTTTTGATGGAGGCAATCATCCGTTCTTGTCCGATCCGTGCAATCGCATCATTCACTTGAATCATCCTCTCTTCAAAAAAGGACCAACAGAAACGACACGTCATCAACGTACGGGCTTCTGTTGGTCTCTCAAAGGTTCTACCGGTAACTATTCACTTGGAGTGAGGGGGTCTCACAGCTCTTATCGTAACGAATGATTGTAAAGCTATGATAAAGGAATTGCTAAGTTTCATGAAGAGAACGTAAAAAAACCGATTCACGGGGAGTCGGTCAATGTCTGTTCGGCTTTCGCTAAGATGTCGGCTTTCACGTCATTATCCCGTCCCTGCCAATTACGGACCATCATCTTCATCCGCTGGTTTTTCGAGAATCGTTCTTCGTGACGATCGATGAACCGCCAATAGAGGGCGTTGAACGGACAGGCGTCGTCTTCTGTTGTATGTTTTGGGTTGTATGGGCAATCCCGACAGTAGTCACTCATCCGGTCGATATATTTTCCGGAAGCGACATACGGTTTTGTGGCGAGCTTTCCGCCGTCCGCATGAAGAGCCATCCCGAGTACGTTCGGTAAGACGACCCAGTCATAGGCATCGATATACATCTCGTTAAACCAGTCGCTCGTCTGCTTCGGATTGATTTCAAACAATGTCGCATAGTTTCCGAGCACCATCAGTCGCTGGATATGATGATTGTGGGCATGTGCGACAACCGGTTTCAAACTTTGATGCAGACAGTTCAACTCCGTCTTCGCATCCCAGAAGAAGGACGGTAAGTCGCGTTCATGCTTGAACGTGTTCACGTCTTCATAACCGGGCATGACAGAAAGATAGACGGCGCGCATGTACTCTCGCCAACCGAGGATTTGCCGGACGAATCCTTCAATCGACGATAGCGGTGCATCCGCCTGACATGCCGCATCAACAACTTCTCGCGGTGTCAGTAAACCGATATTGATGGCAGCCGACAACAGGCTGTGTGACATCTCGGGTTCATCCGTCATCATTGCATCTTGATACGGACCGAACGTTTCAAGTCGTTCTTCTACGAACTGTTTTAGCGCACGTCTCGCCTCGGCATGTGTGACCGGCCAATGGAACGAGGTCACCTCCCCCGGATGTTCCGAGAACGTCGACTCGACTTTTTCGATAACGTCTTTCGTGATCGAATCTGGACGGAAATGGATGGCAGATGGAAACGATAGTCCTTCGTTCGGCGGTTTTCGGTTATCCGCATCAAACGACCATTTCCCGCCACGTGGCTTCCCCTCTTCGAGCAAGACATCGAATCGCTTCCGCATGTGACGATAAAAACGATCCATCCGCCACGGCTCATTCCCGAGCGTCTCGGTCGCTTCCTCTTTTGATAAGTAGAAGAGCGGGACATCCGTATGTTCGATCAGTTTATGCTTCTTCCCAAATTGTTTCAGTTTTTTCGCCATCGGTTCGTCCGTGACGGCGGTGACATGAATTTCGTCCGGAGTGTACTGTTTCACATGATTGTCCCATGCCTCTTGGAACGAATCCGCCTCATGATAATCCACGGTGTATCCTTTATCGCGCAATTCTTCAGCAAAGTGTCGCATCGCAGAGAAGATGAGGACGAGCTTTTGTTTATGGTACGGACGCCACGTCGCGCGCGACGTCGCCTCAATCATGACGATGACATCATCTTCTTTCATATCCTTCAGCATCGCAAGTTCGTGCGAGAGTTGGTTGCCGAGTATCCAAAATGAACGCATGTTGTTGACTCCTTTGTCTCATCGATGTGCTACAATCGAGCTACTTTCGAAGTGAGGTGATGATGTGTTACCACAAGTGCTACTGAAATGGATTGACAGTCAATACGAGAATCCAAGGGGTCCCGTCGGAAAGTATATCGGGGAAAAGATGGTACGCCAACACCGGGTCGAAGTCGAATGGACGATTGAACAGTTAGACATTCAACCCGGTACAACCGTTCTAGAGCTCGGGTGCGGGGCCGGCGATGCGATGGCAACCATCCTTCAACGACATCCTGACGTACATGTCATGGGTCTCGACCGATCTAAAACAATCATCGATTCAGCAAGACAGCGCAATCAGGCTTCGATTCATACAAAACGGGCCAACTTGATCCAAGGAGATTTGCATCAGCTCGAGGTGACGGACGCATCCATCGATCACGTGTTCAGCATTCACACACTATATTTCTGGAGAGATGTCACGACCGTTCTGTCTGAAATCGAACGCGTCTTGAAACCGAATGGCACCTTTGTCATCACCTACTGTGACGGGAAAGGTGATGTCGAATGGAACGACATCTCCGAGATGGTTCGGAATCAATTCATCCCCGCGGCGGTGAACCTCGGATTCAAGGACGTATCGGTACAACGTGGACCGGACTCCCGTGATTATCATACGGTCGCCGTTACGGGATGCACACCGAACTCTTAATCACTACCCGTTTTTCATTCGATCCTTTCACGCCAATCGGTTCGTTGGTGCTGAATGCGAAAACAGAAGGCTAAACCAATCGCAATCCATCGGTTTAGCCTTCTGACGTTATTTATAAAACTTGTACGTGTTCTTCCCGCTCGATTTAGATTGATACAGTGCAATGTCTGCCTCTTTCAATAATCGACCGAGGTCCGCCTGTTCGTTGGAATCATATTGAGCGATGCCGATGCTCGCTGATAACGGGAGATGGTCGTCCCATTCTTTCAATACATACAAGATCTGTTCAGCATACCCAATGACAGTCTCTTTGGATAACGCATGTGCGATTTTAATAAGGAATTCATCCCCACCTAAACGATACACTCTCGAATCAGGTATCGGCTCCATCAAACGTCTCAGACGAAGCGCCACTTCTTTCAAGACGAGGTCCCCTTCATCATGACCGAATGTGTCATTCACCCATTTGAACCCATCTAAATCAATTAAAAACAGTGCCCCACCTTGATTCGGATTCGTCTCAAAATAGTTAGACAAGTAATGTCGGTTATAAAGATCCGTCAATTCATCCCGTGAGGCACGACGTTCAAGTTCTAAATAGTAACTGAACATACGAACCACGCGCTTCAACAAGCGGACACTTTTTGAATCGTACTGGGCGCTTTTATGATTGGCGACACAGAGCGTACCGAAAATATCCCCGTTCTTCGTCAGAATCGGGATTCCCAAATACGACTTGATGTTCACTTCGCGCAGTAATGACTGAAGTCGCGTCGATTCAATCTGCGATTCGATGTCTTCATACATCAAAACTTCTCGTTGATTGAAATCGATTCGATTACATACCGTATCCTTCAAATCAAAGGACATGCCTTCTTCAAGTAGGATAGGAGAATCTTGTGAGGATAGTTTGAGTATATGTTGGGTGTCATTCTCAATTGACGTGAGATAGACTAGTTTATCTGGTACTATTTCTTTTGCTAACTCAATCAAGTCAATCGCTAGCTCATCAAAATTCCGATACATTTGAAACTCATATGAGTGCATATGGCACCTCCACTCGAAAAAAATCATCCATACTCATTATATCGAACTCTTCAACCGTTTCCTTTACTTACATCGAACAACATAAAAAAATACCTCGGACGCGGATTGGAACCCCTACGTCATGAGGCATTTTCATATAATCAGACTCATCCCCGACTCTTCCGTGTCAACGTCAATCCACCAAATCCACTGATGACAGCGATGTAAAATCCTAAATCATAGAACCAACCGGTATTGTTCACTTCATACACGCGATATGTGTCATTGAACAATCCTAAAATGAGTGACACTGGTGCAATCCATCCATGCCAGATGCCCCAGAAAAAACCTGCCGGATCCGTCGTGTAAGTCCCGTCACCCGGAACACAACCTCCGAGTAGTGTAACAAGTGTCAGCATGATGAGTATGATTCCAAATCGTTTCATCTTTCATCCCTCCTATAATGGGTATTCCCGTTTCTCCTAAAAAAAGCACTGACAAACGTCAGCGCCAAAGTTGAACCGTATTCGCAAACTCGATATCTGTCGCCAATTCACCGTCAAGTGCATGAAGATCGAAATCTTCCCCATCGAGCCATTTTTGGAAGTCGAAGATGACCGGGTCACGGTCTCCACCGAGCGCAAACCAGGTCTCGAGCGTTTCAGGGAAATAAGCAGCCGTATGAATCGTTCCCGCCCAACTCCTGTACAATTCTGAAAAGACGCCCTTGTCGGTGTCGTTCATGAGACGGAATGCGCTCTCCGCATCTTGAATCAAGTGTTGCACGACTTTGATTTCCATCATGCGACGAGTCGAATCATCAAGATGATAGCGATTCTCGTGTTGGAGTAGTTCAAAATGGTTCGTACAGATATTCGATTCCCGTACTTGGATGTCTCGAGGCGTCGCCTCGATTACACGTGTTTTCGATGATTTGTCATGGACGACGTATGTGAATGACCCGCGATGCGGAATCTCTTTTAATAAATCGACTGCTTCTTCCACCGTCGCACATGTTTCTAGAATGATTCGTCCAATCATTTGACAGACAAATCCGTCCCCGGGTCGACGACGATTGATGAAATTGTAGCCCATGGCAAGTCCTTTTTCATTCATTCCGTCCATACGTCCGGTGACACGAGAGACCGGTCCGATGACCGCATACCCGTCATCCGGTTGAAAGACGTTGTATCGACCGTCATACGTCATCGGGTGATAATCGTAATTCCGAACGAGAAAGTTATCCCCCGTCAAAATCGAACAGCCGCTGATTGGATTGTTGACTCGAAAATGTCCGAAATGAAGTAACGTGTCATTGAGCGACAGCTTCAGCTCATCTTGTAACCCAATCAACTCCTCCCAAATCTTTGGAGCAAATTCATCGAAGGCAGCCTTCGCCTCAGTCGCATCAATCTCAAATCGCGGAACGCGTAGTTTCCACTGATCCGTCCGATTTTCGAGCAATTGACTGCGCTTAATATATTTTCCTTGAAATCGTCCGAAGTCATAATGACTTCCCCGAAACTGTGTCAGTTCACTAGAGAATTGTTGCATGAAAAAACCTCCCTTGCGCCCATTATAGCGGACGCACGAGAGGTCTGTCTGAAGTGAGACTGTTTATAACTTGAACTGTTGACTCATTCGTTGCATGTCCTCTGCCGTGCTCGACAAATCTTTTACGAGACGATTCATCGTCTCACTCGTCGCCGACATCTGTTCCGTCGAAGCAGCCACTTCCTCATTTCCGGCTGTACTTTCTTCTGAAATCGAAGCAATTTCAGACAGTCCATGTTGAATGTGATCCTGGTTCGTCTTCACTCGATCGAGTTGGCCACGCATCGAACTCGTCAACTGTTGCATGTGACGAACGCTCTGTTCGATTTCAGTGAATGCAAGCTTCGTCGATTCAAGTGTCGCTTTCCCTTCCTCTGCAGCCGTCATGCTCTCTGTAAAGGTTTGACCGAGCGCAATCGAGTTTTGTTTGACGCTTCCGACGATTTCCGAAATTTCACTGACAGACTCAGCGACACTATCCGAAAGTTTCCGAATCTCCGAGGCGACGACGGCAAACCCTTTTCCGTGTTCACCGGCCCGAGCCGCTTCAATCGCTGCATTGAGTGCAAGCAAGTTTGTCTGTTGTGAAATTTGACGAATCATCGTGACCAGTTCCGTCACCTCGTCCGCTTGTTGTTCAAAGTCGCGGACTTGTCCTTGTGATGTTTTTACTTGCGCATGAATGTGAGTCATTTGATTGACGGCACTCTCCATGTAACGTAGACCATCCATCGTCACCCGACTGACGACTTCCGCCTGTTCACTCACTTGTTCTCCGTCTGATGTCGTTTGCTCGACAAGTGTCGAAAATTCATTCATATGTCCGTAAAGACGCATCGTCAAGACACTTTGATTCTCAACACCGCTTGCGATTTCTTCCATCGTATAGGCAATTTGGCGAGAGGCATCATTTACCTCTTCTGAGATACCTGAAACGTTGCCACTCTCATCCCGTACCGTCTGTGCCGACGTTTGAATGCCGGAAATCAAATCTTTTAACATATGTGTCATCTTCTCCATCGACACCGTCAGACGTTTGATTTCGTCATTAGATTTTAACTTAATACCTTCAACCGCAGTCGTCGCTGTCGCCAAATCACCTTCAGCAATGGATGTGGCCACACGCTCTAATGCTTGGAGCGGACGCAATTTCCAGCCAAGATAACGCCAGATGATGATTCCCGAAACGACAAGGAGCACGAGTAAACCGATTAAGATTGGAACTAGACTCTCTTTTAAGACATCTCCTGTAATCGCGGAGACCTCAGTAGCAGCTTTATCAATTCCGAGTACCCCAACTACCTCGTTCCCTTGTTTAATCGGGACAAGCACCGTCACATACTTCCCGTACTCCGGATCATCGATGACATCGGTTGCGACGGTCTCACCTTGGAATGCGGGCTTTGCTCCTTCATACGTCATCGCTGTAGTCGGAGAACCGATTTCTGCGGCATCTGCCTCGTTCAAACCATCTACGATGATTTGGACTTCCTCGCCCTCTGTGGCAATCGTGTAGACATACATCGCACCGATTTGCTGACGATATGCATCTAAGTATTCACGAAACTGCTCATACTGCTCATTTTTTGACGGATTCGCTACGAAGGATGCATAGGCATCGACATCCAACGATTCACTAATCCGTTCACCATCTTCAATTAACGTCGCATGTAACGTACTGAGTACGGAATGCTTCGTACTGAAGTATTGCACTACTCCAAACAAAATGATGAGCAACGTGACGAAGACCAACATTGATGCTAGAATGCGCGTCTGTAACGACTGTGATTTCTGTTTCATCTCAAAATTCCTCCATTCTCTCCTTACTCTTTTTATCGGATAGAATAGATTTATCTCCACAAAAAAACAGGCGATTTTCGACAACATCGCCTGTTTCTTATTCACCATTTGTCGAATTAATGACTTCGAGTGGTATCGTGACTTCCGATTCACCTTCTTCAACGAGATGGAAGAGTGGAAGTGTCTCTGATACGAACAGATCCGGGTCTACGTCCGTCTGATACTCATACGTCCGAATATCCTCTTCACGCTCTGCAATCAGTTCACCAAATGGAATCGCAACGCGTTCGCCTTCGACCTCATAACTCATGACCGTCGTCGGATCAAGACGACGATTTTCGAGCATTCGAATCGTGAAGAGCATCGTCGTGTTATTCGTTCGTTCAAGAGAAACGGCGATTGCATCGGACTGTCCTGCACGTTTATCAATCATCGTTTCATCCACATTTTGCTCGTAAACGACATTTTCCTCACTCGACTCTTCTGTCTGGAGTTGCTGACAACCCACAATCGTCATTAAGCCGACTAGTAAGACAATAACTAAAGCACGCATCCCATTTCTCCTTACTTCAAGGCGAAAGTGAGTTCTGCTTCACAAGCAACTTCTCCATCGACCGTGGCCACGGCACGTCCTTTACCGATTGGTCCACGAATTTTCATGATTTCTACCTCGAGGCGAAGTTGATCACCCGGGACGACTTGGCGTTTGAAACGGCAGTTGTCAATCCCTGCAAAAAAGGCGAGCTTGCCTCGATTCGATTCGTCTTTCAACATTGCAAAAGCACCGACTTGTGCGAGTGCTTCAACAATCAAGACACCTGGCATGACATTATAGTCTGGGAAATGCCCGTTAAAGAACTCTTCATTCGCCGTGACATTTTTTAATCCAACAGCACGCTTCTTTTCCTCGACTTCGATAATTCGATCAATTAACAGAAACGGGTATCTGTGTGGGATTACTTCTTTGATTTGCTCAATTGTATACATCCATCCACCGCCTTTAAGAGGTTAGCCAAAAATCGGTGATATGGCGCCAGGTCTCGATGTCAAATACATCTTTCCAATCGCCTCCGCCAATGACGCTATATCCGATGACCGCTCCGAGGGCGAGCATCGCGATTGCCAACACTAAAACAACGAGCACGCGCAGTAAAATCGGGAATCGACGATGATTCGATAATCGCGATTGCTTTGTCTGCTTCGTCTCTTGTTCTGGTGAACCTTTTTGTTCTTCCGAACTCGTCTGTTCATCGTTCGACACGTCCAACCATCCTTTCAGCTAAAATGATTATATCATATTAGTACCTGGTATTAAAATGCGTAAATTGCTACCTTTTTAGTGTACCCTATGCAGAAAAGTCGAACAAGCATCCTTCCCTTATAGAAGTCGAACGATTTATTTATTTCTTCCTTTCAAATATGCTACGCTTAAATTATTCAACGTCAGGAGGTTTGTTTATGTGGAAAGAATTTAAAAAATTCGCGATGCGCGGGAATGTCATCGACTTGGCGATTGCTGTCGTACTTGGTGCAGCGTTCACTGCCATCGTGAACTCACTCGTCAATGATATCTTTATGCCGCTTCTCGGAATCATTATTGGAGGAATCGATTTTTCTGGCTTAAAAGCAAGTGTACTCGGAGTGGATGTGTTATATGGCAATTTTATTCAACAGATTGTGTCCTTCTTCTTGATCGCCATCGCCCTCTTCTTGGTTGTCAAAGTCATCAATCGTTTACAGCGTGAAAAAGAAGTGGAGGAAGCTGCTATTCCGACCCCAACGAAAGAAGAGCAACTGTTGACAGAGATTCGTGATCTGCTAAAAAATCGTTCTTTATGAATGCGAAGGCGCCCGACTACTGTCGTGGCGCCTTTTCAATGACATGACGCACGCGTTGGACCGCATTCGTCAATAGTGGAGCTGCTTCCCAAATCGCTTCTTCTAACGTCATGATCCGAGACACGATCGGAAAAATGGCGACGATGCCGGACTCCATATGCGATGTGTAATCGGACTGTCCGGTGAAGACGAGGGTCGGGACCCCATGCGTATTCGCAAGGCGTGCCAACCCATACGGTGCCTTTCCCTCAAAGCTTTGCGCGTCAAATTTACCCTCTCCTGTAATCAGCCAATCTGCTTTTTCTAACTGTTCTTCGAGCTTAGACCAACTGACCACTTCTTCGACGCCACTCACGTAGATTGCACCAAGCTGCAATAGCGCAAAGCCGATGCCGCCAGCCGCCCCTGCTCCAGGAAGTGCTCTTCTATCCACTTCAAAACAGTTCGCGTAGTGATCCAGGATCCGGTCATATCGCTTCACTACATCTGCCGCCAATCCTTTCTGGGGGCCGAACACATAGGCTGCTCCGCTTTCACCAATCAATGGGTTCTGTACATCGGAAGACATTCTCCATACGACCTCGCGCGCACGCGGATGAAGACCGGACCAATCAATTGATGCCACTTCTTCTACTCGATGGGGGATGGTCGATAGCACAGCACCGTTCGCATCGAGAAAACGAACACCTAACGCCTCAAGCAATCCTTTTCCACCATCCATCGTCCCGCTCCCTCCGAGCCCGACGGTGATGATCCTCGCCCCACGCTCTAGCGCTTGAACGATCTGTTCACCGACTCCGACTGAACTGTAGCGCCACGGATCGACATGAGCGAGGAGTGTCAATCCTGCTGTTTCCGCCACTTCGATTACCGCGTGCCTCGTTGACGGCTCGAAACCAAAACGTGCAACGCGCTGTATTCCATCCAAGCACACGACATTTTCTTCTATAATGGTCCCATCCGCATGTGTCGCAATCCAAGCATCCAAAAAACCTTCTCCTCCGTCAGAGATCGGTATGATGGTGACCTCATGCCCTTCAAGCGCACGAAGGACCGCTTGATTTGCTTCCATACTCGAAAGTGAGCCTTTGAATGAATCCATCGCGACTACAATCCGCATTGATGCTTCTCCCCCTTTGTCTATAAAAAAACCGCTTCTCGGCTCGAGAAGCGGTAGGCGTTATGGACGTAACGCCGTGACAAGCCCCATCATCTGATCGCTCATCGACATCGCCCGTGAGTTCATTTGATATGCTCGTTGTGTGATTGTCATATCAGTCATCTCTTTCGTCAAATCAACGTTCGATGACTCGAGTGTCCCTTCAATCAATAGATTTCCGAGTGGACGATCGACTTCGGTCTCCAAATCCGCTGCGAACACGTTATCTCCGAGCGGACGTAATTCCGACGTATTGCGGACTTCTACGATGTCGAGACGTCCGAATTCTTGTTCAACGCCATTCACACTCGCAACGACCACACCGTCTTGACGAATGCGCTGATTCGTCGCATCGTTCGGCATCGTGATTGGATTACCGTCATCTCCAAGAAGCGGATTCCCGTTCACATCAACGAGCGTCGTCTCGTCACCGACTGACAATTGCATGTTTCCACTTCGAGTCACCCCGACACCGTTCGGCGTGTCCACGACAAAAAATTGACGGCTCGCCTTTAAAAAGACGTCCAATCCACGATCTGTCGTACGTACTTGTCCGATATTGAACTGCTGTGTAATATCGGCGACATGTCCCCCGACTCCAATCCGAATCCCGTTCGGTGTGTCTCGACCGACTTCGAATTCAGGACGCGGTTGGTTGTTATACGCCTGCGACAATAGCGAAGCAAAATGCCCCTGTTGACGCTTAAAGCCGACCGTATCGACGTTTGCGATATTGTGACCTGTCACATCTAATTGACGCTGAAGTTGAGACAGAGAGTTGACCGAGTTATAAATGGACTGCATGGTGTTCCTCCTTAACGAATACGAGCGATTTCGATTGCTCGCTCGGCACTTTTATCATACGCTTGGACGACCTTTTGATTCGCCTCAAACTGACGATACGTCATCATCAAGTCTGCCATCGTCTGGTCGAGGTTGACGTTCGCTTCTTCAATAAATCCTTGTAGTACTTCGACCTGGGCCTGCGCCGGGGCATCACCCGTCACACGCCAGTCATTGCCGACTTGTTCAAGAGTCGTCAAGTCATCGATTTGGTAGGCACCAAGAGTCGCCACGTTTTGTCCAAGCGATGTGATGACACCATCTTTCCCTACTTGAAACTCGCTCGATGGCAGTTGGATTCGTTCCCCTTCATCAGAAAGGATATATCCGCCGTCCGCAGAACGAAGGAAGAGCGCCTCATCGATCGAGAAGCGTCCATTTGTCGTATACAACGTCTCGCCGCCTTGTTCGACCGCAAACATCGGGGCTCCCGCAAAATTAGTAGGTGCCTTTAAATACAGGTCGGTCGGGCTACCGGATTCTGTGATACTTCCAGCTGAGAAACGGGGCATTGTTTCTTGAAGATAGACGCCCATTGATAGGGTACCTACTTCTCCCTTCACGCGCGATTTCGCGTTATCCGGATTGCTGACTTGTGCAAGAAGCATCTCCGGAAACGAACGTACCACGCCATCAGACGCTTTGAAGCCTGGTGTTCTCACGTTACCAAGGTTGTTGCTCAAAATCTCTTGTTGGCGCTGCAGGGCATTCATCGCTCCCGCTGCTGTATATAATCCGCGTAGCATAATCGTCTTCCTTTCATCCTATAACATGATTCACTCTCTATATCGTACCAAACGAGCGTGACATTCACCGTTTTTTCAAAAAAGTTCATCCCATAAATTAGGATGAACTCTCTTCATTGACATGGTCGACCATCGGTAACTCAACAATCATCGTCGTTCCTTCTCCTAGTTGAGATTGAACAGAGATGGTACCACCGTGCAGTTGAACGATCTCTTTACAGATCGCTAAACCTAAGCCGGTTCCACCGATGCGTTTACTTTCTTCCGAGGCCGAACGATAAAATTTATCAAAGATTCGCGTCGCATCTTCTTCCGAAATACCTAATCCTTCGTCCGATATCCCGATTTGAATCGTGTCACCCTCACACGTGACATCAACCGTCACATTCCCACCGTTCGGTGAATATTTGATGGCATTGTTCAGGATGTTTGAGAAGACTTGACGTAATTGGGCCGGATCTCCTGCGACAAATAACGATTCGTCACAATCAAAGTGGAAGAAATGATGCTCCGTCGATCCTGCATGGATTTCGAGTAGATCTGATAATAAATCATATAGACTCTCTACTTTAAAGTCTGGTACGCTCATACCCGCCTCCATTTTTTGAACATCTAGCAAGTCACTCACGAGACGTTCGAGCCGCTTTGTCTCACTCGCAATCATGTCTAAATAGCGCTCTCGCTTCGTGTTTTCCAATTGACGCCTTTTGAGCAGTTCTGAAAAACCGAGAATCGAGGTAAGGGGCGTCCGAAGCTCATGGGATACTGTCGCCACAAGTTCTGTCTTCAAGCGATTGATTTCTGTTTCCTGGGTAATATCTCGTGAGACGAAGATGACACCCACGCGTTCATTTTGCAGATCAATCGGTTCGGCGTACATGCGAATCGTTTTCTGACCTTCCTGCATCGTATACGTATACGTTTCATCGAATATACCTTCTTCTTTTGCACGTTTTGTGAATTGATTCAACCTCTCCGGATCGTCAATCTGGTTCATGAACATCGGATAGTACATCGCAATCGGGTATAGACTGCCCCGTTCCGTTGATGGAAGTGGATGCTCATACAAGTCAAAGAGTGCACTATTCACGAATCGTTCATTCGTCTCGAGTTCCGTATAGACGATAGAATCGCGCATCGTGTGCAAAATTCGAGCGGTCTTCTCTCGTTCACGATCGACTTGATCTTGTTGGGTCCGAAGTGAGGTCGCCATCTCATTAAACGCTTTCGACAACTGTCCGACTTCGTTTTGTAGCGGTTTAATCGGGATGAGTGTCGCGCTCGGGTTGCTCGCGAGACGCTCACTGTTTACCATCAGCGTCTGCAGTTGATTGGTCAACCTTAAAATATATGGCTGCAACCCGACAAACAATATGAACAATGCCCCGAGTAGAATCAAAAGCCACATCCATTGGGCTTTCACTAACTGTTTTGACAGCGCATCTCGCAATTCACTTTCTTGAAAATCAAGATTTTGTCGATAGTCGGTAAAGACCGACTCCATATCGACGATGCTCGCACTCATATCGGCAGCACTACTTGAGTTCAGTTTAAATCGTGTCTGAGTCGATGTTTCATTTTTCGGCATGAATTGCCCTACGGTGCGCATCTGCAGGAACGATTCATCGATTTCTCCTGCCTGCTTCGCAATCACATACTGCTCAAGTGCCGGCATGACGCGTGTCGTATAGATCGAGAAGAGAAGTCTCGCATCCTCTGCGAACTGTACTTCTTCCGCGTTTCTTGCCTGTTCTTCGAACCATGTCGTTTGCTCGTCGATATTCGTTTGAGCTGTTCTTACTTCTTCTAATAGCGCACGTTCTCCTAACAGGACGTGCCCTCGTAATTCATATTGCATCGATTGCCACGTTTCAAACAGATCTGTCGCCCGTGCACGTTGCTCACTAATTCGTTCTAATTTTACGGTCGTCTCTTGAATCGATTGCTGTGTATAAAAATAGGTCCCAATCGATGTGAGTGTCACTAAGGCAATCAATATATAAAAAATCGTCATAACTTGTCGACTAATGCGTTGTTCAATCCAACGTTTCATGGAATGCCTTCTTCCTTCACTCTTAGAATGCCTCACTTCGTACGGTGAATGACTTTTTCTGTTCAAACAAAAAAAGTTCGGGTACGATGATGAGACGGAGAGTCACTTCAAAAATTCATTCACCTATTAGGAAGAATAACGGAATGACCTCACAAGAAACTCACAAAGATTGAAGGGAATGTGCTCATGACGCGTAATCGAATGACGTTTATCTTCATCCTTGTGTTGTTGGTTGGTGTCAGTCTCACTTTATTGATTCGACATCAGTCGATCAATCCGATCGTCACCGTTAACAAGGGCGAAGCTTCTCTTCTCTCTTCTACTGTCGACGAAGAGATTTTGCGACTAGACGGCTCATGGCGCTATGAGTCAGGGATTGTCACCCAAGTTGATCGCCGCTCCTATCGAACCATTCCGTTTACAACCCCTTATCGTGAATCCACCTATGAACTCGATCTCGCGTTGCCGAACGGTACGTATGCCTTGCTCATTCCAAAGTCCCTCTCCTCTTCTACGATTTTGATAGATGGGAAAATGGTTGAAACGGTACAAATTGGAAACAATCGTCTCGTCGAGCAGCCGTCTCTGCTCTTGCTCGATGATGAAACAAAACAATTCCGACTGACGATTCAACATGAACGACAGGCAGGTAATTTTGCACCCATCGAAGAAAGTATATTAGTCGGACCGTTACATGCCATCATGACCACTCAAAACGCTTATGCCGGCTACGAATTTTTCATATTGCTCATTTCACTTTTGATTGCCATGTTCTATGCCATCGTCTATCTCTTTCACCGAAATGAACGCTTGTACGGTTTCGGGACAGCTTTCTTTTTGTTGACGAGTTTTTCCATCATGTCCCGAGATGGCATGTGGATCTCGGGTAGTGATAAGTTGACGTTGAGTTTAGCCTTACTGAGCATCATCATGTTGATTGAGTTTTCAAGATGTTTGGAACGTGTGTCGTTTGACCGGTTTTTGGCCATTTCGAGGTACCCGTTGTACGGATTGACTGGTTTAGCCATCCTCTTGCCCGCTTCCGTTTACGAGGTGTTCGAATATTTTGTATGGATGATCGTTCTATTCATCACGTTCTTTTGGGTCGGCTTGAACATCGGATGGCTCCTTGAAAAGTATAAGACCGGCAATCCGCTCGAATTACTAACTTTCACACTCGCCCAACTCGTTGGGTATATCGGAATTATGACGTCAACGTTCATCGTTTCGCCCAATCAGCAGCTGTACGCCAATACGTTTACCATCATTTATTTCCTATTGATGTTTTTACTTCTACCGATTCACTTGTCTACCGACAAAAGAAAAAAACAACAAGTCGAAGTGTTGGCTTCCCAGCATGAGTTGTCCTTCTTCAACGCTCAAATCAAACCTCACTTCCTTTACAATACGTTCGGGAATGTGATTGCACTCTGTTACACGTCTCCACCCGATGCGGCTCGTCTACTCAGTCACTTAAGCACTTACGTCCGCTTCATTTTTGAAAATGGTCGAACCGAAAACGAGATATCGATTCGCCAAGAAGTCGATATGATTGACTCGTATCTCGCCATTGAACAGACGCGATTCCGTGATTCGTTCTACGTCGAGAAAAAAATTGATGAATCTCTTCTCGACTGTTCGATTCCACCTTTATTAATTCAACCACTCGTTGAAAATGCCGTGCGACATGGCCTCTATCGACACCCAGGACAAAAGCGATTGACACTTTCTATCCAGGAACGAAACGGAATGATTGAGATTTATGTTCAAGATACAGGGAGTGGTTTTGATCCAAACGTATCAAACAAAACATCCGGGATTGGGATTTGCAATATTAAAAGTCGAATCGAACACCTTCATGGTGCAACGTTTGACTTAGCTTCCACTTTGAAAAAAGGCACCACCATTCACCTGCGTTTACCAAAACAGGAAAGGACGAATCATTTAGATGCGTACGATTTTAATTGAAGATGAACATCATATTTTAGGGATGATGGAGCGGATTGTAAAAGAAGAGCCGTCTCTTGAGTGGGTTGGTTCATTCCAAAGTCCGGTTCAAGCTCTCACTTTTATTCAAGAGCACCCGGTAGACCTTGTCTTTTTAGATATCGAGATGCCTGAAATGACGGGGCTCGAATTGGCGACCTATTTGCCAGAACGGACACAAGTCGTCTTCACGACCGCCCATCAACAGTATGCCGTTGAAGCGTTCAATTTGCATGCCACGCATTACTTGTTGAAGCCCATCACAGAGCAGATGATTCATAACGTCATTCCGCGTATCATCCAGCGCTATGAGGCGATTCAACAAAAGAATCTCAATCAATCTTGTCGCATACAATTTCTAGATCGTTTTTCGGTACGAACACAAGATGGAAATCTTGTGAAGTGGCCAACACAAAAAACAGAAGAGTTATTTGCCTTCTTAGTTTTTCATCGTAAGCAGGTCATTAATAAGTGGGTACTTGCCGAAACCCTTTACCCGGACATCGATGAACCACAACGCGCCTTACACAACGTATACAACACGATTTATCGATTGAAAAAGACGTTAGCTGAACATGAACTCGATATAACTGTTAATACAATAAATAATGGCTATTCGATCGAACTTGGTGATTCCTGTGCCTGTGATTATTATGATTGGCTTGATGCACCAAATCCTTCAATTTCTAAAACAGACTTAAAAAATCGTTTATTTGTTGATAAAGACTATACATGGCATTGAAAAAGACATCTCACACTTAAAGTGAGATGCCTTCTTTTTATTGTATCCATCGAACGTTCTCTATTAGCGCCCAGTAAACCCTCCGTCAACGTGAAGATGTTGGCCATTCACCCATGCGCCGTCTGGGCCCATCAAGAAAGCGACGAAGCGAGCCGTATCTTCAGGCGTCCCCATTCGCTTATAAGGAAATAATGGTAGCAAGTGTTCGCGAAGTTCGTCATTGATCCAACCCGTATCCGTCGGTCCCGGATCGAGAGCATTCACCGAAATGCCGTATTCTCCTAATCCATTCGCCAACGCAGGTGTGATGGCAATCAATGCACCTTTCGTTGCGATGTAGGCCAGGTTATTCACATCCGGTCCCCCCGATACGAAGAACAGGATTCGCCCATCTTGATGTCCCGCTTGTTTATAGCGCTCAATAAACGCAAAGGTGAGTCCGAGTGTCCCTTCGTTATTCACCAGGTAATGTTTTCTCAATACGTCGGTTGTAAAGTTCTCAACGTTGACATGTCGCTCATAGGTCGCGTTATGAATCAGCCTGCTCGGAATCCCGAGCTTGGCTTCAATCCGATTAAGTAGCCTGACTTCGTCACCCGAGGCTAGGTCATACGCCTCATGTTCGACACGGGCACCCTGTTCGGTCAACTCTTGAACGAATCGTTCGATGAAGTCTCTCTCTTCCCCGATTCCGTCGGTCGCGTCAAACGGACTCCAGTGTGTCAAATAAAGGTTGTGCCCTTCATGTGCTAGTTTTCGTGCAATCGCAGCTCCGATGCCTTGATGGCGGCTGACGCCCGTAATGAGTGTAAGTGGTTTGTTCATGATGTCCTCCGATTCTATTTGATTATTCTGTTCAGTCTATTAGTGAATCGGCGCCATCATGATTCCCCTCACATTGATTAATGATTTCATTATATACAATTTTTCCCACGAATGACCTATATATTCGTATCCTCTTTAGATATGATGGACATATATGATTCATCACATCGGTATTGGGAGGCGCTTATTTGAAAAAGTTGATCATAACGACATTTTGTACATGGATATTGAGTGCTTTGCTCTATGCTGCCTTGACGGATGAATCATTTGTCACGCTTACCCAATCCGTCGACGTCAATCAGAACGTGTTGGAGCGATACTTGACAACTCAAGTCATGTCTCCTAATTTCGGTGGGGATGTTTATGCCAGCTATCAAATCCTCGGGACGAGTACGACTCGACAGGAAGTGTATGTATGGGTGCTTCTACAAGAATATTATCCTAACCATCAACAACTTGAGCGAGGGACCGGAATATCTGCTCCAATCGTCTTACACATTGACCATTCCTCAGGAGTCTCTCGGATTGTCAATCATACGTTACCTCGAGATGGCTCATATTATCCTGGCGACTTACATACCCTATTCCCATTACATATTTCTATCGGCTTAATGTCTCACCCAACAGGACTTACCAACCGTCTCCAACGTCAACTTGAATCAGAGTTACCCCTTCCTGTTTAAATACATATTGAAAGGATGAATCCCATGAGCCTCATTCAACAAATCAAACAAATCTACATCCCTGTCAAAGAGTTAGACCGTGCCGTTCAATTCTATCGTGACACGCTTGAGGTACCCTTTCTCTTTCAAGCAGGATTGCTCGCATTTTTCGACTGTGGGGGCGTTCGCCTCATGTTGTCCCCTCCAGAGAATGATGTTTTTGCAAAATCAAGTCCAATTCTCTATTTGAGTATCGCATCCATCGATGATGCTTATGCTCAGTTGAAAAATGCAGGAGTGACTTTCATTGATGAACCACACTGTGTGGCAAAAATGGGGACGACAGAAACGTGGATGAGTTTCTTCAAAGATTCTGAAGGCAACGTGTTGGCACTCGTCTCCGAAATATTGAGTTGAACATACAAAAAACAAGCGACCGCACGCGGTCGCTTGTCTGTTTATTTCAATCGATCTAAGTTTTCGAGCATGATTCCCGTTCCGTGCGCGACACTGAGTGTCGGCTCCTCGGCCATCATGACCGGCAACATGACACGCTCTGCGACGAGTTGGTCAAGACCGTGAAGGAGTGATCCCCCACCTGTCATGATGATTCCGCGGTCGATGATATCCGCTGCAAGTTCTGGTGGTGTCTGTTCAAGGACACGCTTCGCTGCTTCGACGATTTCATTAGCTGATTCAGCCATCGCTTCACGAAGTTCTTCTGACGTAATGGTCACCGTACGAGGCAATCCACGTACCATGTCACGTCCACGAATATCCATCGATTCGTTACGCCCTCCTGGGAAGACCGTCGCGATTTCTTTCTTGATTTGTTCAGCCGTACGTTCTCCGATGATCAGCTTGTGCTTCTCTTTGATGGCACGAAGGATGTCCGTATCGAAGCGATCCCCTGCAATCTTGATAGTCTCACCGCAGACGATGTCTCCCATTGATAAAATGGCGACGTCGGTCGTCCCACCACCGATGTCAATGATCATGTGACCAACCGGCTTCCAAATATCCATGCCTGAACCGACTGCCGCAGCTTTTGGTTCGACGGCGAGGAAGACTTCTTTCGCGCCAGCTTTCTCAGCAGCTTCACGAATGGCTTTTGCTTCAACCGGCGTGACGTTCGCAGGTGTACAAATCAGCATGCGGATGCCTCCGAAGAAGCCTCGGACTTGAATTTTCTCGATGAAGTGACGGAGCATTTCTTCTGTTGTGGCGAAATCGGCGATGACTCCGTCACGGAGAGGACGGATCGCCACGATATCACCAGGTGTACGACCAACCATCTCATACGCTTCTGCACCGACTGCTAGTACTTTTCCTGTAGAGCGTTTTATCGCAACGACTGAAGGTTCGTCTAAGACGATTCCTTTCCCTTTGACGTGAATGACAACGTTTGCTGTCCCTAAATCAATCCCGATATCTTTTGAAAACATGATGTATAGGTTCCTCCGTTCGATTCTTCATTGAAAAGAGCGAGAAGAGTCTCTCCTCGCCCTCTCATTCGTGCTCGTTTCTTAGTTCTGAACCATTTCTTCAGCAACTTCGACAGTTCCTTCAATACGCTCGATGTCAGCACCGAGTGCTTGAAGTTTCTTGTGGAAGTCAACGTATCCACGGTCGATATGATATAAATCTCCAACGCGTGTCTCTTCTTCCGCGATGAGACCTGCTAGAATAAGTGCTGCTCCGGCACGAAGGTCCGTTGCGACAACTTCCGCTCCTTGAAGGCGTACGCCACCTTTGACGATTGCCGAACGTCCTTCAATCTTAATGTCCGCGTTCATACGACGGAACTCTTCGACGTGCATAAAGCGATTCTCAAACACCGTTTCCGTGATGACAGATGTACCGCCCGCTTTCAAGACGAGTGCCATCATTTGTGACTGCATGTCTGTCGGGAATCCCGGGTGTGGCATCGTCTTCACATCAACCGGCTTCAATTCATCTGGTGCCGTGACACGCATGCCTTCTGCCGTATCCTCGAAGTGGACACCCATCTCTTCCATTTTTGAAATCAATGGACGAAGGTGCTCACGTTCCGCACCGATGACTTCGATGTCACTACCTGTAATCGCCCCTGCGACGAGGAACGTGCCTGCTTCGATGCGGTCAGGGATGATCGAGTGTTCTGCACCGCGAAGTGTTTCGACACCTTCGATACGGATCGTTTCTGTACCTGCCCCGCGGACGTGTGCGCCCATTCCGTTTAAGAAGTTCGCAAGGTCGACGATCTCAGGTTCTTTTGCAACGTTCTCGATGATGGTCGTACCCTCTGCGAGCACAGCTGCCATCATGATGTTCTCTGTCGCACCAACAGATGGGAAGTCCAAGTAGATTTTAGCGCCTTGGAGACGGCCTTCTACAGAAGCTTCCACGAATCCGTTTCCGATGACCGTTTTCGCACCCATCGCTTCGAATCCTTTTAAGTGGAGGTCAATCGGACGTGATCCGATTGAGCATCCGCCTGGCATCGCTACACGAGCGTGACCGAGACGGGCAAGAAGAGGTCCCATGACGAGGATTGAAGCACGCATCTTCCGCACGTATTCAAGCGGTGCTTCATCTTTGATGTCGCCCGACGCATCGACAGTTACTTCATTCTTTTCTTCATTGAACGATACCTCTGCACCGAGGTGACGAAGTACTTTGTTAATCGTGTACACGTCAGCAAGACGTGGTACGTTTTGTAAGATTGACTTTCCTTCGCTAGCTAATAGAGTGGCAACCAATGTTTTGAGTACGGCGTTTTTTGCTCCCTCAACGCGCACAGTACCTGACAGTTTACGTCCTCCACGGACTACGATCAAATCCTTCATATCTCTCTTTGTCCTCCAACTTCATTGTTTTTTTATATAGTGCGTCGATATCCGATTCCGGATGTGATAATGTCGATTATTTGAATGGTTTGTAAAACGTGATGGGTTTTCATTCACAATCAAGCTGAATAATAAATAAGTGCAAACTGAATGAAAAAACATCATGTCAGACGAATTTATCCTACATGATAATCATATAGGAGTCGTTACAGCAGGATTACAGTTTGTTAAATATTCTGCGACTACTGTATAGGTGCGAGCGCCTGCGCCAGTCGAATATACTCCAAAAAGAACTGGGCAATCAGCGAACCGAAGACAACCGCTACGAGGACGCGCAAGACAGCAGCTTGCGGACTCCTCACTTGATTGAGCACCTTGTCCCATTTGACGGGTAAGAGTGCCCACCAAGCAACGTAGATCGCTATGATATAAATCGCTAGCGAAAATACGGTATTGACCATCGACGATTCCCCTCTTTTCTAAAATTCGTACCATTTTCAATCATATCATGACATGTTAGAGAAAAAAAGACTTAGGGTCTTAAGCTTCGAGCGGTTTGAACCATTCGATCAACTCACTTTTTCTACAAGCACACCAAAAGGGACATCATCAGCAGTAAGGCTTTACTACAGTAATTGACGCCCCTCACATATTTCAAACATTATTCAATCGACTCGTCAAGGCTACGAGACCATTGAATCGCTTCGACGTAATATTGAGACCAATCCGAATCTGTGTTATGGAGTGGAATCGTCAACTGTTCGTAGGCGATCACATCCTCTAACAACTTTCGCAAACCATTCTTTTCACCGAGTAACGCTGCCTTTACAGGGAGCGCCACCGGAAGCTCTGCAATCAACGTTTGCATCGCCTCATCGAGAATGACGTCGAGTGATGAGAAGATTCCTGTAATGAATGCATCAAACGGTAATACATCTGTCAATGTATCCTCCGCAATCAACTCCATCATTTTCCCGCGGATGACACTCTGTTTGATTAGTTCTTTCGATTCAGAGGTCTGCATCTCCCGTAAGAGCATCAAATACGACCATCGTTTCAACTCATCTAGTCCGATTCGTGCGACGGCTTGCTCGATGGATTGAATGGTATGTCGACCTTTTTGATACACCGTATTGACCGTACGGAGCATCTTATAGGATAAGTCGACACTTCGCTCAATTTGCGCTGAAATCCGTCGGAAGCTCGGTTCCGGACGATCGAGTTCTTTTAACATTTCAATGAGCGTGTGACGCAACGGATGGACTTCGGCCCCGTGCTCCACGATGGGACGACTAAAGAAGTATCCTTGGAACATCTTATATCCGAGTCGTTTCGCAATCTCGTACTCTGCGGGTGTCTCGATTTTTTCCGCCAAAAATTCGATTCGGTGTCCGAGCGCATCAATCAATTTTTGCTGCTGGTCTACCGGGGTCGCTTGATAGTCAATTTTGATGATGTCGGCGAGTCCAATCAATGGGCGATACTTCTCTTCAAATACGAAATCATCCAATGCAATCGTATAACCTTGACGTCTCAAAGAGCGGAGAGACTGTAATAGCTTTTCCGTCGGTTCGACATGTTCGAGCACTTCGACGACGAGCGATTGACGCGGTAGCAACGAAGGCACTTCCCCTTCAATCAACGTTTGAGGGAAGTTGATGAACGCACGCGTCCCTTCTGTCAATTCCCGAAAATTGAACACAAGGTAAGCGTTATGAATGACGTCAGCCGTTGCCAACGAATCATCTACGTTCTCAAAAATATTATTTTCGCTGCGGCGATATAACAATTCGTAGCCGCAAACGCGTAACTGTTGGTCAAAAATTGGTTGTCGCGCAACGTAAACTTTCATTCCCTAATCTCCTTTACGATAGTTCCCACCTTTATTATCGGTCTTCTCCCATATATTTTTTACTAGTCCCATCATTTAGAAGCACGACAAAAGACCCATTTTTTTCAAAAAAAAAAAAAAAACAAAAACTCCCACACTTTCGTGTGAGAGTCATTCTTATTCTTTCATATCGCGAATGCTTAAGCGGTTGATCGCTTTTTTGAGCGCAAGTTCCGCACGACGGAATTCGAGTTCCGAGAGCTTCGTGTCTTGAAGACGACGCTCGGCACGAACCTTCGCCGCAGAAGCGCGGTCATAGTCAATCTTATCCGCCATTTCGGCTGTTTCAGCTAAGATCGTCACCGTGTCGGGACGAACTTCCATGAAACCGCCGCTGATTGCGATCAGCGTGCGTCCACCATCTTCGTGGCGCAGCTTGAGAACTGAGACGTCGAGTGGCGTCACCATCGGGATGTGCTTCGGTAAGATACCGAGCTCACCAGTGACCGATTTGGCGATGACCATTCGTGCGTCTCCTTCAAAGGCTGCACCATCCGGGGTGACGACGTTGACGTGAACAGTATTCATCGTCTAGTTTCCCCCTTCCGCGTAGGTCTTAGACCAACGTCTTCGCTTTTTCGATGACGTCTTCGATTGGACCGACGAGACGGAATGCATCTTCAGGAAGATCGTCGTGTTTACCTTCGAGGATCTCTTTGAAGCCGCGTACTGTCTCTTTGACTGGCACGTATGAACCTTTTTGGCCCGTGAACTGCTCAGCCACGTGGAAGTTTTGTGATAAGAAGAACTGAATACGACGTGCACGGTGAACCGTGAGTTTGTCGTCTTCAGACAACTCATCCATCCCGAGGATGGCGATGATGTCTTGAAGTTCTTTGTAACGCTGAAGCGTCTGTTGAACGTTACGTGCGACTTCATAGTGATCTTTCCCTACGATTTCAGGAGAGAGGGCGCGTGAAGTCGATGCGAGTGGGTCAACGGCTGGGTAAATCCCCATCTCCGAAAGACGACGCTCAAGGTTTGTTGTGGCATCAAGGTGGGCGAACGTTGTTGCCGGAGCCGGGTCCGTATAGTCATCGGCTGGTACATAAACCGCTTGAATCGAAGTAACCGATCCTTTTGCAGTCGATGTGATTCGCTCTTGAAGCATACCCATTTCTGTCGCAAGTGTCGGCTGGTAACCTACCGCCGATGGCATACGTCCGAGAAGGGCCGAAACCTCAGAACCTGCTTGTGTGAAACGGAAGATGTTATCAACGAAGAGAAGAACGTCTTGTCCTTGCTCGTCACGGAAGTATTCTGCCATTGTCAAACCAGTCAAGGCAACACGGAGACGTGCACCAGGTGGTTCGTTCATTTGACCGAAGACCATCGCTGTTTGCTTGATAACGCCTGAGTCCGTCATCTCGTGGAACAAGTCATTTCCTTCACGCGTACGCTCACCGACTCCTGCGAATACAGAAATCCCGCTGTGCTCTTGCGCGATGTTGTTGATGAGTTCCTGGATGAGGACGGTCTTCCCTACACCGGCACCACCGAAGAGGCCGATTTTACCACCTTTGATGTATGGTGCGAGAAGGTCGACGACTTTGATCCCTGTTTCAAGGATTTCAACTTTCGTTGACAATTCGTCAAATGTTGGCGCTTGACGGTGAATCGGTGCACGAAGCACGTCAGCTGCCACTTCTTTATCATCGATTGGATTACCGAGAACGTTGAAGACACGTCCAAGTGTCATTTCTCCAACTGGTACCGAAATCGGTGATCCTAAGTCAAGTACTTCCATACCGCGGCGAACGCCGTCAGTTGAGTCCATCGCAATCGTACGGACCGTGTCGTCACCAAGGTGAACAGCTACTTCAAGCGTCAAGTCGACACTAACATCGTCTGCTGTCGCTGCCACGTGTGTGACTTTGAGAGCGTTGTAGATGTTCGGTAAGTGGTTGTCGAACTTAACGTCGATAACTGGGCCCATGACTGCGACTACGCGGCCTTTCATGCCGTATTCGTTCATCGTGTTAGCCTCCTACAATCTAGAGAGCGTGCGCTTATTCAAGCGCCGACGCACCTCCGACAATCTCTGTGATTTCTTGTGTGATCGCTGCTTGACGCGCGCGGTTGAATTTGAGCTTGAGTCCGCGAATGAGTTCATCCGCGTTGTCTGTCGCACTCGACATCGCCGTCATCCGTGCTGCGTGCTCTGATACTTTCGCGTCGAGCAATGCACCATAGATGAGTCCTTCCGCATAACGTGGGAGGAGCGCCGCTAAGATCGTTTCTTCTTCTGGTTCGTATTCATACATCACATTGGATGCGGACTGTTCGATATCCCCGAGCGGGAGCAATTGTTGAATCTTCACTTCTTGGCTGATGACCGAGATGAACGAGTTGTAGCAAAGCTTCAATTCATCAATCTCGCTCTCGCTGAAGGCACCAACCGTCTGCTTGACGATTTCTGCGACTTCAACAAAAGTTGGTTGGTCGTTTAGCCCTGTCATCGCGCTATACACCGGAATGTTGCGTGACTTGAAGAACTGGACGCCGACTTTTCCGATTACGTAAAGACGGTACTCATCTGTTGATGTGTGCTTGTCTTTGAGTTCACGGTACACGTCACGCAAGACGCTGGCGTTGTATCCACCTGCGAGTCCGCGATCTGACGTGATGACGATATAACCAGTCCGTTTGACGGGACGTACTTGAAGCATCGGGTGTGTCGCGCCTGATGTACCACCGGCGATCGACGAGATGACTTCTTGCAACTTGTCCATGTACGGCTTGAAGTTGGCGTTGTTCCCTTGGGCCCGGTTCAACTTCGATGCCGACACCATGTTCATCGCTTTCGTGATTTGCTTCGTGCTTTGGGTCGAGGTGATCCGCATCTGGATCTCACGTAATGATGCCATTTCGATTCACCACCTTAATAGACGCTCGTCACCGGATTAAACCGATGGCGAGAACGTCTTTTTGAATTCCGTAATTGCGTCGACCATTGCCTCGTCTGAAGGAAGGTTTCCTGTTTGACGGATTTCACGGCAGAGGTCTTTACGGTTTTGGTCGAGCCATGCGTTCATTTCTGTTTCGAAACGACGGATGTCTGTGACTGGGATGTCATCGAGATGACCTTTCGTGAGTGCGTAGATGATGATGACTTGCTTGTCTACAGAAAGCGGTGCGTTCAAGTCTTGTTTCAAGACTTCAACCGTACGCTGACCACGGTTCAACTTCGATTGTGTCGCTTTGTCGAGATCTGATCCGAACTGAGCGAACGCTTCGAGCTCACGGTAAGACGCGAGGTCAAGACGAAGTGTACCAGCAACTTTCTTCATCGCTTTCACCTGAGCCGAACCACCAACACGCGATACCGAGAGACCGGCGTTGATCGCTGGGCGTACCCCAGAGAAGAAGAGGTCCGACTGAAGGAAGATCTGACCGTCTGTGATCGAGATAACGTTTGTCGGAATATATGCTGAGATATCCGATGCTTGTGTCTCGATGAACGGAAGTGCTGTCAATGAACCACCACCGAGTTCGTCGTTCAACTTCGCTGCACGCTCAAGAAGGCGTGAGTGGAGGTAGAAGACATCCCCTGGGTAGGCTTCGCGGCCTGGAGGACGACGGAGAAGGAGCGAGAGCTCACGGTAAGCTGCCGCTTGTTTCGAAAGGTCATCATAAACAACGAGGACGTGTTGTCCGCGGTCCATGAAGTACTCACCCATCGATACCCCAGCGAATGGCGCGAGGTAAAGAAGTGGTGCCGGCTGTGATGCCGATGCCGAAACGACAATTGTATAGTCGAGCGCGCCGTTTTGACGAAGCGTCTCTACTACGCCACGTACAGTCGATTCTTTCTGACCGATTGCAACGTAGATACAAATCATGTTCTCTTCTTTTTGGTTGATGATCGCATCGATGGCAACAGATGTTTTACCTGTCTGACGGTCACCGATGATGAGCTCACGCTGACCACGACCGATTGGAACGAGGGCGTCAATCGCCTTAATTCCTGTTTGAAGTGGTTCGTGAACCGATTTACGAGCCATAACGCCGTAAGCTTTACGCTCGATCGGGTTATAGTTGTCAGTCACGATTGGTCCAAGACCATCGATTGGTTGTCCGAGTGGGTTGACGACACGTCCGAGGAGCGCCTCACCGACTGGTACTTCCATGATGCGACCTGTACGTTTGACAGAGTCGCCTTCTTTGATCCCTTTGTAATCGCCAAGGATGATAATCCCGACGTTACCTTCTTCTAAGTTTTGCGCCAAGCCCATTACGCCGTTAGAGAACTCTACGAGTTCCCCCGCCATAACGTTATCGAGTCCGTGTGCACGAGCGATACCGTCACCTACTTGAATGACTGTACCTGTCTCGCTGACTTCGATTTCAGAACCGTACGAAGCGATTCGTTCTTTTAGCAGGGCGCTGATTTCTTCAGCTTTGATTGTCATTGAATTCACCCCTATTTCTTACGCATTCAACAATTCACGCTCAAGGCGTGTCAATTTCGTTTCAATCGTATCATCGTACGTCGTGTATCCGACTTGGACACGGAGTCCACCGATGACTTCTTCATCGACGACGTTCTTCAATTGGAGCGTCTTCCCGAGCTTCTGTCCGAAGACGAGTTCGACGTCTTTCAAGTCTGTTGCCGACAATGGGTAGGCGCTTGTGACAATACCCTCTGCAATTCCACGATAGTCGTTGATCAATTCGCGGACGTAACGTGGCAATGCGCGAACCTCTGCCGCACGGTCGTTTTCGACCATGACGAGAAGTGTGTTCACGACAATCGCCGTCATATCACCAAAGCTGTCTTTTAAAAGCTGTGCAAGCTCGCTGTCACTGACTGCCGGATTCGTTAAGAGATCCATGAGTTCAGGAGTCGCGTGGAGCACTTCATCGAGCAGACGCACTTCCGCTTCGACTTGGTCGAGCGTGCCTTGTTCCCGCGCTAAGTCGAAGAGCGCTTTGGCATAGCGTTTTGCTAGTGATGCGTTCATCAGTTCGCACCTTTCGCTTTAGACAGGAAGTCTGTGACGAGGGCACGTTGTTTCGCTTCATCGCCTTTAAGGTCTGATTGAAGGACGTGGCGTGCTGCCGAAAGCGCCTGTGTGACGACTTCCGTTTGAAGAGATTGTTTCGCAAGCTCACGCTCACGCTCAATCGCTTTCTCTGCCTCGATTTTAATTTGTTCGGCTTCCAAACGCGCCTGCTCCACCAAGCGTGCTTGTTCTGCTTCTGCTTGTCGACGGCTTGCGTCGAGCATTTCTTTTGACTCAGTACGTGCTGCACTGAGTGCGTCACGTTGTTCAACGACATAATGCTCCGCATCTTTGCGGCTCTTTTCAGCGAGTTCAATTTCGTTCGCTACATACTCTTCACGCTGTCTCATCATTCCAAGGAGTGGTCCCCAAGCAAATTTCTTCAACAGGGCCAAGAGTACGAGGAATGTGAAAATTGTAAAGATCATATCCAGAATGCGGAGGCCTTCGCCGCCAGCACCAGCTGCAATCATCATCGTATCCATGCATACCCTCCTCTTGACTAAATAAGTGAGGGAGACGTGCTCCCTCTCATGCTATTCTCGTTAACTCGGAATCAAGAGTTGAGGAGAAGGAAACCGACAGCCACACCGATGATCGGGAGGGCCTCAACCAAACCGATACCGATGAACATTGTTTGACGAAGTTCGTTTTTGAGTTCTGGTTGACGTGCTTGTCCTTGTACTGTTCCGTATACGATCAAACCGTTACCGATACCAGCTGCGAGTGCTCCAAGTCCGATAACAAGTGCTGTTGCGAGAAGATTAAGTTGTTCCATTGTGTATATTCCTCCTAAAAGTTAAGTAAATAATTTGATTGTAACGCTTTGGCGAGATGTCCGAATCAATGTTCGGCCGAAGCTTTGTGCCCGATGTACACCATTGCAAGCGTCAGGAAAATGTAGGATTGGATAACCCCGATAAAGATTGAGAAACCTTGCCATAGAATCATTGGGAAGACCGCAAAGATTGCACCGAGCGGGTTGAGTGCGCCTTCGGCTGTAATCGCGAGTCCCAAGATGATGGTAATCATGATTTCACCGGCAAAGATGTTACCGTATAGACGCAAACCGAGTGTCAACGTGTTCGCAAACTCCTCGATCAATTTGATCGGAAGCAAGAACCAGACTGGTTTTACGAATTCCGCTGAATAGTGCTTGAACCCGTGTAGCTTCACCCCGTAATAGTGCGACATTGCAACGACGAGTGTCGACAACGCCAAGGTTACGTAAGGATCGGCCGTCGGTGAGTTGAACCACAGATAGTGTCCGGAAATGACGTTAAACGGTAGACCCATCAAGTTTGAGAAGAGAATGAACAAAATCAACGTCATCCCAAATCCGATAAAGCGTCCTCCTGTCTTCCAGTCCATCGCACTTGCGATGATTCCACGCACGAACTCCGCGAAGAATTCCATGAAGTTTTGTTTGCCAGTCGGCTTCATAGCTAAACGTCTTGTTCCCCAGATGGCGAATACGAAGACGAGTAACGCTGCTATTAACACTGTAATGACGTTCGTCCAGCTCCCGTATAACGTATAGTCCCCAAAGTGCAGAGAATATGTGGGAAACTCATGACCCATTAATATTCACCTCTTTTCCTGCTGAGCTGGGCAAGTGTAAACTCGCCAAATTGTATGATGTGGCCGGCGATTAGACCAGTTACCACCGCGATGACGGACACTCGATCCTCGTAGAGAAGACCGACTATCACTGCTAACGCACCGACCGCCATTCTTGAAACGGTCCCGTGCGACTTTGGTCGTCGTCCATGTTCGATGACGTCATACATGCGTATGACACTTCGATTCTGCATATGTAGAATGATGAGACTTCCGACCCCACCGATGAACAATCCGAGAAAAACGGCTTTGTACATCGGGACGATGAAGGCGCCAACTAACAAAATTGCAAACCATATGGTAAACCATTTCGTATAACGCTTCATCAACTCTTTTTGTGCTTTTCTGTCTGCTTGAATCGTATTCATTCGTCCTCTCCTGTCAATAAACTCCGAAGGGTGAGAACTAGCGCCGTAACCCCGAACACGAGTCCAAGGATAATCGACACATTCCAACCAAACGTGCCCCAAAATTCACGTCTTTCGCCGTACTGTCCGACGAGATAACCGATGACAATCGGTCCAGCAAGTGCTGTCGAGATTTGTGAAGCGAGCGAGGCATAGGATAGATAACGATTGTCTTTTTTCGCCATCCAACCCCCCCTTTCGAGTCTCACGTGCTTCCTTATTCTTTACGAATTCACACTCGCGTGACCATCAAAAGTCACACAAGTTCAGAGTAATAGAAATGGCATAAGAAGTCAATGAATTTCACAATTATAAAAGCGCTTTAAATCAAGTCGTATCAATAGTTTTACGCACTTCACAAACTAAACGATCGAGGCACTTTTTAAAGAAAGTGTGAAGAAACGTTGAAATAAAAATGTTGACTTTATAACATTTCACAAACGGAATCAGATGAAGAATAGTTCAGTTATACCCCCACGTTTTGGAAAATTCAATCGGTAAACGCTTACGTTCACAAAGAATTACGAAACGTCGGTTGACTTCATTTTGAAATCGTTTTCAACGTCCTGTATCAGTATACCGAGGATGTTTTTACCATGTCGAGCGATTTCGCCCATTTTTTTGTGAGGAATCTCATCCGGTTCAAAATCGCTTCCTCACCACTGGTTACCTATCCGAAATAGCAGAATTCTATTTAAATAAGAAAGAATAGATATATTCCATCCTCGTTCGTCATTCTTCTCGCTCTCGTTTTGTGTCTATTTTGTGACATCTGTAAATGATAAATATTTTTCGTGTCATTCGTCAAAAAAAGCGAAAATCGCACAGGCGATTCTCGCTTTTAAGTCATTACTTCGTACCAAACAAACGGTCACCCGCATCCCCAAGTCCAGGAACGATATAACCGTGGTCATTTAATTTTTCATCGAGTGCAGCAAGATAAATCTCTACATCCGGATGTTCTGCTTGTACACGTTCTACGCCTTCTGGTGCTGCACAGAGGCATGCCAACTTGATTGACTTCGCTCCATGTTTCTTGAGTGATGCGATCGCATCAACAGCAGAACCACCAGTCGCGAGCATCGGGTCAACGACGATAAAGTCGCGTTCTGTGACGTCTGTCGGAAGTTTCAAGTAGTATTCGTGTGGCTCAAGCGTTTCCGGATCACGGTAAAGACCGATATGACCGACTTTTACGTTCGGCATCATTTTGAGGAACCCATCCACCATACCAAGTCCTGCACGTAAAATAGGGACGATTCCCAATTTCTTGCCGGCAATCATCTTTTGCGTGGAAACAGAGACCGGTGTCTCGATTTTTACGTCTGTTAGGGGTAGGCTGCGCGTGATTTCGTATGCCATAAGTGAAGAAACTTCGTCGACGAGTTCACGGAACTGCTTCGTCCCCGTCTCTACTTTACGCATAATCGTCATTTTGTGCTGAATCAAAGGATGGTCATAAACATGCACTTTTCCCATCTTGCTTCACTCCTCTCTCATTCTCTCTCGAGCATTGTACCCTAAGTCTGTTGAGATGGGTAGAGCCAACTTCTAATTTTTCAAAGGTCAGACGCCATTTATAGCTGATTGATTTGGAAATAGTCATTGGCCGGAAGTTCATACGATTGTGATGTGTGTTGATTGACTAAATAGAGTTCTGTTTCCGTTTTCCATACATCAAAGGATTGCTCGGTCAATTCTTCATACAGATGCAAGTCTCCGATTTTGACAGCTGTAGACGTTTTTTCATGCGGCTGAATATGAGACAAGGCGTCAAACAACTCTTGCGTTTTTGGTCCGTCTAGCCAGATTGTATCTTGATCCGATTCAAAAACGGCCAAGCGCGTTTCCCCTTCGGCGGGGCGAGTGGACATCTTGTTTGTCACAGGACGGCGGACATGTCCCCAAATTTCAAGGACCGTTCCATATGTTTTCGATAACGATAACGACGTCTCTTCAGCCACATCCCCTTCAATCGGTCGGTCCGATAAGATGATGCGTTTCATGAGTTCGCGATGATTTCCCTTTAGTGAAATCTCTTCTTTCGGATCGACTTTCATATAAGGAGCCTCATATATATTCGGTAGGACGAGTTGTTTGAGCGAGGACGCCTCTCCGATTTGTAGGGTGAGACGATCATCGGCCCGCCTCGTCAAGAAGACATACCCTTCATTTTCTCCGCTTTGAAACGGGTATAGTTTTGGTTCAATGATTGGGTCAAGTGTGCGTCCGTTTCGAATCGTCTCGAACGTCACATAGATTGCCCCCGTATCTGGCGTCTTATAACGAAAAACTGAATCGGATATCACTTCTTCATGCGTCTCGTTCAAGTTGAACGTACTGGTCACCGCTTTAAGTTCGTCGATACGCTCAAACTCAATCGTCGAAACTACGTTCGACTCTTGAAACCGCTCTGGCTCAAGCGCTTCATACGCTTGAATGGGCTCCACAGCAAATGTTCGCTCCATCAACTCATTGCTGTTCGCACAAGTGAGGTACCGTTCATCTCCCGCTGCAAAATATTTCACTGTTTTGGAGCCGAGTACTTCATAGAGCGGATGATGAAACGTCACTTCCGCCACCATGGCTCGTCGCTCGGGCAAGACATCTGTCGGACGACGCTCACAGTATGTAAGCAGTTTCTCTTGTGTTTGTTTCGTTAATAGTATCTCAGGATCTTGCTCGACTCGATAGGAAGACAAAGGACGTAATTCGATTGCGTTCAACGTCTCGGCACCACATCCACTCAACAAGATACAACTGAGTAAGATTCCCCAATACGTACGCATTGATGTCCCTCCTCATTCCCAATTAGGTGGAAACCACCTAAATTTTTCTTGTACATCATAACATATAACCTATTTTTGTGATGATTTCAGAATTATTACGTTTCTGATGATTTGATAAAAGCGGTCCAATCCATTTTATGCCTCAACGTCTAGCCACAAAAAAAGAACTAATCCATCAAAAGATTAGTCCTTTTCGTTACACCATCAGTCGTTTTCTCGCTCATCTTCAGGTGAGTCATCTTGAGATGAGTCGTCCTGCGAAGAATCATCTTGTTCATTCTGGTCGTCCTCCGATTCACGGTCGACTTCAATGACCGCCCCATCTTGATTTAGTTCAAGTTTGACAAAGTCGCCGACACGCGGGGTGTCATCATCGATTTCAGAACGTGCGGCAAGTGGATATACGTTGTCTTTCCCATCGATCTTAATCGTGACTTCTTGATTTGTGAGTTTGACGAGCGTGCCGTAAATATACGCATCATCATCACCACTCTCACGGTCCACTTCCTTCACTTCATCATCTCGGTTCAATTCGAGTTTTACCCGGTCACCCACTTGCGGTGTATCGTCATCGATTTCATGTGTCGCCGCTAAAGGGTATGTCGACTCTTTTCCGTTGAAGCTGATGGTGACATCTTCTTTCGATAACTTCACGAGCGTCCCGTATAGTTTATAGTCGTCTCCATCTCCCACTCGCGCTGCTGACGAATCATCTGATGCGCTACTTGAGCCATCCGATGTAGCAGGGTCATCTGGGTTGTCCGTCGATCGATCGTCACTCGCTTGATTGATTGCTTGTGGAACAATGACCGTATCCGTCTGATTCCCGTTTACGTAAAATCCAATTCCAACAATTGCCATGACAGCTAATAATGCGCCGATAATCCAACCGATGCGTTTCATGTTTGTTTCCTCCTCATGATGTGTTCTTCTTATTTTCATCATAAGCCTCTTCCGTGAGAGCATATTTAAGGCTTCATTAGAAGTTGATGAGAAAATGCGAAATATTCATCATCGAGTCAGGAAAAATATACTGCCATCCGGATGATTCGATCTACTTCCTATCGTCCACTCATTCAAGTCCGCCACTTCTTTCGCAATCGCGAGACCAAGACCGCTCCCACTGCGATCGCGCGCTTCATCTAATCGGTAGAATCGATCGAACAGCCGATTCCTCACATCATCCGTTAGAACGGGTCCTCGATCGCGTACCTCAATTCGATCACTCTTCAAATGAAGGCTCGTCTCTTCCGCATACTTCAAACTATTGTCTAATAGGATGACAAGAATCCGCTGTAACGACTCACGATGACCAAACCAGCTTCCTGTAGCTTCAATAGGTAAATGGACGCCGTGCGACCGCAAAAAACGTTCCCCTATTGATTCCCCAAGTTCAGCTAAATCGATTTCTTCTCGCTCTACCTGTTCGAGTGCAGCAAATCGATTCAATTCGAGCATCGGTTCAATCAAATCATGTCGCATTTGACGCGACTCCGTTAAAATATGGTCAATCGCTTCGGCACGTACACTCTCATCTTCTTGTCCCCACCGTTGCAATAACTTCGCATAGCCCTCGATGACGGTCAACGGTGTCTTGAGTTCATGTGAAACATCGGCGACGAAACGACGTTGTTGCTCCATCGTCCCTTCGACTCGCTCGATCATATGATTAAATCCGTCCGAAAGAGTCGTCACTTCATCCTTTCGGTCAGCCACTTCGATTGTCTCTAACTTACCGGACTCCGTGATCCGTTCCATCGTTTCTGTCAATCGGCGTAACGGTGACAGACCTTGACGTAAAATCCACCACGTCCCGAGGAACGTCAAGAGAACGGCAAGGAAGAACATGACGAGAAAAATGGTTGCGAGCGCTTGAATCGTATTGCTCACATCTCGATCCTGAAAGCCGAACGCTAGTCCATCCGTCGTCGCGACCACAAACCAATCATCGATGAGGGCCGGTTCCCCGTAATTGATGGGAAACGTCGTTCCGTCTGGCACTTCTCCTGCGATGATTCCCCATTCGCCGTTTTCTTGACGTTCTAACACGACACTGTCCTCATGAAGCGACAATACCGCATCGCTATTCCGGACATCTTCTTCCAAGAGATTCAACGCCTGCAGTAACACGTCAAAACGCGAATCGACAATTTCCTGTCTGGCGACGAACCAGGTCACGCCAAAGGAGACGAGAAGAAGCAACAGCATAAACCCTGTCATCGCCCACGCAATCTTTGTTCGTAGCATCGGTCACTCACCACGCTTCAACATATAGCCGACACCGCGAACCGTTTGAATCCAAGAGCCGGTCAATTTTTTCCTGACGTATCGGACATACACGTCCACGACGTTCGTATCCCCATAATAGTCGAATCCCCACACGTGTTCGACGAGTTGGTCACGCGTCAAAACTCGCTCCGGATTCTCTAAAAAGAAAACCAACAAGTCAAACTCACGTCGAGTCAACTCTACTTTCTTTCCGTCACAATATACTTCATGACGATTCACGTCGACAGTCAATGTCTCATATGTCAACACCTGTTCGGAATGGTCTTGACGAACAAGCTGGCGCATTCGTAAAAATGCCCGAATCCGTGCGAGCACTTCTTCTATTTCAAATGGTTTTGTGATGTAATCATCTGCGCCAAGATCGAGTCCACTCACTTTATCGTATCGATCGCCACGGGCCGTCACCATCAGAACGGGTAACAAAGGTCGCTCTTCTTTCAGACGACGGACCACCTCGAGTCCACTCATTTGAGGTAACATCACGTCAAGCAACACGAGGTCGACATCGTCAGCGAGAGCTCGTTCCAAACCGGTACGACCGTCTGTCGCCACCATGACCGCATATCCCGCATGCTTCAATTCCAACTCCAGTAATCGCGCAATCTTCGAATCATCTTCTACGACGAGAATCGTCTGCATCCTGCTCACTCCTTTGAAAAAACGCCGAGCGGTTCGCTCGACGTACCGTTATTCATTTCCCGAATTCAATCCGCAAAAAACAGACGAACGCCTTCCGGAATGGCTTGCTCGATTCGTCTTTCTAAATCATCTTCCCATTCATCCCACTTCGTATCGACTTGTTCCATCTGCTGTTCGACTTGCAGCGCCGCTAGCGATAGTTGCGACAGGCTAGCTTGTCCAGGTGAAGTGAAGAATAAAAATCCGGCAAGTCCGATTCCCATAAGTCCGATCGCCAATAAAGTTGTTCCAATGGTTTTCATTACACGTTTCATACACGCATCCCTCCTACCTCAAATCATACGACAGGAAAACGAGAAATCGTGGTGTACTTCATTAGAATTTCATGAGAAAAGGCGCTACTCATGTAGCACCTTACTCTTCGAGCACGGACTTCGCAATCGGTGCCCAATACGTCCCTTCCATCTCTGAAACGGTCGTCAATGTTTCACGATAAGCCGGGTCATTCGCTTTTTTCTCGGCAATCCCTTTCATCCAAAGGACATCCGCCTTATAACCGGATTCCGGATACGACTCGAGATAAGCCGCATAGTCCGCAATGTCTGCTTGTCCTAACTTATTGTCGACAAGAAGTCGATAAAATCCAACTGCTTGTTCTTGTCCGACTTTCGCGTTCCCGTCTAATAGGCGGTCGGCTTTTTCATACTGTTTGTCTTGGACGAGTGATTCTACCTCAGCCAGCGGTACGACATCCGTTGAGGTGTCCGGTGCTTCTTCAGTCGATTCCTCTGGCTTCTGTTCGTCCGAATCTTGAAGTTTCTCATTCTCTTCTTCGAGTCGGGCGACTTCTGCCTCGAGTTCTTCAAGACGTTCCGCGAGCGCTTCTTCTTCTGTCACCGTCTCGACAACGACTTCGTCCGGTTCGTCCGGCGTGACGACCGGCGGTTCGGAATCTGGCCAAAATACGAGCGCTACAGCTGCAAGACCAACGACAAGCGGGAGTCCGAGCCATTTCTTATCGAACTTGAACGCCTGTCGCCATTCGGCTAAATCCGAATGTTGGATGACAGCCGACGAGAACGAACGAAAGCGGCGCTTGGCCGCTTTTTTTCCGTTCGCCTTCACTTCTAGCGCAAGACCTAGTCGATGGAAAGCAGCAGGCACTTTCATCCCGAGGAGCGGCACGATTCGTTCGCTCGCTTCTTCATAATAGCCATGGTCGAGGAGCGTCGTGATGACACCGAACTCACTGGCGACAAGACGGAAAGAAGGATCGTATTCCCCTTTACGAGCCAACCATTCTGTCATATCGAACAATGGAAGTTCGGATAGCTCTCGTTCTGCTAGTGTCCGAATATCCATTGACTCAGCCTCGTTCAGGGTAAAGCGGGAACTTCGCCGTTAACGATCGCACGTCTTGAAGTGCTTCCGCGATTACCGCCTCGTCTTCATGTTGTTTGAGCACACGCCCGATGAGACGTGCCACTTCTTTCATATCCGCTTCTTTGAAACCACGAGTCGTCATCGCAGCCGTTCCAAGACGGATTCCGCTTGTGACAAACGGTGATGCCGGGTCGAATGGAATCGTGTTTTTATTGACCGTGATTCCTGCTGCATCCAATGCATGCTCAGCTGCTTTACCTGTGATGTCGATTCCTCGAAGATCGACGAGCAAGAGGTGATTGTCCGTTCCGCCCGATACGATTCGAAGTCCCTCTTCTTCAAGGCCTGCCGCAAGTGCTTGTGCATTCGCAATGACTTGACGTTGGTAATCTTTGAATTCCGGTTGGAGTGCCTCACCGAACGCGACCGCTTTTGCCGCGATGACGTGCATGAGCGGTCCTCCTTGAATCCCTGGGAAAATCGACTTATCGATCGCTTTGGCGAACTCTTCTTTACAAAGAATCATCCCTCCACGTGGTCCACGGAGCGTCTTGTGCGTCGTCGTCGTGACGAAATGCGCATGTTCGACCGGGTTCGGATGCAGACCTGCTGCCACGAGTCCGGCGATGTGCGCCATATCGACCATAAGATAAGCATCGACACTGTCCGCGATCTCACGGAACTTCGCGAAGTCGATTGTACGTGGATATGCCGATGCTCCCGCAACAATCAATTTCGGCTTATGTTCCTTCGCAAGTGCAGCGACGACGTCGTAATCGATGTGTTCTGTCTCTTTGTCTACACCATATTCGACGAAGTTATATTGCACACCTGAGAAGTTGACCGGGCTACCGTGCGTCAAGTGACCACCATGAGACAAGTTCATTCCGAGAACCGTATCTCCTGCTTCAAGCACCGTGAAGTAGACCGCCATGTTCGCTTGTGCACCCGAGTGTGGTTGTACGTTCGCATGTTCTGCACCGAACAATTCTTTCGCACGGTCACGCGCCAAGTTCTCAGCAACGTCGACAAACTCACAGCCACCGTAATAGCGGCGTCCCGGATATCCTTCGGCATATTTGTTCGTCAATACGCCTCCTTGCGCTTCCATGACCGCTTCTGAAACAAAGTTTTCTGAAGCGATGAGTTCGATGTTGTCGCGCTGACGACCGAGCTCGTGTTGCATTGCCTCAAATAATTCCGCATCCTGCACTTTCAACTTCGTCGTGTTTACCATGTGAAGACCCCCTCTAAATGTCTAAAAATCAACACCCCCATCGTACCACATGCTTGTTTTTTTGGGTATCGCAATAATCTGATGAAAAGTTGGGTATCATTAATAAGAATGTAACTGTGAGGAGGCCACTTATGATTGAGACAAAAGAACTGACGATCACACCGTTCGAACGGACACGAACGGTCCGAATCTACACACCTGCCGACTATGAGACGTCCGAAAAACGATATCCGGTCCTCTACATGCACGACGGACAAAACTGTTTTGCTGACGAGGATGCGAGCTACAACATGAGCTGGCGCGTCGGTGAATATTTAGACGCCTCGAAGCGTGACTTGATTGTCGTCGCCCTCGATAGTGCACCAGGCGAACAACGACTCGATGAGTATGGACCATGGGAAAACCCTTATATCGGGGAGAGCTTGCTCGGTCGTGACATCGTGCTCGGCGGGCAAGGTTCCGCCTATATCGAATACATCGCGCAGGAATTGAAACCTCAAATCGATGCCGACTATCGGACGATCCCGGAAGCGACAGCGATGATGGGGAGTTCGATGGGTGGACTCATCTCGGTGTATGCCGCCTGTGTGTATCCAGACATCTTCAAGCGCGTCGCTTCCCTGTCCTCTGCATTTTGGTTCAACCAAACCGAGCTGGAACAATTGATTGAAGCGAGCGATTTGAAGGGCGTCGAGCGTCTTTACTTGGACGTCGGCGCAAAAGAAGTCGAGGAACCGATCGAAAATGGACCGACGAACGAGATGTATCGTGAGTCGAGCGAACGCGTGTACAACTTGTTAAAAGACAAGGTCGAACACATCCGATTCGAAGTGATTGAAGAAGGAGTTCACAACGAGCTCGCCTGGCGTGAGCGTTTCCCGATGGTCATCTCCTATCTTTTTGGAGAAGATTTATAATTTGAACAAAAAAGCATCGCATTCGGTCGAAAAACCTAAATGCGATGCTTTCTTCATTTATTTGGATACTGAGCCCGTGGCCCACCAATCAGTTTCGGTCTCGTGACTGCGAACGTGACGTACGCCTCTCCGAGATGCTTCGATGATAACCGAACCGGTATCGCGACCGGTTTCAAATGCATCCCAATCAATGTCGAGCCGATATCAATCCCGGCATCTGCTTGAATCGATTCGACGACACATGGTTCATCAAAGTTGGCATAAGCCTTCTCTGACATCGCTCCGCCCGCGGACCGGATCGGGACGACCGTCACTTCTGTGAGACCGAACTGTTTGAGTGTCCGGCGCTCAACGGTGAGGGCACGATTGATATGCTCACACCCTTGAAACGCCAAATGGACACCTGTCTTCTTTCTAAATTCAAGGAATGCTTCCATCAATTCGCTTGCGACATCAATGGAACCTGCCTTCCCAATCGTTTTTCCGAGCACTTCACTCGTCGAGCATCCGATGACGAGAATGCGCTCATCATTCAAAGGAAACCGTTCGTGAAGCTCCGTCAAAAATCCGAGAAGTTCCGTCTTCATTTGACTCACTTCGATTCGTAAGCACTCATCTTGTCGACACGGTTTGAATGGCGACCGCCTTCAAAGTCCGTATCGAGCCACGTCGTCACCAAGTCGAGTGCAAGACCAGGTCCGATGACACGCTCGCCCATCGTCATGATGTTCGAATCGTTATGCTGACGTGTCGCTTTCGCGCTGAATGAGTCATGGACGAGTGCGGCACGAATCCCTTTGACTTTGTTCGCCGCAATCCCGATTCCGATTCCCGTACCGCAAATCAAAATCCCACGATCGAATTCACCTGCCGCTACCGCTTCTGCGACCGGGATGGCCACATCCGGGTAGTCAATCGAGTCCGCTGAGTGCGTCCCGAAATCTTTATACTCATGTCCGAGTTCCTCAAGCAAGGCTACGATTTCTTTCTTCAAGTTGAAGCCGCCATGATCAGCGCCAATTGCAATTTTCATTCGTTCATTCCCCCGTCTTCTTTGGTAGGCGTCTCGGTGGTTTCGTCACCTTTGACCCATCATTCGTTAATTTTAACACAAGTCGATTCACGAGTGGTTCGAGCTCGTTTCGCACCTGGCGATACACATTCATCGAACCGCCGAACGGATCGTTGATGTCCCGTTCGAGCCCCGTCACGAATTCATAGAGCGTGTACGTCCGCTCAGACAAATCCGGGTATGTATCCCGAATTTGTTCACGGTGTGCGCGTGTCATCGTCAAGATGATATCCGCCCAATTCCCTAACACCTCATCGAACGTCTGGGTGACATGATCGAGCTCAATCCCACGTTCTCTGAGAACTTGCAGTGCATTTTCAGAAGCATCGAATCCTTGCATCGTCCGTAGACCGGCTGAGCGAATATCAAACTCGTCCCCGGTCATCTTCGAACGGAGCAAGGCCATCGCCATCGGGCTTCGGCACGTGTTGCCACTACATATGAATAATACGCGTTTCATTGACATCGCGTGTCCTCCTCTATGTCTTTAGGCATCTTTCGTCGGGTGCACAACCTTTCCGCCCGCCGCTTTGTATAAACGGTTATAGACGGCTAATGCGACTCCGACCGGTTCAATCGTGTTCACATAAATCTCATCCACGTCTGTTTCATCAAATCGACGAAGCGCATCGTATAAGCGTTGTGCCGCCACTTCCATCGAGGTCCCAAGTGAATGCGTGACCTCAGCCGGTGTCGGGTTTTCGTCGAAGACGAGGGCACCGATTCGCAACCCCGCTTGCTTCCGTTCCTCGATGACACGCTCCAGATCTTCACGTGTGCCATCGACTAAAAAAACAGGTGCTGTCGGAGCATAGTGCGTGTATTTCATTCCCGGCGATCGTGGCGCGGCTTCATCGTTACTCAAATTGGCATCTAAGGCGACCGGTCCGATGACGGCTTCCATTTCTTCTCGCGTCACACCACCTGGTCGTAAAATCGTTACCGTGTCACCCGTACAATCCACAACGGTTGACTCGACTCCGATTCCGGTAGGACCTCCATCCACGATTCCTGCGATTCGTCCGTCCAAGTCATCCGCGACGTGTTGAGCGGTCGTCGGCGACGGTCGTCCGGAACGATTCGCACTCGGAGCCGCAAGTCCTAACCCTGACTTGCGAATCAACTCGAGTGCTGCCGGATGGTTCGGCATCCGGAGCCCGATGGAATCGAGGCCCGCGGTCACGAGCGAAGAAGCTCGTCCGTTTGAAGGCAAGATGATCGTCAAAGCGCCTGGCCAAAACGCATCCATCAAGCGTTTGGCAACAGGAGGAATCGAATCGACAAACAAACTCGTTTGTTCGATTGAAGCGATATGGACGATGAGCGGGTTATCCGACGGACGACCTTTTGCCTCAAAAATCTTTCGAATTGCCACATCGTTCATGGCATCTCCAGCGAGACCATAGACGGTTTCTGTCGGCATGGCGATGATTTCACCCGCTTGAAGAAGACGTACCCCCTCTTCAATCTCATTCGAATTAATCCATTTCGTTTCCATACGCAATCCCTTCCCTTACGGCATAGACGATACGGTCCTTGCCGTTTATATCTTTTAAAATACCCGTTTCTGCTTCAGGATAACGTTCAGACAGTAATGATTTCACATCTTGTCCTTGGTTATACCCGATTTCAAACGCAATCAAATGCCAATCGGCACGTAAGACGCGCACCGAATCCGCAATCAATTGCCGATACATGTCGAGCCCATCTTTCCCTCCAAAGAGGGCAAGATGCGGTTCGTAGCCGACGACCGTCTCATCCAACAATTCATCCGCCTCGATATAGGGCGGATTTGATACGAGGACGCGAATCGAGTGGTCCGCAATCGGGGCGAGCCCGTCGCCTTCATAAAATCGTACATTCGCACCAAGAGCGGTCGCATTCCGCTTTGCAACCGTTATTGCTTCCGGAGAAATATCAACGGTTTGCACGCGTACTCCGAGCTCAAGGCTCAACGTGATTGCGATTGCTCCGCTTCCCGTTCCGACATCGACAATCTCATCATCCTTCACGTGACGAAGTTGCCCAAGTACCCAATCAATCAATTCTTCTGTTTCTGGTCTCGGAATCAACACGTCCCGGTTCACTTCAAACGAACGCCCGTAAAAGGGAGCATGTCCGATCACGTGCTGTACCGGTTCTCCCATCAGTAAACGCTCGATTCCCGCCTCGAAACGTGCCGCTTCATCTGAGGACAATTCATCCGACAAACGAACGAGGAGACCCGTGCGGTCGACTTGTAGCACATGCATGAACCACCACTCGGCAGCCGCACGATCGCGCCCAGCTTCAACTAGCCGTTCTTCCGTCTGTTTAAGTAGCGCGGCAATCCGCATCATTCCGCATCCTCCATCAGACGTGCCTGTTCGTCCATGATGAGTGCGTCGATAATATCTTCGAGTTCGCCTGCTAGGACACGGTCCAACTTCTGAAGGGTCAAGCCGATCCGATGATCTGTGACACGACTTTGCGGGAAGTTATACGTGCGAATCCGTTCGGAACGGTCACCTGTTCCGACAGCCGATTTACGCTGTGCCGATAATTCTTCCATATGTTCGCTTTGCATCTTGTCATAGAGACGTGCCCGAAGGACTTTCATCGCCTTGTCTTTATTTTTATGTTGCGACTTCTCATCCTGGCACGATACGACGAGTCCTGACGGGATGTGTGTCAAACGGACAGCCGATTGCGTCGTGTTGACCGATTGCCCCCCTGGACCAGATGAAGTGAACGTATCGACCCGTACGTCCTTCATATCGATGTGCACTTCGACATCCTCCGCCTCTGGGAGAACGGCTACCGTTGCTGTGGACGTATGGATTCGTCCGCCCGATTCCGTCGACGGGACCCGTTGCACACGATGGGCTCCGTTCTCAAACTTGAGCTTTGAATAGGCGCCTGCCCCGTTAATCATGAACGTCACTTCTTTAAATCCACCGAGTTCGGTATAGTTCGCGTCAATCAGTTCCACTTTCCAATTTTGACGTTCAGCAAATCGCGTATACATCTTATACAAATCTCCCGCAAAGAGCGCCGCTTCGTCTCCGCCTGCCGCCCCTCGGACTTCGACGATGACGTTCTTGTCATCGTTCGGGTCTTTTGGAAGCAATAAAATCCGCAGTTTCGCCTCTAGCTCTTTGACTTCTGGCTCGAGGAGGTTCATCTCTTCTTTTGCCAATTCACGCATATCGGCGTCGAGCGTTCGGTCTTCAAGCATCGATTTCGCTTCCTTGAACGCCTGACTTGTCTCTTTATACTGACGATACATCTGTACCGTCTCTTCTAGTTGTGCCTGCTCTTTCGAATATTGTCTCAACTTCGTCGAGTCACTGAGCACCTCAGGATCGGCGAGCATTTCATTCAATTGCATGTAACGATCTTCTAATACACTTAAACGGTCAAACATGATGATCCGTCCTTTCTCCGTCAAATCAAACTCTATCTATTATAGCAAAAAAAACGGACCGCCGAGGGCGGTCCGTCGATTCATCAGTCTACCACAGTATGGCGGACCGGATGTGGTTTATTCGGTACATCATGACAATGTCGGCATCGTGGTTCGTAAGACTCGGAAGCCCCGACCAAGATGACCGGGTCCTCATACCGAGCCGGCTGCCCGTCAATCAGACGCTGTGTCCGTGAAGCAGGCGCTCCGCATGACAAACAGATTGCCTGTAGTTTCGTCACAAACTCCGCGCGTGACAACAGTTCAGGCATCATCGTGAACGGTTCGCCCCGAAAGTCCATGTCGAGCCCGGCGCAGATGACGCGTTTGTCTTCGTTCGCAAGTTGTTCGATGACGTCCACAATTCCCTCATCAAAGAATTGTACCTCATCAATCGCGATGACCTGTGTTTCTTCACGTACAGCATCATATAAGTCTTGGCTCGATACGATCGGCACGGCCACGACCGAGTTCCCTGTGTGTGAGACGACGTTCTCTTCATGATACCGGTCGTCGATTGCTGGTTTGAACACTTGGACCGGAATCTTTCCATAATGAGCACGGCGGACTCGGCGAATCAATTCCTCCGACTTCCCCGAAAACATACTCCCACAAATCACTTCAATCCAACCATATCGGTTCGTCACATGCATCATTGTTCTTCGCCCTCTCCATCGATAATCGCTTTCCGATTATACCTATCTTTCGAGTTGAGGAAAAGGGTTGACTTCTCCTAAATGCTGATTGAAAGAACTCCGTCCTTTATTCGTCAGCGTTCGCCTCTTTTTGTTCATCGATTAATTTCAATTTACGCGCGAGCGGTCGAATCGTGAGACCGTGCAGTGTGACGGAAATGAAGACGAGACCGAGTGTGAGCGGCAACATTTGTTTCGCATCATCAATCCCGAGATGCGCGACTTCTTCAGCAAAGAATCCAGCGACCGTCATCGCGACAATCCCGCGTGGCGCAATCCAGCCGATGAATCCTCGTTCTGCCAGTGGCAAACCTCCACCGATGGTCGACAAGTAAATCGCAACTGGGCGAACCAAGAACAGAATGCCCGCAATCGTCAAGAGGAGCGGCCATTGGAAAATGTTCAACAGCTCGACCCGGGACAGAGATGCCGTCAACAAGATGAAGACAGACGAGATGAGCAAGATTGAAATATCCTCTTTGAATGACTGCAGTTCTTCGATGATTTCTTCATCCCGATGCTTCGTATTGGCCATCGTCATCCCCATCGCCGTCACGGCGAGCAGCCCGACTTCATGCATCATGAGCTCGCTGAGTGAGAATAAAATGAGGACGGCCGTCAACGTGACCGAAGCACGGAGATAGCGAGGTACTTTTTCTGCCACAAACCATCCCATCAAGAGATGGCCGAACAAGTAACCGAGTCCGATTCCTACGATACAAGCACCTGCGAAGAGGAGTTGCATCCATAAATCCATACCTTCATAAACGATATATCCGAGTCGAACGACGAAGAGTCCGAGTAATGCTCCGACAGGATCGACAATGATGCCTTCCCACTTCAAAATCGCTCCGACCCGATCTTTCAAATGTGCCTGACGTAACAACGGAATGACGACAGTCGGACCCGTCACGACGAAGAGCGCCCCCATCGTCCAGGCAACGACCCAATGTAATCCTCCAACATATTGAATGAGTAGCGACATCCCGACAAACGAGAGCGCGACTCCAATCGTGACAATCCGGACGATCGACCGTCGGAACTGATTGATTTCGCTAAAATGAAGCCCAAGACTTCCTTCAAATAAGATGATGGCGACCGCAAACGAAATGATGGGACTATATAAATCTCCTAATAATTCACGTGGGTCGAACAGCCCAAGGATTGGACCGGCCAATACTCCAGCGAGCGTCATAATGATGATTGCTGGGATTTGATAACGCCATGCCAACCATTGGGACATGATGCCGACCCCGATCAACAAGCTGATACTAATGAGTATAAATTCCATAACGGCCCCCTCACGACAGTCTTTCGTCTCTTTACCCGTGTCGATGCAACAAAAAACCGCCAAGGGCAATCCCTAGGCGGTGAGCATACAACTTTACGATTAACGTTGGTATTTCTTGTTGAAGCGCTCGATACGACCATCTGCAGATGCGAATTTCTGGCGACCTGTGTAGAACGGGTGCGAATCAGAAGATACATCGACACGGATGAGTGGGTACTCGTTTCCATCTTCCATCGTGATTGTCTCGTTAGAGTAACGAGTTGAACCAGTGATGAATTTGAATTCTGTCGTCGAGTCCATGAATACGACTTTACGGTATTCTGGGTGGATTCCTTGTTTCATTGCTTTTCAACTCCTTCGGCCCTAAGTATTCTTTCAACCTAGAGAAAGTTCACTAGAATATAATATCACCCTACTATAGGTTTTACAAGTCTGTTTTCGTTTTTTTCACCGGTCGTCTTTTTTTCTTATCTGCCTCTAGCGCAGCAAAAAAGTCGAGGTTTGTTTTCGTCTCACGGACACGGCGCAAGAACTGTTCGACGAAGTCCGGGGACTCGTTCATCGTACGACGAATCGTCCAGAGCGAATCGAGTTCGTCCTTCCCGAGTAACAACTCTTCTTTCCGTGTTCCCGAGCGACGAATGTCGATTGCTGGGAAGATTCGACGTTCGGCCAATTTCCGGTCTAGGTGCAGCTCCATGTTCCCCGTTCCTTTGAACTCTTCATAGATGACGTCGTCCATTCGCGAGCCAGTATCAACAAGCGCTGTCGCGAGGATCGTCAAGCTGCCCCCATCTTCGATATTCCGCGCCGCTCCGAAGAACTTTTTCGGTTTGTGGAACGCCGCCGGGTCGATCCCCCCCGAGAGCGTCCGTCCGCTCGGTGGAACAGACAGGTTGTACGCACGCGTCAAGCGTGTGATGGAATCGAGCAGGATGACAACGTCTTTCTTATGTTCCACGAGACGCATCGCGCGTTCGAGAACGAGTTCTGAAATACGTGCATGGTTTTCCGGCGTCTCGTCAAAGGTCGAGAACGCCACGTCTGCGTCCGGTACAGAGCGTTGAATATCCGTCACTTCCTCCGGTCGTTCATCGATTAAAAGAATAATCAATTCGACGTTCGGATGATTCGTCGTGATCGAATTCGCAATCTCTTTTAAAAGCGACGTTTTCCCCGCTTTTGGTGGCGCCACAATTAACCCACGTTGGCCAAACCCGACTGGTGCAATCATATCCATGACACGAACCGAAAGATGTGTCGGCTCTGTCTCGAGCACCATCTGTTGTTCTGGATAAATCGGTGTCAATGCCGGGAAATAATCACGCGAACGCGTCGAGTCCGTCGACTCTCCGTTGACAGCTTCCACACTTAACAACCCTTGGAATCGCTCATTCTCTTTTGGTTTACGGACCTTCCCTGTGACGAGGTCTCCGTTTCGAAGATTGAAGCGACGAATTTGCGATGCGGCGATATAAATGTCTTCGGAAGATTGAGAGTAGTTGATTGGTCGGAGGAATCCAAACCCGCCATCATTTTGAGACTGTGGATTCGGTGGAATGATCTCTAAAATGCCTTCGAGGAAATATAAATCTTTTGATTCAGCCTGTGATTTCAAAATACGAAACATGAGCTCACGTTTCCGTGCTTCTCGGAAGTTCGGTACTTTGACTTCTTTGGCAATCTCATATAATTCTTTCAACGTCTTCGTTTCAAGTTCACGAAGTGTATAGTTCTTTGTCGGTTCTGTCTGTTGACTCATTCAAGTCACCTATCTTTCTACATTTCATTACAAGAAGAATTCAACTTGATTCATTTGTTCTGCCATCATCTAACCACATTTTGCCCGTGCCGTCACCGTGCAAAAATCACCTTTTGTTCAATCGTTTCCCTCTTGTACAAATCCTTACACAGTAAAAGATAGTTTTGTAACAAAATAAGTGCTATATCCACATATTGTTTCATTTTTGTTACAAGAAAACACTTTTTTGACTTGCGATTGAAAAATGCTATCGGTCTTGCGCATGATATAGTTTATTTGCACAGGAAACCGGGTATATGCCGCAACTTGTGCTCTACCATTAAAAATTACTCGATTTGTCATATACGAATGTCTTGATTTTAAAAACGGAGGGATTTATACAATGTTAAAGCGTATCGCATCAATCGTCGTCGCTGCCACTGTCGCTTTCTCGGGTCTTATGTTCTCAACAGGTGAACAAGCAGAAGCCGCTACCGGTACATTTGCTTACTCGAAAGTAAACGGTTTGAACATCCGTACTGCCCCGTCACTTACATCATCGAAAGTCGTCGCGAAAATGGATAAAGGTCAACGCTATACATACCTTGGTAAATCCGGTTCGTTCTATAAAATCAACTACAAAGGCACACACCGTTACATCTCAGCTTCTTCAACGTACACATACTTGAAAGCGAACACGTCGACATCAACAACGGTTTCAACGTCATCTTCTAGCAAACGTTCGAAACTCGTCGCTGAATCGAAGAAATATCTCGGAACACCGTATCGCTATGGTGGAACAACAACTTCAGGTTTTGACTGCTCAGGATATACTGGACACGTGTACAAGAAAGCAATCGGAAAAACACTTCCACGTTCTTCACGTCAGCAATACTCAAGCGCGAAGAAAATCTCGAAGTCATCGATCCAAGCAGGCGATCTCGTCTTCTTCTCACATTCAGGCGGAACGATTCAACACGTCGGAATGGCACTTAGCAAAACACAAATGATCAACTCAGAAACAGGCGGCGTTAAATACGCGAGCTTCACTTCTGGATACTGGGCACCACGCTATGTAGGCGCTGGATCATATCTCTAATACAATATCACGACTCGGTTCATCGGAACCGAGTCGTTTTTATTTTTGCTTCAATGCCCCTCTCGCGTTCGTTGCCGCAAAGACGATCATGAGTACACTCATCGTACCCGCGACTGCGAGCCCTGCAGATAAAGCACCCCAGTCAATCTCCGGTTGCGTCAGAACCGCTCGCATCCCTTCGAAAATATACGTGGTTGGATTGAACGTCGCCGCCACTTTCAACCATTCGGCTTCAATCAATTCTTTCGGAACGAACGTCGTCGACAGGAAAATTAAAGGAAAGAACAACAACGTCCCTGCCTGTGCCGCTTGTGCATTTCGTGTCTTCAAGGCGACACCTACTGAATATCCTGCGAAACCAAGTCCAAATCCAATCGCGAGCAGTACTGTGAAGAAGAAACCGATTGCCCCGACTGGAATCGTGAGACCTAGGAGAAACGCGACAGCAAAAATAAGTAGCGTTTGGACGAGTAACTGCAACATCCCCGCAATCATCGGTCCGAGCACAATCGCCGTACGGGTCGCCGGTGTCAACAAGAGCCTTGCGAAATAGCCACTCTCAATATCTCGGACAAGTGCCTGACCCGTGCCTCCCGCTCCCCCGACTGCACCTGAAACAATGGATACGGGTAAGATGAAATTCAAATAGTCGCTCCCTTCGAACTGAGGCAACGAGGCCACGCTCGACAAGCCACTCGTATACACAAGTAAAAAGAATACAGAAATGATCAAGTTCGGGATGAATGAAAACGGATTTCGAATAGTCGTCAGCAAACTCCGTTTCGTGAATAGCCATGTCTCAGTCCACACGGATCTCGCCTCCTTCATACGATTCGCCTGTCACTTTCAAGAATACATCATCGAGCGATGGTTGCTTGACAGTCAATCGTTCAGGCTGCAACCCTTGTTCATCCAAGGAACGAATAATCTCAGTCAACGTCATGTCACGTAACTCAAACGATACATGTGTGCCATTCGAAGATGTATGAAATCGCGTCGCGGCAAGGGTAGCTTCAGATTCTGTAGCGAAGTCCATCGAAATCGTCTCTCCACCGACGAGCTGTTTCAATTCCTCGGCCGTTCCTTCACTCACAATCTTCCCGTGATTGATGATTGCAATCCGGTCAGCCAACTCATCTGCTTCCTCTAAGTATTGGGTCGTTAAAAAAATCGTCGTCCCGAATTCCTCGTTCAATCGGCGTACTTCATTCCAAATTTCGATTCGGCTCGCCGGATCGAGTCCGGTCGTCGGTTCGTCTAAAAACAAGACCGTCGGACGATGGACGAGTGTGAGAGCCAAATCGAGACGTCGTCGCATCCCACCGGAATAGGTACCACTCCGGCGATCGGCCGCATCCGTCAGTGAAACGACTTCGAGTAACTCATCGGCTCGACGTTGCGCCTCTTCATTCGACATCTTAAACAAACGCCCTTGTAAGACAAGGAGCTCTCGTCCCGTCAACACTTTATCGATTCCTGTTTCTTGTAAGGCAACTCCAATCGATAATCGGACATCTTTTTCTTGTTTAACGACATCGAATCCATTGACACGTGCCGCTCCAGATGTCGGTCTCACGAGTGTCGTCAACATTTGCACCGTCGTCGATTTACCCGCACCGTTCGGACCTAAAAACGCAAAGATTTCTCCTTCTTTCACGAAAAATGACACGTCATCGACAGCTGGAACATCCTTGAATGTTTTGACGAGTCCTTCAACCTGAATCATCACACCCACCTCCTGACTATCCATTCCCGTTTTCTGACGCTTTCACCACAAAAAAGTCGTGGACGTTTTCACATCCACGACTTCTGATCATTCTGGTTTCATGACCATTTTTGGTTTTTTCTTAAGTGAGTGGTTCCCTTCGACGAAACGAACGGTACCGGACTTGGCACGCATGACGACCGAATGGGTCTGTCCGCCTTGTGACGTGAATTGGACTCCACGTAACAGCTCACCATCTGTGACGCCGGTCGCCGCAAAGATACAATCTTCACCTTTCACCAAATCATTGAGGAGGAGGATTCGATCCGTATCTTCGATTCCCATGTCATGGCAACGTTGTTTCTGCGCTTCATCTTCCGGGAGCAAACGCCCTTGGAAGTCTCCACCTAAACACTTCATTGCGACTGCAGCGATGACACCTTCTGGCGCCCCGCCTGAACCGAGCAACAAATCGACACCCGTTTTCGGGAAAGCGGTGTTGATGGCCGCGGCGACGTCCCCGTCCGGAATCAATTTGATTCGCGCACCGGTCGCGCGGACACGTTGAATGGTTTCTTCGTGACGGTCCCGATGTAAAATCGTGACGACGACATCTTCCACGTTTTTCTTCTTCGCTTTCGCCACGATTTCAATGTTCTCTTCAATCGAGTTGTCGAGACTGACGAGACCTGCCGCTTCCGGTCCGACGGCAATTTTATCCATGTACATGTCTGGAGCATGAAGGAGATCGCCTGCATCCGCGACCGCGAGAACCGCAAGTGCTCCCCACGTTCCGGTCGCTACGATGTTTGTCCCTTCTAACGGATCGACTGCGACATCGAGACGAGAACCGTAGCCATTTCCGACTTTTTCTCCGATGTATAGCATCGGGGCCTCATCCATCTCCCCTTCACCGATGACGACAATCCCTTTCATCGGAATCGTGTCAAATACGTCGCGCATGGCCGTCGTTGCCGCATCATCCGCTTCGACTTTCAATCCTCGTCCCATCCAACGGGCTGAAGCAAGTGCCGCCGCTTCTGTCACCCGAACCAGTTCCATCGATAAACTTCGTTCCACCCGAAATCTCCCCTTTATACCTCGGTTTGTTCCTCCACCCAAACGAGCGCACCGAGTTGTTTGAATTTGCCGACAAAGTCGACATACGAATCATTCAGTCGTTCCGCATGTAGTAGCGTCGATTCACCAGAAGCTTGGAGCGCTGACAGTACCAGGGCCGCGGCACTCCGTGCATCGGTGCATTCCATCTCTGCGTTCGCCAGCTTATTGCCGCCACGAATCACAGCCGATGCATCCTCCAGTGTAATTTGCGCATTCATCCGTCGCATCTCGGCGATGTGGCGGAATCGTTGCGCATACAATTTATCGGTGACAACACTCGTTCCGTCAGCTTTTAATAAGGCTGCCGTCATCACCGGTTGCAAGTCGCTCGGATACCCCGAGTAATGGAATACCCGAATATCTGTTGGCATGAATTGGTTCGCCGTCACGGTAATTGACTCCTCACCGACCTCGACGTCCGCTCCGAAATCCAACAGTTTTTGAATGACCCCTTCGAGATGTGTCGGAATGACCGGTTGGACGGTCACACGACCGGACACTGCACCGAACATCATGAACGTTCCGGCTTCGAGACGATCTGGAATGAGTGTGTGCGTACAACCGTGGAGGCGTTCCACCCCTTTAATTCGAATCTCATCCGTTCCTGCCCCACTCACATGTGCACCCATCGATGTGAGCATGGTCGCCACATCGACGACTTCCGGATCGCAAGCCGCGTTTTCGATGACCGTCGTCCCTGTCGCTAGAATAGCCGCAAGCATTGCACTCACGGTTGCCCCAAACGACCGCAAGTCCAAGTAAATTCGATTCCCAACAAGTTCATCGACCCGGACATGATAGAGACCTGATTCATTCTCAACATGAATGCCGAGACGTTCCAACGCTTTCAAATGTAAGTCAATCGGCCGTGGACCAATCGCATATCCTCCAGGTAACCCAACCGCCCCTTTTCCAAAGCGAGCCGCGAAGACCCCGAGTAAATAGACAGCGGCACGGACTTTGCGCGTCTCAGAACCGAGGAGAGGCATTGCGACTGCTTCATTCGAATGAATCGTCATTCGTTCGCCATCCCGCTCTACTCGAACCCCTAACTCTTTTAACAAATTGACCATCACTTCCACGTCTTCAATCATCGGAACGTTTTCAATCGTCACCGACTCTTCCGTGAGAAGTGCAGCCACAAGGCAAGGGAGAGCGCTCTGTTTCGCTCCGCTAATCTCGACGGTTCCTTCTAGTTTTTGCTGCCCAACGATATGGAGAATTTCCACGCTGATCAAAACCTTTCTACGACGGACTTATTTGGATTGAGCGTTGTTCCAATCCGCTAAAAACTGCTCAATGCCTTTGTCTGTGAGCGGATGTTTCATCATTTGTTCGATAACTTTGTAAGGGACTGTGGCAATGTCAGCCCCAAGGAGTGCAGCTTTTGTCACGTGAACCGGATGACGCACAGATGCTGCGATAATTTCTGTCTCGATGCCATGGATTGCGAAGATGTTCGCAATGGTCTCAACTAAATCAAGCCCATCTTGTCCGATGTCATCCAAGCGTCCGATGAATGGAGAAACGTATGATGCCCCGGCACGTGCCGCAAGTAAGGCCTGGTTGGCGTTAAAGATGAGCGTGACGTTTGTCTTGATTCCAAGCTCCTTGAACTGTTTTACCGCTTGCATCCCCGCTGGTGTCATCGGTACCTTTACCGTAATATTCGGCGCGATGGCGGCAAGTTCCTTTCCTTCTTCCACCATACCCGACGCATCGAGTGCAATAACTTCGGCGCTGACCGAGAGATCCCCGACGATCTCACAGATTTCACGAAGTCTTGTATGGAAATCGACACCTTCTTTGGCGACGAGCGATGGATTCGTCGTCACGCCTCCAATGACGCCCATTTGATGAGCTTTTTTAATGTCTTCCACATTTGCTGTGTCAATGAAAAAACGCATATGTGTCTCCTCCTTAATTTGTGATCGCTTACAATCTCTATTATGAGGAAAGTCATGTCGAATTGCTATACCCTTTACGTCAACGATGCGATTGCAAGCATCGATCCTACGACAAGGCCAATCCCAGCGAGCGTCCCGAAAAATGACCATTTCATAATTTTACTTTGCTTCACATAGTATGCTTGGTGTGGTCCTTCTTTCAAACGTTCCAATCCGTGGGTTTCAATCCAATTCGTTGCTGCCGTCTGCTCATCTGCCACAAGGTCGCCGGTGTAGACAAATGGAACGATTTCTTCCGGACGACTCAACCGTTCAAATCGCTCACGTCGTGTCGAGATATTCGCACCAATCCAATACAATTCTTTTGGTGTGTAAAATAGCGGAATTCCCTGCTCATGGAAAGATTTTATCCATTGATCAAAGGCAACCAGATCACGTTGATCGAACAAGATTTCCATGGCATCATCTTTTGTCATAATCGATAGCATCGGAGTGTACTCTACCGTAGGCCGACCAATCCGAACCGTCGGAGACGGCTGTGTCTTTCGGACAATCGCCGGGAAGAAGACGATTTGTCGAATCGCTGAGATTGGAAATGATTGCTCGACCGACTCGCCCGGTTCATGTCGATACGTTACACCCTCGATGCTCGTTGCGGTCATTTCGTATCTAGAGTGATTCCGTTCTTTCCAAAATAAACGACGGAATGTGTTCGTAAACCAATACACCCCAAACCCACCGATGGCGACTAAGACTAACAATGGAATAAGCCAAGGTACCGGATAATAATAAATTAAAATGAGTGGGGCGGCGGCTAATGCTAAAGAAAGACCAATCAACACGATTGCTCCATATACATAAAAGATTCGCCAAAACAATTCTGTCGGTCGCTCGTTATAAATCACAAAGACTCCCCCCTTTTTTTCACCATATATGTATACGTTCCCTAAATCATCAAAAAAAGGCTGACTCTACAAAAGAGTCAGCCTTTCAGGACAGGATTAAGCTTGGTTGCTTGAACCAAACTCACGCATCTTGCCAGTAACGACGTTATAAATCGCTTCGATACCAGGTCCGATAATTTTACGTGGGTCATATACTTTTGCATCAGCAGCAATTTTCTCACGTACCGCACGAGTCCATTCTTGTTGGCACTCAGTGTTGACGTTGATTTTGCTGTGGCCGAGCTCGATTGCTTTTTTGATTTGGTGCTCAGGAATACCTGATCCGCCGTGAAGAACGAGTGGAGTTTGTGTCGCGTTTGCGATTTCTTCCATCTCTTTGAAGCCAAGTTTCGGCTCGCCTTGGTATTCACCGTGTACAGAACCGAGTGCTGCAGCAAGTGCATCCACTTTCGCTTCTTTGACAACACGTACACACTCATCGAGGTCAGCGTATTGTACGCCACCGATAACGCCGTCTTCTTCGCCGCCAACTGTACCGACTTCTGCCTCAACAGAAGCACCCTTAGCGTGCGCGTACTCGACAACTTGTTTCGTCATTTCGATGTTTTCATCGATCGGGTGGTGTGAACCGTCGATCATGACTGACGTGAAACCAGCGTCGATCGCTGCTTTACACTTATCGAATGAAGAACCGTGGTCAAGGTGGATTGCAACTGGAACAGTGATGTTGTAGTCGTGCATAAGACCTTCAACCATTTTGACAACTGTCGTGAAGCCACCCATGTACTTCGCTGCACCTTCTGATACACCGAGGATTACTGGTGATTTCTCGTCTTCCGCAGCGCGAAGAATCGCTTGCGTCCACTCGAGGTTGTTGATGTTGAATTGGCCGACTGCATACTTGCCTTCGAATGCTTTGTTAAGCATTTCTGTCATTGATACTAATGGCATAATGACATCCTCCTGTCTGTTCGCTATTATACACGTTTGGGAAAAGTTCCCCCGTGCAATTCGTTCCCATTATAACACACCGTAAAACATGTGCCTATGATATTCGGGCATAGAAATGGCTTAGCGCAAGCGTTTACATATGTCATCTTGGTGACGAAACGTCAAATTTTCAAGACTTCTTTCACTTTTTCAATCATTCCATAAATATCAAACGGTTTCTCAAATTGTGCTGTGATTCCGAGACGGCGCACTTCTTCAATCACCGCTTCCTCCCCAAACGCCGTCATGATCATGACAGGTGTGTCTAACGGTTTCTCGCGCATGCGACGCAATACTTCATGTCCAAACATACGAGGCATATTCATATCGAGCAATACCAAATCATATTGTTCCCGCTCTAAAAACCCCCAGGCGCTGATGCCGTCTTGCGCCGTGTCCACGTCTACACCCATGTTCGTGAACACTTGCGCGAGCATCGTACGAATTCCGTCCTGGTCATCTGCTATTAACATCCGTGACATGCATGTCCCTTCTTTCATTCATCGTTTACCATATTCAAACAATTTAACCTTACCAAACTCATCTCTTTTTCGCGACGTCTATCTTTTGAAATCAAGGGAACGATGGCTCGGAATTGTCTTCTTCCTGTTCTTCCTTCAACTGTTCAGGTACGTCTAGGACATTCACCTGCTCGTAGTCGGTCACTTCCGCATCTTCTTCTTTCACGAATACCCGCAGATAGTTTCCTTCCGGTAACAACCCCGAAGTGGCAATCGACAGAGGACGTTTTTTTCCATCCTCGTCGTATCCGATGAGATCATAGCGATAACCGGATGAAGTTTGTGTCGCCACTTCTGCACTTGGAACTTTGACATAATAAACATCGGCCAATAATCGATTGGGATCGACATAACGCCACCCTACTACTAATAGAATGCCAATCAATAGGATGGCAACGAGATTTCGTTTCATAAAAAGTTCTCCCTCAATCTAAGAATCACTACTTATGAGGTATACCGTTATTCCGAATCGACGAAACCATGCCACAAAAAAGGTTCATCCTGTTTAGAATGAACCTTTCCTTCGATACAGTGCATTACGATTCGACAGTCACAGGCACAACTGCGATTTCAATCTCCTTCTCGACCTCTTCACGCTCTTCTTTCAAACGCTCATCCGACCATTTGAAGACGTCGGCCATGCAGCGAAGGACACCGTCTTTGTGTTGACGTACGAAATCGATATCAAAGAACATCGCTCCGGTCCGACGAATCAAGAAGTCGATGGCACGAACGACCGATTCTTCTTCAATGCCATAAATCAACTGTGCATAGACGACCTCTGGCAAGTCATACGCGTTCGAGTCCATCCGCTCGATGACGCGGTCAATATTCGAACCGTATAGACGGACGAGTTCTTCCGCGTGCCCCGCGTCGAGACCGTGATTTTGAAGTTCTTTCGTTTTCTTCTCAAGGAAGTCTTTGAATCCTTTCGAACCGCCGACGTGACCACCTGACATCGGCATATGCTTCGTCCGGCTCGCCAAGTAAACGACGCCTTCTTCTTCTTTCAACAATTTGGCGACGAGGTCGACGACTGTTTCTGACATCTTCCGATATCCTGTCAATTTACCGCCGGCAATCGTGATCAAGCCGCTGTCTGACTGCCAAATTTCGTCCTTACGTGAAATTTCAGAAGGGTCCTTTCCTTCCTCATAGATCAACGGACGAATACCCGCCCAGCTCGATTCCACATCGTCTGCTGTGACATGGACGTCCGGGAACATATAATGGATCGCATCCAAAATATAATCGCGGTCCTCTGTCGTCATGCGTGGATGCGCTTTGTTTTTATCGAAGAACGTATCCGTCGTTCCGACATATGCTTTGTTTCCGCGTGGAATGGCAAAGACCATGCGCCCGTCTGGTGTGTCGAAATAAATTGCCTGTTTGAGTGGGAATTTCGATTGATCGATGACGAGGTGAATTCCCTTCGTCAAACGAAGCTGTTTGCCTTTTTTCGAGTTGTCTTCTTCCCGTAACTCATCGACCCATGGACCAGTCGCATTGATGATTTTTTTCGCATAGACGTCATATGTCGACCCATCGATTTGGTCTTCGACGTGTACACCGGCTACTTTGCCGTTCTCATAAATCAGTCCGGTCACTTTCGCATAGTTCATGAGAAGCGCACCATGATTCGCGGCCTCTTTCGCCACTTCGATTGTCAATCGTGCATCATCCGTCCGATACTCGACGTAGTATCCACCACCGACTAAGTCATCTTTTTTGACGAGCGGTGCTTTTTTGATGACTTCATTCGGTTTGAGCATCATGCGCCGTTCTGCCCGTTTGACGCCTGCAAGGAAGTCATACACCATGAGTCCGATTGAAGTTGAGAAGGGACCAAACGTGCCTCCCTTGTGCATCGGTAACAGCATCTGTTCCGGTGTCGTGACATGAGGACCGTTCTCATACACGATGGCACGCTCTTTCCCGACTTCTGCGACAAGCGCCACTTCAAATTGTTTCAAATAGCGGAGTCCCCCGTGAACAAGTTTCGTCGAACGGCTTGACGTCCCGGCCGCAAAGTCTTGCATTTCGAGAACCGCTGTCTTCATCCCACGCGACGACGCATCGAGCGCAATCCCCGCTCCGGTAATCCCTCCACCGACAACAAGAACGTCATGACGTTCGCTTGTCAGTTGTTCGTATCGTTTCGCTCGTTCTTTCGCTGAGAAATTTCTGATTTCCATCTTATTCCCTCCTATAGTAAGTACGGTTCAATGAATAGAAAAAGAGACCACAACAAAAACAAGGCTTCCCCCTTCTGTTGTGGTCTCTCTATTGTCTCGAACCGAATATCAACTTTTCTCCTGTATTATACCCTATTCTTTTCAGTTCAATCATCTCTTACGCTTGCGCAATCTGTAATGTGTTCATTCACAAGCATCCGACTCGCATTTTTGAGTCGAGAAGCTTAGACTTCAAGGTATCATGTTGAAGGAGGATTTCAGATGAAACGTATGTTACAACCTTTTCAGTTCAAAAATGGCGTCGAAGTACCGAACCGCCTCGTATTGGCACCGATGACACATTACTCATCAGAGCCAACGGGCGAAGTATCCGAGCATGAGCTCGCCTACTATCGGAAGCGGGCGCAAAACGTCGGGCTCGCCATCACGGCTTGCGCGTACGTGACAGAAGACGGGAAAGGATTCCCGAACGCATTCGGGGTCAATGACGACAAATTCATCCCAGGTCTCCGTCAATTGGCGGAAAGTTTAAAAGCAGAAGGCGCAAAAGCCATCCTTCAAATTTTCCACGCTGGACGGATGTCACCACCTGAACTCGTCCCGAACGAACAACCTGTCAGTGCAAGTGCCGTCGCACCAGTCCGAGAAGGTGCCGTCACACCACGTGCCCTCGAGACGTCAGAAGTCGAAGCCATCATTGAGGCGTTCGGTGAAGCGACGCGTCGGGCCATCGAAGCCGGATTTGACGGAGTTGAGATTCACGGAGCGAACACCTACTTGATTCAACAATTCTTCTCACCGCATTCAAATCGCCGTGAAGATCGCTTCGGCGGTGATGTCCACGGACGTTTGACGTTCCCACGCGAAGTCATTCGTCGTGTGAAAGAAGCAGCTGCAGATGCAGAAGACTTCTTAGTCGGCTATCGTTTCTCACCGGAAGAAATCGAAGAGCCAGGAATCACACTCGACGACACGGATGTGTTACTCGATATGATTTTAGAAGAGGGCGTCGATTATATTCACGCTTCTCTCTGGAACTTCAACACAGCTTCCATGCGTGACGAGAATGTCACGGAGCGTTCGATAGACCGCATCGCCAATCGAATCAATGGTGCCATCCCACTCATCGGAGTCGGGCAACTCCAACGTCCGGCCCAAGTGGAAGACGCACTCGACGTCGTCGATTTTGCCGCACTCGGTCGCGAACTGATCATCGATCCAGAATGGCTCGAAAAAGTGAAATCGGACCGCGAAGACGAGATCGAGACAGAACTCGACTTGAACAAACAAGCCGAACTCGCTGTCCCAGCTCCGCTATGGAACGCCATCACGACACGTGCCGGTTGGTTCCCAATTAAAGATCAAGAAGTGAAATAAAAAAATGAACCTGCCGTTTATCACGGCGGGTTCATTTACTATTTCAACGTCAAGAGCTCACTCATCGTCACAAACGTGTACCCTTCACGTTTCAGCGCATCGAGAACTTTCGGCAACCCTTCAGCTGTGGACTCATGAATATCATGCATCAAGACAACAGCACTTGGATGGACATTGTCCATAATCAAGCGATACATTTGATCGGCATTACGGTGACTCCAATCAAGAGAATCGACCGTCCATAGTGCAAGGGTCTGCTCCTTTGTCTGAATGATCTGTTCAATCATTTCATTTTTAGCCCCGTATGGTGGACGAACCAATGATGGGCGTTGTCCCGTAAGCCTCTCAATTCGTCCATCAACCTGTTCGAGTTCCTCTTTGACTCCCTTCTCAGACAATTGTGTCAAATCCGGGTGATGTTCAGTATGATTTGCTAGCTCATGACCTGACAACGCTACTTGTCTCGCTACATCAGGATAGAATTCCATCTGACTCCCTAACATAAAGAACGTAGCACGCGCTTGGTATTTCTCAAGCGTCTCAAGGATGTGAGGTGTCACGATTGGATGTGGTCCATCATCAAATGTCAGTGCAACATACTTCCCATTAGGTTCAAGCGACTTATTTGAGGGATTCATGATTGGAGAATCTTCTTCTTGTGTAGTGGGCGTATCTAATTTGGATAACAAAAACGGCTCAACTTCCTTCATTGGAATATGAACTTCTACCACACCTGCCGCTCCCGCTGCCACTTCATACTCGTCAAATATGACATCTAGACCAGAGGACGTCAGTATCCACTTCGTCGATTTAGGATGTTTAATCGCTTCACGTAACTGATTCTCAAACACGTATTCTCGATGTTGTAATTGTGTGATGACGCTATGCTTGAACCATTCTAATGCATGTTGGTCATCACGTAAGACATCATCCCATTCAATGAACGTTCCGTCCGAAAGGTTCATCCGAAATACGTCGACAGTGGTTTGACCATTCGCACCACCAGTGAATGCATAAGTATGAACGACTAGCGTATATTCTCCCTCATTCGTTTGATATGTATCGGTCTGAATATTTAAGTGACCCGTTTGACCGTGACTAGGGGTGAGGTTGTGTTGAAATGCTTCTTTCTTTTCTAAAATGAATGCATCCAGCTCCTCGTTTAGCATTTCATAATCCGTTCTCGGAACTGAGATTGATGTCGTATATCTTTTCGCTTGTTCACTCTCTACCGTTAAATGTAACCCGGGGTATTGTCCGGTAAAGGATGGTGTCGGAACTTCTTTAATCGTTGGGGCGGCTCCCGCGATGTAATACCATGTACCCATCCCAATCAATAACGTCATAATAACTAACATGTGTCGTCTCATTCTTATTCTCTCCTATTTCATTCAATCGATTCGATTGTATCAAACTCTTCACGAATGAAATCGTCAATATGGCGACAAATATATACAAAATCATACAAAACAGGTACGTCGTCTTTAACAAAAGTAGGCGAGAATTCTCCCTCCTCTAAGCGTCTCGGGGCGTAGCCCAGCGTGGGTGGGAGATGAATCACCCGGTCCAAAAGTCTTTTCCCCCTGTGACAGATATGACGAACAAAAGTTCGTGATTCCGTCAGATTCTCCCTCCCCTTCCGCGGGTATCGGACGAGGAGGATACATCACGATCTTCTGGAGGGAGGAGGGACGGACATGCTGAAAGGTTACACATACAGGCTCCACCCGACGCCCGCACAGGCCGATTTCCTCATCAAGACGATCGGCTGCGCCCGGTTCATCTACAACAAGCTGCTCGAGGACCGCATCGCCATCCGCGATGAGGCGAAAGCGGG